>CAYRXT010000007.1:0-79247 GCA_964428315.1 uncultured Planctomycetales bacterium
CCTCTGTCCGACATCACATCGATGTCCAGCCAGTTGATACCCTTGTCCGACATGATATCCAGGTCCGCCCAGTTGATGCCCGCATCGCTCATCACGTCGATGTCCAGCCAGTTGATCCCGGCGTCCGACATGTCATTGACCGATGTCCAGTTGATGCCTCTGTCCGACATCACATCGATGTCCAGCCAGTTGATACCCTTGTCCGACATGACGTCCAGATCCGCCCAGTTGACGCCCGCATCGCTCATTACGTCAATATCCAGCCAGTTGATGCCTTTATCCGACATGATATCCAAGTCCGCCCAGTTAATCCCCGCATCCGACATCACATCAATATCCAGCCAGTTGATGCCTTTGTCCGACATGATATCCAGGTCCGCCCAGTTGATCCCGGCATCCGACATCACATCAACGTCCAGCCAGTTTATCCCGGCATCAGACATGTCGCTCACCGAGGTCCAGTTGATGCCTCTGTCCGACATCACATCGACGTCAGACCAGTTAATGCCCTTACTGCTCATGATATCGATATCCGCCCAGTTAACGCCCGCATCACTCATCACATCGATGTCCAGCCAGTTGATCCCCTTGTCCGACATGACGTCCAGATCCGCCCAGTTGACGCCCGCATCGCTCATTACGTCAATATCCAGCCAGTTGATCCCTGCGTCCGACATGTCATGAATGGACGTCCAGTTAATGCCCCGGTCGCTCAAGACGTCAATATCCAGCCAGTTGATGCCCTTGTCGCTCATGACATCCAGGTCCGCCCAGTTGATACCGGCGTCTGACATCACATCGATATCCGTCCAGTTGATACCTTTGTCGCTCATGATGTCCAGATCCGACCAGTTGATCCCCGCGTCCGACATCACGTCGATGTCCAGCCAGTTGATCCCGGCGTCCGACATGTCATTCACCGAGGTCCAGTTGATGCCTCTGTCCGACATCACATTGATGTCCAGCCAGTTTATCCCCTTGTCGCTCATGACATCCAGGTCCGCCCAGTTGATCCCGGCATCCGACATCACATCGACGTCCATCCAGTTGATGCCCCTGTCTGACATGATGTCCAAGTCCGCCCAGTTGATACCGGCATCCGACATCACATCGATATCAAGCCAGTTGATACCTGCGTCCGACATGTCATTCACCGAGGTCCAGTTGATGCCTCTGTCCGACATTTCATCGATATCCAGCCAGTTGATGCCTTTATCCGACATGATATCCAGGTCCGCCCAGTTGATGCCCGCGTCACTCATAACATCGATGTCCTGCCAGTTAATGCCGGCATCTGACATATCATTAATCGACGTCCAGTTGATGCCCGCGCCGCTCATCACGTCGATGTCCAGCCAGTTGATGCCTTTATCCGACATGATGTCCAGGTCCGCCCAGTTGATCCCCTTGTCGCTCATGATATCCAGGTCCGCCCAGTTGACGCCTGCGTCCGACATCACATCGATGTCCAGCCAGTTGATTCCCTTGTCCGACATGATATCCAGGTCCGCCCAGTTGACGCCCGCGTTACTCATCACGTCGATGTCCAGCCAATTTATCCCTTTATCGCTCATGACATCGATATCTGCCCAGTTGATGCCTTTATCGCTCATCACATCCAGGTCTGTCCAGTTGATTCCCGCATCCGACATCACATCGATGTCCAGCCAGTTAATCCCCTTGTCGCTCATGATGTCCAGATCCAACCAGTTGATCCCCGCGTCCGACATCACGTCAACGTCCAGCCAGTTGATCCCGGCGTCCGACATGTCATTCACCGATGTCCAGTTGATGCCCCGGTCGCTCAAGACATCAATATCCAGCCAGTTGATGCCCTTGTCGCTCATGACATCCAGGTCCGCCCAGTTGATACCGGCGTCTGACATCACATCGATATCCGTCCAGTTGATACCTTTGTCGCTCATGATGTCCAGATCCGACCAGTTGATCCCCGCGTCCGACATCACGTCGATGTCCAGCCAGTTGATCCCGGCGTCCGACATGTCATTCACCGAGGTCCAGTTGATGCCTCTGTCCGACATCACATCGATGTCCAGCCAGTTGATGCCCTTGTCGCTCATGATGTCCAGGTCCGCCCAGTTGATACCGGCGTCTGACATCACATCGATATCCGTCCAGTTGATACCTTTGTCGCTCATGATGTCCAGATCCGACCAGTTGATCCCCGCGTCCGACATCACGTCGATGTCCAGCCAGTTGATCCCGGCGTCCGACATGTCATTCACCGAGGTCCAGTTGATGCCTCTGTCCGACATCACATCGATGTCCAGCCAGTTGATGCCTTTGTCGCTCATGATGTCCAGGTCCGACCAGTTGATCCCCGCATCCGACATCACATCGACGTCCAGCCAGTTGATCCCGGCGTCCGACATGTCATTCACCGAGGTCCAGTTGATGCCTCTGTCCGACATCACATCAATGTCCAGCCAGTTGATGCCTTTGTCCGACATGATATCCAGGTCCGACCAGTTGATCCCCGCATCCGACATCACGTCGATGTCCAGCCAGTTGATGCCCTTATCCGACATGATGTCCAGGTCCGCCCAGTTGATACCCGCGTCGCTCATCACATCAATGTCCAGCCAGTTGATGCCCTTGTCCGACATGATGTCCAGGTCCGCCCAGTTGATCCCCGCATCCGACAACACGTCAAGATCGAGCCAGTTGATACCGGCGTCCGACATATCGTTAATGGATGTCCAGTTGATGCCCTTATGCGACATGACGTCGATGTCCAGCCAGTTGATGCCCTTATCCGACATGATATCCAGGTCCGCCCAGTTGATCCCCGCATCCGACATCACATCGATATCCGTCCAGTTGATACCTTTGTCGCTCATGTTGTCCAAATCCGACCAGTTGATCCCCGCATCCGACATCACATCGATATCAAGCCAGTTGACACCCGCGTCCGACATGTCATGAATGGATGTCCAGTTAATGCCCCGGTCGCTCAAGACGTCAATATCCAGCCAGTTGATGCCTTTATCCGACATGATATCCAGGTCCGCCCAGTTGATCCCCGCATCCGACATCACATCGATATCCGTCCAGTTGATACCTTTGTCGCTCATGTTGTCCAAATCCGACCAGTTGATCCCCGCATCCGACATCACATCGATATCAAGCCAGTTGACACCCGCGTCCGACATGTCATGAATGGATGTCCAGTTAATGCCCCGGTCGCTCAAGACGTCAATATCCAGCCAGTTGATGCCTTTATCCGACATGATATCCAGGTCCGCCCAGTTGACCCCCGCATCCGACATCACATTGATGTCCTGCCAGTTGATGCCCCTGTCCGACATGATATCCAGATCCGCCCAGTTGATCCCCGCATCCGACATCACATCGATATCAAGCCAGTTGATCCCCGCATCCGACAAATCGTTGACCGATGTCCAGTTGACACCGGAGTCCGACATCACATCGATGTCCTGCCAGTTGATGCCTTTGTCCGACATGATATCCAGGTCCGCCCAATTTATCCCGGCGTCTGACATTACATCCATATCCAGCCAGTTGATCCCGGCGTCCGACATATCGTTGATTGATGTCCAGTTGATGCCTTTATCCGACATCACGTCGATGTCCAGCCAGTTGATCCCCTTGTCGCTCATGATATCCAGGTCCGCCCAGTTGATCCCCGCGTCCGACATCACATCGATGTCCAGCCAGTTGATGCCCTTATCCGACATGATGTCCAGGTCCGCCCAATTGATGCCGGCGTCCGACATCACATCGATATCCAGCCAGTTGACACCCGCGTCCGACATGTCATTCACCGAGGTCCAGTTGATGCCTTTATCCGACATCACGTCGATGTCCAGCCAGTTGATCCCCTTGTCGCTCATGACATCCAGATCCGCCCAGTTGATCCCCGCGTCCGACATCACATCGATATCCAGCCAGTTGATGCCCTTATCCGACATGATCTCCAGGTCCGCCCAGTTGACGCCTGCGTCCGACATGACATCAATGTCCTGCCAGTTGACACCCGCGGCCGACATGTCATTCACCGAGGTCCAGTTGATGCCTTTGTCCGACATAATGTCCAGGTCCGCCCAGTTGATGCCCGCATCCGACATCACATCGATGTCCAGCCAGTTGATCCCCCTGTCGCTCATAATATCGATATCCGCCCAGTTGACGCCGGCATCCGACATCACATCGATGTCCAGCCAGTTGATCCCAGCGTCCGACATATCATTGATCGAAATCCAGTTGACGCCGGCGTCCGACATCACATCGATGTCCACCCAGTTGATCCCCTTGTCGCTCATAATATCGATATCTGCCCAATTAATGCCCTTATGCGACATGACGTCAATATCGGCCCAGTTGACGCCGGCGTCCGACATGGCATCGATGTCCAGCCAGTTGATGCCCCTGTCGCTCATGACATCCATATCGGCCCAGTTGATGCCCGCGTCCGACATCACGTCGATATCCAGCCAGTTGATGCCGGCATCGGAAAGGTCGTTGATGCTGGTCCAGTTGACGCCGGCGTCCGACATCACATCGATGTCCAGCCAGTTGATCCCCTTGTCGCTCATCACATCGATATCAGCCCAATTGATCCCCCGGTCCGACATCACATCGATATCATGCCAGTTGATGCCCCGGTCGCTCATGATATCCAGATCGGCCCAGTTCACGCCCGCGTCCGACAACACATCGATGTCCAGCCAGTTGATCCCGGCGTCCGACATGTCATTCAGCGAGGTCCAGTTGATGCCTCTGTCCGACATCACGTCGATGTCCAGCCAGTTAATCCCCTTGTCGCTCATGATATCCAGGTCCGCCCAGTTGATCCCCGCATCCGACAACACATCGATGTCCAGCCAGTTGATGCCCCTGTCCGACAAGATGTCCAGGTCCGTCCAGTTGATGCCCGCATCACTCATCACATCGATATCCGCCCAGTTGATTCCCGCGTCAGACAAATCGTTGACCGATATCCAGTTGATCCCCTTGTCCGACATAACGTCCATGTCCGCCCAGTTGACGCCCGCGTCGCTCATAATGTCAATATCGAGCCAGTTGATGCCGGCATCGGAAAGGTCGTTGATGCTGGTCCAGTTGACACCGGAGTCCGACATCACATCGATATCCAGCCAGTTGATCCCCTTGTCCGACATGATATCGATGTCCGCCCAGTTGACCCCCTTGTCGCTCATGATATCCAGATCCGCCCAATTAATCCCGGCATCCGACATCACGTCGATGTCCAGCCAGTTGATCCCCTTGTCGCTCATCACATCGAGATCCGTCCAGTTGATCCCCGCGTCGCTGAGGACGTCGACGTCCAGCCAGTTGATCCCGGACTTCGTCATCTCCACCCAGTCCCCCCAGTTGATGGCCGAACCGGTCATGACCTGCAGGTCGAGCCAGTTGACGCCGGCCGTCGTCAGTTCGGCCAGGTTGTCCCAGTTGATCGTCTCGTCCCAGTTGACGCCGGCGCCGCTCATGTAGGCGATGTCGTACCAGTTCACACCGGCCTCGCTCATGAACTCCAGGTCCTCCCAGTTAATGCCGCTGTCGCTCAGGACATCCAGGTCCGCCCAGTTGACGCCGGCGTCGGACATCACGTCGATGTCCAGCCAGTTGATCCCGGCATCGGAGAGGTCATTGATGCTGGTCCAGTTGATACCCTTGTCCGAGAGGATGTCGATATCCGCCCAGTTGATGCCGGCGTCCGACATGTCGTTGACCGCGGTCCAGTTGATGCCCTTGTCGAACATGATGTCCAGGTCCGCCCAGTTCACGCCCGCGTCGCTCATGATGTCGATATCGAGCCAGTTGATGCCCGCCTCGGTGAGCTCGTAGATATCGTCCCAGTTGATCCCGGCCGCGGTCATGTCCGCGAGATCGCTCCAGGTGACGTTGGCCTTGCTCAGCACCTCGATATCGTCCCAGTTGACGGGATCCATCTTGTCGGTGGTGGTCTTGATGCTGTCGGTGGTCGACTGGATGACCCCGACCTGGTCCCAGTTGATGGTGTCGGTCACCGCCTTGATGGCGTCCACATTGGTGTCTATGGTATCGATCTTGGAATCGATCGTCGATATATCGCTCCAGTCGATGGTGTCGGTCTTGGCCTTGATGTCCGCCAGCTGGGAGGCGGTGACCGCGTAGAGCAGGCACTTGTCGTAGGTGGACCCGCCGTAGGAGATCTCCACGCAGACCGAATACTCGTCGTCCAGGTCCGAGGGTGTCCAGCCGGTATAACTCTCGTAATCGAAATCGTCGCCGTCCGTCTTGGTCATCTCAAGCGAATCGCAGTCACCGGGACACCCCGTATCCACCGCCCCGCTCCCCTGGTAGATGGTCAGGGTCCCGCTGGCCGCCTCCAGGTCCGCGACATAGCCGCCGTCATCGGAGAGCATGGCGCGGACCTCCCAGTTGTCGGCCGACTCGTCGTAGATGACGACGACATCGGCCACAGTCCCGCCCCCTCCGCTGCTGCCGCCGGTATTCGCGATATCCCGGACATTGTAGACCGCGTTGGAGGTGTAAGAGACCGCGCCGTTGCCGTCGTCGTAGGAAATGGTCACCACACCGTAGTAGATGTCGCTGGAATCCAAAGGCATCCAGCTGCCGTAACTGAAGATGTCATTCGCGTCCGGGTTGCCGATATCCGCCACCGTTGCGAGTTCCTCGGTCCCGTCGGGCTCATAAATCGTCAGTGAACAGGTGTCGTCGTTGTCCACGTCCACCACGTCCTGGTGGCCCTGCAGCCAGCATTTGACATAATAGGTCGACGCGGAATCGTCGTAAACGACCTCGGACTTGACCTCCGTCGAAGGCAGGATGTCGAAGGCGCTGGAGGTCGCTGATGAGAGCCCCCCCGATGTGGCCGAAAGGTCGTAGTCGTTGCCGGCCCGGGTGATCCGCAGGTCGTTGAACGTGGCCACGCCGCTGGAAACGGTCTGCGTCAACGTCCCCAATAAAACACCGCTGGACGGGTTGGTGTTGATGGCGACCGTGACGTTCGTCGAGTTGTCCTGCGCGATCACGGCGTTGTTGGAATCCCTCACCTGCACCTGCGGAAAATCCTGCAGGACGTCGAACTGGTAGGAATCTCCGGGGGACGTGCTGAAGTTCAGATTGTTGGGCCCCAGGAGCGTGGTCGTGCCCGATATGGCCACGGAACCCGAGGTGCTGACTGTCCCGGAGCTGAGGGTCACATCCGAGGGGGGATCATTGATGGATATCTCCACGGTCTCGCTGTCCGAGGCGCTGGAGGTCACATCCAGGACCGCGTAAACGCACAGGGCCTGCGTGGAAGAAATCTCGACCGAATCCGAAAAGGCCGAGGTCCCGTTGGCCGCGCTGAACCCGTCGGTATCGGTCGATCCGTACTGGGACTCGCCGCCGCCGTAGCTTTCCGAGGCGCAGTCATACGGCGAGGAGGTGTCCAGGTCGTAGTACAGCTTGATATTGTCCAGCCCGGTGGAGGCGTCCACGGTACCGCCTTCGGTGATGGTGATGCCGGTAACGTTGCGCGCGGCGCTGTTTTCGGTGATCGTGAAGGCGCCGCCGATGTACTCGTTGACGTCGGGGATCTGCAGGCTGGCGGTCTGGGAGCCCGAAGTGCTGACCTCGGTCACTGCGAAAAACTCATCCGCGCCGATATCCGGCTGGGAGCTATCACGGCTGTCACCGTCGATGTCATCGGTAATGGCAAGGTTGGAGTCTTCATCGAGGTCAGCCCCGTAGCTCCCCCATAAGGAATTAGAGTCATTTTTTAGGTGAAAATCTTCTGACCCTGCGGTTACGCTCTGAAAATAATCCGAATACGATGTCTGTTCCGTTACTCCATTAGCAAGGCTTGCTGAACTTGCCGATGTATCTGACGATACATTATTGGTAGAACCGGAACCCCACGCCTGACCATCAAAATCAGAATTTGAATTATTGAGACAGACGTTGTTTTTTGCATAAAGCGTCGTCGTAGTCCCTCCAATATCCAAACCGTCATAGCTATCATAAACCGTGTTGTTATATATATAGGCCGTAGCCGTCCCCGTCACCCAAATACCCGCCCCCGAAGTAATTCCACGCAAGTAAACGATATTATTCCATATCTTCGCGACAACATCAGAATCTCCAAAAGAAATTCCCGTTGCAGAATTCGAAAAACTATTCGCATAAAGGATATTGTTAGAAACACGCAAATCATTATTTGCAGAAATAGACTGATCACAAATTAAATAAGGATTGGAATATGTATCGTTGGACACTTTGATCTGTAACCCGTCAACACGCACATAATCATCGCGTATCCTAAAAATACGTTCATCATCTCCCGCTAAAGTCCTCTCTATACGATAGGCATCAGTATCATCCCACACACCCGCATGACGCTGACTGGTTCCCACCTCAGAAGTCTCTGTAGGCGTGTAAACATGAATATAATTAGCGGGACCTGTTGTATACCCATCGATATTGACCGTATTCGTATCCGCCCCGTCCCCATAACAGGGCCAGTGCAGGACATATCCTTCCGTCAAGTCAGACGTATTCAAATAACTCGCGTCATCAGAATCATCCTCGGCACCGTCACCACCGCCGAGCGAATTAAACGCGCGTGAGATGGAATTGACGGTTACATCGGTCACGTCCGACGGCGTGTGTCCGGTAGCCGTGATGACGCTGTAGACGGTAGCGCTGGTGCGGCCCGAAATATAGGCGATCTTGTTGTCCGTATCATAGTCGATCTCATCGCCGACGCCCACATTATCGGCCTGGTCTTCGTCAAAGGTCGCCGTGCCGTCGGAAATCGTCACCGTTAAGGTATCGGCGGTGGTCTTGAGATCTGAGGTGGACGTCCCCACCGAATAATACACGTTGACCACGTTCTCGTAAGACGAGCTGTATTCGTCGGCGCCGATGTCCGGGGCCGAGCTGTCGCGGGACTCGCCGTCGATGTCATCGGTCACGGCCAGGTTCGCATCCTCATCCAAGTCGGTCCCGTTGCCGCCCCACAGATTACTCGCCGTATCCCTCAGGTGCAGGTCCTCAAGCCCGTCGACGGTGATCCAGAAATAGTCCGTGTAACTCGACTGGCTGTCCACACTGCCGGTGCCGTCGGCGGTGGTGTCAGAGGCAACGTTGTAGGACTGGGTCATGGTGCCATCATAGCAATACTCATAGCTATTAGTCGAATCAACGTCGCCGACATAATTATTTGTGGCGGTTAACGTCCCCGCAGTAGCCCGCTGAATACCTCGTGCATTACCGCCTGTCGCTCCGCTTTGTTTAATATCGAACACCGTATTGTTGTAAAAATACGCGTTCAGAGTATTTCCAGCTTCATACACCATGAGCGCCGAAACATATGAATCACTATGTGCCGACACATTGGTCAGACTATAAATAAGCGTATTGCTCACTTTGAATGTTCCGCTTGTCCCGTATACCCCGCGGACACGGCTCTGATCCGTGTCATCAACCGTCGAATTGGTCAGGTCATGCACAATACAATGGGTCACCCGGACATCACTGGAAGCACTGGTACTGCCAACATAAATACCATTGAGCCCCTCGGCATTCGTAATACTGCTTCCGTCAATCTCTATCCCTTCAAACCGAACATAGTCCTCGTGATTCAGAATTATGTGATGGAAAGCACGGTCCGGACTGCTGGTTTCCTGCTGTATCCGAAATCCGGTACCGGCAATACCGGTATGCCTCTGGCTCGCACCTACCTCAGAGGTGCCGTCAGGCGCGTATAATCGGATATATGTTTTGGGACCTGTCGTATACCCGTCGATGGTAACCTGGTCATCAAGAGCCCCGTCGTTGTAACAGGGCCAGTGCAGGCGGTAATCGTTGGCCTGCAGGTCGGTGAGATTGAGATAACTCGCGTCGTCAGAGTCATCTTCGGCGTCGGTCAGCGTGGTGAAAGTGCGGGTTATGGAGTTGACTGTGGCATCGGTCACATCCGAAGGCACGGCACCCGTGGCAGTAGTCACGGTATAGACGGTGGAGCTGGTGCGGCCCGAGATATAGGCGTAGTTCGAGGTGTTGTAGGTGATCTTGTCACCCACCCCGACGTTATCGGCCTGGGCCTCGTCAAAGGTGGCCGTGCCGTCGGAGATCGTCACCGTTAAAGTGTCGGCGGTGGTCTTGAGATCCGATTCGTCCGTCCCCACCGAATAGTACACGTCCTTGACGACCAGGCCGTTGTCGTAGATATCCTTGATCTCATCGGCGCTGAGCGCCCGGTCAAAAATACCGACTTCGTCGATCAGCCCGTCGAAATACATCAGTTCATTCCAGCCGCCTTTACCGATCAAAAAACTGCGGCTGGAATTGTTGATGCCGCCGGAATAGGTCTGTGGATTATCCGATCCGTTGGAGTCAAGTTCCCCATCGACATAGATGCGGATGTCGGTCCCGTTATAGACCCCGGCAACATGATACCATGTCCCGGTCGAAAGGGTTGTCCCTCCGCTGGCGGTCGTGGTCGCGCTGCCGTCAGATGATAACGTCATACGCACATCCAAACCGCTTTCCACAAAAAACATGTAGGCCTTTTCATTGCCGGATGTCAAATATTTGTTAACAATAAACTGGTCGCTTCCGGTGTCGCTCTCCAACCGTATCCAGGCGCATATAGTCATACTGCCGGTAATGTCCAGTCCGGTCTGGCTCCCGTCTGTTATCTCCAGGTATTCGGTGTCTCCGGCCTCAAAATCAGCGCTGTAATTTCCCTGCTGGTAGGTGGAGGAGCGATCGATGGTGCCGGAGGTCTCTGAGAGGTCATTATCATTAGAGGTCTCATCATAGCGGGTGCCGGTCTCCTCGAAGAGCCAGATGCCCTGGGCGTTGTCGTCGTCGGCGTAGTTGGTGGCGAAGGCGTGTCCCGAGAGGCCGAGCACGGCCGCGGCGGCCAGCGCGGACACAAGAAGGCCCCGTGTCCATGCGTTGCCACGGCACGAAATCCTTTCGGACCTTGTCTTTCCTGATTGAAGACAAATAGTTTTTATTAATTTAAATAAAGAATCCAACGGTTACAGAACCCCTCGGTTCAGGCGGCCGGGCAGAAACCGCCGGCGGCCGGTCCGTTAACGTGTGTTTTATCCTGAAGGCGGGTTTGAGGTGAGCTGCAAAACTCGAAAGACAATATTAAGAAATAAGGAAAAAAATAATGCCGGTTTGCGTCCAAAGAAAGAACAACCGCGCAGGCTCGGGTTTTGTCTCTCACTCTTCGCCCAATCCGTTAACATCAAGGTGTTGTCAACGTAAAAAATATAGCATCGATTGTTGAATGGGCAATGCCCGGAACACAGAAATTCCCATTGAAAAGAAAGCGTTTTTATCTTTTTTACGGCTCCAAACCAATTGAAAACAAAGCCTTATACGAAAAACCGGTTCCACCTACGAGGTGGAACCGGTTTTACTCCAAAATCGCCTTTTTGATCCTTGACAGCTCCCGCTGGTAACCGACCTGGTCTTCGACGAACGTCTTGTACGCACCCGGATTTATATCAACGATATGGTCAAACTGACATAAAGAATCCGGGCGGTCCCGTTCAATATACTCCCGGTACGAGGAATAACGCCATTCCTCCGGATAGTCGACCAGATGCGCGGTCACGGGATTCAGGTGGATATAGCGCGTCACATGCAAAAGGACCTCGTCTGTATCCACCAGGACTTTGCGCGTGCGCCCCTGCCACAGCGGCCCCTGCCGTTTATGCCGGAGGTTGAAATACCGGGAATAACTGTTGAGCACATCGCTCGTGTACCGTGGCAGGCTCTCCTCTTTGGTTTCCTCGACCAGAAGATGGAAATGCGTCGGCATAAGGCAATAGGCGATAAGACGGATACGCCTGCTCCGGTGGTTCCGCGGCGGGGAGGCCCCGCCCTTTGCGGGTCCGGTCCTGCGCCCCGGTGAGACGGGATGCATCCGGCGATAAAGAGAAAATTTCTGAGGCGGCTTTTTCAGCTGATAATAGTCCAGGGCATCGGTCATGCGCATGTATTCGGCGTTGTTATTGAAGATCTTGTACCGGGCGATGCTCCGGTTAAAGACATGATAGACGGCGTTCATGGGAAGTTTTTTACGTTCCACCTACAAGGTGGAACCGGCATCAGGACGGAAAGGCATAACACAGCCGCGGCTCATTCCGTCAAAAACGGCGCGTTAATGATCACCGCCTTTTCCTCATCCAGCTCTTTCTCGGTCGGCGAATCGATCATGGACCGCATCTCCAGTTTCGCCTCCAGGATCTTCTCCTTGACCAGGTCGACATCGCCGGCGTTGGGCCTGAGATAGAGATATTCCTGGTAATGCTTCAACGCCGTTTCCGTGTCCCCCAAAAATTCCCCGCTGACGAACGCCAGATTGTAATGCGCGGCCGCGTCATTGGGCATGATCTCCAGGACCTTTTTATACTCGACCACGGACCGGCCGTAATCGCCGCGTTCATAGAAGAGATTCGCCAGGTTATAATGCAGGCGCGCCGAGTCCGCCCGCAGTTCCTGGTTTTCCGCGTTAAGCTGGCGGATCTTCTCCGCCGCGGTCTTGACGTCATCGCTCATGTCCTCAAAGGTGGTCTGGACTTCCTCCTCGAGCTTGTCCAGCAGTTCCAGCGACTCCCGGCGGAGTTCCTGGTTTTCCTCTTTAAGCGCCGCGATTCTCCGGTCGGTTTCGCGCTGGACGGTCTCCTGTTTTTCGATGGCGGCGGCACGCAGACGCTCGTTTTCTTCACTCAAAAAACTGATCCTCTCGGCGGCCATCTTCAGCCTGTCATCGGTTGCCTCCATGTCTCCGGGGTCCCAGAAGAGTCCCATCTGTTTAATCTTCTCTTTTTCCTTCTGCAGGGCACTCAGCTCGGCGATCTTATCATCCAGTTCCTTTTCCAGGCCCGCCATCCGGGCGTTGAGAGCCTCCAGCTCTTTGCCTGTCGACTCCCGGCTGTCGTCGAGCGCGTCGATCTCGGCCTGGAGGTCATCCCTCTGCCGGATGAGGTTGTTGATACGGTTTCGCCGGATGGTGCTCTGGCCGCGCAGTTCCTTCAGCTCGCTCTCAAGGGTCTTGCGCTCGTCGATCAGCTGTTTGTTCTCCTCCAGGGCGTTCCTGAGGCTCTGGTTGATGATCACCATCTGCTTTTCGTTGAGATCGAGTGCGGGGACATCCTCTCCAGCCGCCGGAAGCGCGTCATCATCCCCCACCGCCGTCTCGTCATCGACAGAAGGGGCGATCTGCTCGATCTGGATCTCCGTCTCAACCACCGCCCTCTCCTGGGCCAGCACGCACGGAACAATCAGCAGGCCAAGCGAAATACCAACACCCGTGCGGACCGCGGACCGCAAACCTTCACGCATTAAATCCATTAGCCCTTCCTCTTGTTTGTCCTTTTTGCTTTCTCGTCCCGCTGACGGGGAGCGTTTCACCCGGCAGGGAGAAGTGGTTTTCGAGCCTCACATCTCCTTGAGTTCCTGCGGCTCCTCATAATCTTTGAACGGCTTGATCGTCCCCCGCCATTGTTTATACCGGTCGTCCGCCCTTACGACATGTGGCGTGATAAAGATAACGATCTCCGTCTTCGTTATGGTGTCGCTCTGGTTGCGGAACAAGGCGCCCAGCAACGGGATATCCATCAAAAGGGGGACGCCTTTTTCCACATGGCTCTTGTCGTCCTTTTTTAACCCGGCAAGGATGATGGTATTCCCGTCCTTGACCATGACGGTCGTCTCCACCTCGGTCTTGTTGACCTGGGGGATCCCGCCGCCCTGTGATTCGATCTTGGCCGTGACCGTGGAGATCTCCGGCTTCAGGCTCATGGTGACAAATCCGTCGTCGTTGATGGTCGGCGTCACCAGCAGTTTCAACCCCACATCGACAAAACGCACGTCTTCGCTGGTGATCGCGTTGTCGCCCGTGCCCGATGTAGTGGAAATGATGTAGGGCACGGAGTCCCCTATATGGATCTTGGCCTCTTCATTGTTGGTCACCAGGAGCTTGGGATTGGAGAGGATCTTCGTGTCGCTGACCTGCTGGAGCGCGCGCAGATTGATCTCAAACTGATCCGGCGTGATATCGCCGTAGCCGATCTTGCCGAATTCTGAATAAAGGGCGTCGCTGCTGCTGAGGTTGTTTTCATCAAGAAAGATACTTCGGAAGCTGAGGTCTCTCAGACCGGAGTGTTCGCTGCGCTTGAAATCCGTCTCCCAGTCAATGCCGAAATCAAACTGGGGCTTAAATGTAATCTGGATGACCCTGGCTTCGATGAGGACTTCCTTCGTCTGGGCATCCAGCTCTTGAATCAGCTCCTCGACCTCCTTGCGCCGTCCGGGAAGCGCCCGGACGATCAGCTTGTTGGACCGCTCGTCTGGCGTGATGCTGCCGACCGCATTGGCGTCGATTCGCGCACGCAGCTTCTCGGCGACCACATCGGCCTTGGCGTACTGCAGGCTGAAGACCATCGACTCGACGGGCATGTCGATCCGGCGGATGGCCGCCATCATCTTCTCCAGGGTCTGCGGCGTGTCGATCATCGCCACGGTCCCGGTGTCTTCGTCAATGATAATCTTGCCCAAATTGCTCTTGATGGAATCCAGCGCGGCAAGGATATAGCTCGGCTTGGCGTAATGCAGGCGGACGATTTTTACCTCCTGCTTGTCGGAAAAGCGCCGGCCGTAAAGGGCGGAATATTCCGATTCCGTCATGACATGGACGATGCCGTTCTTGACCTCGTAAGCCAGGTTGTTGGAAATCAGGATGATGTCCAGGGCGTCCCTGATGGAAACGCTCTTGAGGTACAGCGTCACCCGGCCGGTCACGGTTGGATTGGTGACGACGTTAAACTCTCCCTTCAGCGCCAGAAACTTTATGACGTCCACCATGTTCATGTCGCGCACGTCGAGGGTGATCTTGCGGCCCAGCCCCTCAACGTCGTCCGGGCCGGTCTCCTCACTGAATTCCGAGCCTGCGTCGGTCCCGCTGACACCCGGTACCGGCATGGCATGCGCCTGCGGCGTGACGCCGGCAGGCTGAGCCTTCAGAGTCCCGGCAAAAACCGCGATGCCGAAAACCGTCGCCGCGATGATGACGCATCCTTTAACACTGCGCATAAATTTCCATCCCCTAACTTCCCGGCTTTTAAAGATTCATCATCATCTCTTCGGATTTATAGCCCAGGATGACTTCGTCGCCGCGGATCGCCTTGACCTTCAGGGCGTCGATGCTCTCTCCCACGGCCACGAAATGCGTAATGCCGTTTACCGTGTCCTCGATCATCGCGATGGGGGCCCCTTCGTCCTCCACGCTGGAAATCCCCACCAGCCTGAGATTCTTCGTGAGTGCCGTAATCTGCACGGCTTCGGGCGCTTCGTCAGGTGATTTTTCCACCACCTTCTTCTCGTAGGGCTGAAAAATATTCCTGTGTTCCAGCAGGCTCAGGTATAGGGAGACATCCGGCGAAGACGGTACCGCGATCTGCATCGACCCTTTGCTCCCCTCATCCCGAGAAACAGCGATCTCCTGCCTGGTGTAACGCAGTCCGTTTACAATATTCCAAACGAAAAGCAGGCATACAACCATAAGGGCGGCCAGGAGGAGATTGTTCACTTCCCTCATCCCGAAGCTCGGCCGGCCAGAACCGCTGCGAAGGCCGGAAAAGAGTCCCTCCAGGGCCGGCGGCAGGTTCAGGCCCGGGAGGCCCAGTCCCTTGACTGAGGTAGCGACCGCCGCCGCCTCCATTTCCCCCGAGGCTTCTTCCTTTTCGGCCTCTACGGCCGGGGCATCACCTCCCTGCTCTTCAATCAGACGCAGGAGTTTCTGCTCGCCTGTTTCTTTTTTTTTTGCTGACATAGTGTGTCCAGGTCACCAGGTCACCAGGTCACATGTGACCTTGTGACTTTGTGACTTCGCGCCGTTCACGCCAAATCCTCCGTCTTCTGATAAGCCGGCTTGCTGATCATCGTCTTGCGGTCCCATCCCGCCTGTCGCTCCTTATCCAGGACATCCCTCACGACAGACTTGTCGGCGACAGGCTTGTTCTGCATAACCATCTCCTTCAGGACGCGGTGGCAGAGCATCGTGATACTGCGGGGGTATCCACGCGAGTAATTGTATATCTCGCTGACGGCATCCGGAGAGAACAATTCCATCGCAGAGGCATACCCGGCCTTCCGGATCCGGTATTCTATCATTTCCTTTGTCTCTTTGGGGCCCAGCGGATTCAGCGTGTACTTAAAACTTATCCGGTCAATGAAATTGGACATGTTCGCTATCTTCGAATATAACTCCATCTGTCCAAGAAGCACAAGCTGTATAAGTTTGTATTCATTGGTTTCGAAATTCAGCAAAACCCGCAGGACCTCCAGCGTTGTGAGGTCCAGCTTCTGCGCCTCATCAATAATGAGGATGACGGTCTTCTTCTCCTCGACACTCTTCTGGATCAGAAATCTTTCAACGGCGTCACGCAGATCCAGGATGCGTTCAATGGCCGGCATGTCCGACGGCTCCAGTTCGATATTAAAATTTCTTACCAGTGATATCAAAAACTGCTCTTCATTTTCAAAGGCCGGATTGAGTATCATGTGAAATATCAGATCGCCGCGCCTTCGCAGTTCTTGAACAAGCTTGCGCGACAGGCTCGTCTTCCCGGTCCCGATATCACCGAATATGACTGTGAGACCACGGCGCAAACGCAGTTCAATCAGGATGTTGGTCAAGGCCATATCGTGTTCGCGCGTAAGATAGAAAAATTCCGGATCGGGGCTCGTTGAGAATGGTTCTTTTTTAAAACCAAGCAGACTGTGATAGGACATATGCGTTCATTCTTGGGTTGGCAGGGAATATTCAGATATGCCGCGAAGTTTACACCATCGCGACATCATCATTCCTATGTGATAGATAACTATATATTACGATATTTATATTTAATTTAATTTTAACAAAGTCGAGTTGATTGAGAAGACTTTTTTGACTTTTTTTTCGACGAGTGGCACAACATGAGATTCCAAATACCGACGATAAATCCATAGGTCCGCGTGAAAGACCTCAGGAACATGACGGCGCACAAATAAAGTCTTTCAGTCCAGAACGCGCACATCCGGAAAGAATAGGCGGTTTCCGTAATGCCTAATAACACTGTTCCGGTTAAAACAGTTATTCCGCCACCGGTTACACCCAGGGCCCACATTGCAGTTCCGGCCGCGATCACACAGACTAAAACAGGTTCCATCATGTCTTTCACAAATGTATAGTCGTCCCCCCGACTCATGCCGGGATGATCCCTGTACATCTTGGCCCTCCAGAATCCGTGGCGCGCCTGTTCCCGCAAATACAAAACCAGGTTTTCCGGAAACACATGGTTCACTTCGACTTTTTTCGCGAACCTTATTGCGTATCCGGCCTTAAAGATCCTGTAACTTAAGTCATTATCCTCACCGCTGGCAGATCTATATGTCTCATCAAAACCGCCGACCTCCATCATCACATTTCTTCTGACACAAAAGTTATAACTTCCGAACGACTTAGGATAATCGGGCATTAACGTGCGATGGCGAAAGATGATCTCACGGTAAATGCATCTCGCCAGAAGGCTATCATTATTCTTAATTCCGTAACTGCCTGATACTACAGCTACTTTTGTTTCTGCCAAATATCCGAGCATGGTTTTGATCCATGTCTCTTTCGGCTCGCAATCCGCATCTGTAAAAAAGACAACCTCTCCGGTGCTGATCTTCCAGCCCCTGTTTCGAGCGGTCGCCGGTCCGGCGTTGTCTTGATAAAAATATTGGACTTGGGGGAAGCCTTTCACAACCTCTCTCGTGGCATCCGTAGATCCGTCATCAACGACAATGATTTCCTTTTCTCCAGGATAATTCTGACACAACAGGGCCTTTATAGTTTCCCTAAGAGAAACCGCGCTGTTGTAGGCGGGGATAACAATGCTGACACGAGAATTCTTAGAGTAGCCGTCCGTCATCTTTTTTGAGCGACAACATACAGGATCATTCCAAAAAGCCTTCCGGCCATCTTGTCCGGTGATAATCGAAGCGGAAACGTATTGAGCCCCCCCTCCCGTACTGCGCGAAGACCGTTTCGTTCATGCAGCCGGCGCAAAGCGGACAAGGTGAAAGGGCGTTCGTCGATTCCCGGCATGTAGAAGGGGCGTATGATCTCCCAGGGCGACCAACGGTTGGGGACGAAAGTCGCGATCACGCCGTTCTCTCCAAGGACAGAAACAAAATTGCGCAGGATCCTGTCCTGATCTTGCGCAACAAAATGTTCGAACAACCCGTCCGAAAAAATCAGATCAAACCGTCCCGCCGTCTTTTTAGACAGCTCCTCCTTGAGCAGATCGGCCTGCAGAAGATCCGCCCTGCCATCGGTCATGTGCCTGGTCATGGCCAGGGACTGATCGGCAAAATCAACAGCGGCCGTGCGCATGCCCCTGTCGCAAAAAAACCTTGAAAAAAAACCGCTGCCGCATCCCGCGTCCAGGGCCCGTCTTCCAGAAACGGTCAGCGGATCAAGGACGCGCATAATCCGCCGCTTGGACCAGCTGACGTTTTCCGCACTCCTTTTCTGTCTCCGCCAGAATTGATCCCAATTCCGTGATGTGGGCGTATCGAGTTCCATAAAATATTCTTACCGGTCAGGCGCCGGTTCCAAGGCAACAGCCGGGGTTTTTATTTTGCATCCCCCACCCTCTCCCTGAGCTGCTCAATTTCAAGTTCCAGCATGCCGATGCGCTGCGCCATGACGGCGTTGCGGCCGTCTTGCTGGCAGATGAACGTTGTCAACAAAAGGCTCAGAAACACAAAGAAAGCCAGCAGCGTAAAAAAGATAAAATTGCTGGGCAATTCGAAACCCGCCCACCGGGCCAGGCCAAAAAGCCAGTCATCAAAAATGATAAACACGATGCCGGCAACAGAAAGGATGATCCAGCCGACGGCGTATTTAAAGGTGAGCTTTCCCCGGCGGATCAATTCAATGACGATCATCAAAAACATCAGCGGCATCAAAAAGGCGAAGAGCTTAAGGTCCATATCACGTCCCCTTCTTTCTCGTTCTTAACATGTTGATAAGGATAGCGGTTGTCACCTTGAGCATGTAGTACAGAGCGACAAGAAAGCGTATAGAAGAATGTCCTTCCCGGCGGGCACGCATCCTGACGGGGACCTCGGCGATACGCAGCCGGGACCGCCGCGCTATAACAATCGCTTCGGGCTCGGGAAAATCCTGGGGATATTCACCGGCGAACTCTTCAACCGCTTTTCGGTTATAAGCGAAAAAGCCGGACGTCGGATCCGTCACCTTCATGCCGATAAGCCATCCGATCAGACGCGAAAAAAAGTTTATGCCGAAGCGTCTCAGACGAGATGACCGGAAACCCCGGTGCGGCGGTAAAAAGCGGCTCCCGATCACGACGTCCGCCATGTCCTTGTGCAGCAGGTCAAGGAGATTCCCGGCACAGGCCGGATCATGCTGCCCGTCACCGTCGACACGGACAATTTGATCGAAATCCTGCCGCAGGGCGTATTTCAATCCCGTCTGCACGGCGCCGCCCACCCCTACGTTAAAAGGCAGGGAAATCACGGACACGCCCTTCTCCCTGGCCGTGACGGCCGTCTCATCATCTGAACCGTCATTGACCACCAGGATCTCTGCCTCGAGGGGCAATCCCTTGATTTCATCGATGAGACCTCCGATATTTCCGGATTCATTGTAGGCAGGCACTATGAAAAGAAGCTTTGCCTTATTCATAGAACGCTTGTCTTTCCGAGGGAGCGAGAAAAACGTTATACGCAAGTGGAGCCGGGAAAACCCGGCAGGGTAACCGCAGCAGCGAGTTATCGGACAATCCCGCCTTCTTTTAAGCGGCCCATGAGACTGCAATCGATGCAAAAAGATTCGGCCTTGATCACGATGCCGCCTTTCAGCCTCTTATCGATACACTCTTTGATCCCGACGGACGGGCCCCATTTGCGCCGCACGAGCCGCTGTATTGCCCGAAGGTTAACCGTCTTGATCGTCTTATGCGTAATGACCGTCACCTCATCGGGAGAATCCGCACCTTCCCCCAGTCTTAAGACATCAAGCCGTTTAAGCGCGGATTCGACAAGAATGTTGTCCAGCATCTTTTTCAGAACGAAGACAATAATGATGGCTATGCCGATCTGGACAAGGATAATCTTCAGCAAGACAGCGGCCGCGTCCATGTCACGGAACCTTCTTTGTGTGGCTCTTTATATAACGGGCCGCATAGGCGATCAGCCGGTCACCCTCTTCCTTCCGTCTCTTGTCGGGCCTGACCCCCTCAAAAGGGAACACGGATCCGTCGGGGAAATACCCGCGGGCGGTCACCAGCGCCACCATCGACCCGTCCTCGAAATGGAACATGCTTTTGAGCAGGACCCGTCCGGCCGTGGAGACGCCCATCAAGATCGCCCGTCCCCTGCGCTGCAGGACACCGGAAAAAAGTTCCGACGCGCTTCCGCTTTTCTCATTAACCAGTATAACGACCGGCCCTTCGTACCGGAACCGTTCGGGGATCTCGGGAACGACCAGCGAGGACTTCGGTTGATCCCTTTTCTTAAAATAGGCAAATTCCTGGTTCGGCTCAAGGAAAAAAGAAGAGATCTCCCAGGCCGCCAGCGGCGGCCCGCCCGGATTACCCCGAAGGTCAAGGATGAGGCCCGCATGGTCCTTGCGCCCGATGAGTTCAAGGTACCGGAACAAATCGTCCGACGTCTTGCGGTTAAACCTCGTGATCTCCAGGCAATAGACATCCTCGACGGGAGTGGGAACCATAAAAACCGTCTGTTTGTAGTACTGCTGGCTGACGAGTTCGAGGGTCTTGACCCGGCCGTCCTCGGGGTCAATGTACCGCACCATTGTCTCTGTCCCTTTCAACGGCGTAAGCAATTCCTGGATCTCGGATTCCGTGAGCCCGCCGATGTCCTGACCGTTGACGGCCTTGACCAGCGCCTCGGGACGAAGGCCCTTTCGATAGGCGTCCGATCGCGGCTCCACATGTCCGACACGAAAACCTTCCGCCGTCAACCGGCCTTCAATCCCAAGATCAATCTTTTCACCGAGCACCTTGCGCTGAAAGTCATCCGCGACCTGCGGAGGAAGGAACGCCGAAAAATCATCGCGGGGATCTTTCATAAAGTCGACCAGATAGGCCGCCGAACGCCATGTGATGTACTCGCTTCGTTTGCCCTCACCTTTCAGTTGGGGGTAGATCTTTTTGTCAAAGGTCTTGAGGAACCGTTTGAAATCCTTCCTTTGCACGGGCTGAAAATAATTCTCGTCCATCGTGCGGTAGACCTCTTCAAAAAAATCAATATATTCCCGGTATGACCCGTCCTGCCCGCCTGAGACAGCGTAAACGGCGCCCGCCGAAAGAATGGACACAGACAACAGAATACCGGCACAGCCCAGCGACGTCATGTTAACGATGGGAAAACGCATTAAGAAATATCTTAAGGACATAGTTGCATTATAACACACGCGGTTCATGATTGCCCGCCGATTCCCATCAGGTGAACAGGTCTCCTCTCCGGCCCTCCGTTAGATCAAGACCAAAAAAATCCCCCGCTCCAAACAATCTGCCGCAAGCGGGGGCATTCCCTCTCAAGACAAAACCAAGCAGTTTTAGCGGACATGCTTCTTGATCGCCTCCGCCTCCTCCCGGGATATCACGCCGTCATCGTTGTCATCGTACTCCTTGAGGATATCGGAATGGACCGCAATGCCGCCTCGTCCATCGATATCGTCAACCACGTCGCGCAAAAATATCTTCGTCTCGGCGAGCTGAAGGTAACCGTCGCGGTTGACGTCATAGCGCCGCTCGTCGCTGTTGTTTACCATGGGAAGCGTCGACACCCACTGGGGCAACTCCTTCTTCATTTCTTCCTTCTTTTCCTTATTGGCCCGTTCCAGCGCCCGGCGGCGCCGGTTCCAGTCGATAAGCTGGGCGTGCGCCTGGCATGTCGATAAAAAGAAGACGGCCGTCATGACAATAAGAGAACCTGTTTTTTTAATCATCGGCTCCTCCTTATTCCGGTTCCAATTATTAAAAGTATATACTCTTTGGATGCCACATGTCAATTGCCATCAGACAGCATTTCTTCCTCGCGCCGGATCCGGCTTCTGTCAAGCCCGTCCTTTTCGTCCGCAGTGAGTTCGTCGGCCCATATCAACGGCGTGAAGACGGAAGCGACGGCCTTTTTGACGCTCCCGGCACACAGAGGAAGGTTACCCAGAAAATCTCGGTGCGCACGCCCGCGACGGTAATCGGGGATATCTTCCGGAACGGCAAGATAACGTTCGATCTTCTCCAGATCGAAATTGTACAGAACCGTGCCGTGGTGCAGGATATAACGGCGTCCGCGTTTCTGCGCGTTGCCGGATATCTTGCGTTCGTCCGGCCCCATCGCCAGATCACAGACGGGACGGAAAAAAACCTCGCGGCCGGCCGCCTTCCCCAAGACCGACAACTTTTCAAGGATGTACCGGTAGGATCGCCTGATATCATGCAGGGCGGGATGGCGCGCCTTGTCCAGTATCAGAGTGTAATTCAAGCATCCTCTTCCCTGTAGCACTGTCCCGCCGCCTGAACACCGGCGCAAAACCGGGATCCCGTCCCTCCCTGCCTCCTCCATGCGCACATCCCTGCGCGCATCGGCGATACGGCCGAGCACAATAAAAGGCTTCTGTGATTCCCAAAACCGCAAGGCCTCTCCTCCCTTACCCTGCTCGGCCATATTCAAAAGGACTTCATCAAAATGGATATTGTCCGCAGGCGAAGAAAAGGAGATATCTTTTGCGATCATGGATAGCCGCCTTATCCGCGCTTTTGACGCTATTGAAAAAAATTGCAGTTGAGTTCTCTCGCGGCCCTGACCTCGTCGGGTCTGTAGACGGGCGTGGTCATTGGCTTTTTCTGAAAATAGGCGGGATCCGCCTCGGTCTTCCGGGCGGCCTCGATCATGGCGTCGATAAAAGAGTCCATGGTCTCTTTGGATTCCGTCTCCGTCGGTTCGATCATGATGGCCTCCTTGACGATCAGGGGGAAATAGACCGTCGGCGGATGCATATTGCCGTCGATGAGGAACTTGGCGATATCCTGGGCGTGGACTCCCGATTTGGCCTGCCGGGAAGCCGAAAGAACGCACTCGTGCATGCACCGACGGTCAAAGGCGGGGGGGAAATCTTGTTTCAGTTTGGCCAATATATAATTCGCATTCAGGACGGCATGACCGGCGGTATCGCACAGCCCTTCTTTGCCCAAGAGCAGGATGTAGGCGAAGGCCCTGAGGATGACGCCGAAATTGCCGTAAAAAGAGGCGATGTAACCGACCGACTGTGGATAATCATAATTCAGGTAATACGTCCCGTCATCCCTTTTAACGACGCGCGAAACGGGCAGGAAAGGAGATAGGTTTTTTTTAACGCCCACCGGGCCGGCGCCCGGGCCACCCCCCCCGTGCGGGGTGGCGAAGGTCTTATGCAGATTGACGTGGACGATATCGAAACCGATATCCCCCGGACGGCACCGTCCCAGGATAGCATTGAGATTGGCCCCGTCGTAATACATCAGACCGTCAACGTCATGCACCGCCCGGGCAACGAGATCGATCTCGGAATTAAAGATACCGAGGGTGTTCGGACAGGTGAGCATCACTCCGGCCAGTTCGCCGGTGATCTTTTCTTTCAAACGGGAAAGATCCATGACACCGCGATCATCGGTCGGCACGCAAACGATATCATAGCCCGCGATCGCCGCCGAGGCGGGGTTCGTGCCGTGCGCCGAATCAGGCACGATGATGAATTTCTTCCTGTTATTTTTCGATTGGTGGTAGGCCGCCATCAGCATCACGCCGGTCAGTTCCCCGTGGGCGCCGGCCAGAGGCTGCATCGTGAAATCGTCCATGCCGCAGATCTCGCAAAGCAGACGGTCCATGGCATAGAGAACCTCCAGGGCGCCCTGGGTGAATCTTTCTCCCGACTTCAGCTGGGGCAGCAACGGGTGCAGGTCGCAAAAACCCGTCATCGCCGCGGCCTTTTCGGCCATGCGCGGGTTGTATTTCATTGTGCATGAGCCCAGCGGGTAAAACTGGGTGTCCACCGAATAGTTAAGCTGGGATAAACGGGTGAAATGGCGTACGGCATCAAGTTCCGTCAACCTCGGCCAGCGGCAGGCTTCTTGACGTTCCAGATCCTTGGGAACCTTCGCCCGGACCGGCACATCGGATTTCGGCAGTTTTAAACCCCGTCGCAGCGGGGTGTCTTGTTCGAATATTAATTGCATTGTTAGTATACTCTGCGTTTTAAGTCTTCAGTGTTGAGTGATAAATTATGAATGGCGCCAAACCGTCATCTTCTTTCTTTGCTCCTTGACTCTTGTTCACTTAACACTCGACATCTGACACTGACAGTTAACACGTCTTCTGCAAGACTTCTCTCAAACATCCCGCGTACCCGTCGATCTCTTCTTTCGTACGTTTTTCCGTCACGGCGACCAGGAGATACCGTTCCATTCCCTTATAATAACGGCCCAGGGGAAAGCCCGCCGCAAATCCCTTGTCGATCATGGCCTCGGCCACGCGCGAGGCGTCCGCGGGCAGGGACAGAGTGAACTCGTTGAACGTCGGGGAACTGCGTTTGACTTCCACGCCCTCGATCTTCTCGATGATCTGCCGGGCATATTCGGCCTTGTCGAGATTCAACTGGGCGAGCTCCCTTAATCCGTCCTGCCCGATAAGGGACATGAACATGAGCGAACGAATGGCGCACAGAGAGACATTGGTACAGATATTGGACGTGGCCTTTTCGCGACGGATATGCTGTTCTCTCGCCTGGAGGGTGTTCACAAAACACTGCCGTCCGAGCCGGTCAACGGTCTTCCCGACGATACGGCCAGGCATCTTGCGGACAAATTTTTCCCGGGACGCCATGAGTCCGAGATACGGACCCCCGAAACTGAGCGAAAGGCCCAGGCTCTGCCCCTCTCCGGTAACGATATCCGCGCCCATCTCGCCCGGCGTCTTAATCAACCCGAGGGATACAGGATATACGCTCATGATCGCCAGGATCCCCAGGCTATGGGCCCTGGCGATGATGTCGCTGTGATCGTCGATCACGCCGAAAAAGTTCGGATTCTGCAGGATGACGGCGGCCGTCTTTTCATCCATTTGTTCATACAGCCGTTCCCGGTCGCAACGGCCGTGGACGACCTCCGTTTCGGCAAATTGGATCTTGAGATTGCTCGTGTAGGTCTTGAGGATCTTCCGGTAGATGGGGCTGACACCCCCGTCCATGAGGACCGAGTCTCTGCCGGTCAGCCGGATTGCCATCATCATGGCTTCATAAAGCGCCGCGCCTCCGTCGTAAAGGGACGCGTTGGCGACCTCCATGCCGGTCAGCGTGCATATCGCGCTTTGATATTCATAGAGGGCCTGGAGGGTGCCCTGGGCACATTCAGGCTGATAAGGTGTATAGGCTGTGAGGTATTCTCCCCGGGCGATCAGGGCCTCGACGGCTGCGGGGACGTAATGGTCGTAATAGCCGCCTCCTATAAACAGCTTAAGACGGGAGGCGTTTTTCCCGGCGAGCGCGCGCAGTCGTTCCAGGACCTCGAATTCGCTCAATCCCTCAGGAAGCGCGAAGGACCGCGGTTTGTGCCGGTCAAGGATATCGGCGAAAAGGTCATCGACAGTCCTGGCGCCGATGACATCAAGCATCTCTTGAATGTCCTGGGGAGTATTGGCTATGTAAGGATTCAATCCGAGTTCCTGTTATTCTGATAGGAATGGAAAAAGGCGGCGCTTATTCGTCCTCCGGATTTTTATCTCCGGAATCAAGGCTTTCGAGAAAACGCTCGTACTCTTCGGAGGTCATCAGGCTGGACCGCTCCTCCAAATCGTCGACTTCAAGCTTGGCGATCCATCCGTTATCGTAGGGTGACTGATTGATCAGTTCCGGCGAAGTCTCCAGATCCCCGTTGATCTCGGTGATCTTGCCGGATAAAGGCGAGTAGATGTCGCTGGCCGCTTTAACCGATTCAACGGAAGCGATCTGTTCGAACTGATCCAGCTCCGTTCCTGGAGACGGGAGATCGATGTACGTGATATCGCCGAGCGACTGCTGGGCGTAGTCCGTTATGCCTATGGTCGCTTTGTTCCCTTCCACGCGGACCCATTCGTGTTCCTTGGTGTAAAGTAAATCGCCTAATACTTCCATGCTGACTCCTTGCGGTGCTTTTTTCACAAACATGCCTGCCGCTCATTGACCGGCATTAAACCTTAGAGTTCAAATCCCTGCAGATTACTTTAATCAAAATCATTCCATTCGTCAATATCTCAATGAACCTTTTGAATAAACCGGCCGCTTCACAATCTCGGCCGCAACGGTCCTTTCGGGTGTTCCGAAATAGAACGTCTTCTTTTGTGCCGTATAATCTTTCCGGATACGACCCAGCCCCATCCCCCGTCTGCTGTGGGGAGAAAATCCGCCGCTGGTGACCACCCCGACAACCCGTTTTTCCTCATCCAGAAGATTCTGCCCGTGTCGCGGAGACTGGCGTGTACGCGAAATAAAACAAACAGAACGATAAGGCACGCCGTTCTGCTTTTGTCTCACCAGGGCGTCCCTGCCGAGCACGTCTTTTTCAAGGTCCACAAACTTGGAAAGACCTGTCTCAAAAGGCGTCGTTGTTTCATCCATATCGTTCCCGTAAAGCGGATAACCCATTTCCAGACGAAGGGCGTCCCGGGCGCCCAGCCCGGCGGGTTCGACCGGATCCAACCTCAGGCAGTCGTTCCAAAGTCGGTCGACGCATTGAGAGGAACAAAAAAGCTCATACCCCAGCTCGCCGGTATACCCCGTCCGGCTGACGAGAATTTTTTCACCCCTATATTCAAAGTCATCAAACGTATAATAACCCAGTTTCCCGATCCCGGGCATCAAGCGTTCCAGCACCGAGCGCGCCAGCGGCCCCTGGAGGTCGATCTTGCCCAGCCGGCCTGTCGCATTCTCCAGCGCCGAAGGATTCGCAAGATTCCTGCGGAGATGTGCTTCGTCCTTCTCGATTGTCCCCCCGTTGGCTACGATCAACCATTCCTCGTGATCCCGCCGAAAAACAATGCAATCGTCGACGACACCTCCCTGTTCGTTAAGCATCATGCCGTATCGGCATGTCTTCAAAGGCATATCGTTGAGCCGGCAGGTCACGACCCGGTCAAGTCCGCTGCCCCCGGAATCCCCCCTGACGATGAACTCGCTCATATGGCAGGTATCGAAAAGTGAGGCGCAACGCCTTGTATGGTCATATTCGGCGATGATGCCCCTGTATTGCACAGGCATAAGCCAACCGCCGAAAGCGATCATACGCGCCCCCAGTGCTAGGTGCTGGTCATAAAGCGGCGTCTTCCTCAATTGTGCGGCTGTCTTTGTCATTCGTGCAGTCAACTCCTGATCGTTTCGGCCATATATTATATAAAGCCTCCTGTGTTGTAAAGCAAATTATCGCAAAGAAGCTCTCTTTTGGATTATTCTTGCGGCCGGGGCAATTGCACCCGGTAAAAGTGTTCGTTGTCCGCCCTCCCCGTGCGATAAACCGTCACAAAATAATAGCCCGTGTCCAGTTTCAAAGGCGGTTCAAAGACAAATTGCACCCGGCCTCCTTTTGCCTCCGGAGACAGGGATGCGCTTTCAAGCGGCAGGGAGCGGTAATGGTCTCCGGCGGGAGTCCAGGCCGGGTCTTCGGCCGTGGCGTTGAAGACGTAGGCGACAAGAGAATCTTGGGGTTGACCGACTTTGGCGATATGCAAGGGGACGGAATAAAGACGGCGCCCCTCCTTCAGCGGAAGTAAATTGCCCCGGTAAAGATAACGCCGATGGATGGTGCCGATATTCCTGAGGCCTTCCCTCGCAGGTTTCAGCATCTCTTCGCCTGGGGCATTGGCATGGCGGTCCGCGAAGAGCTTCCGGGCATCCAGGACATGAACCTTCGTCCCATCCGGCGATTCATGGTCAAACTGGCCGAGGATAAGCTTCCGGTAGGAAAGGATCTCTTCCTCATGCATCCAGTAACGGCTCGAGACGAGGGTCTTGAAAGAGGCCCGCGCGTAACCGCCTATTAAATTGTCGGCGACAAGCGCGTTGAGATAAACGTCTTCGTCAAAAGGCGCATAATCACTTGTGGCGGCAATATAAATCGAATTGCCTGAAACCGGCGGCAACAGAATGTGGCCGTCCCTCACCTCATAGACATGGCGGATGGTCTTGAACCTAATGCCTTCCGACGTCTTCGGATTAAGATATTGCGTGAAATAGGTCTTGTGGGGATGATTCGTGTGCACATAAAGCGTGTCGATACCTCTCTCTTCCAGAAAACGCGAGAGATAGGTCGTGGCCATCCGGCAGGGCATAATGTCCGTGAGAAAGATGAAAAGATTGCCGGCGCCATGGACCATGATGAAAAAGACAAGCAGGCCGATAAAAACGCGACGCGTCCATTGAGAGAGAGCCGCTCCATACTCCCGGCCGAAGTCATGCAGACCATACGCGATCAGAAGTATCATCCCAACAAGCGAAGGGAAATAATTTCCGCCGTACTGGGCGACCTGCCGCAGTTCGGCCAGCAGGGGCGGCGAAAGGCTCAGGAGAATCATTCCCGCGGTGATCAGGCCCTGGACCGTTTTCCATTGGAAACGTTTCAGGGTTTTGATGATAAGATAAAAAAACGCCAGTCCATAAAGGGGAAAAACGACGGGCGTGATCAATCGAAAGTAGCGGATAATCCATAATGCGCCCCCGCGCGCCCGAGAAGGGGTCTCCAGCCATTCCTGGAGCACGGGCTGATTGTAATAGAAGTGATTATAACGGCTGCTGATTTCGATATATTCAAAAAAGCGGCGGATGTTTGAACCGATATCCGGATAGGTCAGATAAACCACCGGAATAACCGCACCCGCCAGGACGCATACCATGCCCCCTGCGGCCCTGCCGGCCAAGACTGAAATTCTCTTTTGGTCGGCCGAGCCTGCGTAGACGCTGATTCCGAAGGCCGCCACCCACAGCGGAATATAAAGCGCCGAGACCGTGGAAGAAAACAACGCGCCGCCCAGGGCTAAACCGGAAAGAAAACAGAATAAAGCAAAGGGCCACGGCTTCTGCCCGGGGGTGCCCGCCCTTTGGGTCAGATAAACAGCCGCCAAAGACAGGAATAGCCCGAGCGGCTGATGTTTGGCAAACAATATATAGAGGTAGGGCCAAAAGGAAAAGGCAAAAAGACTAAAACTGACCCATCCGATGAGCCTGCCCCAGTACCGGCTTGTGATCAAAAAGACGAGAACAGCTGACAAGGCCGTCGATATCAGGTCAAGGAGCAGGAACGGCCGCAGGGTCCTCGTGTCATGGATCAACCTCTGCATCCATGACGCAAAGAGAATGAACATTTCCTTGCCGTGCAGCCACCGGACCTTGTCCTGATCGAGCAGAGAATGCATCTCGGAGACATAACGGAAAGAGGGCAAACGCACCGCGACGTCAAAGAGGTAGACCTTCGTGTCGGTCGGCCAGAAATTGATATCCCAGGACGCCATCCCGATTAGGATGACTATCAGAAAGGATATGACCGCAATAATCATAAGATCTTGCTGAAAGACGGGACAAGGGGATGACGTCTTGCGCATAGCCGTTTGCGTGTGCCGTTTTGCCCGGTCCGGGAGGCCTCGCCCCCAGCACTTTTTTATGTCAAGAAATGTCAAAAGGCTTCCTTGATTGTGGCCGGGATTTCGCCTCTCCAGTTCTTTTTTAAGCCGGACGGCAGGATCCGTCCGCGGTGAACTGCCCGCCCGGCACGACTCGAACGTGCAACACCTAGGTCCGAAGCCTAGTGCTCTATCCAATTGAGCTACGGGCGGTCAAATTCAATCTGACATGAGATTATTCTTATCGGGCCGACAAAAATCGTAACAGGCCGGCCCGGGCTATCCCCATGATCTGCGGACGGTTTGATATCCAAAATCGAACGTCCGCTGGTCAGCTGTCCCGCCGCGCCGCTTTCGGAGGCGCACCGGAACCCCGCAAAGATTATAACAACAGCACCTTATTTATCAAGCGCCGACTTGAGGCTGTTTCAGCCTTTTTCAGATAAACTCATAAAAGCAGTTGTCCATACAGGCGTCTTTGTTTACAATAATTTTAATACCAGAAAAACAGGAGGATTGATTATGGCGTTTAATGAAGTCATGGCCAAAATCCGTTACATGGATAACAAGATGGCCAAATGGATGCTGCGGCATTTTTACATTCTCTTTTTTGAGATCTTTCTTGTCTTTATCTTTTTTCTTCTATTCGTCAACACCCTCAAAGTCATTGATGTCTTTTCCGCCGCGACTCACGGGTCGGTCGTCGAGAAGCTTCTGCTGACAATCAGTTTCAGCTGTCTGCTTCTCGTGCTTCTCTTTATAATGAACTCATTCTGGATGCTTTTTGTCTTCAATTCGATCCTGCGCATGCGGTCTCTCATGCGTGAAATGAATTTCAATATCCTTAAACGCCGGAAGGCGTGAGGGCCCGGCGCGATCAATGCCTGGCGTCCCTCCCGGTGAACGTCCTTAAAAATATTCCTGGTAAAGCTCCTGTACGCGTTCGAGGATCTTCCGGGATAAGGCGAGTTTATTTGAGCCCCCTCCGCCGATGACATCTGAATCCCGGCAGGCCGCCTGGGCCAGTCCCACCGCCGCCGCGTAAACGGCGGGTCTGTTCAGCCGGTTCAATTCGATATTGACCTTGCCAAGCCGGACTTCAAAGGGAAACCTCTCCTCGATATATTCTATGAAACCCGGCAGCAGGCAACTGCCTCCGGATACCACCATCCCCGCATTGAGCATGCGCAGAAGCGATGGATCCTCCAGCGCCTTCTGTATACGGTCGACCAGCGCGCTGACCTGCGGGCGTATAGCCCGGTTGATGACTGTCCTGGATAGAGGTTTATACGTCTTCTCCTGTTTGACCAGAATGTCTTCATGCCGCTCTTCCCCGTGATCCTTCGCTTCCCCGTACGACTGCTTGATGTCCTCGGCAAGATCAAAAGGAAGTCCCAATTCCTTTACGATCGCTTCGGTGATGTGATCCCCGCCCATCGGAAGGATGACCGCCCGGCGAAGTCGTTCATCCTTATAAACGATCAGAGAAGTTACAGATGCGCCGATATCGACAAACACACATCCCGCCATCCGGTTTTTTTCCGAAAGTGAGGCCTCGGCCGCCGCATAGCTTGAGAAAAAGACATGCTCAGCCTCAAAACCCGCCTGATTGACCGCCTTAATAAAATTCTTTTTAAGATTGGACTTAACCAGTACCATCAAACATTGGGTCTCGAGCCGCCGGCCGTGCAAGCCGACGGGGTGGATCGCCTCGGTCGTATCGTCGATCAAATAATACTGCGGAAAGGCGTGCAGGACGTCCTCATCCGTCTTTAGTCCCAGAAGACACGTCTGTTTATGGATACGCCGGACATCGCCGGTTGTGATCACTTTCGAGCCCCGGTCAAGGAGAGGGATGATCGTTCCGCTCACCCGCGTTTGCACCAAAGGTCCGGCCATGCCGAGTTGGACATCCTTAATCTTGCGTCCGATCTTCTTGGAAAGACTTTTCAACGTCTGATGGATATTGTCGGAAAAGTCATTCAGATCGCGTATGGCGTTGTCCTCCAGGCAGACGCCGGGGGATTCATGGACTCCAATCAGTTGCGGGCCGCCTCGTTTTTTCTGCACTACGGCACCGGCCTTGATCTTCCGGGAACCGATATCCAGCCCAACGTGAATGCGTTCACCGATCATTTTTTTTGCCTATGGGTTGATTAAAGCGCAGATCGATGGATTCTATTTCCCCGGCATCCACCCTGGCACGCGAAAGGACCTGCCCCAATTTATTCAGTTTGTCCGGTATACTTTCCGCATCCAGCAACACCTTCAAACCGTTGGAAAGAAAAAGCCGGATCTGAGAAAGCCGGGACATGTCGAGTTCGAGGATCCGGTAATCAGACAAAAGCGGTTCCCTGGCAAACGCCCGGATAAGATGCACGGCAACACGCAAAGGTCCGTTGGAAACTCTTCTGCCTTTCTCAACGGGGATCCGTCCGATATCCAATCCGGTCACCAGAGGCAGAGACGAATCCGTAGCGGCCGATGTATCCAGTGCCACCATTTCCGCATCCATTGTGATATGGTATCCCCTGATCCTGGCTTGGAGGAAAGGTTTCCTCTCTTTTGCCTGGATCCATAATGTGTCCGGAAATTGCTTTATCACCTGCAACTGGAAGAGCTGGGGATGCCCGGATTTCAACTGTTGACGGACGGCCTTCACGTCAATGGAAAAGAGGCTCTTGCCCTTAAGCCCTTCCAGTCTCTCGATATGCCGTGGAGAAATAGATGCCGGATAGATAATTCTTTTAGCGGTGAAATAATCCGACTCTTTCATGCCCGCGACCAACTTCTCAATGGTCAAAAAGAGCGCAAAAAAAACGAAGAGAAACAGCACGGCATTCCTTATCCATTTTACGGATATCCGTGATGTGTTGCGGGCAGAGGTCCTAGAAGACCCTTTGCGCGTATTTTTCTTTTTTGCCATAAGCTAATCCTACTAATTGCATGCAAAGTTCGGGAAAACTGATATCCGCCGCCGCTGCCGCCATGGGCAGCAGGCTCGTGGCCGTAAAGCCTGGAACGGTGTTAATCTCCATGACAAAGGGGTGATCCTGACGATCAAGCATGAGGTCGACACGAGCATAATCCGAACATCCCAGGCTCATAAAGGCCTTTTGAGCGGTATCTTGAACCAACCGGGTAACGTCCTTCGCCATCGGTGCGGGCACCAAGTATTCGGTCATTCCCTTTTCGTATTTGGCGGCAAAATCGAAAAAGGCGTTTCCCGGCCGGATTTCGACCACAGGCAAAGGCTGTCCGTCCAGGATACCGACCGTGAGCTCCCTTCCCTTTATATATTGCTCCACAAGGACGCGCTCATCATAGCCGAAGGCCACGTCGCAGGCGGAGGGCAGGCCTGTTTTGTCCCGCACGATAGTGACGCCGATACTGGATCCTTCCCGGGCCGGTTTGACGACCACGGGAAAGAGGTCATGTCTTTGCATGGTGATCTCCCCGGCCTTTGCGGCGTCCTTTTCCAGGACAAAAAAATCGGCGACAGGGATGCCTTGGTCCCGGAATCTCGTCTGCGCGGCAATCTTGTCGATGGCCAGACGGCTGGCTTCGATTCCAGATCCCGTGTAGGGGATCTTCCATTTTTCCAAAAGGGCCTGTATGCGGCCGTCCTCGCCGAAACGGCCGTGCAGGGCGATAAAAGCGACCTCACAGCCTCCCCCTGTAAGAAGGGCATAGAGCTCGTCCGAATCCTGCGAGGCTAGAATGATCTCGCGCGTGCAGCATCCGGCATCAGTTAGGGCCTGCGCGACCGCATGCCCCGACTTCAGGGAGATATCCCGCTCGGAAGAATCGCCGCCCATAATTACGCCGATGCGACCCAGTTCTTTTGCCCTCGCCGCCTTCATCGTTGTCCCTCACCCGACGGGCTCTTTTTGACAAGACTATCCTTGAGCTTCGCCTGCAGTTCTTCGCCGACCTGAACGATATCCCCGGCGCCTAAAGTTAAAACCAGATCACCCTGTCGAATAACCTTCATCAGTCTGTCCACGATCCCTTCTTTCTTCACGTACTCAACGGGAAAACCGTTCCTGGCCTTAATGGCCTTGCACAGCGCCTCAACGCTAAGACCGCCTATAGGTTCCTCGTTGGCCGCGTAGATATCCGTTACAATAAGATAATCAATTCCTTCAAAACATCCGGGAAACATGTCGAAAAGAAATTTTGTCCGGGAATAACGGTGTGGCTGAAATACCGCGACAACCCTTCCGTGACCCAACGATTGGGCAGCCTTAAGCGTCTCCCGGATCTCATTAGGATGGTGGGCGTAGTCGTCCACGATCATGATCCCCCCGACCTCTCCCTTTTGTTGAAAACGCCGCTCGACCCCCATGTACGTCCTAAGGCTTTCCTTAATCAGATCAAAATCGATCTCCAGGGCCAGGCCTACCCCGACCGCGGCCAGGGCGTTGAGGACATTATGCCGTCCCGGCATCTGTAAGACGATCTCACCACAAGGTTTACCTTCAAGAAAACAGCGGAACCGGCTTCCGAAACCCTCGAGAAGGACATCTCCGGCGGACAAATGACATTGTCGGGAGAATCCGTACGTAAAAACCTCTCTGCGCACCCCTTTAGCCAGTTCTACCAGCCGCGCGTCTTCACCGCAAACGATTAAACGTCCGTGCGCTTTGGTATTCTTCATGAACCGGCCGTAGGCCGACAGTATATTATCCCAGTTGCGGAAATAATCAACATGTTCGTAATCGATATTGGTGATCACCGCGTAAGTAGGCTCAAACAACAAAAAAGAACCGTCGCTCTCATCCAATTCAGCGATGAAATACTTGCCTGCGCCCATTCGCGCGTGATAGGTGTCATCCTTGACGATCCCCCCGACCAAGGCGGTCGGATCCAAACCGCCGGCGATCAAAACGCGGGCTATCATCGAAGACGTTGTGGTTTTGCCGTGCGCACCGGCCACCGTGACGCCGGTCTCGCGATTCAAGAGTCCGGCCAGGACCTCGGCCCTCTTTTTGACCGGGATGCCTTTTTCTCCGGCGGCCACCAGCTCGGGATTATCGGGCGGTATGGCCGATGAACAGACGACGCAATCGGCCGAACCGACATTCCTCCCCTTATGGCCGATGCAAACCGTCGCGCCGCGCCCAGCCAGGAATCTGGTAAAAAAGCCTTCTTTGATGTCGGAACCGCTGACCGTCATCCCTTTGTCCATCAGGAGAGAGGCGATGGTTCCCATGCCCATCCCGCCGATACCGACAAAATGATAATGCGTTTTCATGAAAGACCCGCCGTGAGGCATCAATTGCGTTTCAAATACTCGATCCAGGCGCTGTTTAGATCTTCAAGGTCCTCGAAACGGTAATACGCTGAGTAGACGGCGCCGTCCAAGGACAAGCCTTCTTTTAGGTTTCTGCAGAGCTTGACAAATTTGTATTTTCCGTGTTCGGTAATCAGATAATACACTATGCTGGCAGCCTCGGCATAAAAAAGGTTCACCTTTTCCCGGGGTGTACGGCGTGTCAAACGCACATGGCTAAGCTCGCTCAGAGGGATGAAGGACCCATCCTCAATGGCGGCCTTCACGATCTTGTTGGCGCCCCACCGCTTGGCCTTTTCCTGGTACATCGCCACGCCCTCATCCAGCCACAGGGGGCTGCTGGCTCGGAAACCAATAAATTCACGGAAGACGATGTGGCCCAGTTCATGAGGCAGGGTTGTATCAAAGAACCCGTGCATGGTCGGATAGGTCCTTATGAGCTTGTCCGCCGCCGAAGCGACCCCGGACGACCAGCGCGCCTGTTTCGCGGATTCATAATAATCCTCGTCATCATCGTAGATATAGATCTTCGCGCGTTCATCCCATGACCAGGCGTTCGTCCGGCTGAACCCAAGATTGTTCGTCACCTGCTGGTAATAGTACTCGGCGGTCTCTTCCACCGTCTTGACAAAATCTTCCGGGACATCCTTGTAATAAATGAGAAAATGGGATCCCCTGTATTCTTTCCATTCCTCCTGCGCCCGGGCCAAAACACTGGACAATATAAGTAAAACACCTATGATAAGTATCCGTCGACGGGTTCTCATTCTTTTTTTCGCGTTATCTCGCTAGCCAGCCGCAGCGTTGCGTCCGAAAGAAATGTGCGTACGGACTTATGTACCCCCGGCTTTGCGGGCATTCCTCCCTTAAAAAGTATATCGACAATCTCCTCTTTAAGCAAACGAGGATTGGTCTGATTTTGTTCCAGGATGCGGACGATTCCGGTCTCCTTCAATAATTGGGCATTCTCCATTTGATGCCCCCCTGCAAAAGGATAGGGGATCAAAATGGCGGGCGTGCGGAAGCAAGACAGTTCGCTGACCGTCAAGGCGCCAGCACGGGAAACAACCAGATCCGCCAAGGCATAGGCCTCTTCCATGGCCTCCAGGAAACTGAACAGACAGCAATGGATCCCGGCTTTCGTATATGCCTCTGTCAACGACACGAAGTCGACGCTTCCGCAGATATGGATCACCCCAAAATCGTGATGCTCCTTCAGAATCTTAACGGCCTCGAAAAATTGCCGGTTGATAAACTGCGCGCCCTGGCTGCCGCCGAATACGAGAATAACTGGGATATTGTCCCTGATTCCATATTTCCTGCGCAATTCGGACGGGCTCACATCGATACCGCGCAGATGGATGGGGCATCCGGTCAGGACAGTTTTCTTCTCCGTGAAATACCGCCGCGTCCGGCTAAAACTGATGGCGATCTTGTCGACCCGGCCGGCCAGGATACGGTTGGCGCGTCCCGGCACAACGTTCTGTTCATGGATGACAGTCGCAATCCCCATCCTCTGGGCCGCCAAAACGACCGGGAACGAGGCATAACTCCCGAAACCCACCACAACATCAGGATTGAATCTATGCAATTCTTCTCGGGCTCGGCGGTAACCGGCGACCATCTTAGCGCAAAATGGAAGCAACGTCCACGGCCGGACAACCGCTAAACCACTGACCCGCACTCCGACAACCTCATGTCCGTAACGCCGGACCAGCCGCTCGCCTTCGCCTGCCGAGGCAAAAAAAAGGATCCCGTGACGCTCCTTTTGAAGTGCGCTGGCGACACTCAGGGCCGGAAAGATATGGCCTCCCGATCCTCCCGTCGCCAGTACTATGCGCATGTCTCTTCTCCCTTTTATACCTCTTCCATCCGGGAGATATTCAGCAATAACCCCACGGCGATAAGATTAAAGACCAAGGCCGAGCCCCCGTAGCTGATAAAGGGCAGGGGCAGGCCCTTTGTCGGCAAAGCGCCGATGCTCACCCCGATATTAATGGCGGCCTGAAGACCGATCATCAGGATCAGGCCGGTGCTCAGATAATAGCCGAAAGGATCGCTGACCCTTTTGGCTATGCGGGCCCCCTGCCAAATAAAAAGACTGAACAAGAATACGATAGAAAGCGTGCCCCATAATCCCAGTTCTTCGCCGACGATCGAAAGGATAAAATCCGTATGCGCGGCCGGCAAATAGAACAGTTTCTGCATGCCCTTGCCCAGTCCCACGCCCCATACGCCGCCCGAACCAAGGGCGATCTGGGACTGCGTCAGCTGGAACCCGGCGCCGAGAGGATCGCTCCAAGGATCGAGAAACGTCACGATCCTGGCCAGACGGTAAGAGGCTTCCAATATCAAGAAATAAAAGGCCGGTATCACCGAGGCCGCGATGAGCGCCAGATGACTTAACCGCGCACCGGCTATAAAGATCATAAGAAAATATATGATGGCGATATAAACGGTCGTCCCCATGTCCGGCTGCCGGAGAATCAAAAGGCTGAAAACTCCCAAAACAATCATCACCGGCAGGAACCCCCTGCGGAAATAGCGTATGCGGTCACGCTTGCGGCACAGGTAGTCCGCCAAGTAAATAATCATGGCCATTTTCGCGAATTCCGATGGCTGAAAACTTAAACCTCCTGCTTTGAACCATCGCTGGGCACCGCCGATCTCCGCGCCGATACCGGGAACAAGCACGAGGACAAGCATAGCAAAAGCGGCGGTCAAAAGCGGTTTCGCGAAATTCTGAAGTCTGCGGTAATCAAAACTCATGGCACCCAACATCAGGAAAAAACCCGCCGTTAAAAAAAGCAGATGCCGCCTCAAATAATAACTGCTTTGGCCATGCTCCTCCAGGGCGTAAATCCCGCTCGAGGAGAATATCATCATCACTCCCGCACACATCAGGATCGAAACGATCACGGCAAGGGATATTCTTAGATCACGCATTATGTCAACCGATTAACGAGGTCCTTGAAAACGCGCCCCCGATCTTCGTAATCTTTAAACATGTCGAAACTCGCGCACATCGGACAAAGCAGAATGCAGTCGCCGGTATCGGCCAGGGCCCGGGCCCGATTGACCGCCTCCGGCAGTGTTGCGCTCTCCTCGATAGGCACTGCGCCCTTCCACGCCTTTGCCATCTTCCGACGTGCCTCACCGATCAGGACAAGGTGTTTGACCCGCGCGGCGACCATTTCTTTGAGCTCTGTAAAATCGCTGTTCTTATCCCTGCCGCCGCTGATCATCACAATAGGTCTCTCCAGGGATTGAAGAGCCCAGCGGCCGGATTCGACTGTCGTGGCCTTCGAATCGTTGACATATTCCACGCCGTCCAATCGGCGCACGCGTTCCAGCCGATGTTCAACGCCTTTAAAATCAAGGCACGTCTGCAGGGCCGAATCTTTCCGTATGCCCAGGATCTCCGCCACGCGGACCGCCGCCAGAAAATTAGGATTATCCGTGCCGACATCTTCTTTCTGCTGAGGGTCTGCGAAAAAGGCCACCCGGGCCTTGAGCTCTCCTTTCAAGGCGCGCAGACGTTCTTCCCCGAAATTCAAAACAGCAAAATCCTCAGCGGTCTGATTGAGAAAAATAGTCTTTTTTGCCGCAAAATATTCGTCCATATCCGCATGCCGGTCCATATGGTTCGGGCTGAAATTCAGCCAAAGGGCTACGCGGGGGCGAAAAGACTGAATCGTTTCCAACTGAAAAGAGCTGATCTCGACGACCGCCCAGGTGTCTTTGTTCATCTTTTCCACAAAGGCGCTGAGAGGACGGCCGATGTTACCGCACAGGCAGACCTCTTGACCTGCCGCCTCGAGAATCCGGGCAATTAACGTGGAAACGGTCGTCTTGCCGTTACTCCCGGTCACCCCGATGACCTTGCCCGGGCAAAACTGCCAGGCCAATTCCAACTCGCCGATAACAGGGATGCCTTCGCTTCTGGCCCACGCGATCACGGGAGCATTCCGGGGGACGCCCGGGCTCACAACAACCATATAGCTGCCTCGAATAAATTGTTCGCGATGTCCTCCGAACTCAACGGCCACCCTGTGCCTCTCCGGCCATTCCCGAAAGGCGGCATGGATTGTCTGATCATCTTTCTGCTCGGAGATTTTTACGCGTCCGCCCTCGCGCAGGACCAGGGATGCCGCCGCCTGTCCGCTGCGGGCGAACCCCACAACCGTCACTATCTTGTCTTCTAACAGTACGTTCGAAAAGGACCGCATGACACCTTGTTTTCAACAGACCGGGACCGGCCTCAACGGATTTTCAGCGTCGTGAGCGTGATCAACGCCAGTATTATGGCCGATATCCAGAAACGGATGATAATCTTGGATTCATCCCATCCCGAAAGCTGCAGATGATGATGCAGGGGAGAAACCTTAAACAGCCGTTTCCTTCGTGTTTTAAATGAGACAACCTGTAAAATAACCGACAAGGCCTCGACAACAAAAATCCCGCCCGCGAGGACAAGCAACATCTCTTTTTTGATAAAAATGGCGATCACCCCGATCGTACCGCCAAGCGACAAAGATCCAACATCCCCCATGAAAATCGTGGCGGGGTAACAGTTGAACCACAAAAATCCCAGACTGGCCCCGAGCATGGCGGCGCAGATCACGGTCAATTCACCTGCGCCGGGCAGAAAAGGAATGAAAAGGTACTGGCTGAATGTCATATGGCCGCTGATATAGCATAAGATGCTGAAAGTCATGGAGACAATCAGGACACACCCTATGGCCAAACCATCAAGACCATCCGTCAGGTTGACCGCATTGGATGATCCCACAATGACCAGAATGGCAAAAAGGACATAAAATATGCCGAGATTCAGGACCAGGGCCTTGAAGAAGGGGATCTCCAGCGTCGGCGCGATAGCTGGATTCGTGTAGGCGAACCATCCGATAACCAGCCCCAGGGCGCATTGCCAAAACAGTTTCGTGCGGGCGCCCAGACCTCTTTTCATTTTCAGCGAACCGGCACCTTTTTTCTGGCGCAGCTTGATAGTATCATCCACGCATCCCAGTACGGCCAACGCGATCATGGTTAACAGCGTCATCTGGACATATTGATTGCCAAGATCTGCCCACAATAAAACGGATAAGACAATGCTCCCTATGATAAACAGGCCTCCCATCGTAGGTGTGCCCTTCTTCTTCCCGTGAAAGGTGTCCAGCTGAGGGCAATCTTTGCGTTGGACGTCTTCATGAATACTGCGCTCTTTGAACTTCCGGATAAAAAGGGGACCGAAGATAACGCACAGCACAAAGGTCGTGATCGCGGCCATCCCCGAACGGAAGGTGATGTACCTGAAAATGTTGAAAGCAAAGAAGAGATCCCGGAAACCCGATAAGTAGTAAAACATATCTCACCTCATAGATAAGAAGTGCCTGGTATAGAATGTTTTTTGCACTGCACCCTTTGCTCCCGCTTCTTCACAAAGGCCTGATGAGTCACAACTATTTCAGCCTCATAAAGCCAGAGGCTTTTTCAATAACTCGACAACGTCTTCGAGCTTAATCCGGCGCGACCCCTTTACCAGCACGGCGTCCCCTCGATTCAGACACGTCTTCAAAAACCGCATCAGGGTGCCTTTATTATGAAAGTGCCTGGCCTCAAGCGCGGGATTGCGTCCTTTTGCGGTCTGAGATACGATACGTGCCTCCCGGCCGATTGTCAACACCAGATCAATATCGCAAGATGCGATTTGTGCGCCCAGGCGGCGATGCCAATGGGACGAACGCGGGCCCAGCTCCAGCATATCACCGCACACGAGCACCTTCCGGCCGCGGACATTGCGTTCAGATAGGGTCTTCACGGCACTGGAAAAGGAGAGCGGGTTGGCATTGTAGGTATCATCAATGACCGTAAGACCATGAAGGCAAAAAGTCCTCTGCCGGCCGGGCGGAAACACAAAATCCTTCAAGGCATCCTGCATGGTTCTTACAGGAATCTTAAGGATGCGGCCGCATAGAATACTGGCCGCGGCATTGACCGCATTGTGCGTAACCGAGCTTTTCAACCGAAAGCGCCTCCTCAAAAAGGAAAAATGAAGAAACCGGTTCTCCTCAACCCGTATCCCGCTGATTGAAAACCTGCCTTCGCCGTTTTGGCCAAAACCGTAAAGTCGTTGGGACGAGACGCGCGTTTCGACCTTCCTCACAAACGGATCATCGCGATTATAAATCACGGTTCCCCCTGGCCTCATGAAACGGACCAAATCAAATTTTTCCTCGAATACTCGTGAAGGCGATTTCAGAAACTCCAGATGGGCCGCACCGACATTCAGCAAGACAGCGACCGTCGGCTCACAGATCTTCGTCAAATAACGGATCTCTCCGAAATGGTTTGTGCCCAGTTCCACGACGCAAATGTCATGGCGAGGGCTCAACCGCAATAACGTCAGGGGGACACCGATATCGTTATTCTGTGTTCCTGCGTTCTTCAAAACCGTATATTTCCTCCGCAATATGGCGGCAGTCATTTCTTTGGTTGTTGTCTTGCCGGAACTGCCGGTCACCGCGATGACCGGTCCAGCAAAACGTCTTCTGACAAAGCGGGCGAGGTCTCCCAACGCCAGCCGCGTATCCCTGACGCAGATCACGCTGACCCCCGCGGGGCATCTGATCTTTCCGCGCTGTACAACAACAACCCTCACACCCTTTCCAACGACCTGAGGCAAAAATTCATGCCCGTCGAAGCGTTTTCCCCGAAGGGCGACAAAAGCCTCCCCCCGCGTTATCTTCCGCGAGTCGATCGAAACCCCGCGGCATGTTCCTCCGGCAGGTCCTTTGACCAGCTCACCCCCTGTCGCCTCCACTATATCACTGATCTTCATCATCCCAGGATCTTTCGGATTTCTTCACGGTCATCGAAATGCTGTCTGGTCTTGCCGAATATCTGATAATCTTCGTGCCCTTTTCCCGCGACAAGGACGATGTCACCGGCCGCGGCCGACCCGATGGCCCTTCGGATAGCCTCGGCCCTGTCGGGGATCTCTTCACAAGGTGTTCGACGGATGCCGGAACGTATCTGGCGAATAATGCCCATGGCATCCTCTCCCCGCGGATTGTCATTCGTCAAAAATATTCGGCTGCACCAATTGTCGGCCACAGCCCCCATTTTCGGCCGTTTCTCTTTGTCCCTGTCTCCGCCGCAGCCGAAGACGAGCAAGACAGGGCGATCAGCGATTGTCTTCAAATTGGAAAGGACGTTCTCCAAAGCGTCTTCGGTATGCGCGTAATCCACAAAAACATGGAAACCCGCATCAGCGGATATATGTTCCAGACGTCCCGGGACACCCTGCAGGCCCTCGATCCCATTTTTGATCAGTTTGAGATCAAAGCCTTCGCTCTTCGCCCAGGCAGCGGACGCCAGGATATTGTACACATTATGCCGGCCAATCAGGCTGGTCCGGATAGCCTGCTCCCCTCCGTCCTTTGTCTTAATGACTAAACACGTCCCCCCAAGGTCCAAATGGATATCTTCTGCCCAGACATCACATCCGCTCAGGCAGCCGTAAGTCACCGCGGTCTTCCCGGACAAAGAGAGAATCCTTTGACCGTAAGGATCATCCCGGTTGATAACGGCCGTTCCTTCCGGAACCAATATATCAAACAAATGCTTCTTGGCACGGAAATAGTCCTCCATGGTCGTATGATAATCCAGATGGTCCTGCGTCAGGTTGGTAAAAACCGCCGACCGAAAGGCAATCGCATCCACACGTCCCTGATGCAGTGCATGGGAAGACACTTCCATAAAACAGTAGTCGGTGCGCCGCAGAGCCATCTCGGCCAGATACTCCTGGCTGTCGATCAATCCGGGTGTCGTATTGCGGCAGGGGAACATCTCCGTGCCGATACGGTAATTCACGGTTCCGATCACGCCGCAGGATCTCTTCGCCCGGCCGGCAATTGATTCGCACAGATAGGTAATGGTAGTTTTGCCGTTGGTTCCGGTAATCCCGACGACCTTAACCCGCCGGCTGGGATGACCGAAAAACCGCTGTGCGACAACGGCCAGGGCATCACCGGGAAAGGCAACCTTCCAGTGAAAAACACCGGGGTCAGGGATATCGGGATATCCCGGGGCCGTGACGATGACGGCCGCGCCTTTGGCAACGGCCTCGGGGATATAATCCTCGCCGTTGACCTCGGGCCCTTTCAGGGCAAAGAAGACCGCCCCCGGACGTATTCGTCGGGAATCTGACGCGACCTGCGTGATGTCTTTTTCGAGCCATTCTGACGGGACGGTCTCTTCCCCGATTCCCTCAATGAGGGCCTTCAGACGCATAGGCCTCCTCCGGCAAAGTGTCAAGATATCTTATGACATCCCCCGCCACTTTCCGAAAGACCGGAGCCGCCACAGTGCCCCCGAAGTGATCCGGGTGCGGTTCGTCGAAAAGGACCACCATGGCGATCTGCGGATCCTCGACAGGCGCAAATCCGATAAATGTGGCATAAAACTTGGAGTGAGAATAAACGCCATCGACCACTTTTTGGGCCGTGCCGGTTTTACCGGCCACGGGGATATCATCGATAGCTGCCCGGCGACCGGTTCCCTGCTTAACGACTCTTTGGAGTATCTTTTTCATACGCAGAGCCGTCGCCCGGCTGATCACCCTTCCTCGTTCACGTGGCTCATATGTTCTTATGACCTCACCCCGCTGATCTTGAATGTATTTTACCACAAAAGGTTTCATGGAGAGGCCGTCATTGGCAACCGAGGCGACAGCGCAAACCAACTGAAGTGCCGTAACGGTGACCTCATGTCCGATGGGAACGGCTGCGATCGAGACCCTGGACCAGCGCGACGGCGGCTTGACCACGCCTTCGACTTCACCCAGAAGGTCAATACCGGTTTGCTGGCCAAAGCGGAAAAACCTCGCGTATTTATAGACCACATCACTTCCGAGGGCCTGAGCGATCTTTGTCACACCGATATTGCTGGACTGTTCAAACACCTCGCTGAAGGTCAGGGTGCCATGCGGCCTGTGATCATGCAGGATATGCGGTCCGACCCTGTAAGATCCTTGTTCGCAATAAAAGGTGTCTTCCTCGGTGAATTTCCCTTCCTCGAGAGCGGCAGCCATTGCGACGATCTTGAAAACCGATCCGGGTTCATACATATCATGGATAGCGCGGTTGCGGCGGACATCCGCCTCGCTATTGCGCACATCTTCCAGATCATAGGTCGGCCGGCTCGCCATGGCCAAAATCTCACCGGTCTTCGGGGCGATCATGACAAGCGCTGCCCCTTTGGCGTTATGTTGTTCAAAGGCTTCGTCTAAAGCACGCTCGGCCAAATACTGGATGGTCTCATCGATCGTAAGGACCAGATCCATTCCGTCTTTGGGCGGAAGAAAATCCTTTTCTATCATCAGTTCGCGATGACGCGCATCTTTCAGAATACGCGTGAAGCCGGCGTTGCCTTTCAAGTAGCTGTTATACTGTTTCTCCAACCCCTCAAGGCCTTCGTTCTCCAGACCGGCAAATCCTATCACGTGCGCCGCCAGACTCTTGTTGGGATAATACCTTTTGCTCTCTTTTCTGAATCCCAGCCCCCGCAATTTTAAATGTTCAATCTCTTTGGCTTTCTGTGGGTTGAGTTTTCTTTTAAGCCATATGAAATATTTGTCCCGGTCAAGCCGCTCGCGCAGGTATGTTCCGCTTACATCCAGGACCTCCGGCAAACTCTCGATCACCTCCTCTTTATCCTGATGACGCATCGTCTTCGGCTGGGCGTAAAGGGAATAGGCCGCCACGTTCAAGGCCATGGGTTTTCCGTTCCGGTCGTAAATGGTTCCCCGTTTGGGCTCCAGCTGGATAAAAAAGTTGTGCTGTCTTTGCGCCAACTTCGCCAGATGCTCCGAACGGAAGACCTGGATCAAAACCAGACGGACGCCAAAATAAAAAAGACAGAAGATAAGGCATAAAAATACGAGGATAAACCGTAAAGAGCGTTTATTCATGGATGGAGGCCAAGGACTGTACTCAGGATCACTTTTGACTCAAAAATCGGAATGCCTGATGGAATAATGGACGATCGGACTATTTGCGAACGGTCCGGGCTTCAGCCTGAGCCTTCAGGGAGAACAAGTTCGAGAGAAATGCCAGTCCCCGATTCCTTTGACGGGAGAAGGCCAACGCCTTCTGTTCTGTTTCTTTCGCGGGTGTTGTGACCAAAACGATTTGCGTCCTTTCCATGAACTGCATTTCCGAATCTTCGTTCAACAGCTTTACGCCGAGATGGTTCGCTGATTTCAACGCGCAGATGTTATACATGACATCACCGTTGTCGTCTTTTAACCGCTGAATGATTTTTTCCCTTTGTTTCCCCTGATAGGCGAGATGGAAGATCTGGACCTGAAGCTGGATATAAACCAAGGCCGTTAACGTGATCCCTATCATAAAAATAAGAAATTTGGATAATCTCATGATATCCTTTCTGCGGCACGAAAGCGTGCACTTCTTGAACGTGGGTTGCTTTGCAATTCTCGGGGATCGGGTCGCAAAGGCTTCTTCGTTATCGTCCTTAACGTTCCCTGCTGGATCAAGTGGCGGAATCTCTGCTTCACCATCCTGTCTTCCAGGGAATGAAAGGCGATCACCCCAATCCTCCCCCCTTCTTTGAGAAGTGCGACGGCCTTGTCCAGCCCCAGATCCAACGCCTCTAATTCGCGGTTGACGGCAATCCGGAAAGCCTGGAATGTCCTTGTCGCAGGATGAATGCGTGACCGCTGATAACGCTGGGGAATGGCCTGAAGAACGATTTCCGTCAAATCATGCGTTGATTCAATGGGACGCCTCTCTCTGTGCCGAACAATGTAATGCGCAATACGATGATGCCAGCGTTCTTCCCCGTAATTCTTCAAGATATAGACTATCTCCCGTTCGGAAAGCGAATTGACCAAATCGAAGGCCGTGATGAATCCGTCCTGGTCCATGCGCATGTCCAGGGGGCCCTGTTCACGCAGACTGAATCCTCTGTCGGGCCTGTCAAGCTGAAAACTGGAAAGGCCAAGATCAAACAGGATAACATCGACTTTTTTGTATCCGGCCCTGGCCACGATTACGTCGATATCACGAAAATCTCCTTTGAACAGTTTGACAGGCACAGACAATGCCTTCAGCCGTTTCTCGGCCAGATGCAGCGATCGTCCGTCTCGGTCCAGGCCGATGATCTGTCCCCGTGACGACAGCCGGCCGGCAATGGCGCGGGCGTGACCTCCTGTGCCGAGCGTGCAATCCACAACGCAATCCCCCGGCCGCGGATCCAGACACCGCAGGACCTCGTCGACCATGACGGGAATATGGATTGTCTCCTCTTCCATGGACAAGATATGAATCTTCTCCCCCTTGTCTATTACGAAAACAGGATGAATACGGAACCGGCTTACTCGCTTTCGAAGATCTTCTCGGCAATCTCTTCAAACACGGCGGCTGAATTCGTATACATAGACCGCCAGGCGTCCGTATCCCAGATCTCGATGCGGTTGGAAAGACCGATGAGCGTAGTCTCCTTCTTGATGCCCGCGAATTCCTTCAAGAATGTCGGGATAATGAAACGCCCCTGCCTGTCAGGAACCACATCGGCCGCGCCGGAGAAAAACATCCGGTGAAACGTTCTGGTTTGCTGTTTAGTAAACGAAAGGTTTTTGAACTTCTGTTCCTGAAGACGCCATTCGTCTTCGGTGAACATGAAGACGCATTTATCCAGACCGCGGGTGAGAAAAAATCGTTCTATGCCGTATTCTTTGGCAGAATCCCGAAAGCGGGCCGGCAGAATTAAGCGGCCCTTTCGGTCGAGATGATGCGAATATTCTCCATAAAACATGACGGTCCCAAGATGTTAAACCACTTTCCACCACTTTACCCCACTCTATGGGCAGTATAGTGAACCCCTCTCCTTTTGTCAATCTGCAAATGGCATATTTTGACGGAAGGACAAAAAGTAAAAAAACCAGTGTAACGTTCAATGAAGGTTAACTAAAGGGGGAAATCTGAAAGGGGGTTTCTATAACTTAAGCATTATTAATAAGATGGATCAATTTACATTCTTTGACACATCGCTTGACTTTGCGGATATCCCGTTCAATCTGCCGTATGAGAGAGTTTTCATTTTGGAAGACTCTTTCCTCTCTGATCTTCTTATAAAAAAGGACCTCTATCCATTGTTGGTATAAGCTATCCTGAAGATCAAAGATATGCACTTCCACTACGGGCCGGGCACCACGCCGGCTAAACGACGGGCGAGATCCGACATTCGCGATACCCCATAACTTGCTTTTTTTCCATATCACCGAAACACAATAGACGCCAAAAGGCGGCAATATCTCTTCGGTCGGCACGAGGTTTGCCGTCGGAAAGCCTAACCGGGTTCCCCGGCGTTCTCCTCTTTCAACCCGACCCCAGATGGACGGCGGCCGGCCCAAGAGGGATCCCGCCTGTCCGAGTTTTCCTTCAGCGATCAACCTCCTTATCTTGCTGCTACTGATCACCGCGCGGCCTTTGCGGACGGGGCTCATGCTGTTAACCGTAATTCCGGCCGCCTCAAGGCGTTGCTTCAACATGGAGATATCGCCACGGCGTTCCCGTCCGAAACGAAAGTCATATCCCACATAGATTGAGTGCGGATTAAGCCTTCGCATCACATGCTCAATAAATCGCTCCGCCGTGAGCCGGGAAAAAGACTTGGTGAACCTCATAACAAGACACACGTCCACTCCCAGATAGGCAATCAGTTGAAGTCTGTGCGCAAGCGAAACGATCAGCGGCGGGGACTGGCGGGGACACACTACGGTCAAAGGATGCGGATAAAAAGTCATAACGACGGCCTGTCGGCCGCTCCGGCGCGCCCGTCGCCGCATAGTCCTGATGATGTGTTGATGGCCGACGTGAACACCGTCGAAAACACCGATGGCCAGACACGGCCTGTTCAGTCTTACCTTAGTGAGAGAATTGCCGTAAATGACTTTCATTGACATTGTCCAAAGAAACAGCGTCCTTGAGAGTGTAGGGACCAACACGGGTGCGTTTGATTTGGACAATGCATCCTCCGCATCCGCACATCTCCCCCGCATCTTCGGCAATCTTGCGGACATAGGTCCCCTTTGAGCATTCAAGGATAAAGCGGACGTCCGGCGGGACAAAGTCCAGCACCCTCAAGCTGTGGATACGGACCCGCCGTGGGGCGCGCTTCACCTCGATGCCCTTCCGGGCCAGCTTGTAGAGACGTTGTCCCTGAATTTTAACGGCCGAATACATCGGCGGAACCTGCTCGATCTCACCGGTCATGTCTTTAAATATTTTTTCGATTTGTTCCCGGCCGACATGGGCATAGGACGCCGTACGGGTCACCTTCCCGTTAATGTCTGCCGAATCGGTGGTCATCCCCAGACGCAATACGGCCTCATAGGCCTTATCCATATTCACGAACCGTCCGAAAAGTTTTGTCGATTGGCCAACGAGAACAATGAGGATGCCGGTCGCTAAGGGGTCAAGGGTCCCGGCATGACCCACCCGGCGCATTTTAAATTTCCTGCGAACTCGGTCGACGACGTCATGCGACGTCAACCGGATCGGTTTGTCCACAACGAGAATCCCTTCCATCTATTTCTCCAGTATCTTGTCAAGCTTACGGTGAACGCGCGCCTTGGCCTCGGGAAGCGTGGTCTGCAGGGAACAACCGCTGGCCCTTTTGTGGCCGCCGCCGCCGAAAAAAGCCGCCAGCCGGGCCACATCAACCTTCTGTTGAGAACGGAAATTCACCCTCGTGAAGCGCCTCTCTTCCTCAGTAAAGATGATAATGACTTCAATGCCTTTTATGGCGCGCAGAAAGGTAAAAATCCTGTCACGCAGGTCAAAATGGGAGGAAAACTTGTCAATGTCTTTCTGTTGAAGGACAACCGTCACCGCCCGTCCGCGATGGCTGATCTCGAAAGAATTGACAAGTTTTGAAAAAACCCGGAAGTCCTCCAGCGGGATGCGTTCGTAGATTTGGTGGTATATGCTCTGAACCGAAAATCTGAATTGCATGAGTTCGCTGACAACTCGGTGCGTCTGGGCCGTCGTACTGTCGTATCGAAAAGAACCGGTATCGGTCATGATACCCATATAAAGCTGTTTGGCGATTGTGGCGTTTATCCTGAAGCCCGCTTTCTTCAAAAGAAGGTGCACGACTTCAGCCGTCGAAGACGCCCCTTGCTCAACCAGATTAATATGTCCGAATCCCGTGTTGGTCAGATGATGGTCAATATTGACCACGGGGACGTTTTCGTCAATCAGTTGTCTGACACGGCCAATCCGGTTCAAGTCCCCGCAATCCACAATCACCGCCGCATCAAAAGGGGCCATCCGTCTTGGCCGGTAAGTCCGAATGGCGCGGATACCGGGTATAAAATCATACATCCCTTCATTACGTTCCTCATTGACAATAACAGCCGTCTTGTGCATTGAGCGCAAAAAAGCCGCCATGACAAGTTCGGAACTCAAGGCGTCGATATCGGGGCGCACGTGTGAACTGATGAGGAACCTGCGGTATTTCGGGTCACGCAACATCCTGATAGCCCCGGACATGCTCATCCTGCCTCTCCCTTCGAACTGCCGCCTTCATCTTGGTGTTGACGGATGTCCTGCATCACCTTTTCCAAACGCAAGCGGTCTTCAAGAGATTGATCAAAAATGAAATTCAGCTGCGGGATATACCTCAAACGAACCCGCTGTCCCACCAAGCGGCGGATATATCCGCTGGCCCTGCTCAGCCCCTTCTGCGTTTCTTTGATCTGAGACTCTTGTCCCAAGACGGTAAAAAACACCTTGGCGTGTTGAAGGTCTTTGCTCACCTCGACGCGCGTGATGGTGACGAAACCCAGGCGGGGATCCCGCACCTCCGTCTGCACGATATCAGAAAGTTCCTTTTTTACTGTTTGATTAACCCGTTCAATCCTGCTCATGGTCGTTCCTTCACCGTTCGTGAATTAACTGTCTGGCAAGCTGCCTTTCTTCCCTTTTTGTGGCAATCTTCCCGTTTAGGCGCGCATGGAGAACAATCTTCAGGATCTCTCCGATTTTCTTTCCGGGATAAACACCCATGGCCTGGATATCCCGGCCGTCAAGTTTGAGAGTTATGCGCCTGTCCTGAATCAGGTATCGGTCAATGAGCCGTTTCACTTTTCGTTCAACTGCCATGACCCTGAAATAGATGACCGTTTCCAATCCGTAGGGTCCCAGGATCTCGAAGACCTCGCTCGGTTTTATCCGGCGGACCTTCAATTTCCGATAGACGTCCTCGGCCTTGAAGCTCGTTATCACATTTTGGCATTCCCGGCGGTTAAGCTGTAAGCGACGGGCCAGAGACTCAGCGGCGCGTACAGGTAGTTTTCTCAGAAGGATCATCAGATAGACCTGCCAGAACGCCATCTGCTCTTTAAACCGGGGATCACCCCGCAGGCGTCCGAGACAAAGCTCGGCCTTCCGGAGCGCCCGGAGGTCGGAAGCGTTCATTGTATAACGCTCATGGATAAATTTCAAGGCCCGCAACATGTGTAGCCGTTTGATACACTTTGAAGGCCGAGGTTCCGTCAGGATTTTTCTGAATTCATGAAAATACCTCGCCGGCTTGACATTGAGGTAGAGACGCCTGCGCACGGCCGACTTCAGGCATCCCAAGGTAAATGGTTCAATCAAGAAATCGAAGCGTTGTTCAAAGCGTACGGCGCGCAGGATACGGGTAGGGTCGTCTTCGAAACTTCGCCTGTGCAAAATCCGAATCCGTCCCGCCTTAACGTCTTGGAGTCCCCCGAAGGCATCGATAATATGTCCGTATCGGCCTGGAGAAATATCCATGGCCAAGCCATTGATCGTAAAATCCCGGCGGAAGAGATCATCGCGAAGGGAGCCCGGGCTGACCACAGGGAGAGCCCCGGGGTGAGGATATGCCTCCTTGCGGGCCGAAGCCAGATCGATCCGCAGTCCCCGAGGGGTTTGCAATGTTGCCGTTCCGAATTGACGGTGACAGAGAAGTTCCGCCTTCATTTCCCGACTCAAGGTCCAGGCCACCTTTGTAGCGTCGTCTTCAACGACGATGTCCACGTCGACATTAGAGCGTCCCAGCAGAAGATCCCGGACGATCCCTCCCACCAGGAATGCACGGATACCCTCCCGGGCGGTGAGACGTCCGATCCTTTTGATCACATCCTCAATTCGCGCATCGAGACATCCGGGGTGTGTTTTCTTCATATCACGGGCGGGGATGAAATTTCTGGTGGATGGATTTCAACCGTTCCCTGTCCACATGCGTGTAAATCTGGGTCGTCGCAATGTCGGCGTGACCGAGCATCTCCTGCACAGAACGCAAATCCGCGCCGTGCTCCAAAAGATGGGTCGCAAAGGAATGCCTCAGCGTATGAGGCTTGATGACTTTTTTGACCCTCGCCCGGCGGGCATAATATTTAATGATCTTCCAGACACTTTGACGGCTGATCTTCTTCCCCAGACGGCTCACAAATAAGGCGTTGGTGAGCGTGTTCCTCGCCAGCCTCTTTCGCGCGTCCGAGAGATAACGTCTTAAAGCGCGGCAGGCCTTTTTGCCGATGGGCACAATCCTTTCCTTTCGGCCCTTTCCGATACAACGGACATACCCTATATCCAGATTAACGCTCTCCACTTTTAAATCCACCAGCTCCGAGACCCTCATCCCGCTGGCATAAAGCATTTCAAGAATCGCGTGGTCACGGACTTGCTTCCAGCGTCTTCCATGAGCGGCTCCGATCATGGATTCTACTTCGGAAGACGTCAAAACATCCGGAACGCGCCTCCACATTTTCGGGGTCTCCACCAGGCTTGAGACATCCTCCTTCACCAGACGCTCCCTGGCAAGAAAACGGTGAAAGGTCTTAATCGCGGCCAGGGCCCGGTTAATGGTGGCAACCGCCCGCCCCTTTTCCTTCTGATTCTGCATGAACTCAACGATATCCTGTCTCTTGACGGGATCCGCCTTTTCCATACCGCGACCCGCCAAAAACCGCGCGTACTTTTCCAGATCACGCCGGTAAGCCAACAGGGTGTTATTGGAAAGCCCCCGCTCGATGGAAAGGTAATCGAGAAACTGCTGGATAAGCTCTTTCATGGATCAGATTAGATCCTCCTGGACCTGCACTGGTTTGAAATCCCTGAGGACGCGTCGCATGAGCGAATCGATCTTGTTTCTCATGGCTGCAGAATCCCGCACGATTGCCGGATCGGACAAAACCGTGTAATGCTCTCTCAATAACCGGATGTAGCCATTCAGTTTCTCGGCTTTCTCCGAAGTCAGCACACTGGCCATCTCTTCCAAATGCGTAATGCATTTGCGTAGAAGATAGGCCAAACGCTGTTCACCGGCTTTGCGGCTTAAATCAAAAAGCAGTTCATCCGACCAGACCTTCCATAATCTGTAGTTTTTTTCGTACATGTCCTTCTTCGAATAGATCTTCTCCGGATAATCTTCCGGCTCCCAAATGGGCACATCCTGGACCGCATCTTTCTTTTTCTTTTTCCGGGTAAATTTCCGGCGCAGGTTCGCACAGCCCTCTAGAGGCAAAACCAATGCCAAAATCAAAACAGCAAGGATAAAAAATTGTTTTTTACGTAAACACATTAAGATGTTATTCATGGACCATCCCCTTGAATTCGTCTTCGGTTAATATTGTAATCTGCCATCGGCGCGCCTTGCTGAGCTTCGAACCGGGATTCTTCGCGGCGACAACGAAATCGGTCCTCCGGCTGATGGTCGAGGCGGCCTCACCGCCCCGGAGACGGACGGCCTCGACGGCCTCCCGACGGGTCATGCCTTCCATCTCACCGGTAAACACAAAGGTCTTTCCTTCCAGCGACGCAGAAATCCGGTTTACTGCAGGTGTTGTCCTGACGCGGACGCCCGCCTTCTTGAGTTTATGGATCAAACGCAGGGTTGAATCCTGACCAAAATATCTTACCACAGAATCCGCCATAACATCGCCGAATTCCCGAATCGCAATCAGGTCGTCCCGGTCAGCATTGGACAAAAGCTCCAGCGAGCCGTAATGTGAGGCCAGGGTCCTTGCGGCCTTTTCCCCGATATGGGGGATCCCCAGGGCAAAGATCAGGCAGTTCAATGGTCTTTTTTTGCTTTCTTCGATCGCGCGAAACAAGTTCCGGGCTCGCCTTTGCGCAAACAGATCAAGATGCAGAAAATCCTTTTCCTTGAGAAAATAGATGTCGGCCATATCCTTCACTTGTCCTGTGCTGACTAACTGGGCCACAACGGACTTCCCCATGCCCTCGATATCCATGGCGTTGCGCGAACAAAAATGAAGGAGAGTCATCTCCAGCTGTTTCGGACAGGAAGGATTCAGACAACGGTAGGCGACCTCACCTTCTTCCTCGCGGCTTACGGCCCCTCCGCACTCCGGACACTTTTTCGGGACCGTGAACGGCACTTGGCCTCCGTGACGGCGCTTGTCCACTACTTTGACGATTTTGGGGATCACGTCGCCAGCGCGCTCAACCAGGACCCGGTCGCCTTCGGCTATCCCCAGCCTCTTGATTTCATCAAAGTTATGAAGAGTGGCCCTGGCTATCGTCACGCCGCCGCACTGAACCGGCTCAAGCCGGGCGACCGGGGTTAACACGCCCGTGCGCCCGACAGAAACAACAATGTTTTTCAAAACGGTGGTAGCCTGCCGGGCAGGAAATTTGTAAGCCACCGCCCAACGGGGCGCCTTCAGAGTGGCTCCCAGTTTCCGTTGGTGCTCAAAATCATTAACCTTGATGACAATCCCATCTACGTCATAAGGCAAGGTTTCCCGTTTGTCCTGGAATCTTCGGCAGAAGTCCATCACGTCCAAAAAATCCCGGCACAGTGCCCTGTGTGGATTGACCGTGAAACCAAGGCCTTCCATACCCTGAAGAAATTCCCACTGTGTCGAATACATCTCTCCGCCTTCCAGTGCGCCGAGCGAATGCACGAAACTTTTGAGTTTTCTTTGGGCGGTTATGCGTGAGTCGAGTAGCTTGACCGAACCGCTCGCCGCGTTGCGCGGATTGGCGAAAAGGGGCTCCCCGCCGCTCTTACCCGCGTTCAATTCCAAAAAATCCCTGCGGTCCATGTAAATCTCGGCTCGCACTTCGAGAAAGAAAGGCCGGATGGTTTGGCCCTGCTCTCGGAAACGCAGAGGGAGTGTCCTGATAGTTCTGCAGTTCGGCGTTATATCCTCACCCACTGCACCGTCGCCGCGGGTTGCGCCCTGCACAAGGACGCCGTCTTGATAAACAAGATCGGCGCTCACGCCGTCAATCTTCAGTTCAACGACATATTCAGCTTTCTTCGATGACAGGGTCTTTTCAACTCGATTCTTCCAGCGGTCCAGCTCATCGAAGGAATACGTGTTATCGAGAGACATCATGCGAGTCCGATGGGCCACCGGCCGCGCGATCTTCTCGGCCTTATAACCCACTCGCTGTGTGGGAGAATCCGGCCTTTTCAGGCCAGGATACCGCATTTCGAGCTCCTGAAGTTTGTTCACCAACCGGTCATATTCCTCATCGGAAATGGTCGGTTGATCGAGCGCGTAATAACGACAATTATGCTCCTCAAGCTCCCGGATGAGTCGTTCTATCTGTTTTCCGGCCGATCTATTGTCCATCGCTTCAATGTCCTTCAGCCAGACGTCCGGCAATGACGCCGGGCAGGCCGGCCCGAACTATGTTCTCCTGGGCCTCCTTGATGTCGTACTCGACGCGTTTAAAAACTATGGAATGTTCAGACGAATCGTAGACGCAATAGGCCGCGCGGGTGTCTTTATCGCGCGGCTGTCCCACGCTGCCGACGTTGATAATATAACGGAAACCATGCTCAAGGCAGGTATGGTCTTTGCGGCTGTATATAATCCTGCGCCCGTCCTGCACGAATACCCCCGTGACGTGCGAATGCGCGACAAAACATAACGGATCCCCCATCAGACGAAAACAGTCCAGGGCCTTATTGCCATCATTTAGGAAAATGAACGTTTCCGGCCGGTCCAGGGAACCGTGGACAAAGGCAAAGCCTTCCCCGGCGCCGACCAAAGGCAAATGATCCAGAAACTCCTTTTCCTGAGCGCCGAGAATACCGCGGGTCCAGAGGGCAGCCTTTCTGGCCTCAGAATCCAAACGCCCAAACGGGACGCTGCTCTGTGGAGAGTCGCTAACGGCCCTGTCGTGATTCCCGGCTACGCTCTCAATGTCTTCCTTGCGGATAATCTCCAGGCACTCCCGCGGGTTCGCCCCCAAGCCGACGATATCCCCAAGACAAAAAAGGCGGTCAAGCTTCTCCATCGAAAGAGCCGTCATGACCGCCTCAAAGGCTTCCCTATTGGCGTGGATATCCCCAAAAAGCCCAAAACGCATTCACTCCACCGTGTGATTTTAAAACGTAATCTTGAACTCCTGATGCCTGTCCGAGGACTTTTCGAATCGGACGTCTTTGGACCGGATATAGCCATCAAAATGGTCCTCGATGTCCCGAATTGCCTGTTCGACCTTCTCCTGCGGGCCTTCCGCCACCATCTCCACCCTCCCGTCGGAAAGATTGCGAACCCATCCGGTCAGGCCGGATTCCTTCGCCACCTGACGGACGGTATAACGGAATCCAATTCCCTGAACCGTTCCTGAAAAAAATATGTGCGCCTGTATCATGGGAAATTCGGATTGTCTATCGGTATTACGATCACGCAAGCAGGGTGCCAAGCTGGGAAGAAATAAATTTCTTTAAGCGGCTTTGATGCCGAAAAAACTTGAGGCATGAACGCCGGATTATGTGCCGTCGTTTAGGTAAGTGATTCTCCGTCAAAAACTATCGCCCCGGCCCCGAAAGCAACTCTTACTATTACCGGAAGGCAGACCGGCCGGCATGGACCTTATCATATTTGGTCGGGGAGATGGGATTTGAACCCATGACCTCAACGTCCCGAACGTTGCGCGCTAGCCAAGCTGCGCTACTCCCCGAATCATATTATTAAATTGTGTACCAGACCAAAGGAAAGCTTAGTTTATCATCTCCCGTAGTGCTCGTCAATTTCCGGAGATCATTCAATCTCCTTAACGCTAAAAACCACTTGCCCTTCGCACACGGTTTTTTCTCCCACAGTGGCCTTTGTCGTGATAATCCCCGTCCTGGCCATAAACTTGACATGTCCGACTTCGATCCGCAGTTGATCACCGGGGACAACGGGCGCGGAGAACTTCGCCGTAACCTTGCCCAGATAATAGATCAGCTTCTTGCCGACAAGATTTTTTGAATAATAAAAATATATGCACCCCGCCTGGGCCATGGCCTCGACGATAAGCACGCCGGGCATCACTTTTTCTCCGGGGAAATGGCCTTCAAAAAAGTGTTCGTTCGCCGACACGTTCTTGACCGCGACCAGCCTTTCATTGGGCACAACCTCTTCAACGCGGTCAATAAGGATGAAGGGGAACCGGTGCGGTATAATTTTTTGAATTTCGAGAATATCTAATGGCATGCCATGTCCTTTCTTTACCGTAACGACAGCCCTCCGTCAACCCGGAGGACCTCACCGTGAATATACTGTCCCCCTGGCCCCAACAAGAACCGGATACAGGCCGCGACATCCCGAGGCGTACCCAGCCGGCCCAAAGGGATCGTCTCACGCAGGGCCCTTTTCTTTGAATCGGATATCACGTCGAGCATGGGGGTGTCGACATATCCGGGGGCGACGGCGTTCACCCTAACTCCATAACCTCCGACCTCCTTGGCCAGGGCCTTGGTGAAGGCGATAATAGCGCCTTTTGAAGCGCTGTAGTTCGTCTGGCGCGGCAGGCCGGTTATACCTGCCACGGAACTCATATTGATAATAATCCCGCTTTTTTGCTTCAGAAAGCCCACAATGCACGAGCGGGTGGCATTATATATTCCGTCCAGATTTGTCGCCATCACCTTTCTCCAATCCTCCTGTGTCATTAGCATCAGGGCCTTGTCCCGAATTATCCCGGCATTATTGATAAGGATATCGATCCTGCCGAATTCCTTAACTACGTTTTTGCACCATTGATTCACCGCGTCAAATTCTGTTATGTCCACGCCATATCCCCGGCAGCGCCCCCCTGACGCCTTCACCTCTTTTTCCAGGGTACGCGCTTCGCCGGCATGCCTGAAAAAATTGAAAGCCACCGTGCATCCTTCCTGGGCGATCATCGCGACGATCTCCCGTCCGATACCGCGGGAACCGCCGGTGACGACAGCGACCTTCCCCTCTAACACTTTAGTCCTCATGCTTTATACCTCTTGAGCATGATGCACGAATTGGCGCCGTTTGGCCCGAAGGTAATAATCAGGACCGTGTTGACTTTTGCCTTTCGCGATTGATTCGGGACGTAATCCAGATCGCAATCCGGGTCCCTCTCCCGATAATTCACTGTCGGCGGTATAAAATCCTTGTTAAGGACGCCGAGACCGGCCGCTGTCATGAATGATCCGGTCACGCTAAAACATTCGCCCGTCATGGATTTTACCGCACTCACCGGAATTTTGTAAGCCCTTTGGCCAAAAATCTCCTTAATGGCATCTGTCTCGATCTTATCGGCAGCCTTGGTCGAGTTGGCGTTAGCACAGATATAATCCACATCACTGGTCATACAGCCCGCGTCTTCAAGGGTGGCGCGTATCGCCTCTTTGAGCCCCGTCCCACGGGGATTATACTTGTTTATCCGGAATGGATCAAAGGAATATCCGAAGCCGGCGATTTCCCCGAGGACGGAGGCCCGGCGGTGTTTGGCATGGTCCAGATCCTCCAGGGCCATCAGGCACGCCCCTTCCCCGAACGTGATACCGTTGCGTCTGGCGTCGAACGGGCAGTTGATGAATCCCTGCCCTTCGATGGAACCGGAAAGAAACTTCAGTATATGAAAACCAAAAAAGGTCTGCTTACACATCTCTTCGACGCCTCCGGCATAAACAACGCTGGCGCGGTCTATTTTTATGAAGTCGTAGGCGTAATGGATAGCATCGATGCTGGCGGTAAAGCCCGTGGATATCGTCGTGTTGAATCCCTGAATGTTGTTCCAGATGGAGACCTGGCTGGCCGGCGAATTGATGACGGTATTGGGAAAAAGCGCGGGGTTCGTAAAGCGCGGGCCTTCGCGGAGAGTCACCTCGTCAAAGTCGCTGATGCTTTTGACACTGCCGAGCGTTGTCCCCACGCTCACTCCGACCCCGTTTGTGTTTTCTTCGGTGATGGCGAACCCGCTGTCGGCCACCGCCAGCTTGGAAGCGGAGACTAACAGCCTTGTGCTGCGGTCCAGGGACCGCAGGCCCTTTTTTCCCATATAAGGCTCGGGATCAAAATCGCTGATTTCCCCTCCTATATCAACGAGAAATTCATTTGTGTCGAAAAGTGTGAGCTTCCGGTATCCCACCGTTCCCTTTTCCAGGGCATCCCAGAATTCTTCCTTGCCCTTGCCGTTCGGCGCAAGTATGCCTAACCCCGTGATGACTACACGTCGTGCCATTTCTTATCTCTTCTTTTTGACATTAAGCAAACCCATCTGCGCCAGACGCAGGATGTGCTTGGCGATCAGGTCGGTTTCAATGTTCACCCTGTCGCCCTTTTCCTTGTATCCCAGCGTCGTCACGCTCAGCGTGTGGGGAATGATGTAGACCGAAAATTCCTTCCGTCCGATATCGCCGACGGTAAGGCTGATGCCATCTACGCTGACGGAGCCTTTTGTAACAAGCTGTACGAGCAAATCCCGCGGTGGTTCAATGCGGTATTCACAGTAATGCCTTCGGGTTATCTTCTTACGAATCATGCCGATCCCGTCCACATGGCCCTGGACAAAATGTCCTCCCAGGGGGGCGCCCGCTTTAAGGGCCCTCTCGAGGTTGACCCGATATCCCTCAGCGCAAAAACCCAGTGTCGTCCTGGCTATGGTTTCTTTCATCAGATCAAAACAAAATGAATCTCTGCTTTTTTTCGTGACTGTCAAGCATACCCCTTCAACGGCGATGCTGTCACCGGTTTTTGTTCGCTTAAGCGTCTTTTGTGCGGCGATCGTCAAGGTGAGCAGGTTTTTTTTCCTGACGATGCGGCGCACCACACCCTTCTCTTCAACAATCCCGCTAAACATATTGCACATACCCCTCGATAAGGATATCCTCTGCGATCCGCCAGAAGTCCATGTCCCGCAGGAGGATCGTCTTGTTCACGTCTCCGGTCTTCAAGCCGATGATGGAACTCAAGGCCTTCTCGTCCCCCAGTATCTTCGGGGCGATAAAAATCATGGCCTTATCCGCGAGTTTTTCTCTGAAGAATTCTCCGATCACATGCGCGCCGCCTTCCACCAGAAGGCTTGTCACCTCTTTTTGGCCCAAAAGCTCCACTAGGCGAGACAATTGCAGGCGGCCGTTTTTAAGCGGACAGACTATCACATTATACCCTTTTTTCCTGAACCGTTCGACCTTTATGCGCGAAGCCCTGGAGGACACCGCCAGGATAACGTCCTGCGGCCGGCTTTTGTTCATAACCCTGGCACGGGCAGAAATGCGCAGGGCGCTGTCCAGGATAATTTTCTTAATCCGTTTGGTCTTGTCCAAGGCATTCAGAAGAGGATCATCCTTCAAAATCGTCCTGATCCCGACAAGAATACCGTCGAAATCATTACGCAGGAATCGGGCATATGCGCGGGTCTTGGCCGAGGTAATCCACTTGGAGTTCCCGCCGGAGGTCGCAATCTTTCCGTCCAGCGTCTGGGCCGATTTGACAACGACAAACGGCTGTCCGCTTCGGATATATTTTATAAAAACTTCGTTAAGCCTTTTCAGCTCCTCTTCAAGCAGACCAGATTTAACGCGGATACCCGCCCGCGCAAGTTTTTTCAGAGAACGTCCGTTATTCAGCGGATTGGGGTCCTTCATCCCCACAACGACTTCCCGGATACCGGACTGGATGATCCGATCCGCACACGGAGGGGTACGGCCGTAGTGGGAGCACGGTTCAAGGGTGACGTACATCTTGGCTCCGCGGGCCCGTGCACCGGCCTTCTTTAAGGCCATGACCTCGGCATGATCCTCTCCGCAGCGGCGATGATAGCCTCCAGCGATAATCCTCCCACCCTTCACGATCAAAGCCCCCACCATGGGGTTCGGAGAAGTCCTGCCCCTCCCCTTAAGGGCCAGATCCATGGCAAGCCGCATATAATCGGAGTCTTTCTTCATCGCCGTTGGTCCAGACGTTCTTTCATTTTTTCTATCAATTCGTAGGGGATCTTCGCCTTGCCGATAAATGTGTTTCTCTTATACTCCCCGTGGGCATCCGATCCCCCCGTCATTAAGAGTCCGTAACGCCCGGCCAAATCCCGATAAAATTCTGTGACAGGCCTGGCGACATTCGGGTAGAAAACCTCGATCCCTTCAAGTCCTGAATCCACCAGAGAAGGTATCATATCATCTCTCCGCGTAACCATAGGATGCGCCATAACGGCAATCCCACCGCCGGAGCGAATCATGGCTATGGCTTCAAAGGGTGTCTGCATGGGATAACAGACATAAGCCGGGCCGTCATCTCCTATGTACCGGTCAAAGGCCTCCTTGACCGTCGCACATTTTCCCTTTTTCACCAAGACCCGGGCCAGATGCGGCCGGCCCACATTACGGCTTCTGACTTCCTTCAAAACCTCATTTACCGTCAATTCGGTGATCCCATTCTCCCTAAGACGGTCAATCATGCGCGCCATGCGATGGATCCTCTTTTCCCGGATCACGGACAGGCCTTTCTGAAACGCCGGATCAGCGACATCCAAAAAATAACCAAGGATATGGATATCTCTTCCATCCCATGAGGACGACAATTCGATGCCGGGAATGACTTCCAGATGATAATCTTCGGCCAGGGGGAGGGCCTCCAACACGCCATCAACGGTGTCGTGATCGCAGATGCTGAGACATGTCAGTCCGGCCCGGCTGCCGCCTTCCAGGACATCCCGCGGAGACAATGATCCGTCGGAAAAAAAGGTGTGAATATGCAGATCGGCAAAATGTGTCACGGCGTATGACGCTAGGATATAATCTCCGACTTATGGATCTTGTCCAGGACGCCGTTGATGAATTTTCCTGAATCAATATCCCCATATTTCTTTGCCATCTCAACGGCCTCATTGATAGTGACCTTGGGGGGGATATCGGGCATATATTTCAGTTCGCAGACGCCCAACCGGAGGATATTCCGATCCACGACCGCCATGCGGTTCAACTCCCAGTTGGCCGCATAGCGGCTTATGCATTGGTCCAGATCGGTAAAGTTCTTCTCAACCATCGAGGTCAGCCTCATGCAGAATGCCCTGACCTCGGGTTTCTCGTCTGCCTCAACCGACAGGAATTCGGACGCGGCCTCCAGAATGCCTTGACGCGTTATTTCAGCCTGATAAAGAATCTTTAGAACCCATTCCCGGGCTAATGTCCTCTTACGCATAGCAAATGTTCACATGCTCCTCATAAGATTGACCATGGATACAGCCGCCGAGGCCGCTTCCTGTCCTTTATTATTGCCGTCCTCACGTGAACGCTCATAAGCCTGATTTACCGTATCCGCCGTCAACACGCCCAAGATGACCGGTTTCCCCGTCATCAGACCCGCCCGCACAATGCCCTGGGCCATGCCGTTTGACACGATCTCAAAATGATAGGTCTCCCCGCGAATGACCGCTCCCAGGCAAATGACAGCGCCTATGTTCCTTTTCTTGGCCAGCTTGAGAGCGCAGACCGGGATCTCGAACGCGCCGGGGACCCAGACTACGTTGATGTCTTTTTCCTTGACCCCGCGTCGCCTCAATTCGCGCAAACATCCCTCCAGTAATCGCTGCGTGATAAATTCGTTGAAGCGCGATGCGACGACGGCGAATCTTCCGCCCTGGTTCTTTGGTTTCCGCGAAGTTACCGCCGCCATGGTCGTCCTTCCAAATCAGAAAAGGTGCCCAAGTTTGTTTTTTTTCGTGCGCAGGTATTGTTCATTGGTGGGTTTATGGGGGACCTTAAGGGAAACCCGCTCAACGACCGAGAGACCGTACCCTTCAAGGCCGACGATCTTGCGCGGATTATTCGTCAAGAGACGAATCTGCTTAACGCCGAGATCAACCAGAATCTGGGCGCCGATTCCGTAGTCGCGCAGATCCGCAGGGAATCCCAACGCCTCGTTGGCCTCCACGGTATCCATACCGCTGTCCTGCAAATGATAGGCCTTAATCTTGTTCAGCAGACCTATGCCCCGGCCTTCCTGGCGCATGTACAACAGGATCCCCGATCCGTTCATTTGTATGACCTTCAAGGAGGCCTCCAGCTGTTCCCCGCAGTCGCAACGATACGATTTGAAGACGTCCCCCGTCAGACATTCCGACTGGACACGGACCAGCTCGGGCACCGTTCCGTCCACTTTGCCCAGGACCAAAGCGATATGACAGATGCCGTCGACCATAGACTCATATCCGATCATCCGGAATTTACCCCAAGGCGTAGGCAAAACGGTTTCGACGACCCGTTTGATGAGCTTCTCATATTTCCGCCGATATTCGATAAGGCTGTCTATCGTACATATCTTGATCCCGTGTTTTCTGGCAAAATCAACAAGCTCCTGCGTTCTGGCCATGGTCCCGTTCTCATTCATAATCTCGCAGATTACGCCGGCGGGATACAAGCCCGCGATACGCATAAGATCGACGGAGGCCTCCGTGTGACCGGCTCTGACGAGAACCCCACCTTTTCTCGCCCGTAGAGGAAAAAGGTGACCCGGGGTCACCAGATCGCTCGGATTGGATTTCGGGTCGATCAAGACCTCCACCGTCTTGGCGCGGTCAAAGGCCGATATGCCCGTCGTTACGCCAAATTTGGCATCCACCGACATGGCCCATGCCGTCGAACAATGATCGTGTTTTGTCGAATAATCGTCCCGCATAGGAAAAAGATGCAGCTGATCCAACCGCTCACCTTCCATCGGAACGCAGATAAGACCTCTCGCCTCCCTGGCCATGAAATTAATGATGTCCGGCGTAATAAATTGAGCGGCCACCAGGATATCACCTTCATTCTCACGGCCCTCATCATCCATCACGATGACCATTTTCCCGTTTTTGAGATCTTCGACAATTTCTGTTATGGAATTGAACATATGCGCACCTCTCCTTTTTTTCCAAAGGAACAAAAAATCCCCGAATCATTCTCTCGGGGCCTGAACGCAGTCTTTACGTTAACTTTCTCCCCTCTAGGCTTTGGTTCCGCTCATCGCGGCCCCCCCTGCATAATAACAGGACTATTGGCTCAAGATTCCCTCATCCTCAAGGGTGAGGCCACTTGATCTGCTAACCTTAAGAACATTATCGCCGAATGCCCGCTGTTGTCCTTAAGTGCTCGTAGGCTTCCCCCGCAAACAGCGGAGATCACTACCAGCTGGGAATTTCACCCGACCCCGAAAGTTTTTTGTAATATATTCTAAATAACCAGACCTGTCAAGTTTTTTCGGATTGAAAAATATTGAAATCAAAGGGCTTATCCCACTCATCACTTGCCAAACTGTTTTATTCTCTTTATAATATACGTCCATCGGAACCATTGAAGGCCTTTCTGCAATGTCGCTTGAACGTATTATCGCCAAAACATTAAAAGACCTCCATTTGACCCTGGCAGTCGCCGAATCCTGTTCCGGAGGCCTCCTCGCCCATCGAATCACGAACATCCCGGGAAGTTCTATCTACATGAAAGGCGGGATCATTGCTTACGCTGACGAGATCAAGATCCGACAGCTGGGTATCCCGAAGAAGACAATCAGGGAAAAAGGCGCTGTCAGCGGGATCGTGGCCCGTCTCATGGCCTCGCAGGTAAGAAAAATATTCAAAGCGGATATTGGTGTCGGCATTACAGGTATTGCCGGACCGGGCGGCGGAAGTGCTCAAAAGCCCGCGGGCCTCACTTTCATTGCCATCGACTCAGCTCAAAGCAATAAGTGCTGGCGCACCGTTTTCTCGGGCAACCGTCTTGCCGTTAAAACGAAAGCCTGCTCAAAGGCGCTGGACCTCCTCAACAACATCCTGACATGATAGAAACTATACGCGCCTTTTTGGCACTGGAAATCACCGAGGAACTGCGAAAAGAAATCGGTCTGATTCAGGACCTTTTGAAAAAGACGGGGGCTGACGTGAAATGGGTTTTACCCAAAAACCTGCATCTGACACTGAAATTTCTCGGGGAAACTCCTCTGGATACTATCGAAGACATAACCTCCGGTCTGAAAAAGACGACCCGGGAAATCTCTTCTTTCACACTAAGTGTCGAGGAACTTGGGGCCTTCCCCGCCATCGGAAATCCACGGATTATCTGGATCGGGATCAAGGAGGGAAAGGATCAAACCATCGAACTGGCTGCCCGTCTGGAAGACGTCCTGGGCGGATTGGGTTTTGAAAAAGACAAGAGGCCGTTCAGTCATCATTTGACCCTCGGCAGGAAAAAAAGCGGTCTCAATACGTATCATCTCGTAAAACAGCTGAAGACTTACCGGCCTTCTAAAAAAATGCTTCAGGAGGTCACGGCGCTTCATTTCATCAAAAGCACCCTGACACCTCAAGGGCCGGTATATGAAACGATCGACCGGTTTCCTTTTGCGAGAAAACCGAGGTAGTATTACTTAGGGAGGACTTTCTTGATTTTGTATTTCAGATCGCGGAAGTATTGTTCAACGTTCTTCCAGTTCCAGCGGTATTCTTCTTTCTCCACGCCGAGTACGCGGTCATAAACCGCCACTTTCTCCACGACTTGACTCTGCTGACCAATCAGCAGGACAAAGAATATAAGAACAAGAATGATCCGTTTCAATGTAATATTTGTATTAAAATGTTATTAATAATTATCATAAATATCATTAAGTAAATTTATGTAATTTTAGGTAAGTTTGAGTAATTTTAAGTATCTTTGATTAAATGTGCCTGGTCTGATTCATCATGTCTATCGCCGGTTGCCCATAATCTTTGCCAGAAGACGCAGGATCTCCAGGTACAACCATACCAGCGTGACCAGCAGAGCAAAGGCACCGTACCACTCCATAAATTTGGGCGCGCCCATCTCTTCACCGTTCTCGATGAAATCAAAATCCATGACCAAATTCAGCGCGGCTATAATCACCACGAAGACGCTGAAACCGATACCAATGGGCCCTGATTCATGGATGAAAGGCACGCGCACGCCGAACAAACCTAAAATGATCGTCACCACATAGATCAAAGCGATGCCGCCGGTTGCCGCAAAGACACCAAGTTTAAAATTCTCGGTTACTTTGATCAGACCGGATTTATAGGCCAAAAGCAGACTGAACAGTGTCCCGAACGTCAGGGCCACCGCCTGGATAACGATCCCCGGATACTGGAGTTCCATTGCCGCTGAAACTCCGCCGAGAAAGGCGCCCTCACATAACGCGTAAATCGGCGAGGTGACAGGAGACCAATCGACCTTGAAGGCCGTGATGATGGCGATGACAAACCCCACGATCGCCCCTAAAGTGGCTATCCCCATCATGCGCGACTGAACTTGTGAAACGGCAGCAGCGGATTCCCAGGACGCCGGGACGCTCTGAAAAAACTGGGTCCAAACCCAGGAGGCCGAAATGAGCAACAAGAACATCAGGATCATACTTTTATTGACCGTGCCCTGAATAGTCATTGTTCCCGCGCCTGTTGCCATGGATTTCTGAAAAACCGCCGACCTTAATGTCGGATTGGCCGAACGCATCATTGTCTTATCCTCCCTTTGTCTTAATTTCTCAAAACATGCCTGCCTTAAGAAATAAGGCCGCCTGCATCACAATATTAGCGTATAATCCCGCTACGACATCGTCAAGCATAATTCCCCGGCCCCCCGCGGTGTTTTCCATCCGGTTGGCCGGGTATACCTTAAACATGTCAAAGGCCCGGAACAGAAAAAAGGCCGTAACCAAAACCGGAAAATCCGCCGGCAGGCCGATCAAAGTGATCATCATGCCTACGACCTCATCGATGACGACAACGGACGGATCCTTCTCTCCGAGACGGTCCTCCACAACACGGGAGGCCCAAACACCGAAAAAGAACAAACACACAAGCGTGGCCCCGTAAATCATTACAGACAAGGGCGCTAAGACCAAATATAGGACAACACCGAGAATGCTGGCAACGCTTCCCGAAGCGGGCCGGACATACCCCAGGAAACAACAGGTGGCCAAGATTCTTGCGCCTGCGGGCACCCTTCTCTTTTCCTTTGCTGTCATTTCATTACATCCTGATAAGATTCTTATTGGTCCAGAGATAGGAGATTCCCGAAATCAATGTCAGGGCCACCGTGATCAGCATCAAGATATCGATCCCGATCTCCCACCAGTTCTCAATGTTGAGAGACCACAGCCCCTTGGCGTCGAGAGCCTTTCGAATCATAATAAAAAGAAAGATGCTGATAACAGCCACAATCTGGGAAACCGTCTTGTGTTTCCCCGCTCTTTCCGCCGGTATCACCTTGCCTTTCGATAAGGCGAAAAGCCGGAGACTCGTGATCACAATCTCCCGGCCCAGTATAATGACAACCATCCAGACATCGACGACCTGCATGCGGACGAAGGCCAGGAAGGCAGCCAGGAGCAGAAACTTGTCGGCAAGAGGATCCATAAGTTTGCCGAAATCCGTTATCCAGTTGTTCCGCTTGGCCAGATACCCGTCATAAAAATCCGTCAGCGAGGCGACGCAGAATATCAGAAATGCCGTAATGATTGAGGCCAGGCTGTCTTTGGAAATAAAATAAATGAAAATAAAAGTCAGGATAACACGGGCCAGAGTCAGTTGGTTAGGCAGATTCATTTGTCTCGGTTTTCTTTAGTCCGCGCGACAAGATCATAAACCAAGGCATCGGCAATCTCGACTTCGCATAGATCGCCGGGTTCAAGGCCGTTTGCCGAATGGACATAAACCACCCCGTCCACCTCCGGGGCATCGTATTGAGTCCGGCCGATCATGATGTCCTCTTTCCCTTTTTGTTTCTCATCGATCAAGACGGGAAGAGTGCGGGCCACATAGCCGCTTAAAACGGATCGGGATATGAGTTGCTGCTCGCGCATAAGGATGTCCATGCGTCTTTTTTTAACCTCTGCCGGGACTTGGCCGGGCAATTCCTGTGCCGGGGTCCCCTCTTCTTTCGAATATTGGAAAGCCCCCATGCGATGAAACCGTGTCCGTCTTACAAAATCCACTAGCTCGCGGAAATCCTTTTCCGTCTCCCCCGGATAACCGACAATAAAGGTCGTGCGCAAAGCGATATCCGGAATTCGTCTTTTTATCTTCGCGATGAGGGCCGTAGTGCCTTCCTGAAACATCCCCCTGTTCATGCTCCGCAAGATGGGATCACTGATATGCTGCAGGGGAATGTCCAGATATTTGCATATCTTCGATTCTTCGGCGATAACATCGACCAAATCATCAGTCACGTGGGCCGGAAAGGCATAAAGCAGCCGTATCCAGCGGATATAGTTTGTCTGAGCGGCCATCTTTTTCAGTAGTGCGGCCAGGGCAAAAGACTTGTATCTGTCGATGCCATAGGCGGTAATGTCTTGCCCCACAAGATTGATTTCTTTAACCCCTCGCTCGTCAAGATGACGGGTCTCCTCCAGAATGGATTCCATTGGTCTTGACACAAAGCGCCCCTTGATGGAAGGGATCGCGCAAAAACTGCATCTGTTATAGCAACTCTCGCAAATCTTGACGTACGCGAAATGTCCCGGCGTCAAGGATACATCACGGACGAATGTGTCCTTATCCAGAGCAAGCGTTCCCACCAGGGCATCAATGCCCTTTAACTCCGGGATCAGCCGCTCACCGTATCGCTGGGCCAGGCATCCGGCCACGATCACTTTCTTGATCCGGCCCTGATGCTTAAGATCGATCAAATCTAGAATGATATCGATAGATTCGCGGCGCGCTTCTTCGATAAACGAACAGGTGTTGACGATAGCGATATCGGCACTCTGGAGATCGACAATGGGATGCCCCTTGTGCTTGAGTACGTCCAGGATAACCTGAGAATCGACGAGATTCCGCGCACAACCCAGGTTAATCAGCGTCACTTTGGACGGCTGCGGGGCGCCGGAGCCAAGATAGCGCCTGGAAACAGTCCGGCTCTTCCTATGCGTTACGGTCTTCATGCGAAACGATTATTGTTTGACGGAAAACCCGTTCTGGGTGAAGATGATTTTTTTGGCCCGCCGGTCGCGCCGCCCCAATGTGCCGATAACTTTTCCGTTCAGTTCAAATTCCAGCTCGCTGACATTCTTTCCGGACAATTCGATCTTTTCGTCAGCCGACCATGTCTCGACATTACCTTTGTTCAGGGCAGACTGAAAAACGACCCTCCCGTCGGCCTCAACCCGCAACCAGCTGTCCTTTCTCGCCTTAACGGTCACGGTTACGTTGTCCTGTCTGGCCGGAGGGGCGACGCCTTCTTGCCGGGCAACGGACGTCCGCTGACCTGTGGCCGTCTTTTCTCCTGGAGAAAAGTCGGGTGAAGATTCGGCGGTTTTCGTGGATTTGGTTTGAGTCCGAACCGAGGAAGAATCCGGCTTAAGCGATGGGCCGGTTTCCGTTCTGGGGCGTGTCATTTTCGTCAAAAGACATCCGCCGATCTTAAAAAACAAGACGGCCAGAAAGATGATGAAAAAGCCCTTGACGATCCTTCGCATGACCTCGGGTGTTAACGCCGAATCGATCCTTTCGGTAAAGATGTTCTCGCGCCCCTCGCGTTTGGAGATCGGCTGGGGCAGCCTCTCAGGCTCATAATCCTTCAAGACCATTTTCAGGTCCACATCGAGATACTGGGCGTAGAGTTTAATGAATCCACGGTAATAAAAGGGGTTTAGTGTGCGTATGGTATACCCCTCCTCAATGGCACGAAGAGCGTCGAGAGGGATCTTGGTGGCCTCGTGAACCGTATTTATCTGTATCCCTTTGGATTCGCGGGTTTGTTTGAGGATCTGGCCCTGACGTGTTCTCTCTTCCATAATTCTATCCTCCGGCCGGCAGACATATCGGCGCCGGGCCGCGGCGCGGTTTCACCTTCACTGCGACTCATTCTTCCTCTGAAGTTTTCATATGATTCATAAGCCATTCTTCCCGATTGACAAGCAATTCCCGCGGTTTGCTCCCGCAGTAGGGTCCGACGATCCCTTCCTGTTCCATCATGTCGATCAAACGGGCCGCACGGGTATACCCCAAACGCATCCTTCTCTGCAAAATGGAAACGGAAGCCTGGTTTGTTTCAATAACCAACCGGACAGCCTCATCGAACAGTTCGTCTTTTTCATCCAGGGCGCCTGAGGCTAGAGAACTCTGTTTTTTTAGAATATCCTCCTCGTAATCGGGAGTCTGCTGTTCCTTCAGGAAACCGATGACCCTCTGTATCTCATCATCGGAAACCAGACTGCACTGTCCGCGGATGGGTTTGGCCTCGCCGGGTTTAAGGAAAAGCATATCGCCCTTCCCGAGGAGATTTTCGGCACCGTTCGTATCGAGGACCGTCCTGGAATCCACCTTGGAAGCCACTTTAAATGAGATGCGCGCCGGAAAATTTGCCTTGATCACCCCCGTGATCACATCCACGGAAGGCCTCTGGGTCGCCAGGATCAGATGAATGCCCACCGCACGGGAAAGCTGAGCCAGCCGGGTGATCGCGCTCTCGATAGTCTTGGCCGCCACCTGCATGAGGTCGGCCAGTTCGTCGATGATCACCACGATATACGGCAGGGTCATCCCCTTTTTATGAAATCCATCAATATTTTTCACGCCTGCCTCATGAAGCAGGCTATACCTGTTTTCCATTTCGCCGACAACCCAGTTGAGGGCGGCCGTCACTTTCTTGGGATCGGTCACCGCCGGACACAGGGCGTGCGGAAGGCTATTGTAAATCGACAATTCCACCATTTTCGGATCCACCATAAGGAACTTGATCTCGTCGGGTGTGGCATTAAACACCATGGACATGATCAGGCTGTTCACGCACACCGTCTTGCCCGAACCCGTCGTTCCAGCAATCAGAAGATGGGGCATATCCCCCAAATCCGCTATAATGCTTTTACCGGCGGTATCCTTCCCCAGGGCCAGATTAAGTTTCGAACTTTTGAGTTCCCTCTCGCCTAGGATCTCCTTGAGGTAAACCAGACTGCTGGAGGCGTTCGGAACCTCGATCCCAACCCGGTTTTTGCCGGGTATCGGGGCAATGATCCTGACCGACTGGGCCTTCATGGCCAGCGCGATATCATCATCCAGTGTCGTGATGCGGTTCACCTTGACGCCCGGTGCCGGTTCCAGTTCATAACGGGTGATGACCGGGCCGTGTTCGATATCGGCCACGCGCGCGTTAACGCCGAAATCATTGAGCGTCTCTTCGAGAATGCGTGCGCCTGCCATCAGATTTTCCTGCAACCGTCCCTTCGAAGGGGCGGGCGGATCGCAAAGCAGATCCAGAGGCGGCATATGATAATCTCCGATGACATGAGGCTTCTCTTTGACAGGACTCTGGCTCTGGTCCGCTAGCGGTTCCGTTACCCGGATCGCAGGTTTTTGCGGCGTTTGCCTAACGGTTGTCTGTGCGGGGCCTCCTTCAGTCCCCTGCACGCCCTTTTCCTTCCCGGCAAAGATCTTGGCCAGCTTCATTTTCACTTCGTCTCTCGCCGGTGAAGCTGCTGGGCGGTTCGCCTTCAGTCTCGGTCTTTGGATCAAAAGGGTCTGACCGCTCGAGGCAATCTTGTCCTTGCACAAAAGCAAAAAACTCTGAAAACGCCGAGTCAGCTTAAAAAGCAACGGTGAGACCAGGACCTCCCCGATGAGAATTAACGGCACTAATCCCAGCGTCGTCAGAATGATAAAAGAACCGATGCGTCCAAAATAACGAACCAGGAAATCCGAGATTAAAACGCCCACAAAACCTGCCCGCTGGAAACGCAATGCCGCATCCGACAAACCGGTCATCCCGAAAAGAGAGCTCAAGGCGCAAAGGATCACCAAGAATCCCAGAACCTTGGGCAGGGTAATATGGATCTTGTGAGAAGAAAATTTGTCGCAGCTTAAAGAGAAGAGAAAAAAAACGATGAAATATGAACTGTAACCGAAAACAAAGAACATGATATGGGCCAAAGAGGCCCCAAAGCGCCCGATTAGATTCCTGGCCGGAACATTATGCGGCCAGGCATTCCACGACAAATCCTCAGGGACATACGACAGGAGGCTGGCTAAGAGTATAATGGCGACGGCAAGAATGAATAACCCTTTGATTTCGTCGATATACTGGCGTTTCATTCTTTTTTGATTCTAACTCGTTTTTGAAGCGGCAGAAACAAAAAAATGGATTTTTCGGAGGATTACTGCGACTGGGACAGTTCGCGGTCGGCCTGTTTCTTGCTCAAATTAAGCCTGCCCATCGAATCGATCTCGACAAGCTTAACCTTAAACTGATCGCCGACCTTGACAAACTTATTGATGTCCTTGACATATTCCTCGGACAGCTCGGACACATGAACCAGACCTTCTTTATTAGGCAAGATCTCACAAAAGGCACCAAAATGCATAATCCGCTTGACGGTGGCATCGTAAATCTTCCCCACCTCCGGCTCCTCGGTCATGGCCTTAACAATATTGATGGCTTTCTGCGCCGCCTCTTTATCCGTGGCCGCAATCGAAACGCGTCCGTCATCCTCAATATCTATGGTGACGCCCGTTTCCTCAATGATCTTCTTGATCGTCTTGCCTCCGGGGCCGATGACCTCACCGATCTTTTCCGGATTAATGAAAAAGGAAGTTATGCGCGGGGCATAGGGAGAGACATCTTCGCGCGGCGCGGAGATGGCCTCGTGCATCTTATCCAAAATCAGAAAACGCGCCTCCCGGGCCTGAAGACTTGCCTCGAGAAGGAGAGCTGTGCGGATCCCTCTGATCTTGAGATCCAGCTGTATGGCGGTCACACCCTTGCGCGTGCCGGCGATCTTGAAATCCATGTCGCCGTAATGGTCTTCCACTCCCATAATGTCCGTCAACAAAACGGCATCCTGTCCATCCGTAACAAGTCCTATGGAGATGCCGCCCACGGCCTCACGGATGGGGACCCCGGCATCCATGAGAGAGAGGCTTCCGGCGCATACAGTCGCCATGCTGGACGAACCGTTGGATTCAAGGATTTCGGAAACAATACGAACCGTGTAAGGGAATTCGTCTTTCGTGGGCATAACCGCACGGATGGCCTTTTCGGCGAGAGCGCCGTGGCCAATTTCCCGCCGGCCCGGTCCGCGCATCGGTCTGGTCTCACCGACACTGAAAGAGGGGAAATTGTAATGGAGCATAAAGACCTTGTTCGATTTGCCTTCCAAGGCTTCAATCAATTGTTCGTCGGTCTTGGTCCCCAAGGTCGTAATAGCCAGGCTCTGGGTCTGTCCCCGGGTAAAAAGCCCCGAACCGTGAGTGCGAGGCAGGACGTTCACCTCGCACGAAACCGAACGCACATCCTTTTCCGATCTTCCGTCGACCCGGCGTTTTTCTTTTAGGATCATCCGGCGGACTTCCTGCTGTTCAACCTTATGCAGGGCCTGCTTGACATGAGACTCCGCAAGCTCTTCCCCTTGCGCTCCCAGGCTTTCGTAAATCGTGAGATCACGGCATAATTCTTTCGTTAGAAGACTGATGCCTTCTTCGCGTTCTTCTTTTTGGCTCAGCTGATAGATCTCTTCGAGACGGGGCTTCGCCAGAGACCGCACTTTGTCAACAAGCTTTTCGGAAAGCACCGGGAAGCTGATATCCGCCTTCTTTTTGCCGTTCTCTTTCACAAATGCGTGCTGAATTTCGAGTATGTTTTTCGTACGTTTAAGACCGAATTCCACCGCTTCGATGACTTTTTCCTCGGGCACTTCATTGGCCTCGCCCTCTATCATAATGACCTGATCTTCTCTGGCTACCACAATGATATCCAGCGAACTCTTTTCCCGTTGGGCATAGGTCGGATTGAGGATGAATTGGTCATCCATCAGACCCACGCGGACAGCGGCAATCGGCCCGTCAAAGGGGATATCGGAAATCATCAGGGCCGCTGATGCACCGTTGATTCCCAGGATATCCGGATCATTGTCGCCATCGCTGCTCAGGACGATGCTGACAATCTGGACGTCAAGAAAACAGCCTTCCGGAAAAAGCGGACGTATCGGACGGTCGATCATCCTCGCCGATAGGATCTCGCTTTCGGAAGGACGGCCTTCTCTCTTAAAAAAACCGCCGGGGATACGTCCGGCGGCGTATGTCTTTTCCTGGAATTCGACTGTCAGCGGGAAAAAATCTATTCCCTCCCGCGGTTCTTTGGACATACATGCAGATACCAGAACAACGGTCCCGCCGTATGTCACCTTAACAGCGCCATTAGCCTGTTTGGCCATACTACCCGTTTCCAAAATGAGATTTTGCCCGCCAAAGGGGACTTCCACTTTGCCTATCTTCATTAAACTGCCCTCACTTACGGAGATTGAGTTTTTTAAGAATATCCTCGTACTTCTTGGGATCTTTTTTACTCAGGTAGGATAAAAGACGTCTTCTCTTTCCGATCATGATAAGAAGACCACGGCGAGAATGGTAATCTTTTTTGTGTACCTGTAGATGCTCTGTGAGATAACCTATTTTTTCCGATAACAAGGCTATCTGGACAGCGGCCGAACCGGTGTCCTTCGCGTGAACCTTAAAATGTTCAATAATGTCCGACTTTTTTGCCTTTACTAAAACCAATGCTGATCCTCCTTTAAGTTGAATTAAATTTTTTCCCAAAAGATTCGGGCTATTATACTATTGAAAAGAATACGCGTCAAGGTGAAAGGTGCCCAAGATGGTCTTTGCGAGCACCTCGCCGAAGGCGGGGAACGAAGCCCCAGCTCCCCAAGGGGCGAAGCCTGCCGTCCGGCAGGCTTCGCCCCTTGGGGGACTCGTAATCATAAATCTGCAATCTGTTACAACCGGAAATAAAATCGTTGCGCCAAACCGAAGGCAAAGATTCGTGTAAATTCCTGGAAAAATAAGCCGATATCGGTGAGGCGATAGAATGACTATAATAAATGTCTTGCCCCAAAGGAAATCCCTAAAGGATTACCTATTCATAATCTTGATCTGATCCCGACCTTCCTTTTTAGCTGTATACATGGCCTCATCGGCCAGTCTAATGAGATCCCTAGACCTTTCGATCTTCTCATGCGGATAGGAACTGACACCGATACTTACACTAATTTTACAACCCTTAGCCTTCGGAAAATTAAATTTCAGAAATGAGACGAGCTTACGAATACGATAGGCCACGACCGCCGCGTTTTTAGCGTCTGTCTGCGGAAGGATGACCAAAAATTCGTCCCCCCCGTAGCGGCCCACGATATCACTCCGTCTGACGCCGTCCTTGACTGCCGCGGCCACGCGCTTAAGGACATGGTTGCCTTTTTGATGTCCGAAACGGTCGTTGACCAGCTTGAAACGATCGACGTCAATCATCAGGCAGGCCAGTGCCATATCATAACGTTTGGATCGGATTAACTCCTGATCGAGGCGATCCGTTATCGCCCGGATATTCAATAGTTTTGTCAGACCGTCCTCGAGGGCAAGCTGTTTCAAATGCCTCTCCAAGCGCTTGCGGTCCGAGATGTTCTGAATAGTCACGATCACACGGGAAAAATCCTTTTCGTAGCCCTCCGGCACGGAAACGCGCAGCAGGACATCGTAGATCTCCCCGTCCAGCGTCCGGCTCTTCATCTCCGCCTCAAACAATGTCTTGCCTGCGGCCAAGGCCGCCATTTCTTCGATAATGATCTTTGGAGAAGCCTGCACAAAGGTCTTCCCGAAATTGAACAACAGTTCCCTCTTATTCTTGGCCCCGTAGAGTTCCAGTGCCGCACGATTGAGATCGAGTATCTTGATCTTCCGGAAGGTCTCGATGGCCAGATCAGGGTGACGGCGGATATAGCCGGGGATGTCCCGAATCTTTCTTTTCTGAAGACGCGCCATCAGTCTGGCCAGTGAGGAAAAATCTTCCTCCCAAATCGCGATGGGGGAGAACTGGAATATCTGCCGGAAGCGTTCCTGCTGACGGTAAAAATCCGTCACATCTTCGACCAAGCCGTCGAACCATTTTATCTTCCCTTTTTTGTCTTTGACCGTGGTCGCCGAAATGCGGGCGTAAAGGCGGGTTTTGTCCTTTTTCTCAAGGAGGATATCCTTGTTATGAACGTGCCCCTGTCTCAAAAGCGAAGTGATCAGCGGTTCATTATGCCTCGGGTTCACGTAAAAATCCGTGGGGCTCACATGCCTGACAAAATCGTTTCTGCTGGAATAGCCCATCATTTTAATCAAGGCGTCGCTCACCTCGACGAACTTCCCCTCGGCGCTGGGGACGGTGCGAAAAATCCCCACATTGATATTGTCTAATATGGAGCTGTCGATCTTCTTAACTAAGCTGTTTTTTTTCATGATGGGAGCGGCGACGCGTGATCTCGGCCTCCGTTGCGCCTATTGTCTCAAAACACTGCATATAAATCAAGTGGGGCCAGTTTAAAACAAATGAAGGAATCTGACCCTCGGGGCAATCCCCAATCTCCAACGTCAAATTAAAGCCCGATGTCCAATTTCAAAACAGCAGACTATCTCTCATTTGCCATCCCTGGAACTTGTTTCCGGGACACTTGCCTTCTCTATCCTGACAATATACTTCCCGCCCATCTCATCGAGGATGGTCATATCGTAGCGTCCTTTGGTGATTCGCCGCAGATCCTTGACGTTGGATTCCTTGAGGACCCCGTAGGTCACATCCTGCTTCTTCAGAAAATCATCCACCTTTTTGTGGGTATTGAGAAACGGAATGGGGTGGGGGCTGAAAAATCCCGAGCCGTTAATATCGATGACAGCCGTCTCTCTGTCCGTGTAGTAACGGACACCGCGGACATAAAATTTCGCGCACAGGACCACGGAATCGGAGTGGTCTATTTTTTCGAACTTCCGCGAAACATCCAGGCAGGAGACCCACGGTTCGGCGTACTGCCTTCCCAAAAAAGCGAAACAGAGTACCACCGCCGTCACACCTGCAAGCGAAGTCATGGCCAGGGCCCTGCGTCCTTTGTTCATGGACACAAGAACGGCCGCTCCGCAGGCCAGAAGAAGGACGGCCACAATATAGACGTACGTCATGTTGCCAGCATATTCCCTGTAAACATTGCCGAAATAGACCGCTGCCCCGGATCCCAAGACAAGGAAAATGCCCATAAGGTACCCGCAGATTCTTCCCCACTTCGCCCACAACGCTTTCTTGTCCATGCGCTGCCAGTAATACCCCAGGATAAGCGCGATGGCTGGAAAGACGGGAAAAATATAACTGGCCAGTTTGGAGGCCGCAATCTGCATCAGTGCCCAGACAAAAATAATGGTGATCCCGAGAAAAACAAAGGCGTCCGCATGTCGATCGCGAAAGTCTTTATCGCGGATAAGAAAAAACACCGCCGGAATAAGGAAAACGCTCCAGGGGAAAACGCCGCCGAACATCGTCAAAGGATAAAAATACCAGGTGTTGCTTTTCTGGTGCTCCGCATCGAAGATCCGCCGGACATGAACGTTATGCCAGTACTCATCAATGAACCCCTGTCCGAAAAGCCGGTACATATAAATATGCCAGGGAAGGGCCACGGCCAGGAATAAAAGCAGACCGGCCGGTGTCCCCCAACAGCGAAGAAACTGGCAATCCTTCTTATACAGAAGGAAAAGGAGGATTACGCCCGCCGGGAATATGATACCCAGCACGCCTTTTGTCAAAACGGCCAGGGCGGCGACAAACAGGCTCGCGATAATCCCCACATTTTTCCTTTCGGGACGGATGTAGGCCCAGTAAAACAAGGCGATCGAACAGAAGACCATCACCGAAAAAACCATATCCGTCATCACGGCCCGCGACAGCGCCAGATAGATAAAACTGGTCGAAAGAATGACACCCGAAAAAAAGGCCGCGCGCTTGTTTTGAAACATCAGATGACCCAGCCAATAAGTGACCAGAATCCCGGCCATGGCGAAAAGGGCCGGCCAGAAACGGGCCACAAAGGGCGAAATGCCAAACAGTTTGAAAGCGAGAGCCAAGATAAAATAAAAAAAGATAGGCTTTTCAAATTGGGGCTCATCAAAGATATAGGGAACAAGCCAGCTGTCGTGTTCGATCATCTCCTTGGCCGTCTGCGCATAAAACACTTCATCCGGATGCGTCAGACTGACCAAGTTATTCCCGAACATCAAAAACAAGAATGAAATAAGGATCAACAAGATGACCCAGGGCGTGTGGCGTGACATATCCGGCATCTGATTATTCCTTTCTAATTTATCTTATTTTCTTCCAGCAATTCATCCACGGCGACGAATTCAAATCCCTGTCTGCGCAGGGTCTCGACCAGAAGTGGGATCGCCGAAACGGTCTGGGATCGGTCCCCGCCTTCACGGTGAAAAACCCCGCCGCTATCGTGAAACAACAGGATGTCTCCGTTCCTGACCTTCCTGGCAATAAACCGCACGATATAGCGGTGATCGAAGGTGACCCAGTCCTTGGAATTCAGGGACCAGAGTATAACGGAATACCCCAGGGAGCGGATCTTGTCCCTGATGGGCCTGCGCATCCAGGCCTTAGGCGGCCGGAAGTGCCTTGTCGTGACTCCGGTGATCTCCCTGATCACCATTTCAGTGTACTTGATTTCTTCTTCGATCTCTTCCGGTGTATAGTAAAGAACAACGCTGTGGGCAAATCCGTGATTCGCGATGAGATGCCCTTCTTTGGCAACTTGGCGGGCCACATCGGGATATGCTTTAACGTGATGGCCGATCATGAAGAACGTGCCCTTGACGCCGGCCTTCTTGAGTTCGTGCAGGATCTGCGGCGTCCAGATCGGGGACGGCCCGTCATCGAAGGTCAGGGCGACCACCTTCCGGTCTCCCTTGCCGCGGTAAATCGTCCCCTTGCGGGTGAAGACGGCCTGATCGAAAAAAACACAAAAACAGGTGACCAGGACTCCGACGGCAAAAAAAACAAGCAGTATTATCCAGACGACGGGCATCATGAGCGTGATTGAGTTATCCCTATTTTATTAAAAATTTTGAAATCATCGAACAAAATATTCAGTTTTTGCGGATCGTATGTCGCGATGGCCGGATGGAAAAAGGGAATAATATTCTTCTCTCCGAAGGGGGTGCCCGCGCTAAACACCTGTCCGTGAACGCGGCTGATCGGTTCCCGGGGCAACCCGAACTTTTCAAAAATATAGACGGTCGCGAACCGCCCTAATGTGGCGATAATGTCCGGGTTGATCATCTGGATCTGGATATCCAGACTGCCGACACAGGCGGAGATCTCAGATTTTTGCGGATCGCGGTTGCCGGGCGGACGGCACTTAAGGATATTGCAGATATACACCTTGTGCCTGTTAAGAGAAAGAGAAGCCAGAAGCCTGTCCAGGATCTCTCCCGCTCTTCCCACGAAAGGCCGCCCCAAACGGTCCTCGGTCTTGCCAGGCGCCTCTCCGACAAACATGATCTTGGCATCCAGTGATCCTTCACCGGGCACAGTATGCGTTCTGGTCCTGTGCAAGGGGCAGCGCCGGCACCGGCCAATCTGCCGGTATAAACGCTCGATCCGTTCTTTTCTGCCTGCGGTATCCATGGCAGGGGGAATTCTGTTCTGTTATAGGCGGGCGGTCTTTATTCCGGATGAAACAAATACTATTTGTTCTTCTCCCAAAAGAGCTCAAACAGCTATAAAAAAACGGGTTTAACTTCTTTAAACCCGTTTTTATAAATAATTTTGAAAACGTGTGCGGTTATCTTACGTAAGATTTTGCGCCGCGCTTCCTCGGCTTTGAAGATTTGACTGATGTCTTCTTCCGGCCTTTATTTGCAGGATCATTGAATTTGACCCATTCGTTTGCGTATTTGTTCAACCAATCCTCGGCGGCCCGCTCGAAGCCGATATCGTATCCGGCCTTTTCGCTCTCGATCCATAGATGACGGTTAATCTCGTCGATAACGCGTTTGTCTTCCAATAATTTTTCTTTGTCTCCGTTTGTCATGTTTATCCTCCTTTGGGCTGGTGGCGTATTGTCAAAAATATTTATTCAATGTTTGTTTAACTGTAACAGCTACAAAGC
>CAYRXT010000008.1:0-74220 GCA_964428315.1 uncultured Planctomycetales bacterium
TACGACTTACATTTTATCCCACTTCTGTCTTTATATCAAAAAAACAGGTCACAAGAATAGCCGTAGGGGCCGTGGGATCTGTGGGAAACCTTCGAGAGTTTCGGTTTTCCACAGATTCCATGGCCCATTTTAGTCGATTATTACCCACAGATTCTGAGAAAGAGCCAGATTTATCTTCTTGATCCCGATAAATCGACATCAACAAATATTTTCCATCCGGTGAGATATTAAGCTCTCTGGCCGCTCCGTCGCAAATTTTGCGAAGGCCGGAGCCGTTAGCGTTGATGGCCCATAATTCCCTGTCCAAAGTGTTACCTGTCCACATGTATTTTATGAAATAAACGGGAAACGTTGCCTTGACCCATGAGATATCCCGGCCGATGGCAGCGAGCATCTGCCCGACATCCTTATCGATGGCTTCGATCATCTTCTGGCGGTCGGCTTTGACATCCGCTTCGGCGTCCCAGTTGACCTGGCCGGCCAATGACTTCATGAAGGCGGCCAATTGTTCTTTTTCTGATTCCGGCCGGTTGGCGGCGGCCAACAACATCTCGATGACGGCGGACTCTTTTACCTGCATGAGAGCCCCGTTATACACATAATTGTTACACCGGTCTAGAGCCGCCAGGGCCTCCTGATACCGTCCCTGCCGGACCAGCCGGATGGGAGTGTTTTCAAAATAGCGCTCTGTCGGCGTAACGGCATGCATGATGCCCAACGGTGCGATCTTGATATCTTTAAGCAATTCTTCAAGTTTGCCGAAATCAATGGAAGGGGCATATTCTTTCATCCTGGCGCAAGCGGTCATAAAGCGGATGGATTCATTGCCAATATACTCTTCCTTAACTGATTTAAGAGACACAAGCGCCTCTTGAACAATTTGCAATGCCTTTTCCTTCTGTCCGTCCTCCAGAAAATAATAAGCGACTTCGGCTAAGGTCGCCGCAACAGGGGTCCTCTCACGCTCTTCATGGTCGCCGTCAGTGTCTGTGTACGTGTGGACCGATTCCACTTGACCCATCAGCTTGGCCGCTTCCAGGGCCAGTTCCAGTTCCCCCAGCTCGGCCCAGCGCGGGGCGTACTCTCTGAACATCCACGGGCGTCGATTGATCACTTCATCGCTGGTCTTCGCTATATCAAATGCCGTCTTGATCAGTTCCCGGCTTTTTTTGTTCATACCTATTGAATTTCGTTAAATACAGTGACAATGTCTAGTTCAAAATAATCCGCTATGCTTCAAGAAAGATCGAGCGAGACCAATTTTCTTTTGAATACGACAACGGGCTCTACGAACTTGCCGGCGGACTTGTCCAAGATGATCGGCGCAGAAGTTTGCCAAGTCCGTGCCGGAAATATAAGCCCAAGCGTACTCAACGGGATTCAATTCCGGCGCGTATGGCGGCAAAAACTCAATGTGCAACCAATACTTTTGTGTGAGCAAATATCGCCGCACTTTCCGGCTCTTGTGAGCAGGCAAAGAATCCCAAATCAAAACCAATCTTCTTTCCCTCAAAGAACGCTTCAAGCTTTTGAGATACGCAATGACATCCTCAGCCCGGACAGTCCCATTGCGGAGCCCAAGAAAGAATTTTACACACCGTCCCGCTGGTGTTGTCACCAGCGTGCCGATAGCCGAAAGACGTTTCCAACTGAAAGCATCGCGAATGATAGGTGTCTGGCCGCGCGGAGCCCATGTGCGCCGGATGGAAGGACGTTCGGAAAATCCGCTTTCATCCAGAAATCCGACGAGCGCATTCAAGCGGCGGGCTTTTTTTTAAACCGCGGCCAATCGGACCGGACCCATTTTCGAATAACTCGCTCATTGCGTTCCCGAGCTCTGGTCTCTGGACGTTGGCAACTCCAACCCATCCGCCTAAGGACACGCCACATATGCCGAGGATGATAATCAACATGGACAACCTTACTCAGCACATCCGCCATCCGTTCCAATGTCCACAGCGACGTGCTATAGCCGTGAGCTTCAGGGCCGCGTTTCAAGGCCTCCGCAAAAACTTTTACCTCCTCCGGCTGAAGTTTGGGTTTACGTCCCGCACGCCCCGCTCCTTTGAGCCCTTGGCGTCCGTTACGTTCCCATGCGTCGTGCCAACGGCGGCTCGTCTCCCGGCTGACTCCAAGTTGACGTGCGACCTCAGCTTGGCTCAGTCCTTCTTGAAACAATTTCGCGGCTTTCATACGCCGCTGCTTAAGGGACTCGAAGTCCCTCCGTTTGGTTATTGGGGTATCCATGCTTATAGGATACCAAATTCAAAGAACAATGTCACTATATTATGCGAAATACAATAGTAATTATTTCTTCTCCTATCCTCTTCAGTCCCTTCTCATCTTGAATCGTCACGGATGACTTTGAAAAGTTCTTCGGCAACGATACTGGCCAAGACGTTTGACCCCCTCGGGGTCAAATGAATATGGTCTTCAAAGAATTCTTCTTTCCCCGTCATGGTTTCAGCGGCATCAATGACAACAACACCCTTTGCGCGGGCCACGGACAGCATGATTTCATCCGCCTTGGAAAAAGAATCGAGGATAAATTCATGCGGCAATATCCTGTGGGCGTACCAGAACTTTGGATTGTCTGGATTCCGTTTTGTCGCTAATCGCGCCTCGGTGATCAGAATGGGCCTGGCCCTGATGTTCCTGGCGATGTCGACAAATGTTTCCAACCCGAGGCGGTATTGACTTAAGGCCGACGATGTGATCTTATCAGCATTTTTGGGCCTTTGCCTCACGGCCCCTTCCGGAGTGACATTCAGTTTTTTGATGTAATAATTATGTCGCAGGCGGACATAAAGCTGAGAGTTTTCGCACAAGAACTGGTCCAACCTGTTGTTGTAGTTTAACAACGGGTTCTTATCCGTTCGGTATGGCTGCAGTTGTCGCAGCAAGGGCCTGTCCGACGGGAACTGCTTCATGTCATTCCAGGCCCCATAAAACACAACATAATCGGGAGAAAACAAATGGCCCTCCGCGAAAAACCTTCCGACGGCATCGAATGAGGCATGCCCGGGAATACCGGCATTGATTATTTCGATTTCATCAATCCCCTTGTCCCTCAGCAGACGGCCGACCTCGTGGGGCCAGTCTTCTCCCTCGGGTAGCGCCGTATCAAAGACAGAAGAACCACCATAAAAAATTATCCGTGTCACTCCAGGCGGCTTTTCCCGCGCGAAATCCCTGCCCCGATATCCCAATGGATTGATGTGCCGGGTGGAATGATGCCACTGAGACGTGCCTATAAAACTTTGGGTTTTCCGCGGGAAGACATGCCTGGCAAACACAGAGGGCACATATTGAAAGGAAGCCCTCTTGAGCATTGCGGGAGTGACATATTCCCGCGAGATCCTGAAGAAGCTTTCTCCCGCGACGGCGGCCGCAATAATAACCAAAACACTTTGGATCAATAATAATCTCGTTATAGGCCTTTTTCGCGTTTTGCTGTCCATCGGCTTTCCTCGTTTGCTTTTAATTGGGAAAAAACCTGGGGCCACCCCCGGGCGTGGGTCTGATGTTTGATGTGTCCAGGCAAGGGGCCTTGTCCCTTTTTTCTTCCCGGGGCCGTACAGAAGGGCCTTATCTTCTCCGCTCGCTCAACAGCAGGATATCTTTGAGTTGCTGGTCGCCCCTCGCGTTCAGCCAGTCCTTTTCAAAATAGTCGGCTTGGACGATATGAGCAATCGCTGAGAGCGTTTTCAGATGAAAACTCCTTTCATCCGCCGTCCCGAACAACACAAAAACGGCTTTAACGGAATCATGTCCAGATGTGAATTGGACTCCCCCGCGGCACCTAATGATCACGAGTTTAAACATATTATTGCCTGGTATAATGATGTGAGGTATTGCGACAAAAGGCGTAATGGCGGTGGAGCCCTCGGATTCTCTCTGCTTGAAAAGCGCCGTCACCTTTTCTTCGCCAAGTCCGATGTCCGCCACGACCCTATGCGCGATCCCTTTTAATAATTCCTCAAAGACTATTTTGTCCTTAATATCCCATATCAGCGCCTTTTCGACAAGACGGTGAAAGCGGTCGATTTTTAAATCGTCCCGCTGAATGATAACCCGTTTCAACTCTCCCTCAAGCGTGTCATCAGTGATCTGTCTGTTGACGATCCTCTCAACCAAATGCAAAAAGGCGTATTCAATGGCATGCCGTTTCCGTCCATAAAAAAAATACAGCATCAACGCGATAAAGACGAAGGCCAGGCTGATCTCAACCGCCGCCAGGCCCAAATCAATGATAAGAAATAGGAAGAGAAGCATGCTCGCGATATTTGTCCAGGGATAAAACGGAACGCGGAAGGATGGCCTGTAATTTTGTATCCTTCCTTCGCGCAGGATGATGACCGCGCAATTTGTCATGACGTACAATGTTAATATTACGACGGATCCCAGTTTAACCAGCGTGTCGAGATCCAGAAACATGCAGATAAAAATAAATGACACCGTTAAGGAAATCGCGACGGCCGGCGTCTTTTTTCTTTTTGTAAGTTTCCCGAACGCCTCAGGCAGAAGGTTGTCCCGGCTGGCCGCGAGAGGATATCTTGACGCGGCCAGCACGCCGGCGTTAGCCGTGGTGATAAAGGCCAAAAGGGCGCCCAGTGAAACAATGACATATCCGGCGCGTCCTAACAGTAACCGGCCGGTATCGGCTATGGGCGTCAGTGAGGTCGAAAGTGTTTCTCCGGGCAGGGTGCCTACCGCCACAATCAAGATTAAGGCGTAAAAAAGAGTCACCGCCGCCACCGACAAGATGACGCCCAAAGGGATATTTTTGGCCGGGTCCTTTATTTCGCCCGAAACACTGGCTATGTTGAGAAGTCCGCCGAAAGAAATAAAGACAAAACCGGCCGTTACGAAAATTCTGTTTAATCCGTAAGGCAGTGTCGGCGTGAAATGATCGAGATTAAGCCTGTTTATGCCCGTGATGATCAGCAGGGCCATGATAGCGAAAAGGCCGAGCACGAGAAAAACTTCGAAACGCGCAGCCTCCTTTGCGCCGACAATGTTAAGGAACGCAAAGAATACGCAGAGGAAAAAGGACGAAACGATAATGGGGAAACCGAAAACAATATACAGGATTTCTGCGATGCCGAATACCGCGAAAGCGGCTTTTAAACAAAGCGCCATCCAGCTTAAAAAAGACGATAACGTTCCGACCAGCGGCCCCAGACTCCGGGTGATAAAAAAATAATCTCCTCCTGCCATCGGCATCGCCGTGGAAAGCTCAACCACGCTCAATGTCCCCAGCAGAGCGAAAGCTCCGGCGAAGACATAGGACAAAAAAACGAGAGGCCCGGTCTGGTTATAGGCCAGCCCCGGCAGGATGAAGATGCCCGAGCTGATCATGGCGCCCGACGCGAGGCAAAACACATCGATTAACGTAAGGTCTTTTTTCAGTTTACCGGTCATAAATACCCCTTCGTAGCCATCCGCGGGCGGGATCAGTCCTTAACCGGACTGACGTACTCCATCCCCTCCCAGTTTTGTGGATACTTGCCGGGTTCGGGACACGTCATATCCCTGCTCCTCAAGCGTGTCCAGAAGCCGCTGATAGTCTTCCTCGGGTATCCGCGGCGTGCGGGCCATCATCCAGAAATAATCGCGTTTGTTACGCGAAATAAGTGTCTGACCGTAATCGGGGCTGACGTACGTTATCAGGTATTCGGCTTTAAACGGCCAGACAAACTGCATCTTCCACGTGGAGTTGTTGACCTTGTCCACCACAAAGCCGTGGGGCCTGTAGAGTTTTCGGGGGCCGTCAAAAGCGCCTTCGTTAAAACTGAAATACGTCGCGATGGTCCCGTCCTCTCTCAGTCGGTATTCCTCAACGGCGTTATAGGCGCTTTTTTCGATTAGGGTGGGGATAGCCGCGATCACGTACCAGACGCCCATGAAACGCTCCAGGTCCACGTCCCGGGCGGTCTGGAGCCTGGGCCTTTGGGTCGTCGCGCAGCCGGTGAAGATCAAAAGGGCCATCACTAAGCCTAAAGGTTTCATGTCCTTGTCCTTTCGGGTAGAAGTATCAGCAGATTCATCATTGGTCACCTCCCGTTTTACTGCCAAGTCCCTCAGCGCAGGGCCGGGACGACGGGATACGGCATGACGGTTTACGGCATAAGAAAAATGTAGCAAAAACTGAGGGGAAGTCAATCTTAATTCAACGGTCTGTCGTGTTGCCGGAATACGGGCGGAATCCTTATTGCTATAAAAACCCGTGACCGGCGTTTGCTACGCGCGTATAATAAGTCCGTTCTGATCAATGAAGGAAGACTGAACACCATCCCAATAATGATTAAAGTATTTAAGGAAAGAACGAAAAACCTGCCTGAAAGGAGATATCATGCGCATAGAAGACGTTCTTAAAAAAACGCGGAATCACGAAATCTTCACCCAAGAGGAATTGATCGCTCTACTGGACCTGCCCTGCGATTGCCCGGAAACATTCAGCGTGATGGCCGAGGCCAACCGCCTGTCCAAGGCGTTGAGCGGCAACAGGGCCGAGGTGCACGCCCAGTTTTCCCTGAATCTCTGGCCGTGCCGGTGCAACTGTGTCTTTTGCTCCTTTGCGACGGTGAACAAGGTGTTTACGGAACCCAGCGAGATCACCGTCGAAGAGGCCGTCGCCAAGGCCCGGCAATTCGAGGCGGATGGCGCCAATGCCGTTTTCGTCATGACGACCGCGAATTACCCTTTCGAACGTTTCCTGGAAACGTCTCAGGAAATCCGCCGGAACCTTTCGCGTCAGACAAAGATGATCGCCAACGTTGGCGACCAAAATCCGGAAAACGCGAAAAAGATCAAAGAGGCGGGATATAGCGGTGTCTACCACGCCGTGCGTCTGCGGGAAGGGGTGGATACCGGATTGGACCCGCAGGACCGCGTTGCTTCCATCAGGCACATGCAGGAAGCAGGCCTTCTGGTGGGCACCTGCGTTGAGCCTGTCGGTCCCGAACATACGAACGAAGAACTGGCGCAGATGATCCTTTTGACGGCCTCCTTTCATCCCGCTTACAGCGGGGCGGCAAGACGCATAACCATACCCGGCAGCCGGCTCGAACAATACGGAATGATATCCGAACTGCGCATGGCCCAGATTGTGGCCGTCACACGTCTGGCCATGCCGAGGGAGGTCACGGGGAACTGCACCCATGAACCCTGCACGCTCGGCGCCCTCGCCGGGGCCAATTTGTTCTGGGCCGAGGTCGGGGCCAATCCCCGCGATATCCACGCCAAGACCGAAGAGGGCCGCGGCGGAACGGTGGCCCACTGCCGCACATTGTTCCAGGAGACGAACTGGAAAGTCCTTGATGGCCCTTCGGCTTTTTATCGCGACATCCCGCTTGCCGCCGGTCAGCGGGTATAAGACTAAGAATATATCCGTTGGCCCCTTCACGATTCCGGCGGGCTTCCCTGAACCATTGCCGGTCAGGCAGACACAGCCGAAAAAGCCACCTCTCCCCTTTTTACGATCCAGGGATTTGGCGTCCACAGCCTTTCCGGAGGGCGCGCGGTCCTGTTCTCTAACAATGATACCCTCTGATGAGCCGTTGCTTTTGTTCCTTGGTCAGACGCTTGATCCGGCGTTCTTCCTTCACGGCGTAAAGGTAATACCGGCACCGCTTGGCATAGACCAGCCGCAAAGGCCCCCTGCCTTTAAGGTATTTTGAACCCCGTCCGTTTGAGTGGTCCTTAATGCGTTTTTCAAGGTTGCTGGTGTAACCGGTGTACAGCGCGCCGTTACGGCACAGGATTATGTAAACGAAATAGATGCCATGTCGTTTTATCTTTTTTCTCTTCTTCCCGGAGCTCATGATTGATAAGTCTTTACAGGCTAAAATACGGCCGTTTTTCTTCACCGCTCACAAGGCCGAACATCCAGTATATGCCGCAAGACCTCAAACATTTTTGCCCTTGAGATCCTTGAGAAAAAGCACGACCAGGGTCACGGCCAGTGGAAAAACATGGATAAGCAGACGGGCGAACGTAAACGGTGAGATGACATGATTGCCCTTTTCGGAAACTACAGCCAGCGTTATATGCAGGCCGAAAAAAAGCAGGATAGTCAAAAGGATAACCTGCCGGGATATGTCCCGGCGGATTTGCTGGCGGCTGAAAATAACGGCGATCAGCGCGAACAGCCAGACAATGCTCCAGTTGGCCGTAAGGAAAACCTGCCCGAAAACGTCCCTGAAGACGGGAAGCATCCGGTGGAGTGCGTTGTGCCAGTTTACACCGATGTATTCTGCGGCGGGCAAACCGGCCAGCCATTTATAGAAACTGTAAACGGCATTGGGCAGTACCGCTGGTGCGATAAAAAGACCCAAGGTCCTCGCCTTTCGCCCGGGAGTCTGGCGCCGGTCCCGCATCATGATGTACGCCGTTACAACGGTGAGAATCAGGATATAGGCACCGCCTTCAAGTTTCAGAAAGCCTGCGAATCCGGCGAAAAGTGAGGCAAGAACCAGCAGGCCCGGAATTGCGGTTTCCTGCCATCGGCACAACAGGAACACCGATGTGCACAGGTAGTACATCATGAAAATGTCTCTGTAACTGATCCCCGCATGGTAGATGACCAGGTTGGAGGAGAAGAACAAAATGATGCCCGACAATGCGAGATCCCCATCCGTCTTGGAACGCAGAAAATCGTAAAATATCAGTGCGAACATGGAAAAGGCCAGCGGAAAAAGGATTTTGATCAGCTGGTCGGTCCATGCCCCCCAACACATGGCCAGCCACGCAATGATCATGGGTAGCTGAAGCGGGTAGGCCTTGTGTGCAAAATAGTGTTGGCTATCGAGGGATCTTTCAAAATAGAGGATTTTGGCGTTGAAAACGCTTGTCGCCACGGAATCCCACGTGTGGACCGGAAGGTTCAAGGCAACCCAGAAGATACAATAAAGGTAGTATGCGATAAAAATCAGCGCAGCGGCACGGAGGATATTCCCTCGTTGCCAGGGGCTCCGTCCGGACGCCTTTTCTTTTTGTTTCACGGAAGATGGAAGCGCAAACTTATACGCAAAACGCTTTTGACGCAAAGCGATAACGTGCTGACAGAGACTTACTGCCACAACACAAAGCGTGATCACAAGCGGTTCGTAACTGATTCCCGTCATCCCTATAAAGAGCATGATAAAGGCCAGCGTCCCAATTCCGAGACCGTAAGAGATCGCGATTGCATTGACCGGGTTCATCATCATTCCCTTTGTCACGGCAAAGAGAATCCGGCCGCCCATCAGCCAGGGTATAAGCACTCCAAGGAAAAACAGAAGGATGTTCATAAAAGGTCCTCCCTGACGGCGAAGAGAAATCTTTCTCCAATCTTAAGCCGCGGCACGTAATCGTCCGGGAGGAGATCCTCCGCGTTCCTTTTATCGAAGTAAATAAGATAATCCTCCTGTCTCTCTGGATTGAAACGTATCCTGATCGGCAAAAGATAATAGGCCAGGCGTCTCTGGAGGGTCATGCCTTGGGATGTGGATAGATTCATGTCCGTAATGAGCCTTCCGTTGTAATAGCCGTCCCGCATGTGCATTTTGCAAAGTCTGGCAAATTCGAAGGGAATCCCCATAATAAGCCGTTTTTTTTCTGTTTCCTCCATGCCGGAATAATGGACAACATTTTTGGAGAACCACCGGACATGCCCTGCCGTCTGGCACGAAACGATCACCAGTGAAACAGTCAGCAGGACCGCGGCCGCATCCCTCATGTAAAGTTTTATTCGGAACGGTCTGCATTTTTGTCCTGCCGACAAAAAGACAACGGAATGCATTCCCGTCAGCATCACGAATGCGCAAAAGATAAAGAAAATAATTGCTGAATAGATCAGATCACTTTGCCCGTAAAACCCGTTCGCATTAGGCGGGGGGAAAAGCGCCCGCGTCGTCCATGCAAGCACTCCGGGGAGGGATAGACCGAAATAATGCCCGGCTGCCCGAAAGACAAAAGCCAGCGCAACAGCCGTAACAATGAAGACAACGGTGAATCTTTTCATCGTCAAGTTTTGCGGATACACGCGGTCGTGTCCTTGGAAGTCAAGGCAGTTAATGAAACGGCGAAAAGACCTCAGAATCTCCTTAACTATTGCACAGATATCCGGTGAAGGCAAGCCGCTATTGTTATTTCTGTAAGGGAGTCGAAGAAGATTTTTGCTGGATGGTATTGATCGCCGCGGAGGTCATCTCGGTCAAAAGAAGGATGGAATCGAGTCCGGCTCGGCCGGAGGGCCCCGCGTCTTTTCTGGACGAGAGGTTCAGGACGCCGTAAAGTTTGTCCGCCGATTTCAGGGGGGTAACGAGGGAAAATTTGATATCGGGCCGTTTGAGGTGTTCTTGAATGCGGTTGTGCGCGCTTTGCGTCCCTTCGATAAACAGGGGCGTTCTCTCTTCGGCCACGACCCCGGCCACGCCTTCGCCGACGCGCGTCCGCGCACGGTTGATGATGTCTTTCTTGAGGCCGCGGGACACCTTGATTGTCAGTTCACCGGTTTCTTCATCCAGGACCATGATGGATCCGCATTCGGTCCGGGTCATCTTCATGGCCATATCCAGAAATGTGGCCAGGAGCTCGTCTAGGAAGATCGAAGAAAGGATGTCCTGCGCGTCCCTGCTTATCTCTTCGCCCAGTCCTTCGCTGTTTAAAGCGAGTTTTGAGAGATCATATTTCTGTGATTTCAACTGTACCGTGTAGCGGGAGACCTCGTCCAGCAGATCGAGGATGGACTTGATGCCCACGAAGGAGATGGTCCTGATCTCGCCCAAGGCGTCCAGAAGATCGGACGGTTCCATCCCGAACTCCAGGGCGATTTTTTCGTAATGTTCCGCACCCAGTCGGCGGTTCAGTATCACGGGACCGATAATAAGATAGGCTACGGCTGTCCTCCTGGGGCCGTAAATGGGGACGGCAAAAAGGTGCAGATCGAAGGGGTATTGATATTCGAGATAAAAGCCGTGCTGTTTAAACTTATCCATCATCCTGGAGTCGTCCTTGAGCAGGTCCATGCCCGCGGGCGACATCTCGAGAAATTTCCAGCCATAACGGCCCATGCAGGGCGTCAGGAAGGCCTTGCCCTGATGGTCGACCATGAAGATATTCACACGAAGGACGTCGATGAAGCGCTGGAGGATTTCGACCCAGCGGTCTTTATCGATCAATTCCTGAGTGAGTTGTCTGATGTCCTTGTCGTTCATGTCATTTCGCAGGCCGTTTGAAGGGGATATCCAGTTTTTTCATTTTATTGTACAGGGTTGTACGGTTGACGCCGAGCGCGGCGGCGGCTTTGTTGCGGTTCCAGTTGCTTTCCCTGAGGACCGAAAGGATCAACTCGCGTTCGGGTTCCTCCAGAATTTTCTTTAACGGTTTTCCGTCGCTGGGTTTGATGGCGTCCGCCGAAAATTTTTCGGCGTTGGGGATGTCCCGCAGGTTGAGGACGTCCGTCTTGGCCATGATCACGGCGCCTTCTATCGCGTTTTCCAGCTCACGGATGTTTCCCGGCCAGTTGTATTCGAGGAAAGTCTTCCTGACCTCTTCCGAAATCCCCGTGATCTTCTTGTCGGATTTTTCGTTGTATTTACGCATGAACTCATCGACCAGCAATTCGATGTCTTCCTTGCGCTCCCTGAGCGGAGGGACCTGGATGGCGATGACGTTGATCCGGTAGTAGAGATCTTCACGGAACTCGCCTTTTTCGACCTGTTCCCGGAGATCGCGGTTAGTTGCGACGATGATCCGCGCGTCGGTCTTCCGCGGCATGTTATCGCCCACGCGTTCGAATATCCCGTCCTGAAGAACCCGGAGCAGTTTGACCTGAAGATTGGGAGAAAACGCGTCGATTTCATCGAGGAAGATCGTGCCGTCCTTGGCATATTCGAAGCGCCCCTCCTTGTCCTTGATGGCGCCGGTGAAGGAGCCTTTCATGTGTCCGAACAGCTCGCTTTCAAGCAGTGTCTCGGAAAGTGCTCCGCAGCTGACCTCCACAAAGGGTTTGTCGAGGCGTTGTTTGTCGTTCCGCTGAATGGCCCTCGCCACGAGGCTCTTCCCTGTTCCGCTGTCACCGGTGATCAGGATGGTCGCGTGGGTGCTGGCAACAGAGTCGATGATATGATAGATCTTCTGCATCTTTTCGCTCGCGCCGGTCATGCCGTCGTATGTTGACCGTGACGTCCTGGCCAGTTTGCGTTTGAGGCTGATGTTTTCGTCCACGATGGACTTCTTGTCAATGATCCGCTTGATGAGCAATTTGATCTCGTTGTCGATAATCGGTTTGGTGATATAGTCATAGGCGCCTTTTTTCATGGCCTCGACCGCTGTTTCGATGCTTCCGTAACCGGTGATGATGATGACCTCGGTTTCCGGGTGGTCTTTCTTGACCGCTTCCAGCAGATCGAGGCCGCTCATGGACGGAAGTTTCATGTCGGTGATGACGGCGTCCACCGGTGTATGGCTGAGGAGTTCAAGTGCGTCCTCGGCGTTTTCCGTCATATGGGCGTTGTATCCCTCAATGCGCAGGATCTCATAAAGGGATTTGCGTATAAGCGGTTCGTCGTCGACAATCAAAATATTAAACATCTCCCGCCTCCGTCTCTTCTGGCCCCACCGGGATAGACACCGTGAATATGGCGCCTTTGCCGGGCGCGCTTTCCACGTCGATCTCCCCGCCGTAGGATTTTACGATCTCTTGGACGATCGTCAGCCCGAGCCCGCATCCCTTGTCGATATCCTTTGTCGTAAAAAAGGGGTCAAAGATCCTTTCGATCAGGTCGCTTTGAATGCCGGATCCGTTGTCCGCGACCGAGAAAAGGATTTTTCCGTCTTTAAAAGCCGTCATAATCGCTATCTCCCCGCCGTCCCGGACCGAGTCGATGGCATTGCGCAGAAGGTTCAAAACGACGCGATCGACTCCGAAGTCCATCAAAAGAGGGACGTTATCCGCCAGCGATTTGGTCAGCCGGATGTTCTTCTGGTACAATGCGGTCCCAAGCCCGCCGGTCGCTTCATTGACGGCGTCATTAAAATGTATCTTCTTCATCGTCGGGGGCTCATTGCGAGAGCATGCCAGCAGACTCCGCACAATGTTGACCATGCGGTTGAGACCCGCCTTGGCCTCAATGAGATAATCCTTTACGGGATCGTCCTCTTCGAGCTGGGTCAACGAGAGGTTGATGAAGCGCAGTACGCCGTCAAGGGGATTATTCAGTTCGTGGGCGATGCCGCCGGCCAGTTTGCCCAGCGAAGCCAGCTTCTCCTGGGTTATGACCTGGTGGCGCAGTTTGCTTGTCATTTCACTGGATTTCCCCAGTTCGTCCTTGAGCGACTGGGATTCTTTGACGAGACGTTTGAATTTGTTGTAAAGCCGTGTGCGCCGGTAATTCAGGGCGATTTGGCTTGAGAGAAAGTCGAGGATCTGCAGTTCATTGCTGGTGAAGCGGGAGCCTGTCGTTTTGTCGGCGATGTTGATCACACCGATCAGCTTATCCTTGAAGAGTAGAGGCGCGCAGAGGAAAGACGGCGTCGAATAACCTTTACGGGGCTGGTGCTCGGGGAATCGTGTGTCGCGCGTGATATCATCCACGAAGAGAGGCTTCTTGATCTCGGCCACTTTGCCGACAACGCCTTCACCCAGCTTTTTGACCAGCTTTTCCTGTTCGCCGACTCCCATCCCGCGGCCGATTTTGAGGATCAGCTCTTGGCCGTTTTCGCTCAAAAGAAAGATAGACCCCCGTCTGGCCTGGAAGAGGTCCAGGGTCTTGTCCAGCGAGACCTCCAGGAGTTCCTGTGCCGTGAGGGTAACATTAACGGCGGCGCAGATGTCACCGATCTTTTGAAAGACGTCCGACTGGATGAAATTTTCGGTTATGTTATCGGCCGGATTCATGGTTAGGGTATCGCAAATCACGGTTTTAAAAATTAAGATAACGCCTCACGGATTAACCTCCGCTGAGGAGGCCCTCTCTTTTTTCAATTTCAACTCCCGCAATCCAGTATCCATCTGCTCAATGACCTTCTTGAGAGTATGATCCGGATGTTCCTCAAGAAATTCACGGTAAACGCTCTGTGCCCGTTGGGGATCACGGAGCTTCACAATGCTTATGGTGTTCAGCATCTGCATTGTGGACAGAAGCGACCGGCTTTGGGGGTAGGCGAACATGGTTTTTCTCAGTATCCTTACGGCATCATCCCATTTTTCCTGAAGGATCTTGCTGTTGGCCAGCAGATTCAGGGCATTCAGGCCGACCGCGGAATCCGGATGTCCTTCGGCCAGGCGCGCATAATGCGTATCCGCCCGCCGGAAGGAGGCGTCCGCTTTCTCCAGGTCTCCCCTGTCCAGATATTTCCTTGCCAGATAAAGCGGTACCTTCAACCCGACCGGGGTTAACGGATAATCAGCAACGATTTTGTGAAGAACGGTCTCGGCCTCCGGCCAATTATCTTCTTTCTCATAGGTGATCGCGATAGCCATGGCGGCTTCAGCCTTGAGAACGTCATTGCCCGGAAAATCCACGAACACATTTTGCAGGGAGCGCCTCGCTTTTTCGTAATTCTCTTGGGCCGTATAGAGATTGCCCAGTTGAAGTTCCGCCTGGGCCTTGATGGACGGATAGTCGTCGTAACGGTTAATGATCTTTTCGTATTGGCCGGCAATTTCTTCATAAACCGCCTTGGGGGTGGATTCCGGGTTCTTGACCGTTTCAGACAACCGCTTGTTTGTTTTCCAGAGTATCTTCTCAGCCTCGTATTGGCTTTGCCGCCCAAGCACGGACAAAAGAATATACAGCCCGATCAGGATAATTGCGCAAAAGGCTGTCAGTTTCTTCATCATGGCCTAAGCTGTCTCCTCAGGAAGCGGTTCGGGAAAAAGTCTCTTGCTGTTCTTCCTTTTTCATAAGGTAAAATGTCGTAAGGGCGACCAGCACTGCCGCATCAATAAAGAGCGTGACGATGATGCTCGCGACAATGATAAGCGCCTGCCCCTCCGGAAATACGGAATTCATCTGGGGCGAAAGCGAATTGCGCATGATCAGAACAGGGACATAAAGGATCATGGGGAAAAACACGATGCAGGTGACTGTTGTCAGTGACTTCCAAAGATATCCAAAATTCACTGCAAGCGCGGTATGGATCTTTTTCCGGTCGATAACAATCGCCGGTATGACAAAGGCAAAAACCGTTGTCACTATAATCGCGATAAGAAGCTGAAAATACGGGGCGCCGTGGATGATGACTGTCTTCAAGACGAAAAGGACGCCGGAGCTAGACCGGATCTGTTCCGCCCGCAAATAGATCTGAGCGAACAAATCCGAAAGCGTTTTAACCGCCAGGAGTGATAAAAAGGCGGCGATAATAATATGAACGTATTGCGACAGCGTGTCGCGAATAGCTGTTTTGATGACGATATGTTTCCCGTCATTGATGGCCTTGATTATCCGGACGGCGACGGCCGTAAAAAAGGCCCCGAAAAAGACAAAGATAACCAGCTGGCTGTAAAAAAACAGTTTCGGCAACAGTATAAAATTATAGGGGTAATGCAGGAACGTCTCATGCCAGATCCGCCGGACAACTGGTCCGAAAAAAATCACCAGCGGATAGCGCGGCAAAAAATAGAGCATCTCGAGAGCCAGCAGTTGCAGGAGCGCAATCAATATAAACGGATAAAAGATGACAGGATGTCCTGCCAGGATGCCCAGTGATACCTTCAACACCGCAACCGGGTGCCGGTAAATGGCGTTTTTTTGCATTTGTTTATATTTAACGATTAAGGATAAAAGGAAAATTTATGCTAACAAATTCGTAACTGCATGTCAAATTTAAACTTTTATAAAGATTTGACAAAAAAATAAGACAAGTTTGAGAACCTGTCTTATTTTTCGTTGAGAAAATGAATCTCTCCATCCGTGGCAGCAAACCTTTGTTTGTCAGCAAATCCCCGGTTATCTTTTCTTGTTCTTCATCCGCGCATAAGCCATGACCATCATTCCGCTTCCCATTAGCATGAGGGTTGCCGGTTCCGGATTATGCAGTGTAGCCAACGAGGAACCTGCGCCTCCGGTTATCGCGGCCGCTCCGCCAGCCGACGAACCGCCTGAGGACGCGGCGAGGAATATTCCGCCGCTTCCAATCAGGCTTCCGAGTCCGCCGCCCTGACAACCGTACAGTGCGGGAAGAAGAACCGACAAGCCAATGACTTGTAATGATTGAATTAGCTTTTTCATAAGTTCTCTCCCTATGGTTATTATAGCGATCTATACTCTCTAATCTCATCAGTTTGACGATCACGTCATCGTGCTGAACGCTTGCCACCTGGCCCCTTTATTGCCGGCAAGATACCTCAACCTTGCTTCTGACGGTACCGCACTGACGGTTTATGTGCTTACACAGCGGCCTTTGGCTCCGGTTATTTCTTCCTGCGAAGACCGGCCAGGCCGAGAAGCCCAATGCCAAGTAATGACATCGTGGCAGGCTCCGGGACTGTATCATAGCCGCTGGCCGCAAGCGTGGATTTCTTAAAAATCCAGTCGCCTTTTTTTGTGTCAATTTTCACGTTCAGCAGGCCGTCGGTCTGCAACATGGCTGTATCGATATCGAATTCCAAGTCGCTGTAATCGACCTCATTGAGCCCCCGGTATTCTCCGTCCGTCCAGACTTTGATCTTTTCATCAACCCAGTCCCATCCGAATATCCAGGGGAAATCGCCTTTGTCATCGCTCACATCCAGCGTTAAGGTCGCGGATGTCAACACATGATCAGTCGGATTAAAACCATGGATATTGATGTCGTGCGTATAAGACAGCTTATCATTCACTTCCAGGAAAAGAAAGTCTAGAGAATAAACGTCTTTCGGATCATAAACATCGGTGAAATCCACCGGTATGACTGCCATCGCGGTTGAACTAAAAACCAGCACAAAACCAATCATCAGGCCTAAAATGGAAATCTTTATCATCTGTTTTCTCCTTTCTAATAAGTTGTTGACATTGTCTGTTTCCATTATCGCAGTAATTTATTGGAGGCCATTCGGCTTGCCCTATTCCGAATGGTCATAATATTGAATAAATCAGCACAGATTAGAACTTCTTTGAAATTTTATTTTTATGAGAAACAGCAAAAAATGCGTTCCGACTTATCTCGCGCCTTCTCCAGTGAATACCACCCGTACTGTGCGCATAACTATAAGTAAATCAGTCCAGAAATTCAGCTTATTGATATAGAACCGGTCATAGCGCACTTTTTTCTTGACGTCTTCGATTGTTTCGTCATAACGATGCCGTACCTGCGCCAAACCCGTTATGCCCGGTTTGACCATAAGACGCGTTTCATATAGAGGAATGGACTCCCTCAGCTTGGGAATGAATTCCGGCCGTTCGGGGCGGGGCCCGATAATGCTCATTTCCCCTTTTAAGACGTTCAGGAACTGCGGGATCTCATCAATATGGGCTTTGCGAAGGAAATTCCCGATGGGGATAAGTCGGCTGTCGTTTGCCAGAGCCCATACCGGTCCGGTTTCTTTTTCCGCGTCCGTTTTCATAGTACGGAATTTAATGATTTCAAAAAGCTTGCCGTCCTTCCCGACCCGTGTCTGTGAAAAAAAGACGGGGCCTCTTGACGTCATCTTGATGGCCAGGGCGACGAGCAGGCACAGCGGCGAAAGGATGACTAAAGCCGTCAACGATCCGATGATATCGAACAACCGTTTTGCCCTATCATAGGTCCGCTGAATAAAACGGAAAACCATTCCCATCAGTCCGCTGGCAAACAAGACCAAAGATGATGGTTCCGGCGCCCGGGATTCATTCGAGGCGTTCGAACCCCGGGATGACATTTCCACAGGATACGCCGCGTCCATAGGTTTTACTAACGATATGGTCGCCCACGCAGTGCCCACACAAAGGCCGCCGATAATCAAGAGGCTCATGAGCACCGTTAATCGGCCGAATTTCTTTAGATATTGTGCATTTCTTTTCATAATGAAAGCGTTTGCGGAAAGCGTTTTGTTTAGTCTCAACAATCATTATAGTAGCAATAAACGTGCCAGGATTAAGGCGAATTGGCGAAGAACAGGTTAAGACCATAACCATTTGAAGTTAAAAGATTAATATATATTTAGGTGAACACTTATAGTATGACAAGATAAGACATTTCTAGACAAATACGGACATACCCGGAAATCATTTTGTTGAAATATTTCAACATGTTGACCGGCATCATCAAGATGTACAATGAATCATCACTGTCCCAGCCAAGGTGTTATTCGCGCCGAATAGGCTCCCGTGGTGCCGCAAGCGGGAATCCATGAAGGGCAAAAATGGATCCCCGCTTAAAGCATGCCGGGATGACAGATTCTTACAGGCATGCGGGGATGGCATGATCCTTTGTTTAGCCCACATTCCATCCGCGACAATTCGATCCTTATTTGGACATGAGTGTATAAATCAAAATCTGAACTTAAGGCAGAAATTCATAAAGGAAGGGAACAATTTTTTGAATAAACGACCGGATAGTCTGCAACGTTTCTTCTTCATTATTGCCCATCTCCGAGGAGACACGGATCAGGGCACTGCTTGTTGACCGGCCGGTCAAGGCGTTGAGCGCCAGCAGTCCCTGCTGTTTCCAGTAATTCGAAGTGAATCTGTCCCGACCCGCCTTGAACCAGTAAAAGGAAAACTGCTTCTCTTCACCGAGCGTCAATTCAAGATTGTTGGCCGTGATAGACTTGTCCGAACCAGCCAGGTCGATGCTTTCTTTGGTGTTTTTGAGAATGGTCGCCCCCCCGCCCGTGTAGCAGATTTCCGGAGGATGCGACACCTTCCGGTTTTCCCCGGAATAAACAATAAAGAGAAACACCTTTTTGCCGTTATGCCGGTTGGTATATTCCCGGATAAAAACATTGCGTGTTTCCAGGATTTCGTATTCGCGTTCGGAGATAGGCAGGTCCCTCGCCTCCCAGGGGCCGATTTCTTTTGGAAAATCATGGAGTATGACAGCCTCACGGTCGTTATAGGTCCGGAAATACCTCGACCATCCGAACAGGCCGCATGCCAGGATGAGCGAGATCAACACAAAATAACGAAAACCCTTCATGGCGTTCACTCCATTATTTTCATCAGCGAATACAAAAGCACGAAAGCCAGCGCGAAGACGAGAAAACCGGACAGGTCGTGGATAAAGCCTTCGGCCCTCTCCGGTCCCCATATCTCGCTTACCGACGCCAGGAATACGACGCGGAAGACATTGGTGGCGATCGCGATCGGCACGGTTGAGATAAAAAGCGTGAGCCTTTTCAAGAGCCGTGACTTCATCCAATAGGCGAAAATCGCCCCTAGGGCCGCAAGGGATATCAGGGAACGCAGTCCGCTGCAGACATCGTCGACAACGACAAAAGCGTGCCTCATTCTGATGATGCTTCCCTCACGAATGGCGGGGATGCGGATGCTGTTCAGCGCCTCTGTGGAGATCTGCGCCGCCAGGAGTTTCATTTGGAAACTGATGTTGGTTATCACGACCATCGGTACGGGGATCATGAACATGAGAAACAAGACAGGAAATAGGATGAGACGGAAGACCGCCGTGCCGTAAAACAGAAGGACCATCCCGACGATCACCATCAGCATGGACCACGCCGCGGTGAAATAGATCCGGAATACGGCGCTGGCCGCGTAGACCAGGAGCCCGGATAAAACAAATCCCCATGCCCAGCGCGAGGGCACAAAGCGCGCTTTGGCCAGCTCGTCCTTTTTTTGCCATATCAAAAAGGCCGTAACAAAGGGGATGAGGATGCCGTGGCTGTAATAGGAGTCGCGCGCGAACCAGCGCTCCCACATCCACTCGAGGACCGGGGCGTACGCCGCCAGAAATACAAGGCCGGCGGCCACAGGCCCGGCATGGGCTTTGGCTATATCCTTGACATTCATTATAGTATCAGCAAATTTAACATAATTCGTGTTAGGCATCAAGCCCGTTAGTCGTGTGCGTTAGTTTTGCCTTTTCATGATGGCGAACTCATCGATCCAGAAATGGGCCCCCTTTTCAGCGTTCCCGTCGGTGTGAAACTGGATCGCCGAAAGGTAGTCCGTCATAGCGAGAACGCTGCGCACGCCTCCGGCGGCGTCGAAGACGAGTTCATGCCATTGACCGTCGTCGCTGAGCTGCAGTTTGTCCTTGGCCAGGGCGCCGGCACACCGATACCCCCTCGTCCCTCCCAGACAGATCCAGTCGCCAAACCCCGTCCGAGCCCTTAAGCCCACCGGCGTGTTTTGCGGGATGCGGTAGGCGAATTTCACGAAGGGGTAGTCCCGCAGATGCCATGCGTTGATATTCACGCCGGCGGTTAGGTCCGATCCCGCGAATTTACCGGTGACCTTGAGCGCCCGGCCGTTTCTTCCGGATTCGACGATATCAAAACGGGCGTCTCCCTGGGAAGTGAACATCCCCTGCGATTTTTCGAAGCCGGCATAAAACAAAATGTCCTTACCCGCTGCCCGTTTTTCTTCGGGCAGTTCGGACAGGACGTTTCCCTTCCAGAGAGGAGAATCGTCAACGTAACCCAGGAAGTGGCCACTGGAGCGGTAATTCTGATTGAAATGTTTTTGGGAATTCAGGAAGGCTTCGGACACGCCGCGCTCGAAGACCTTCATCCCGATCACATAGTAATCCTCGCGCTCATAACCGCTGATCAGATGACCGTAACCGAAGGCGTGGACGACCAGGAGATTCAGATCCGGCGAGCCTTCGGAGTTGGCATAATTGTCGGACGTCATATAGCGGAACGAATCGCCCCTGGCGACCAGGCCTTCCCTTATCATCCAGTCAAGGGCGCGGAACAGGGAATCCGCCGCGATCCTGTTATGCGTTAACCGGTGAAGTTTAACAACTGGCTCGAGGAGAATACCCGTCATGAAAGGCGACCCCCCGTATTCATCAGGTCTCGCGCCTTCGTCGGGATCATGGGCGTAAAGGTTGTGGATAAACCCTCCCCGGTCCGGCCACTGGATCTGCGTGAGATAAAGATGCTCCATGTATTGTTCAGCGGCTTTGAGATACGCCGTGTCCTGCGATATTTCATAATAGGACAGAACACCGAGAAACGGAAAGGCATAACGCCGTTCGGTCCAAAAATTCGTGCGGCCTTTTTCATAAAAAGCGTCTTCAGGAGGAAAATGTGTTTTTAAATAATCCGCCATGTATCCGGCAACCTCCAGCGATCGCGGGTCTCCCGTCAGAAGATAGTCGTCGGCCAGGGCCTGCACATAGACGTATCGGGGTTCCCTGCCGGCCGTGCTCCGTCCCCTCTCAGAGCCGTCGAGAACGATTTGATTCTCACGGTAAAAAATGAGTTCCTTCCTGGCAGCCAGAAAATAATCCAGGTTCCCCGAGCGCGCGTAAAACTGGTAGTAGACGTGCGGTGTGGAATAGTAGCCATCTTTACGGACGTCACCGGTCCTTTCTTTTTCGGAAAGACGGGGGAAATACCGTTCGATGTGCTGATCGTAAACAGCGGCCGGGCCACGGACTTTCCGGCGGATGGCCTTTTGCCGCTCAAGCTCCCTCATTTCCGACGCGGAGAGATCGCTTTGACCGGCCTTATCTTCCGGCGCGGGCGTATAACTCATGGGGCGCTGGGCGCCTGTAACCTCGGAACCGCAAAGCCATTCAGCCGGCAGGACGATAAAACCTTCGGGCAGGTCCCAACGCGGTTCCTGCACCGGAAGGGATTCCAAACCGCGTCTTTCCCCCCATTCCATTGTCACATATTCATAAAAACGCGGAACGTCATAGGAAAACTGGACGAGAAGGGAGCGGATAGAATTGTCCCGGGGCCATCGGGCCAGAACGCGCACGGCAACGGGGATCTCTTTTCCTGCGGCATCGAGGAAACGGACCATCCGGTCTGATGTGAGCTGTCCGGGACCGAAAGGGATCCCGGTTGAAACCAAGACAGAATCGCCCTTAGTTTTTTTCAATTTGGCGACGGGTACCTTGATACGTCCCTCTTTGGGCAGCTGATTTTGAGGCGGCATTTTGGCCAGGCGTATGCTGAGAGTTTGTTTATCCGTATCCGTTTTTGCGGCCGGCGCGATTGTATGCGGAGTAGAAATTGGTCCGGCGTCTTCTTTATACACCTCCCTCTCCTGTCGCACGAGCCGCAGGTTGTCGAAAAACAGGGTGAAGCTTTTGTCCGGTTTCTTGAGGAAGAAGACCACAAACCGGATATGAGAGGCATTAATTTTCCGTGCGATCTCTGACCGGTCAACACTGAGGCTGTTCATGCCCGGCTTTAAAATTCGGGAAGTCTGCGCCCGTTTACGGTTGTTATCGTCAAGCCTGATGTAGAGTTCCAGGTCTTCCTGCCTGGGATTGTAGACATCCAAAGCAAGAGATGCATATTCCCCCCAGTTTTGAGGAAGTTTTTTGGTGTTAATGCTGGGCCAGTCGTCCTTGGGGAATTCGGCCTTCAAGGCATAACGCCCCTGCGTCACATGGTCCTTGGACAATTCCAGAGCAAAGCCTTGTTCCGGTGATGTGTCCCAGACCTTGACATCTTCAAAATCCGAGAGAAGACGCGCTGTTCCTGCGCCTTCTTTTCCGTCGTCACCGGTCAGGCTCATCAACAGAGCACCGGCGCAGATAATGACCAGTATCGGTATCCATTTTTTTAAACCCATAAAATCACCTCGATTCAATACGACTATGTATTTTATAATCCCTGAATCCGCCGGGATCACCGTTTTGGCCGGCCTCGGCGGCCTTGATGATGTTCACCATTTCCCTGGCGGTGACATAGTGAAGACGGAATCGGATTCCGTCGTCGTATCCCGCGCAAAGATATCTGTGCATTTCCTCAATGGGGCCTTTGAGAAGCACCCCCCGGTTTTCCTCTGTCGCGCCGTGGGTATGGACCTTGATGAATATCCAATCGTCACGGCCGGCGACCCGGATCATACAGCGCGCCCAAAGGTCAACGCGGTTTGCGTCCGGTGGGTTGAAAGCCGATATCTCTCCGTTTTCGATCCGGGGAAAGAGACCGAATTTCCTTTTATTCCAGTTCAGTGCCAGCGGCCCCTGAACCAACAGTAGCGCCGAGTCCACAGCGCTCATTCCTTCGGCGCATTCCACACCGTCGTTATGGGATTTGGGCGCGTTCTCATTGTTGTGGACGTCGTAGTACAGGCTGTTGATGGTCCTGGTCTGTGTCTCGCTGGGCGCCGAAGGCATGGTGAAATCTGCGTAACACCCTTCATCCTTGAGGATCGAGGTTTCGTTGTTGACGCCGCACCACCGGCCGTCCCTGCGTGAATTGTTGAGACTCCAGTTGCCATGTATGAAGCCGAAACGGATCTCCCCGGTTGTCTTGTCCGCCCCCAAAAGTCCGTGACGGGAGAAATTTTTCTTGGCCAGACGGATCTTCTGACGGAAAGAGCGGGCGTTGTCGCCGTCGTGGTGCAGATGGATTTCCACCTCTCCATAACCCCTTCGGCACAGGTCGGCCAGACGTTCCAGATGTCCGGCGTTATACGTTTCTGCCGGGTAGAAAAAGGTGTGCCGGGGATGCCGGCCGTCGCCGTCAAAAAACCTGTCGGCCATGGACGGGTACCGCTCTGTCCAGGCTTTGACGCGCTCGAGCTGCTGCTCCGGACCGGCCCTGTTCCAGTCCGGTTCAAAGTGGTCCGCGAGACAGAACATGACATGCGCGGGCCGGGCTGGATGTTCCCGTCTTCTCAGACGCGCGAGCTGCTGCCGGATATATGCCGGAAGCCAGATGTGGGTGTTTTTGAACATAGTATACTTTTTTATTTTTTAAATGATAATCGATGCAATCAGCGTTCCCCTTTGCAGGACGGGCATGCCGCAAAAATCCATCATCGATCGGCTCTTGTCCATCCTCCCTCACCTCTCCGTCCTATTCCATTTCACGTTGTGTTTTCCCGTCAAGTACATCCCCAGTCCCAGCAAAAGAGCGATGTTCATGGAGACAAAATAGTAGCACAGGCTGAAAAAACGTATATGCCGGCCGGACCAGGACAGGATTTGGCCGATAATGGCCGAAATATAGAACATGCACTGGACGAGGAAAATCAGTGCATACAAAGGATGCTTGATCAAGAGAGCGTTGGTCATGAACGCCGCGATAAGAAAAAGCGGCGCGAACCAGCGCAGGACCTTGTGCGACCAGAACGCGAAAGCCGGAAATCCGCGCATAGGGTTAAGCAGGGATTTGAGCATGCCCAGCGACTGGAAGTCGCCGGCGCCGATACGGATTCGCCGCTTCTTTTCCTGAATGATATGGGCGGCCGCTTCCTCGGTGGCGAAGGCCTGGGGTTCGTAGACGACCCGGTAGCCCTTTTCCATGATCTTCATAGGAAGGACAAAATCCTCGACGATCGTGTCCGGGGGGCAGCGTTCGAAAAGGCTTTTGTGAATGGCGTAGATCGCGCCGTTGGCGCCGAGGAGCGCGCCGTGGCTGCCTTCGATCCTTTTTAAGAACGTCTCGAAGCGCCAGTAGATCCCTTCCAGTTCGCCCGTCCTGCTCCCTTCGGCGTTGACGAATTCCAGCGCCCCGCACACCGCGCCGACTTCTTCATCCGAAAAATTGCGGACGAGTTTTTTTATGGCGCCGGGAGCGAAGATCGTGTTCGCGTCGCTGAAGACAATGATCTCTTTTCGGGCCTGCTCCACGGCCTCATTGAGGACGTTAACCTTGCCCCGGCGTCTCGGGAAATCCAGGAGACGGACACCGCTGGACTCATAGGAACGGGTGATCTCTGCCGTCTTGTCCGTCGAGCCATCCGAGGCGATGATGACCTCCATCTTGTCCTGCGGGTAGTCCAGTTTGAGGCAGTTCTCGATTTTGCGGCCGATGACCTTTTCTTCGTTGTAAGCCGCTATAATGATGGTGACCCCGGGCTCGAATGGCCTGAACTGCCGGGTCCGGCTCCGGTTGAATTTATCGATGAAAAGCAGGATAAGCGGATAGACGGCATAGGAGTAGATCAGGCAAAACGCGCTGACCCAAAACAAGACCTGTATCATCGAAAACACGCGCGGCATGGTTTAATCCTTTTTTTGCGCCAGGATTTCAAGATTATAGGCAAGCGTGCCGTAGGGAACGCGTCCGTCGATGTTCATGAGATTGACGATACCTTTGAACAGAAAAGGATTGGGCCACACGCGGATCAGGACCGAGCGGAACAGGGCCAGGACAGGAAAAAGGAGAAGCCCGCCGCGGTGGACCCGCTGTATTTGAAAGCCCCCTTCCAGCGCCTCCCTCACTTCCTTGACGGAAAAATGGGGATGCCATTCAAGGTTGTCCGTGAACTGCGTGTTTTGATACCGGAAGACCCTGCGCTCGATGAAACGGAAAAGACCGGGCAGAAACCGTTTGAAACGCACTTTGAGGTTGAAGGTGTCCAGGAAGGCGAATGCCCCCTTGTTGGGAGTGGACAGGATCAGAAGGCCTCCGGGCCTGAGGATCCGGTGGACCTCGCCGATCAACGCCGGACGGTCTTCGACGTGTTCATAGACTTCAAGCATGACTACGGCGTCAAAGGAGTTGTCGTCAAAAGGCAGGGAACCGCCCTCGAGGACATGGAAATGGAGATGCGGATAACGGGCGCGCGCGGCCTCGATATGGTTCCGGTTGACATCGGCTCCGTGCGCTACCCGGGCCTTGTCTGCGATCCGTTTCGTGAAATAGCCGCTTGAACAGCCGATCTCAAGAATAGAATCGAGCCCCGCCGGGAGCCACCGGTAGGCAACCATGGCCTGCACGGTCGTGTAATCGGAATAAATATCTTCGAGGGACGACCGGCTGTCCGCTGTCTTGCTCTCGGTCGTTGTCATGAGGACCTCTTTTTGCGCCATTGGATAAGATATTTAACGATTCTCCGGGCCGTCTTTCCGTCCCAGTACCGGGGCACGCGGCCCTTTTTCCACTGGTTATGGATAATTCGTCTGCCTTCCCGGACGATCTTCTTCGCGCTTGTGCCCACGAGCACGTTGGTGCCCGAAGTGATCGTGACGGGTCTTTCTGTGTTATGCCTGACCGTCATGCACGGGATGCCCAAGACGGTTGTCTCTTCCTGAATCCCCCCCGAATCCGTCATGACGCCTTTGGCATGTATCATAAGGTTCAGGAAATCAAGGTAGCCAAGGGGATCGATAACCTGGAGATTCGGCATGGGAGGAAAATGCCTTTGCGAGACGATTTTCAAATATCTGGCCTGCGTACGCGGGTGCATCGGGAAGACCATGGGCATCTCTTGCTGGAGTTTTTGTATGCCGCTCAGTATGCCGGTCAGGGCGTCCTCGGAATCGACGTTCGACGGCCTGTGCAGTGTCGCGAGGATATACCCGCGCGGCTCAAGACGCAGTTTGTTCAGGATGTCGGTCTGACGGGCCCTCTTTATATGGTGTTTGAGTGTGTCTATCATGATGTTTCCCACAAATCGGATCTTGCGCGGGGAGATCCCTTCCTTGATGAGATTGTCTCTGGCCTCGGGTGAAGTGGTGAAAAGGATATCGGACAGGCTGTCCGTGACCAGCCTGTTGATCTCTTCGGGCATGGACCGGTCAAAACTGCGCAGACCGGCTTCGACATGGGCCACGGGGATCATCAATTTGGAGGCCACAAGGGTCGCGGCCATCGTTGAATTGACATCACCTACAACGATAACCAGGTCGGGTTTCAGCCTGAGCAGAACCTTCTCCATCTTCATCATGATCCGCGAGGTCTGCCAGGCATGGCTTCCCGAGCCCACCTCCAGGTTCATATCCGGCCGGGGGATCCGGAGCTCGCTGAAAAACAGTCTGGACATGGCGTGGTCATAATGCTGTCCCGTGTGGATCAGCGTGTGCTTAAAATGCCGGTGGCGGTTAAGTTCGCGCACAAGAGGCGCGATTTTCATAAAATTCGGCCTGGCACCGACGACACTGACGAGGTTCATACTTTCACTCCCAATTCTTGGTAGACAGGCAGGTACCTGCGGCAGATGGAGAGCCAGTTGCGCTGCTTTATGACGTAGTCGCGGGCCTGTTGGGCCATCTGCCCCATCCTCCCGCTGTCCTCAAGGACGTTAAGGCATTTGGACGCAAGGTCATCCACGTCGCCCGTCCTGAACAGGACGCCGTTAAAACCGTCCAGGACGAGCTCTTTGATACCACCCACACTGCTGCCGATGATCATCTTTTGCATGGCCATAGCCTCAAGGGGCTTGAGGGGCGTGACAAGTTCCGTGATGCGTTTCGATATCCTGGGATAGACAAAAACATCAATCAGGGCGTAGTATTTGTTGATCATCTCGTGCGGGATGCGGCCCGGAAGGATGACTTTATCCTGCAGGCCGAGTTCTTCCGTCATTGTTTTAAGGCGCCCCTCTTCTCTCCCGCCGCCTACGATCAGGAACCGCACGTCATCCCGGAAAGAGGTGATCTTCTCAGCAGCCTGTATCAGAAGTTCAAGGCCCTCAAAAAGGAAAAAGGTGCCGATGAACCCGAAAACCGTTTTGCCCTTAACCCCGAGCGATTCCGCCAGCCTCTCGTCTTTATGTTCCGGCTTGAAACGTTCCACCTCAACCCCGTTGGGAACGACCGTGATCTTTCCGCCGGGGATACCCCGTTCAATAAGGTCATGTTTCAAACCCTCGCAGATGACTGTGATGTGGTCGGCTTTTCTGCAGATAGCGGTTTCCGCCCTGCGCGTCAGAAAGTAACGCAGGCTGTCTTCGCTGGTTTTTCCCTGATCGACGGCCGCGTCTTCCCACAGGGCGCGGATTTCATAAACAAAGGGAATCCTTCGCCTGCGGGCCGCCTCCAGACCGGCCATCGCGTTGAGGACCGATGAATGAGCGTGGATGAGTTTTGTCTTTTCATCGAGACTGGCATACAGACTTTTCTTCAGCTTCCGGAGCACAAAAAAGGGTTTCAACAAGGACATCCTTCTGGCGAGATCCCAGTTGATCGCGCCGCACGAATGGTAGTCCACGCCGTTAATGATTTCGTGGGGATGTTCGTAGGAATACACCGGTGAGCGGATGACCTTCACATCAAGCCCCAGCGCTGTCAGGGACTCGGCGATGTAACGGCTGCGCATGCTGTAGCCGCTGATGTAGGGCACGGTCTGGTCGAATATTTTAGTGACGGTCATTGCGTTCTCCGGAGTTGTTCCACCTGCGAGGTGGAACTTGAGTTCCACCTGCGAGGTGGAACTGGTTGGCTGCCTGTACAAGATTCTCAAACAAAAGGTGCCCGTTCTCCCGCCAGCTCATGGCCTCTACCGTCTTGGCGAGGCTGTCGCGGTCGACCTTCCATCCGCAGACATCCCTCAGGGCCTTGGTGAGGGCTCCGGGATCACCGGGTTCCACGACCAGGCCTTGTTCGCCGCGTGTGACGAGGTCCGTGACGCCGCCCACCCGCGCGGCCACAACAGGCACCCCGCAGGCCATGGCCTCGAGCAGGACGTTCGGACACCCCTCATTGAGACTGGGGAGACAATACGCGTCCGCGGCGTTCATCCACAGAGGGATTTCATCATGCGGTTTGCGGCCGTGAAAACACACCCGTTCCTTGATATTCAGCGATACGCTCAGGGCCTCGAGATCCCTCCTCAGCGGACCGTCTCCGATGATGTCGAGACAGATATCGCCGGGCAGATTCAAAAACGCCTCGATCAGATAGCGCACCCCCTTGACCGGCACGAGATTGGCGATGCACAGGACATGCCGGGAATGCGTGGTCAGCGAAAGGCGGTGACGGCATTCCACCTTGTCCATCGGCCGGAAAAGCCCGGTATCCACCCCGTTGGGCATATACCCGATTTTGGCCGGTTCAATGCCCAGCGCGGTCAGTTTTGCTTTTAAAGAACGCGATACCGCGACGACATGTTCGGCGCGGTTTAATGCGTACTTGATCATGATCCGCCTCAGTTTGTATTGCAAACCCATGTTGATGTCCGTGCCGTGGACCTTGACCGCGAGGGGTTTCACTAACCGCCGGGCTGTTAATGCGGCGGCGAAGGCGTCCGGGTAGGCCCACGTGGCGTAGATAACGTCGAATTCAAACGACCTGCGGATTTTCCCTGCTATCCTTCGCAGGCTCAGAAAAAGTGAGATACCGTGCAGACACCGGAGGATTTTCGGGATAACGAGGTAACGTGGATAATAGACCTCGAGACCGTTGACGGTGTCGACGGCAGGCACCTCTTTCCCGGAATAGCGGAATGCCGGCAGAGGGGCGACCACCTTGACCTCGGCATGGTGCTTCAGGGCGGCGATCTGCTGTTGGTTGAACATCGCCTTGACCGGTTCTTTGCGGTTCGGAAAAAGGTTTGTCACGACGAGTACTTTCATGTCCGCCTTTTTGCAATAGTGCATTGGGTAAAATCAGCGTGTCCCCCTCCCCTTGTGGGAGGGGGCGGGGGAGGGGAAATGGCCGAGGAAAACACCCCCACCTGACCTCCCCCATCAAGGGGGAGGAACCTAGAAGCCGCAAAAAAACTGCTTTTTCCCATTCGAGATTTCTAAGGACCTCATTTCTTTATGCTATGGTAAACCCGCAGGTACTTCTCGGCCATTTGGTCCAGATGAAACATGCGCCGGGCTCTTTGTCTGGCGGCGTGCCCGAGCCCGGAAGCATAATCCGGGTTCCTCATTACGTTGATCATGCTCTCAGCCAGGGCCTCGTGATCGCCGGCAGGGGTCAGCAGTCCGGTTTCCCCATCGACTATAACCTCGGGATTGCCTCCGACCTTGGTCGCGATAACTGGCCTGGCGGCCGCCATGGCCTCGAGCAGGGTGATGGAGACGCCTTCCTGTTTGGTCGACAGGACAACGCAGTCCATGGCGCTCAGCAGAAAGGGGATCTCCCGGCGGTAACCCATGAAATCGATCCGGTCTCTCACGCCGCTGTCCCGCGCCATTGATTCCAGGTCATTCAGGAGTGGGCCGCTGCCGACAATGGCCAGGCGGGCGCAGGGACATTCCCCCGCGACATTCCGGAAGGCCCGTATCAGGGTTTCATGGTCCTTTTCCGGTGAGAGCCGGGCGATCATGCCGAATACGTACTCATCGTCCTTCCAATTAAACAGCCGGCGGTAGGATTGACGCGCGTCCGTTTGCGGGCTGTTTGCGAACCTTCCCGTGTCTATGGCGTTGTAAATGACCTCCACTTTGGATTCCCTTATGCGATTGTTCTTCAACAGTTGTCTTTTGGCGTCTTCGGAAACAGTGATGACTTTCTGCGTCATTCCCCAGACAAGTGACGGGGCAATTAGGCCGGCACGGCCGTGTCGGGTGTTGACCGTGGCACAGCCCGCCAGTCTTCCGGCGGGAGTTCCGTAAAGCAGCGGCGCCAGATTGTGGGTATGCACAACATCGAAGCGGTTTTTGCGGATGAACCCTGCCAGCCGCCAGACGACCCTGAAATCGAAACCGTCCTTTTTCGGAAAATTGGCGACCCAGACCCCCTGTTCCTCGGCCTCCTTTTGAAGTGCCCCTTCATGTGAAAGGGTGGCCAGAACCGTCTGCACACCCTTGCCCTGGAGGGATCTGGCCAGAAGGATGGTCATCTTCTCCAGACCGCCGGGTTCCAAACTGAGGACGATATGCAGGACTTTCATGTTAAGCGTCCGCCTTGTTCTGCTCATTCCCGAAATCCACCGGCACTTCGGAGATAGTCACGCGGTATTTGCCGGAATCCGTCAGGGGGATGTCTTCCACATAACGCATGTCGACGATTATATCATGTCCGATGATCCGCCGGAGTTCTTTATCGAGAAATTCTTTTCTTTGAGCGCTCAACTCCTTTTCCCTGACCGCCTTGACCAGGATGCGGTCTTTGGACTTCTGGATGATCTGGAACTTCCTGATCTCATCGAATTCTTTCATGAGATGGGGGAAATAGACACCGGGGATGATGCGGCCGTCGGTGGTCTGGATCGAATCGAGCACCCGTCCTTCCACATCATTGATAAGCGGCAAGCCCCGGCCGCAGGCGCACCGCCTATCGTCCGAAGCGACCGCCAGGTCGCCGTTCCTGTAGCGGATAAACGGCATGCCGTAATTATGCAGGTCCGTCACGACGATCTCGCCTGTTTCTCCCGGCCCCGCGGGCCTGCCGTCTTTAAGGACTTCGACCAGCAGATTATCCGCAGTGAGATGAAGACCGTTATGGTGTTCGCATTCGCACGCGATGAGCATAAACTCGCGGCAGCCATAGGTATTGAAGACGTCGGCCTTGAAAACATCCCGGAAAAGATCCCTTTGGTAGTCGAAAAGCTTCTCTGATGCGGAGATAACCGACCTGACAGGCGCGCAGCGCGCGCCCGTATCGCGGATGTATCTGGCGAAGTTGTAAAGCGGCGTGGTGTATCCCACGATTCCCGCCGGTTTGAAGCGGTTAATGGCATCGAGGCACATCTTCATATTCTCTTCAGTGAACCGGAAAGAGTTGAACGTCTTTCTTCGTCGAAGGGTATTATGAATGTTCTGCTTAAATTGTTTAAGAAACACCGGTTCACCGATGTCCGCCCCCCAGATGTAGAAGACCTTCTGGCCGTCCTCACAGCCGGCCCAGCTGTAGCCTCGGAAGGCGGCGGCGATGCGCCATTCGTAGCTGTTGCGGTCATGGAAAAACCGCAGGGGCTCGCCCGTTGATCCGCCCGTAGATTTTGGGATGTTGGACGAAAGGTAATTCTCGGCGGCCATGGCATCCTTGTTTTTGCGGATGTCCTCTTTGGAGATGACGGAGAGACGCCGGAAGTCTTCCAGCGAACGGATATCTTCCGGGTTCAACCCGGCCTTCTGGAATGCGTCGCGGTAATAAGGACAATGGCCGCCGGCGTGGTCCAGGAGCCTTTTCAGCTCATTCCACTGGAAGCGGGCGATCTCATCGGGTGAAAGCCACTGGGTTTCGTTCATTCTCCTTATGTAGCGGATAGTGCTGCGTCCGCGTAGACGCCCTTCATAAAGGGGATACAAGATGTTTTTGTAGAATTCCGCGTACATGGATCACTTCTCCAGCGTTTTCAGGATTTTTGCGGGGTTGCCTGCGACAACGGCCCCTTCCGGGACATCTTCACGTACGACCGCGCGTGCACCGATAACGGCGCGGTCTCCCACCCTTACGCCCTTGAGGATGACGGCCTGCCGGGCGACCCAGACATCATCGCCGATCACCGTTGGCTTGACGTGGTCCTTATTTGGGGGCAGGTCCTGCCTTCTTTTTTCGGCCTCAAGAGGGTGTCCGTCGTTGTCGGCGATCATCGAGCCGTTGGCGATATAGCAGTGTCTGCCGACACGGATTTCACGGGCGACAAAAAAGGCGGTATTATGCGCGATAAAGGTGTGGTCGCCTATGGTCAGTTTCGGATCGTTGTAAACCTTCCGGCTGAAGGCGAAACTGGGCCGGCCCGACAGACGCACGTGGTCTCCGATGGTTATCTCGCCCTGACCCGTGATATAGGGGAGCTTTTCCATCCATAGCCCTTTGCCGACATGAGCGCACTGGCTTCTAAAAAGCGGTTCGTAATACATGAACTTGAACAGGACAATCAGGCCCTCCCGCAGAAATATATGAGCCTTATAAAGTCCTTTGAATACAGGACGCGTCAGCGTGTTCACGGGGACGCTGAAGCGGAGCATTCTCTTAACGATAATCTTGAGCATAAGACCTCCCTGCTGTTTACCGAACACGGCGCGCGGTGAATAGCGCGCGGCCTGGACAATATGATCTTGCGCGCGGGCAAGGTCGCCACTGCGGTCATACGCCCAGGCCGCGCAGAAATGCCGGTATCCGTAAGCCTGCGCCTTGATAGACGGCGAAGAAATGATCTCGTCGATGTTGCCCGCGTAGTACTTGTCGAGGACCTTCAGTTCGTTCTCGAGCATTTTACTGGCGTTTCTGATCCCGCTCATCGTGTTTTGTCCCGTCCGGACCTTGACCAGAGGTCGCTGAACAAAACGCACGGAGTAACGCCTTGCGATCCTCAGCCACATGTCCCAGTCCTCCGCGCTCTTGAGCCCTTCGTCGAACAGGCCGACAGCGTCAAAACACTCTTTCTTTATGAGGGCATTGGACCCGCCGCTGACGATGTTCTTGACGAGAAGGTTCTCGCGCAGTCTGTTCTGGTCTCCCGGATCGCGGGGGACGTTTTCCCCAAAAACGCGGCCGGTATCGTCCATCTCAAAAGACCCGCAGCTCACCAGCCCCGCGCTTTTGTCTTCGGCGAAGATCTTCATCTGCTCTTCGAGCTTGACGTTCAGCCAGATGTCGTCGGCGTCTAGGATGGCGACATACTCGCCCTTCGCTTCGCGGATACCGGTGTTGCGCGCGGCCGAAAGCCCGCGGTTCTCCTGGTAGACATACCGGATACGGTCTCGCAACGGTTCAAGGGCGTCCCTGGTGTTATCCCGGGACCCGTCATCCACAACGATGACTTCCTTTCGGGGATAGGTCTGCGACAGCGCGCTCTCCACCGCCCCGGCCACCAGCCGGCCGTGGTTGAAGGTGGGGATGATGATGGAAATGAGAGGTCGTTTGTTCATAATCATTTTAAATGATTGGGTGCCCCAGAGACATGAAACAGGACACAAGATGTTTAAAACAATTTAAATAGCGCCAATCTAAACTGTCTGCATAAATTTCCAAAGCAACTTTCCTGTATCCATGCGCTTTGCAGATAAATGGCAATAATCCTCTTTTGTTAAATAACCGATCTCATAAGAAAAATCTATGAGATATTCCGTTTCTGCTAATGAACCCAATCCGATAGACAAAAATTGTTTAAATTCCTTTTTGCTTCTACTTGCATAGCCTTCGACCAAGTTTAAGGGTACTGACAAAGCAGATCGTCTAAATTTGTGATGTTAAGCCATAGATTTCTTCTTTGGGAAATTTTAATGAGATTTTGTATACCTCTTTTGCTAAAAGATCTGCCTTTTGCCAAACAATCAATTTCCTGTAACCAGCTCCCCCCATGACGATTTCTCCTTTTTTGTCTTGTCTCTTGTACGCCGGGTGCCGGGGCGCGCGGTATTACGTTGTTCTCTTCGCTCCGGTCTCGCTGGTCTGTTCCGTCCTCTCCTCTCTGTTCTTCGGGCTATTCATTCGACATTGGACGTTGATTTGTCATTCGCCATTTGTCATTGTTTATTTGACTCCCGGCTCCCCCCATGACGATTTCTCCTTATTTGTCTTGTATCTTATGCGCCGGGTGCCGGGGCGCGCGAAATCAGACTGCTTTTCTCCCGAACCTGCCGATGACATCCCTGTACAACTGTTCCGTCTTTTCCACCATGCTTTCGTGGCTGAACTGACTGCGCACCCACGCGTAGGCCTTTTGGCCCATGTCCATGCGGCGGTTATTGTCGCCCAAAAGCCCGCACACAGCTTCGGTAAGCTCCCGCGGACTCCCAGGCTCGATGAGGATCCCGGTTGCACCGTCTTTGACGACTTCAGGCACCGCTGTGGCGCGGCAGGCGATGACCGGCAGGCCGAAGGACATGGCCTCTATAAAGACAAGGCCGAAATTTTCGCTCAGCGAAGGCACGACGAAAAGATCCGAATCACTGTAATAACGCGCGAGTTCTTCCGGAGAAAGAAAACCGAGAAACTCCGTGTTCTCCCTGTGGCTTGGATATTTTTTTTCGAAATATTTTTGAAAAGTGAGGCCGCCCGGCGCGTGCCGTCGGTCAGCGCCGATAAAGGTGAAACGGGCCAGTGGAAACTTCTCCAGAATACCGGGGATGGCATGCAAAAGCGTCAGCGTTCCCTTCCGTTTCTCCAGACGGCTGACGTACAGGACCCTGTAGTCGCCGTTTGGCCTCTCCGTTTTTCTGGCCGGGCGGTCTCCAAAGGTCCGGGTCCCCAGGGCGATAAGGGAGATGCTGTCCCGGGTTAATTTATACCTCCGGGTTATCAGGTCACGGTGAAAGGCCGCCGAGGACACCAGGACGTCGCTTTTTTTAACGCACAATTTCTCCATCCAGTTAACAAAAACGGGCCACTGTCTGCCCTTTGCCGACCTCCCGTCGATCTCCAGTGTTTCAAAAAATGCCGTGTGCAGACGGGTGACGACGGGCTTACGGCGCAAACTCAGCAGGTATCTTGACCCAAGGCCCTCCCAGTTGGGAAATTCGATGATGTCGAAGGCCTTGACCTTGTCCAGGGCTTTGATCTTCGCGGAAATATACCAGCTGCACGCCAGCCCGGGAAGGAAATATTCCAGCCGGGGGATATACCGAGGCAGGAACCGGTGAACCTCGATCCCGTTGACCGTGTCGACACGGTCAGCCTGCCTGGATTTTGCCATGACCGTGACGATGTGGCCCTTCTTCCGCAGTCCCTCGGCGAGCGTCGCGCTGTAGCTCGCGATCCCTCCCCCGTCTTCGGGCGGGTAGCCGTTTGAGAAAAGGCATATATTCATCCACAAATCCCCGTTTTTGTTTTCAATAAATCAGGGCCCCGTCCCAACCTGCTTATGACGATCTGGACACAGCGTCCCCAGTAGCCCATGATCTTCGCGCGGCAACGGAACTTCCTTGTGACATCCGCGGAAAGAACGGCCCTCAGCAGGGGCGGCAGGTTTCTCAGAAGCTCCTTGCAACAATACCGCAGATGCCTGTGCCATGGGATGTCCTCCGGTTCGAGGAGGACGGAGGCCCTGGCCCACCAGTAGGTCTGCCTGAGAAGCTTGCCCGGTTTGATCCGGTCGGTCCGGAATCTGTGATAGACCAAGGCGCGGGGAGCGTACACCTTCCTGATGCCTCCCGCGGATACCCGCCGGGAAAATTCCGTGTCTTCACAGTAACGGAAGATCTTTTCCGTACGGAACAATCCGAACCGCTTGAAGACATCGGCCCGGACGCTCATATTGGCGCCGACAAGGTCCTCTTCGGTAATCGCCCTTGCCTTATCCCCGTAATCGACATGGGCGAACCGCCTGCGGACAATATCTTCGGACAGCCAGTCGAAACGGCTGATGTCGGCATCGAGGACCACGCGGCCCTGCACCGCGTCCGCGTCCATTGTCCGGTGGGCCTCGTAAATGTTCTTTATCCAATCAGGGGCGGGCAGACAGTCGTCGTCCGTAAAGACAAGGCATTCCCCTTTCGCCTCCCGGATTCCGGCGTTGCGGGCCGAGGCCGGAGAACGGCGGTTTTCGAAAACATACCTCAGCGCGCCGGAAAACTGAGGGTTAAGAGACGCGACAATATCTTTTGTCCCGTCCGAAGAATCATTATCAACGACCAGCACTTCATAAGTGATGCCTGAAGGCAGGTCCTGGCCGGATAGCGCGCGCAGTGCCCGCCCTAAACCCTCGGAGTTATTGAATGTCGGTATAATTATGCTTATGTCGTTCATTCGGATTTTGGTTCTGTTGTAGTTGTCATCGGCCGTGTGCCGCCAGTATGAAATTGATAGGCCCGCCCCGCCATGATCCAGTATTCGATCCCAAGACGCAACCTTTCATGGCCGTCCCCTTTGAGAAATGCCCAAACACGCCGAGCAAGCAAACCAACAAGTTTTTTAAGAATGAACCGAGGGATTCCAAAACATTGTGAGACCTGTTCACATTCTTCGAAATACACGTCGGCCCTTCCGTATTTGCAGGCCCGGTAGTAAAGCCATTTTTTGGTCATCTGCTCAGGCCTGATCTGATGATAAACATATGCGTTCGGAAGATAGACGGCAGGATGACCATCTTTTTCCAAGCGTTTTGTTAACTCCGTCTCGTTTCCCATTATAAAATTCTCTCCTTTGACATCCATATCCATGCTGAAGCAATAGCCCTTATCGAAAAGAGATTTTTTTATAGCCATGTTCCCCCCCCAAACTTTGCCGGCGTCATACGGACCTTCCGAAATATCCCATTCCGCGATGGCATATGCCGAAAAATAAAAATCCTTCCGGATATTTTCCGCCGGCCGCTGGCCGTCCGGCCAGTGAGGCAATATTCTTCCGCCGAATATGCTGTAATCTCTCCAGCGGTCTGATCCCCGTAATAGTTCGACAAGCCAACTTTGGTCCGCCAGTACGTCGTCATCCGTGAAAACGAGCAAGTCCCCACCGGCTAGTCCAACCGCCCTGTTCAAGGCGTTATTTTTTCCGCGTCTCTTTTCCACAATGTAACGAATGGGCAGACGAGCAGAAAACCGGTCCGCCGTTGTCTTTGTTTCTTGGTCGTCCGCATTGTCCATGACCAGAAGCTCCCAACGGAGCTCCCCGGTCTTCATCCGGCAGAAGCTCTCGAGCGTTTTATCGAGGAGCGCGGGCCGCCTGTATGTTGCCAGAATCACAGATATCTGTACCGTAATTTCATTCATGATACGAAAAGGACCCTTTCGTAAACGGCTTCCAGTTGCCGGTTAATGCTTGTGGCGTCGAATTTCTCGCGCACAGTCTTTTTAGCTTGCTTTGTAATCATCGGCAGGATTTGCGGATTCTCGATGATGAAACGCAGTTTTCCCGCGAGCGCCTCCTCATCCTTTTCCGGAACGAGAAAGCCGTTCTTTCCGTCTTTAACAAGCTCCGGTATACCTGAATGATAAGTCGAGACGACAGGCAGGCCTGCGGCCATGGCCTCTTTGAGCGCGTTGGGGATGCCCTCCTGCTGTCCCGTACGGTCACGGACAGAGGGCAGAATGAATATGTGAGCGCGTTCAAAAAACGGCAACACGTCTTTGTCGATGATGCGTCCGGCAAATTCCACGCGGTCTTCCAGATTCAGCGACTTGACAAGGATGCGCAGGGCCTCTCCCTGCGGTCCGTCTCCGACTATTACATACCGGACGTTCATGCCGTCCTTTTTGATCCGGGCGAGCGCGAGGATAACATAATCCAACCCTTTCATTTCGGCCAGGCGGCAGACACTTAACAGGACAATCTGTCCGTCGTGCGGTAGGACCCTGCGCCGAAACGGATAAAGCGACACATCAATGCCCGAGTAGAGGGTCTGTATTTTTTTCCTTGGACAGCCGGCCCGGGCGAGTTTTTCTGCAAAATAATCGCAGACCGGCAGCAGTCCGTCGGCATGGCGGAATACCTCTTGATAGTCCTTGGCGAGGGTGCCGTTGTAGTCCGGGATGGACACATCATGCCCCCTCAAGGAGAGAAAAAATCCGGCCCGAACGACATGCTTCAGAAAGATCATCCTCTGGGCGATGAGTCCATACTGGCACTGGATAATGTCGTAGTCCTTGCGGATAAACGGCGAAGACCGTAACAGGAGGTTGACGGCCTCGAAGACCTTGCGCTTTCTGATATCCAGGCATCGCAAGACATAAACCGGTCTTCGGAATATTTGGGTCAGCACAACCGCAAACGTCAGGCCCAGGCGTTTCATCCGTCCCCTGGGCGGCGGCTTGAGGTATTGCACTCTCTCCATGAGGCCGTATTGCCGGATTTTTTCATGAATCCGTTCGTCTTTTTCCGGATTGTCAAACGCGTAGATATCAACGTCATGGCCCGCGTCCATCATCCCGGTGATCTGGTTGACGATAAAAGTTTCCGACGCGGTCGGGAACCATTCGAGGACCATCGCGATTTTTAATTTCTTTTTCTTTTTCATATCAAAACGTCCGGAAAAAGTTGATATAATCCTTCGCTATTTTCGGAAGTGACGTGCGCTCGCGGACCTCGTCCATCATGGCCAGCGCGTCGTCCCAGGTTTTGGTCCCGAAGGAATCCCGGGCGCGGTTTACGGTGTCAAGCACGTCTTTAAATCCGCCGGTCGTATAAAAAGGATACAGGTTGTCCAGCAGCTCGAGGTTGGCCGGTTCGCGGCTGGTGATGATGTTGGCCCGCATGCCGGCGGCGAATGTGAGTTTGGCATTGGGCTTGAAATCGAAACTCGGCCGGTTCTCGTCCCTTACCGAAAAATGACAGCTGAAACCCGTCATGAGCTCAAAGATATTCTGAAGCTTAACGTCCTTCGAGGCGCTTAACTTTACGATCTCAAGGTCGGGCAGATGGTCGACCAGCCCCTGACGGATATTGTCCGGCGTGGGATCTCCCAGATACGCCAGACGGAAACGTCCGGCGGTGTTCGGCCGGCAGCGCGGGTCCCAGTGATGGTAAACCACCCGGGTCCGGCATCCCGCGGAAAAATGCGGCGCGTAGCGTTCGACACTTTGACGATGGGGCATGAGCGCACCGTCGAAAAGCCTGATATCTCCGTCGTCTTTGAGCCTGTCCAGGTCATCCAGGGGGTCCCAGATCAGGACATTGCCCGCCTCCTTCCATTTGTAAAGGAAATCACGTTTGTCGCAAAAGGCGTTCTTGATGAAGACGATGACGCTGTCCCTGATCGAAGGTATTTCCTCACAATACGCGAGATCCAGGAGTTCGGCAAAAACGCCGTTTTTAAGGATCCCGCGGCTCATCTGGTATCCCCGGGTGATCGAAGAGCCGATCCCCATCTGTCTGACGGCAAAATAGACGTTCCGGCACCGCTTGAGGGGTGATGACTTTAAGATGCTTTTATAAGTCTTTTCGATCACTGTTTTCATTGCCGGGATGGTGTCCTTTGTATCAGCATCGTTATCAGGATAAAGCTGAACAGCGTGTACACCTCAATGTATGTCCACGCGGCGACTTCAAATCCTGATAATGAACCGAAAAAAAAGCCTGCCGCGGTCATTCCCATAAGCATTGCCCTGGTCCTTAATCGAAGTCCTAACGCAGTAACAGACAATGCAAGCTGAACACCCAGGTGCCAAAGCAGGTAAAAGAAGAAGCTGGCCAAAAGCGGCACAGGGACGACACGATTAATCCTGAAAAAGAAATCGCTGAGATTATAAACACTGCCGGCAGAACACAGCAGAAAACCGATGGCCGTAAAGCGCAGCGTTACTGCGCGGGGCATGGACTTTCCGATGCCACGTCTCCAAAAGACCGTAAACAGCAGAAAATTGGCCAGCATGGGAAACCACACGGCCGGATTACCTCTAGTGTGCAGGTCTTCCAGCCTCGGCCACAGCAAGTGGATGAACAGGATGCTTGCTGTTGTCAGCACGGTCATGGCAAGGATCCCGCTGTTCTTGATGCGCAGGTCCGGTATAATTTCCCACCGGTTAAGGTCTGCCTTGAGCCGGCGTTTGCGCGCGTAAATACCTGCTATGATGAGAGTCGACCCGAAGAGTTCGCTGCCTTCTTCAGCGGCCAGGCGCAGGCCCTCAATGGCCTGCGGCCAGGGCAGGACCCATTCCAGGATTTCTTGCACAATGACGAGGGCAAACAGAACGAAGCCTGCTATTAAATATTCCGCGGGCAGTACGGCCCTTTTTTTCAAAAGACCCACGACAGACCATGCAATCAGTCCGACAATCACCAGTCCGACCAAGACTAGATGGCCCGGTTCAATTCTTTCATGAAAAGAGGCCAGCTCGTCGAAGGACAGTAAATATAAAATACCGGAAAGGATCAGCCACAAGATTCGGTTTTCTTTTTCTTCCGAAGCCCGCACCTCCAGGGCCAGTGTTCCGGCCGTCATCAACAGCAGGCTGGCCCACCAGACGGCGAGGTTCATTTCTAGCGCCAGATTAAAGGCCGGGAACAGCCGCCAGTTTTGCGGCATGTACGGCACATAATATTTACACAGCGTGAGCCCGAGCATAAACAGGTTCACGCAGACAACAGTTGTCATTATAAATGCTTCTCCTTATCGCGCAGCAGAGCCGTGTTTTCAGCCTTGTTTACTATATAGCAAAGATCGATTATGTAGTGTATTAACGGAGGGCAGATCCACCAGTTATTCTGTTTAATGATGTGATTAACAATTCTCGATAATACATAGCTCATGTTTATAATTTTATTTGAAATTTTATGCTGTCTGACACAACTGAATAAAAGGTCGGCTGCATATCTTCGCCGTAAGCGATTGGGGTTTTTGGGTCTGCATAATTTGCTAGCAAAAGGAACAGAAGCGTACTGCGGATAGGCCCGAAGGATTGTTTCTGTATGAAAATCATTGGATAAAATAAAATTGCTGTCTAATCCTGATAAAAAATTGTATAAATCATAATCCAGATAGGGCGCGTAAACCGCGGGAAATCTGCTCCATACGCCGAAAGGAGACTGGCATATCTCGCGACGCGTCCTGTTCCAGAAGAAAAACTGCGCCAGTGGATTGGGCGTGCCCGCATGTTTTTGGAATTCTGTTTTCAGACATTCCATCGCAATTCCCCGGTCCAATTTTTTTCGAATAACCGGCGGAAACAAATGCGCAAAGGCGTCCTCATGCATGCAGTCGGCGGCATAATCGGTCAGGAACCTATCCGCGAGTTCGTTGAAACGGCCTTCCTTATAAAACATAATTTTTTCCGGATCGAGACCAAGCCCCGCGGAAAGGATGTCGCCGGCGATCCCGTCATACAGCACGGATACCTGACCATCTAACCTGTCGGCGATAGCGGCGCTTTCCAGGATTTCGTCCGAGCAGAAATTCGTTTCTATATTTCTTCGATGCAACGTCCGGAAATAGGATTTTGGCTGGTCTATGATGATATGCTCAATGTTCAATTCTTTCGTTAAGAGAGGGGCGATGCGTACGTCCTCATCATGACGCGGTGGATAAAATTTTGTCGTGATACACATATCCGGCGGATGGCCCTGATGGACGAGTTCAAGTAATATGTGTCGGGAATCCCTTCCGCCGCTTAAAGGGACGGCGGATTTCCCATTGCCGGGAAGCCGCCTTCGAATGGACTGACGGAAAAGGTCAATGTAATTGTCTAGGACTTTGTCAAAATCCTTATGATCGGTGTGCTCGGAACAGGTATAAGAACCCGATATTTGGACGTTCCCGTTTTCCCATGTGAAACGGCAGTCGGGTGGCAGGGCCTTAATGCTCCGGAAAGGCGTGTCATCCCCGATGAAGAAACCGATACGAAGAAAAACCGCAAGGGCCGTCCAATCGATTTCGGCTGATGACCCGTGTTGGATAACATTGATTATGGAAGGGGATATAATTACCTCCCTGTCATCTGCATAATAATAAAAAGGATAACACCCGTACCGGTCGTTACGGACCGTCAGCCTCCCGTTTACCCATTCCCATTCCACAAAAACGCCGTCCGGCCGGGCTCCGGCTCTTTTGATTTTATGGCCAAGGAGTCCTTTTTCAGGACCGCGCGTTGTTGTCCGGCCGTCCTTCTCTATATTGGCCGAAAAGACGGGCTTCGATTCTGTCAGAGTATAGGGATTCATGTTATTTTTAACGGTTTTGTTATTGTTGTCCAATTCCGCGCACGGGATACAAGCCTGCGCAGGACACAGTACGGGAGATGCCGGGCGATGCCCAGGGCCATAGGCAGTGATCTCGTCTTCTTAAGCGTTGAGAGAAAGGCCCGCTCTTCGATGGAAAAATAGTCTTTCGCCAACATGCGCAGGAATCCGTTATCCCCGCATCGCCGCGCCAGTGCGATGATCTCGTCAAAGACTTCCGGGTGGACCGTCCTGTGTCTATACATGGCCTTAAGGCCTTCATAAACTCTGCCGGCCTCTTTGTCCTGACCCGTTTCCAGCAGGTGCCTGGCGGCCGCGATCCTTCCCTCGTAAAAGGCGTAATAATTGGGCATGATTTTCCACATGAAGGCCGCCCCGACCGCGTTGGTTTTGGTCACGTTATCAACATGGTGGCGGTATTCCGCCACATACCGGTCAAGGTGCCGGAAATCGTGCCGCGCCAGGCACCGGATCCAAAACTCCCAGTCTACAGAAACATAGAGGTCATTTCTGAACAGCCCCATCTCCCTGAAGAGAGACCTCTTATGCAGGGCGGCGCAGGTTGTGGTCAGCGTCCTGGTGAAAAAGAGTTTTCTGTTAAAATCCTCTCCGATAGTTTTGATTCTTTTGAACTGCTTAAAAGCCCCGTTTACGTTCTTGCCTGCGGTTTTTAGCGTCTTGCCGTAGACGAGAGGTTCCCGGCCGGCCGACAGGGCCTTTGATAGAAATTTCAGGTGTCCCGGATAGAAGACATCATCGTCGTCCAGATAGGCAATACACTCTCCCCGTGACATGAGAACGGCTTCATTGAGGGCGGCGGCCCTTCCCGTGTTTTGATTGAGACGGCGGTAGCGGATGCGGGGCGAATCAAAGGAATCGACATGCCCGTCCGTTTCTTCGCTTCCGCCGTCGTTGACGATGACCAGTTCGAAATCATCGAAGTCCTGGTCAAGCACGCTGGCGATACTTTCTTTGATCATCCTTCCACTGTTGAAGGTCGTCATGATGACCGAGATCCGGCATCCTCTGCCGTTTTTGCGCACAAGGAGCTCGGGTTTTTGATCTGGCTGAAGAGACCTCAGGAGATCGAACACCTGCCTTTGCCCCGGATTCCGCCGCAGGGACTCGGCAAGACAAAGTTCGGCCAGAAAACCTTTGTTCAGGCCGAGAAACATCTCAGCCAGTTTGTTTAAGCGCCCTGTTTCTCCGTCATCGTGAAGATAGCGCAACTGCTGATATTTGATATCGTCCCAGGGATCATGATCGTTCGACGCCTCATGCCGCAAAAAATAGGCTCCCGCAAGCTTTTTATCAAAGGGGTCCGCGTAAGCCGCAGCGGCAATCTCCCGGTAAGCCTGGTCTTTGTGTCCTGCGGTCTCTCTTTTTTCCATTCAGGGCCCGGCTCTCTTCGACGCGTTTTCTATTTCTTTCATAACGCGTATAATTTCTTCCGCCACTTTCGCGTGGCCGTTCGTGTTGATATGGTCATCCAGAAGAAAAAAATCATTTTCTTTCAGCTTGTCAGCCAGCTGAACGGTAAGCATATGCCTTATATAGGAAGGGTATCCGGGATCCGTCTTTCGCTGTTCGATCTGCCTGATGAGAGAAGGGTCCAGTTCGTAATACGGGTCGACAACCACGAGGATCAGGGTCACGCCCGTTAAATCAATTGAATGGGTGTGTTCTAAGGCGTAAAGCAGTAAAAAGGACTCATCGGGTCCGCTCGTGATCTTACTGCCAAGGATTGATCTTCGCGATTCCTCATCGAGCCGCGGCGGTAGTATCGCGCGGTACGTTGTATTCTCGCCATCAATAATGCCGGTCATTATGCCGGCCGTCAGCTTCAGCGCGTATTTCCCAGGGAAATACCTCTGGACCTTCTTTTGTTCAGCGATTTGATTTTGTATAGCCTCCGGACTTATCAGCTTTTCCCTTAGGCGACCTGTCTCCCAATAATGGCGGTTTTCGTCTAAATCATTAGAACAGTACTGTACAACAAGGTATTTGAGCCGGCTTGTGTCGAGCCTTTCGAGAAGGCGCATCTCTCTGACAGTCGCGTAAGAGCTGATGGCGGCGTTCAGCAACTTTTTACCGATTTTTTCTTCAATGATATGGGCGAAGGTGGACGCCTGCGGGACGCCAAGCCCCATACCGTGCGAATCGCCCAAAACGATGATCTCCGGAGCCCTCAGGGATTCCTCATCGTCTCTCAGTCCCATGCTGTTGAAGGAATAAACGACATCGAATTCCTTTTCCTTATGGCGGACACGGCCTTCGCGGTGGACGTATCCCAGTTCCTCGTCGTATAGTTCGTTGCGAATGACAGGAAGAAGGTCTCTCTCTTCCATGTAGATCCTCCTGAACTGCCAGACAAGCTTTCCGGGAAGTTTTTCAATTAAGTTGGGCTGAAACATCATAAGCCGCATGAATATCTCGTAAAAAGCCAGGATGATAATAAGGTTAGCCGCCGCGACGCCCCAATATTTCTTTTTGTGGATGAAAAAGACCGCGCTTATTACGAAAACGGCAAAGAATCCCCAGTAAGAGACCTTCCATAACATCCGTTCGGCCTTGTCGAGGTAAAATTGGACCGGCGTGGTATCCTGCGCGGTAATCATCGTATTCAGTGCTCCGAGGGATTCCCTGCGATAAATGCTTTGAATGATCTGTTTGCCGGCAGTAAAATAAATCATCCAGGCCGCCGCGATCAGCAGGACAATGATGATCGTGCCCAAAAATATCCTGCGGTAAGCGCTCTTTTCAAACGTTCTCGTCTTTTTTTCTGTTTGTTTTTTCATGTCAGGTTGGCCCATTTCGCCCATTGTTCCGTTAACGCCATCCCGCGTTTAAAGGCAAATTCCGGATGATAACCCAGAACCGAACGGGCCTTGCTGTTATCAAAAACGGCCCGGCTTTGCATCATCCTGAAATGGATACGGTTCGGATAACGTGCGGTTCGAACCTTGCCGGAAGGAGCGGAAAGGACGATGGGTTTGGCTGTTTCATCTTCGCTTTGTCCCTTCCTATTTAAAGGAATGAACAGGGCGGCCTTAAGAGACCGGTAAGCGCTAAGAGCTCCCGGAAATAACAAAAGGACCTTCCGTGCTTTAAGACGCGATCTGTGAGCTAAGGTTTTCTCCTTTTCTTCCTGGCGAATTTTCCTTTCGATTTCTTCCGGCCTCATGAAGATTATGGCCTTTTGACCGAGCATATCGGCGTAGGTCTCGTAAAATTTCCCCCATGACACGGGCTCCGGACCGGAAATGATAAACTCCTGTCCGGCAGTCCCTTCGATAACGGACGCCAAGAGTATCCCCTGGATGAGGTCATCGATGTAAACGGCATTGCATAACCCGCTGTTGACGGGAAGGACCACATCCTGTTCCTTCAAGCGATTTAGAGGATTGATCGTCCAGAGCATTGAACCGGGGCCGTAGACGACACTGGGCTGGACAATGGAAACGGGCAGTCCCTCGTGATAGAAGCGCTTGGCCATCTTCTCCGCCTTATATTTGCTGGCCGCGTAATCACTTTTGGTCGGGTCATAGGCGGAATCCTCGTTGATTCGCCCCTCTTCTAAGGATTTATAATGGGCGACCGTGCTGACATGGACAACCCGCCTAACCTTTTCTTCCTTGGCACAGCGGAAAACATTTCGAGTCCCGGTCAAATTGGTCTTGGCTGTTTTTCGCGCGTCCTCCGGCCCGGCATAGGCCCAGGCGCAGTGGAAGACAAGATCGCATCCGCGCATGGCCTTGCGCAACGCGGCTGGTTCGGTGATGTCCGCTTTTTGGATATCAAGAGTAAATCTGGCCAGTCCGGAACACCGGCTGAAATTACGGACAGGAACAGTCACCTTGGCCTGGTGGTCGAGAATCAGTTTTTCAACCAGTCGGCCTCCTATGAATCCGGTGCCGCCCGTTACGAGCACCTTTTTCCCTTTTAGCTGGGAAAGCCTGTGCGCGGTATTCATTGTGTTTGTTTTGTTCATGGGGTCATCCATGGCTGTTCGAGCGGTTTCCGGTTGTTGAAGCATGCTTCAATCGCGGCCACAGATCTCATGCCGTCTTCACCTGAAATGTAAGGTTCGGCATTTTGCACGATGGCTCTTCCGAAGTCTTCAATAAGCTCCTTGACGATAAAGGTGTAATCATTTTGAGGAGGAGCATGTTCCATGCAGACGCGGCCCTCAAGGAACATCGGTGTCTCGCAAGATATTTTGACGGGAGGATTCGCCCATTGCGCCCCGACTTCAAGTGATCCTTTTGTACCGTTAATTCGATAGGTCTTGCGAAGAACCCGCGTCCGGCTCAGTTCGATAACGCCGCGGGCTCCGTTTTTCAGCTTAATTTCACACAGGCAGTTTGCATCTACGCCGCCGAAAGAGTCGTCAAAATAGGCCGCCGACTCGTAATCTCCGAACCACCACAGCATAAGATCCACAACATGCGGCCCGATGTCGTGCCATACGCCCCCGCCCATGTTTTTCAAAAACGGCCGGAGGGTGGTTGAAGGCCACCAGTAGTAGCCCCCCTCGCGGAAATCGAAAGAACGGACCTCTCCGATGAAGCCTTTATCTAGGATGTCTTTAACATACCGGTGTGCGTGGAAAAAGCGTTTAGCCAGAATAACCGAAAGCTTCCTGCCGTTTTTGCGGGCGGCCGATATCATGCCCTGGCATTCCTCAGCCGTTAGGGCCATGGGTTTTTCGATAAGGACATGTTTACCGTTATTCAGCAAATCGACAGTCATGGGCGCGTGAAGATGATTGGGTGTCGCAACAATGGCCGCGTCGAATTCGTCCATGATATCGCGGTAATCACAGGATGTGCGCGGATTGCCGGAACGGCGCGATAATGCGGCCAGTCTTGTTTCATCCTTGTCGACTAGATGGGAAAGCGAAAAGACGTCCGAGGCGAGTGCGGCCGGGATATGCAGTCGTTCAGCGACGGCGCCGCAGCCGATGACAGCCAATCGAAGCTTCCCTCCGCTGTCGTTTATCCTCTCATGGTGCATTTGAAAGCTCCGACCGGTTTTCGATTTTTAAACCGCAGCGTTTTCTTTCCATCAAAAACCTGTACCATTTTGCGCTCACAGTCTTTCTTTTATAATAATGCGGAGCGAGGATATAGAATCTGGGTGTGCCGAGTTTATTTAGGAAATATGAATTGAGATCTTCCGCCATCTCTTCAAAGATCCGCCGGCTTTTGACAACTGTTTTGAATTGCGGGATAAGCCGATCTATTGATCGTGGCGTCAGGCAGGTGATTCTGTCATCGGAGGCGATATACGCCAGGAGCTGCTCAAGGCGTGATAGTTCTTTTCCCGTGATCATCCATGAATGATAGGTGATCTGCATAAAGAAGTCATGGCGCGTTGTTGTCCGGGAAAGATATTCAGGGAGGACGAATATCTCCTCATCACGCAGGACGTAATCGATCAGGGTCATCGATTCGTTGCTTTCGGATGTATTCGAGCAAAGCACGAATTCAAAACCGGCTTCCGACAGCAGTTCGAGTGCCGTGATGTTAAGCCGGTCCCAGGGAAAGATGAAGGTCTTAATATCACGGTCGAATATCTCTTCAAGATGCGCCTTGCCTTCCTTTATGGCGGACGCCTGTTCCTCGCGTTTGAGGCCGTTGAATTCGCTGTAACCTTCCGGGTTTTCCGGCTTATAGGGGAGCCAGTCGCGGTCGATCCCCCGGCAAGACTTTTTCTCAGCGCCCTTTTGATCCAAACGGCTGGGATGATAACAGTTGGTCTGATGCGTGAAGCCGTGCTGGGCAATCTCAATGATTCCGTTTTCCGCGCAGACTTTGAGAAGGCCGCACAAAGGGGTATTCTCCGCCAACGGATGAAACTTCGTTCCACGGTGATCATGCGGGTCTTCAGCGACCCTGGGGATGACCCCGATAACCTGCGGTATGCGGTATTTCTTGAAAAGGGAAAGGATATAATCTTCCTTTCCATGGTCACTCAAGGCGCAGATATCGTCGTTCCTTATTAATAGATAAACTCTTCCCATGCAGGCACCCCTCTATGCCATCTTAGAACAGCGTGTAAATAAACGGCGCGACGGCGGACGACTGGGTGAAGATCATCAGGAAGCTCATCAGGAGCAGGAACAGGATGATCGGGGCCAGCCAGAAGCGCTTGCGCACGCTCAGGAATTCCCAGAATTCCTTGACGATAGACAGTTTTGACATTTCGCTTTCCTTTCTTCTATGAACTTTTCCGCATATCCCACCGGCTTTGCGGCAGGAGGACCGGGCCGCCTTTGATATTCGCCGTGCCGGCGTCTATGTTAAAGACCCCCTCCTTTTTGACAAGGTACGGGTGGATCATGTCCTTGTCCCAGACGGATATCTTCGTAAAATAGATCCCCGGGGCGAGATTGTGGTCGCTGACGAGGATGTCCAGCTTCCCTTCGCCCGTTTCACGGGGCACGGCGTAACCGGCGTCCTTCGTGCTCGATGAACAGCACAGGATGCCGTCGGAACGGATGATCTCGTAGGCGAAGGCGACATCCTCGATGTCTTTCTTGATGCGGTAATCGACGCGGATCCCGATGGGCTCGCCCACGGCAAAGGACTCGGCCGGTAATCCGTTCTCTTGTCTCAGACCGACCGAGTGAATATGAATAAATTCCTCTTCTTCCATTTCCAGCTGATAGGTGGATTTGCTGATCTGTTGTTTGAGTTCCTCTTCCCTTCCCTTGGAGACGAGATTTTCGTAGAACGGCATGACCTCTTCGGGGTAGCCCTCCTTGAGGATCTGCCCCTTGTCCAGGAGGATGATCCGCTCGCAGAGGCTCTGGACCAGCGGGATATTATGCGAGATGAAAATGACGGTGGCCCCGGAACTGAGAAGCTCGCGCATCTTTCTCACGCATTTGGTCTGGAACGTCATATCTCCCACCGAAAGCACCTCGTCCACCAGCAGGATGTCAGGATCGACATGCGCCGCGACCGCGAATCCGAGGCGCGCCATCATTCCCGAAGAATAGCGTTTGACCGGCGTGTCGATGAATTCCCGCACCCCGGAAAATTCGACGATTTGCTCGTATTTCTGCTCGATCTCATCGCGCGTCATCCCGTAGATGGCCCCGTTGAAATAGATATTTTCGCGTCCGGTGAAGTCGGGGTGGAAACCCGCGGTGATCTCGATCAGGGCGGACAGGCGTCCCTTGATCTTCATGTCTCCCTTGTCGGGCCTCATCAGCTTCGAGAGGAGCTTGAGGATCGTGCTTTTCCCGGCGCCGTTGGGGCCTATGATCCCCAGGACCTCCCCCTTTTTCACGGAAAAGGTGACGTCCCTGATGGCCCAGAATTCAGATTTGTTCAGCCCGTTCGCGGCCCCTCGTCCGGCGACCACACCCTTGGCGATCTTGGGGATGAGGTCGCGCAGGGCGTAGACCTTGTCGCCTTTGCGGAACTTTTTCGAGATATTGTTGAATTCGATGGCATTCATTGAAGCTCCAGAGTTTAGAAGTTAGTGAATGAGTCTTTAGTGTAAGAAGCCCTGCCGATCCGTTTGATATAAGTGAGCTCCCGGGGAGTTCTTTCAGATTGCCTTTCCCGACGACACATCCTGAAGGATCTTATTGATCCGTCACCGCTGCGCTCCTCGGGATGAGTCGTCGGGAGATGTTGTCCAGAAACTCGACGCCCCCTCATATACATTCCGCGAACTTCGGCTCCGCCTTCTGGAAGATGTTCCACGCACCGAAGAAGACGGCCACGGCGAAAACCGCGGCGTAGAGAACCCACAGCATCTCGGGCGGCTGGTGCATCACCACGACCCGGTTGATGTTCTCCAGTATGGCGCCGACCGGATTGATCATCAGCACCGTCTTCCATTTGCCGAACATGTCCGCGTCGTAAAAGACCGGAGTAAAAAATATGCCGAACGTCAGAAGGACGTCGATGACGTATTTCACGTCGCGGTAAAACAGGTTGCCGCACGAGAGGATGATCGCCAGGCCCGAGGTCAGCAAGAACAGGATGAAGAGCAAAACCGGGTACCATAAAAACTGGACGCTCAACCCGATGCCCGAAAACAAAAAGATGACCGAAAAGGCCGCCAGGGCGATAAGGAAGTCGAAGAACGCGCCCAGGACATACGATAACGGGAATATCGCGCGAGGAAAATAGACCTTGGCCACCAGCCCCATGTTCGTGACCAGAGACGGCACGGCGAATTTCAGGGCGCTGACGAAAAAGGCCCAGGGAAGAGCCTTGACCGAGACCGAGATGATGCTGGAGAATTCCATAGGCTGTCCCGACAGGATTGACATGGCCTTCTTAACGATGATCCCTGATAGGACGATCACGATCGGCATGAACAGTGCCCACAGGAATCCCATAACGGTCTGTTTGTATTTGATCTTGATGTTGCGCGTGACAAATGCGTACAGAAGCTGGCGGTAACCGTAGAGTTCCTTGATCATTTCATTCATAGAATCAGTCTTTCCTTTTTTGGGTTAATGAGGTATTACACTCCCACCTTGAATATCAGATACGCGAAGGACAGGACACCGACCGACATCATCAGGATCAGGACATAGTCGCGTTTGACCAATTGAAAATCAAGCTCGGGGTTCTGTCTCCTGGCCGCATAAAAGAGGGAGCCGGCCAGGGCAAACAGCATGTAAGGCACGATGACATAAGACCGGGAAAGGAAAAAGGCGGCCGAACAAAAACCGACAAGCGCCGCCTGCAGGCCGTAAGCATAGTCCGCCAGCCGTGGCTCCTTGTTTTGTATGACCGTCATTTGCTTGATCGAGACATAGATCAATCCCATCCAGAAAAACAGCCCGACCAGCCCGAGTTCGGCTCCTACCAGGATATAGGAGTTGTGCGCGGTCTGGGGCAGGTCGTTCATGAACATGTCATAACCTACCCCGAACAAGGGGTTGGACTTGAGCATGGCCAGGCCCTGGTACCAAAGCTCGATGCGCGTGTAGGCCGACGCCTCCGTCATGGTGATCAGTCCCAGACGGGAAGGCCCGAGGGCGAATATGGCCGCGGCCGCGCCTACACCCAGTATGCCCCCAAGGATAAAATGGCGGGTCTTGCGGATAAAATAAAACCCGAAGGCCGCGATCAACGCAAGGATGCCGCCGCGGGAATTGGTCAGATAGATCCCATAAAACAGCAGGCCGATCATCGGTACGGACAGTGTCTTGATAAAAAAATTGGCGCCGCCGAACAGAAAGGCCAGGGTTATTCCCGATGCGACGACAAAGATAAGAGCCAGATCGTTGGGGTCGTTGAAAATGCCAACCCAGTTGATGCGCACGTCTTCCGGGGTATACCCGACGGTGGGCAGCTGTCCGGCCCACCCGCGGCCGGTCTCGATCTGGTGCATCCCCTGGAAGACAAGGATGAGGATCAGGGCGACGATAAACCATATGCCGGTCTTGACTTTGCGTTCCGTGTTCATGACGTTGAGGATCAGGAAGAAAAGGATCAGGATGATCAGAAACCCCTTGGCCGTGAAGATCAGCCCGCCCAGATAGGTGTGCGCGACATGCGACATGAGGGCGCTGGCAAACAGGCCGAGCATGAAGACATTCTGCGGGACCTTCACGAACGCGGGCTTCTTTGTGATGAACCGTTCGCAAAGCATGGCATACGCAGTGGCCAGGGCCAGGCCGTTGACCAGAGGCCAGCCCCGCACGGCCTCCAGCCAGTCCTGCGGACGGATGAAGGTCACGAAAAGATACATGAGAAGGAAGAGAAAACTCATCCCTCCCCCCTTCCGGCCGATAGGGTTTTGTGATTATGCCGGATCTCGGCATTGATCTTCTCCGCAGTGCGCTTGCCGCTGAGGATGCTGTGGTCCATGTTGAAATATTCCCATTCACCGAAACGGCCGCACGGATATATGCCTTTGGAATGAAGAAAACCGTGTATCGTGTCCACGTTTTTGCGGTGGTCAAGGTCGTAGATCACGTAGGCGTATTTCATCGAAAGGATGTCACGCACGGGGATATTGTCATCCTCGCGGAGGATCCCGGCCTTGATGAGGTCGTCGATGGTCCTCTTGATGATGTTGGCCTTGCCCTTGACCTCGAGCGGTCTGAACTTGGAATAGGCGATCTCGCAACAGAGGGAACTCTTCCCCCTGGGAGCGACATTGTCGGAAAAGGTCATCGGAAAACTGAGCCGGTGGAAAATAAAATCCTTTTCGTAAAAGTAAAGCCAGTGGTACGGCGAGATGTTGTCCCGGTCGACGCCCAGGTTCACGCAGACGATCGAATTGTGCTGAAGGGCCCGGGCCGCCTGTTTGACGTTATCCGGGGTATCGTCAAGCATTTCGACGATCACGGGAAGCGGGAGCGTCGAGATCAGTCGTTCGTATTTCAGGGCTGTTTTGTCGGCGAATTCGACGTTTTTTTGGTCCACCCTGATCCTGGACGCCTTTTTGTTTAAATGGATGTTTTCCACCTTTTCGGCCAGGGCTGTTGGCAGGGATTCGATTCCGCCGTAAACCGGGTACCAGAAATCGTTGTTGAATCCCTCCAGGCTGGTCGTGTCCTTAAGGGCGCCGTCAAGCACCCTTGAAAAATCGGGCGTGGGCACGCGCCGGTCGATCCAATCATAATTCATGCCCTTGGGACTGATAGTCCATATCCTCTCCGAATAAGGGATCATGAGGTGTTCGGCGATCCCCCGGCCGAACCTCTGGTAGATCCATTCTTCGTAATTGTCCGGACGTTTTTTATCAGGATTCCGGATGACCTCGGCGAGCCCTTTCAGGCAATCGAGGATCACATCGTTAGGCAGTCCGTAAAGATGAGCCTGGAACGGGAACTGGGTGTAGAGCTTGTGTTTCAGGTGGTAGATAAAGGCCTTGCGTTTTTTGATGACTAGGTTGTCTTTCAGCAGGTCCTTGATCATCTGTTCGGCGCAGGGATTGACCGTGTATAGGATATGCGGCGCGTAATCGAAAAGGTAGCCGTCGACCTCCTCCGAACGCGCGAGCCCCCCAATCTCGGAGTTTTTTTCGAAAACGGCGGAATCCTCCTCAAGGTGATAGGCGGCGCTTAAACCTGTTAATCCCGCGCCGAGTATGATGTTTTTTTCTGTATGCATATTCTTGTCTTCCGGATTTATTCAGGATCCGTCCTGCGCTGACAGAAATCGCGACAGCGATTCCTTCCAAGACGGTATCTCGACGTCCAATGCCCGGCTTAGTTTCCTGTTCGACAAGACCGAGAATAGCGGCCTTTTAACCTCCGCAGGGAAATCTTTGACCGACGCGGGGCGGATCTCAACGGGAAGTTTTTTGGCCTCCGCAAAGACACGCGCCAAATCATAACGGGAACACTGTCCGCTGCTGGTCAGATGATAAAGCCCGCGCAGGTCATTTTCCAGAGCGAGCAAAGTGAGCTCCGCGGCATCGCGGGTGAATGTGGGCACTGAAACCTCGTCGTCCACAATCATCAGATAGTCTTTTTCTCTTGCCCATTGCGTCAACTTGTATAAAAAGTTCTGCCGGCCCTGTCCGATGACCCAGCTTAACCGGAAGAGAACGTATTCTTCCAGCGTTGAGCTGACGGCCTTCTCGCCTTCGAGCTTGCTTTTCCCGTAGACATTGACCGGATTGGGTCCGTCTTCCTCGATGTAGGGCTCCTTCTTCTCTCCGTCAAAGACATAATCACTGCTGAAATGCACAAGCAGGATATCCCGTTCTCTGGCCGCAACGGCGATTCTCTCCGGTCCCTGCGCGTTGACGGCCATCGCGCTCTGCGGATCCTTTTCTGCACGGTCAACCTGGTTGTAGGCGGCGCAGTTCAGGATAATGTCAGGCCGGCAGTCGTCAAGGCGCTTATGAATGCTGTCAGCGTCGGTAATATCCAGGTCATCTTCTTCCGGCGCGCAGAACGGGATCTCTTTTTCCCTGAGACAGGAGATGAATTCGCGCGCCAGTTGTCCGGACGAGCCTGTGATGAGGAATGTTTTTTCCTTAAGTTCCATTATAAGTGAAGTTCGATTCCAGGTTCGATAGACCCGGATAATTCGCGTCCCGCTCGCAAACTATCGGATTCTCAACGGGCCACTGTATGGCGATCTCCGGGGCGTTCCATCTAAGCCCCCTTTCGTGTTCCGGCGAATATTCGCGGGAACAATAATAGATAACCTGCGCGCTCTGTGAAAGGACGCAGAAACCGTGGGCAAACCCTTCCGGGATATAGAGCATTTCCTTGTCTCGGTCGTTAAGCCGCCGCCCGACCCATTTCCCGTAACACGGCGAACCTTTACGCAGATCGACAGCCGCGTCGAAGATCTCGCCCTCGACGACGCTGACCATCTTCATTTGCGCCTCGGGATTAAGCTGGAAATGCAGCCCGCGCAGGACGCCTTTACGGCTTTTTGAATGATTGACCTGCTTTACCGGTGAACGCAGTCCGCTGTGGACGAAATCCGACTCCTTGAACGTCTCCAGAAAAAAACCGCGTTCATCCGAAAATATTTTCGGTGTGACGACATGCAGCCCGGGAATTTCTAATTCTTTGAACGTGAACGGCATTATTCGATCTCCGCGATGCGTTTGAGGTATTCCCCGTATGAGGTGTTGATGTTTCCGGCCAGCTCCAATAAGCGGTCCCGTCCGATGAAGTTTTTGATATAGGCGACCTCCTCGATGCAGCCGATCTTCAGCCCCTGCCGCTCTTCCACTGTCTTGATGAACATGGAAGCGTCAATCAACGAATCATACGTGCCGGTGTCCAGCCAGGCGTAGCCCCGGCCCAGCGGCATGATGTTTAACCGTCTGTTTTTCAGGTAGTCCTGTATGACATCAGTGATTTCCAGCTCTCCCCGCCCTGATGGCTTGAGTGCCTTGGCGATGTTGACGCAATCATTGTCAAAGAAATACAGCCCGGTGACGGCCCAGTTGGATTTGGGCTGCCGGGGCTTTTCTTCTATGGACACGGCCTTCCAGTCCCGGTCGAACTCAACGACGCCGTAGCGTCGGGGGTCACGCACAAAATAGGCGAAAATGGTTGATTGCGGCTTGTCTACCGCCTGGCGCAGGCATTCGGACAGTCCGTGTCCGAAAAAGACGTTATCACCGAGTATCAAGGCCACTCTGTCCTCACCGATAAACTCTTCTCCGATGATAAGGGAATCCGCCAGACCGCGAGGACTTTCCTGTTCGGCGTAGGTTATGTTTATCCCTATGTGACCGCCGTCTCCCAGCAGGTCCTTGAACCGCGGCAGGGCCTGCGGCGTCGAGATCAACAGGATATCCTTTATCCCGGCCAGCATCAGGACCGACAGGGGATAATAGATCATCGGTTTGTCATAGACGGGAAGAAGCTGTTTGGACACGCCTTTGGTAATGGGATAAAGGCGGGTTGCTCGGCCGCCAGCGAGAATAATGCCTTTGGTTTTTGTCATGAACGACGGTCCTTTCAATTGAAGGTCACCATGTCACAAAGTCACAAGGTCACAAAGTCACAAGGTCACCTATGTCCCGGTGACAAGGTGAACTAGTGACCTTATTTTTCTCCCCATACCTTTTTACAATATTCAACCGTCTTCCTCAAACCGCCTTCAAAATCGACGAGAGGTTCAAAACCGGTTTTCTCTCTGATCCTGCTGATATCGCCGTGAGTCTTGAAGACATCCCCCGGGCGCACAGGAAGAAATTGCGGTTTGATGTCCTTGCCGAAAATTTTGTTCAGGACCTCAACAAGCTGGAGGACGGTGTGGTCCTTTCCGTTCGCCACGTTCAGGACTTCGTGTTTGATGCCGGGCGCGGTGGCCGCCAGGTAATTGGCCGATATAACGTTTTCGATGAAGGTAAAGTCCCGCGACTGTTTTCCGTCTCCGAAAACCGGCGGCTGCTGGTCATGCATGATGCAGTGAATAAACTTGGGCACGACGACGGCGTATTCGTCATCAAGCGCCTGGCGGGGGCCGAAAACGTTGAAATACCGCAGACAGACCGTTTCCAACCCGTAGTGCTCGGAGAAAATGCGGCAGTAATATTCACCGGCAAGCTTGCTTAAGGCGTAAGGCGAAATCAAAAGCGGATAAAACGTTTCGCTTTCCGGGAAACTGTCCGTGTCGCCGTAGACGGAGCTGGACGAGGCCATGACCAGCCGTCTTATCTTCTTTTGGGACGCCGCCCTTAAGAGCGTCAGGGTGCCGTTGATGTTGACGTCATTGTAACTGTAAGGGTCGTCCATGGACTTCGGTACGGACCGCAGAGCGGCCTGGTGAAGCACATAGTCCATCCCATCGCATGAGGCATGGCAGGTTCCGGCGTCCCGGATGTCCCCCCGAACAAGCTCAAACCTATCCTTTCCCAACCCTCGGGCAAAAACCAGGTTTTCTTCTTTGCCCGAATAAAAATTATCCAGGACCCGGACGAAATGTCCGTCCGCAACCAGTTTTTGTGCGATATTGGATCCTATAAAACCGGCCCCGCCGGTGATCAGATATTTTGACATGGATGCCATTCCTTTCGTTGACAGCGCGGCGAAACCCGCGCGGAGACTTAATCATTACAGATATCGGTAAATATATTCCGGCAGGTGATATTCGACATTCACCAGGACATACCCCAGCAGATGGACATGCGCCTGATGAAGGAGTTCAGTTGCCCGGTCGACTATGCCCCTCTGCGTTCGGCCGGCCTGGATGACAAGCAGGGCTCCGTCCGTGTACGAACCGATAATGCCGGGGTCGGTCACGGAAATGAGCGGCGGGGTATCGATAAGGATAAGGTCGTATTTGTGTTTAAGCTCGAATATGAGGTTTTTCATTGTGTCCGAGCTGACAAGTTCGACAGGATTGTGCGGGGTGATCCCGGACGCCATAAAGGTCAGGTTTTCCATGTCGATTTTGAACAGGGCCTCGTCCGTTTTGACTTCGCCGGAAAGGACGTCGCTCAAGCCCACTTCCTGATCCACGCCGAGATACTTCTGAACTCGTCCCCGGCGCATATCCGCGTCAATCATCAGAATTTTCGGTTTGTGCATGAGCTGGGCGAACGAGATGGCGAGGTTCAGTGCCGTAATGGACTTGCCTTCCGAGTGGATGGAGCTTGTAATGGTGATGGCCTTGGGGGCCTTCCCCTTGTTCATAGACATCAGATTGGTCATCAGTATTTTGTATTGTTCCGTGATAGGGGACTTGGCGTCAAAATAGGAAACGATCCGCGGATCGATGTTGGACCCTTCCATTTTTTTGACCACCATGCTGTCATGTTGTTTGATACGGCTGATGCGGTCAAGACGCGTGATCTTGTCTTCGGTCGCCTTTTTGAGGGCGTCGGTTATTCTTCCCATGATTTTCCTTTCATGAAGTTTGTGTGTTTCCCGTTAATCCATTAAAAAGCTGTTGAACTGTTTTTGGATTTTTGCCGTCAAGGTTTCCATGCGACGGATATCCGTTCGGACCTTGCGGGCATTGTTCCGCATGTGCTCAATATCCCGGAGCAACAGAAAAGAATGCCAGGAGGTTTTCGGAATATCCCCTGTCTTCGACCTGTTGTCCTGCACTTTTTTTAAAGCCATGATGATACGGCTCATGCCGCGCCCCCTCCTATTTCTGATTCTTCAGCTTATTGATCTCGCTGCTCGTTATCCTGTTCAAATCATTAATATAGGCCCGCAGAGCGTTGTTGGACACAGTAAGCTTGCTGATACCGTCCTCAGCCTCTTTCAGGGCTCGACGGGTCTCTGCCACGCTGGTTTCCATGGTCTTGAGACTGTTTTCATTTTGGAATTTAAGATTTTTCACGAGACGTTGAAGATCCGCGATCTGTTTTTTGTATTCATCGATTTCCCACGTTTCTTTGTAGCGATATTGATCGGCCAATGCCGCGGCCTCACGCACATGAAAAAAGGATTTCAAGCTCATGACAAAAGACAGCCCGCTGATGATCCCGATCAACGCCAACAGGCTGACATGAAAATGGACGGCTGGCCTAGCGGAACTGCCGCTGACGATCCTGCCGGTACCATACGTCTTGATGTCCGGATCCGGCCCGCCGGCCTTCTGCGCCCCTTCCGTTTTGCCTGATGGACGTGAGCCCTTGGCTTTATCGAGTTCTTTAATCGTCTTGCTCATTTCTTCCCTCGTTCTTGTTGGTAAATATCCGGGGATTACTGCCGTTCAAAAAACAACGACTCCCATGATGCGGGTTGATCCTGTTCAAACAAATCCGGCGGATGAGAAGCCAGGATGCGTTCGATGTCTTCCTTGGAGGCCTTTGACGCGATCTGGTTCATCGGCGAATCCTGGATGGCCTCAACAAGTATCTTTTCGTCAATCACATCGGCGCCGCAGGTGTACCCCGCCAGGAGGGCGCTGTCGCAGATCTGGTTGACAAGCCGCGGGACCCCTTTGGAAAATGCGAAAACCAGCCGCAGGGCTCCTTCGGTAAAATACCGCCTCTCCGATCCGCTGGCTAGCCTCAACCTGTGCACTATATAGTTAAGGCATTCTTCCTGCGTCAGCGGCTGAAGATGATAATAGACGGCAATCCGCTGTCTGAGCTGTTCCAGCCGGTTCAGGGCAAGTTTCTGTTTGAGCTCAGGCTGTCCCAGCAGGATAATCTGGATAAGCTTTTCCGACTCCGTCTCCAGATTGGAAAGCATCCGGATCTCTTCCAGTACGGAAGGAGAAAGATTCTGGGCCTCGTCAACGATCAGCACGACGTTGTGGTCATACCGCAATTGTTCGATAAGATATTGATTAAGCTGCGACAACAAGCGGGCCTTGGACCCGTTCGCGTACTCCACCTCCAGATCGTCCAGAATCGTCATCAGGAGGTCCTTAGGCGTAAGGTGGGTATTGGTGATCAGCGCCGTGTGGGTATCGCTTTCCAGTTTATTGAGCAAAGTCCGGCACACGGTCGTTTTGCCCGACCCGATGTCGCCGGTTATGACCACGAAGCCCTTTCGTTCCAATATCGCGTAAATGAGCGTGTTCAAAGCCTCGGCGTGTTTGCCGCTTTCGAAAAAGTATTTCGAATTAGGCGTGATGCTGAAAGGTATTTCCTGAAATCCGTAAAAGTTTTTATACATTATGTCTCCCTTCCGAGCAAACGTGTTACTGCAGGAATATCGAAGCCGCCACGGCCATGCACACACAGATAACACCCATGATGATTGTCAGGGTCACCACCCAGCGGTTATGGTCCTTTTCACTGCGGATGCTTTCCAGGGTGCTGATTCTGGAAACCGCCCCCAGAAGCGGCCGGCCGAGATATTCCTTCGCGTCTTCAACGTCAAGAAACGACTTGTCAAGGAATTCTGTCCCGACCACAAGACCGACGCCGATGGTACCCCCCAGCATCAACCCGGCGAAGGCCAGAAGGAGCTTGTTTGGTTTGAATGGTTTGAGGGGAAGCCGGGCCGGATTAAGGATCTTGTATTTTGTGCCTTCTTTTGAGGCCTGAAGGCGCTGGGTTATCTTTGCCGTCTCCAGGCGCTGGAGCAGCATGTTATAAATGCCCTCGTTAACCTGCACGTCCCTGGCCATGACATTGTCCAGTTTTTCCGTGAGCATGACCTTGGCGATTCCGGCCTCAATGATGTCCCCGCCTTCATCGCTGGGCGTCGTTTCCACCTTCTTCAAAGCCTTTTTGATTTCATCGATCAGAGGGTTTGTCGACTGCATTTTCAAGACAGAACTCTCGGTGAACTCCAGATTCTCCTTACTGAGCTCCTCCCTTTTTGCGGCGATCTGTTCGCGCAGTTGTTTGACCAGCGGATGTTTTTCCGTCGAATCGATGAGCAGGGCGTCAAGCTGTTCCTGCAGCTGGGCGATCTCGGCGGATTTAATCTTGCCCTTATAGACCTGTAGCTGTTCTTCAATGAATTTGATCGCGTCGGCTGTTTCCTGGTTCTGGATCTGCACGTTGCGTTCGATAAAGATATCTGTCAAGTTTTTCACGATGGCCTGTGTGGATCCGGGGTCGGCGCCGGCATAGGAAAGGTCGATGATGTTGGTGCCGCGCATGGAGATGTCGACCTTGTCCCGTATCCCCAGGACAAGTTGCTCGAAATCATATGTTGTCTTGATGTCCTTGTCGAGATTCAGACGCTTGACGAGAGTGACAAGGCTGTCCCAGCCGAGCATCGATTCGCGGATTGTCGCGAGCCGCTGCTGCACGGTCGTTGATACCGCGATATTCTGAAAAAGCGGGTTGTCGGTTTTCCCTTCCTCGACAAGAAGGATGGTAGAGGACTTATATTCCTTGGGCATGAGGATCCCCGCGCAGATGCCTAAAACCAGTCCGAAAAAAACGGGGACAAAAAAGAGCAGCTTCCTTCGAAAAAAGATCTTCAGAAAATTCATCGGGGTCAACGTGATCTGCTTTTGATAGCTCATTGCGTGATTATTACTCCTTTGTTTGTCGTGCGTTGTTTTATACCATCAATATCCAGGATAAACCGAACGGGCTGTCCCGGCCGTACTGCCGATGGGCTGTGTCACCGGGCTGATGACCCTCATGGCCTTGGCCATGACCGTGGCCGGTATATACAGGGTGTCTCCGGGTTTCATGATGACATTCTCCCGGAGATCTCCTTCATAAAGCAGAGCAAAGACATTGACGTATTTGATGTCGGGTTTGCCGTCTTCGGATGGCGTAATTAACCTGCATTTTTTGGTTGAGGCGCTTAACAGAGGAAGTCCGGCCTGGACCAAGGCCTCGCGGATTGTGATAACGTCACCCTGCATGAATATTTTTCCGGGCGCGCCGACCTCTCCGATAACGTAGACTATCTTGCTGTTGTATGCCGTAATCTTGACTGTGACATCAGGGGAAATAATGTATTCCGACAGGATATCCGTCAGAACATTGGTGAGTTCATCTTTTGTTAATCCGGCAACCTTAACGTCGCCCACGTAGTCATACTGGATTTTCCCTTCCTTATTGATCTCGAATTCACCGCTGAATTCCGGGTGCCGGAGAACAGAAATCTCGATCACGTCCGTTGGGCCCAAGGTGTAATTGCTCGGGTCGCGCAGTCCCACCTCCATGGGCGCGGTTTTTAGAAGCTCCGTCAGTTCATCGTTCTTTTCCAATGGTTCTTTGAGGAGAGAACCTGTTTGGGCCGAATTCAACGCGGCCTCGCTTTCCTCGGATTCCTTCCCGTAAAAATTCGCGAAATTCTGAGCCTCCGCCTGACCCGCCGTTATCAGCAGGGCAAAGACAATGAGACCGATACAGATTATACAGAATGCCAGTCTTTTCATTAGATCACCTCTTCCTTTATATTAGTCAAACAGAGCCTCATGAAAGGCCTTGATTCTCGATACGTCATCTTCGTTATAGACCCTCCATCCACGCCAATCGCGTTTGGGTCTTTTGACTTTTCCCATGCTTTCCCAGCGGGCAATTGTTTTTGTACTTACCCCGATAATCCTGGCAACATCGGTGATAGTAAGCCTTTTGCGCACCTGTACCCCCCCTTCAATTTGCTCTTTAATCATACGATAACCGCCTTTCAAAAAATGTAGGTTACAATTTCGTATACCAGAATATAGAGCAATTATCATACCATTTAAGAAAACGATTTCTCATATCTAAATAATTATTATAACTTATTGTTGGTATAAAGGTTACATAATTGCACAGAGCTAATTTATTGCTGAGTTGAATAGTCATGTATTTCTGTATGTTTAACATAATTAACAATAATGTCTATGACATGGTAGGACAATCCCAGAAATTATGCGTTAAGTTGCATTTATGTCATGTCTAACAATTTGAACCATAAGTAAGTCCTTTTTAAACAAATAGTTAGAAGGAATTTTGATAATCATTTGAAATTTGTAATATTTGGATCCGCATGGTATACTTTTTGCTATGGACCAGCGTCTATCAAAATTGCAGGTTCAAAAACAGATATTATCTCCTGTTATGCAGAGGTCGATTACCATCCTGACCCTGCCGATCACGGAACTCAACCAGGCCATTGAAACAGAGCTTCAGGATAATCCTTTTCTCGAGTCCGAAGAAGACATGAACCAGATGGTTGAATTGCCGCCAGAGGGCGCCCCAACGTCTTTGGAATTGATGTATCAGATGGCCGAGGATGAGCTTCCTGATAAGTCTACGGGTAAGAAGGAAGAGGTCTTTTTCCGGGTTGCCCAGGCCATATCCTTAAGCGATTATCTTCTTCAGCAGCTTCGTATTGAGCTAAGCGATCCGGAAGATATCAGGATCGGTGAGGTCATTATAGGGAATATCAACGATAACGGTTATCTTACGGTTTCTCTTGATGACATCGCGGGGCAATGCGGATTAACCGAAACCGGCAGAATCCTGCGCATTCTTTCACGCATTCAAACATTTGATCCGCCCGGGGTGGGGGCGAGAGATATCAAGGAGTGCCTTGCTATTCAGCTGGACAACCTGGAGTGGGACGACAAGCCTTTGGCCTTACAGATCATTCAAGATCACTGGGATGATCTGGCGAAGAAGAGATTTGACCTGATTGCCCGACGTTTGAGCATTTCCACGGAACGGACGAAACACATATTTAACTTTATCTCAGGGCTCGAGCCGAAACCGGCGCGCAATTTTTTCCCGATCAACACGCAAATCTATGTCAAACCGGATCTGTTTGTCGTCAGGCAAGGTGACGGCCTTGAAGTCAAAATAAATTCCGAGGGGGTCCCCCTTTTGAAGATCAGCCCGCTATACAGGGCAATGCTCAGAAAGGAGAATTTAACCGACGAGGAAAGAGCTTTCTTGAAAAACAAAATGGAAAGCGCCGTGCAGTTTATACGCAGCATCAGACAAAGAGAAACCACTTTGCGCAATATCGCCGAGGATATTCTCCGTCATCAACAGCGATTTTTTGAGATGGGCCCTGTCGGGCTGTGCCCCCTGACTTTAAAGGACGTCGCCGGACGCATCGACCGCGATGAGTCAACGGTCTCGCGCACTATCCGCAACAAATATATGGACACGCCGATGGGGATCTTTCCCATGAAGTTCTTTTTTTCCAATGCCGTGGCCATGGAAAATAACGGCAAGACAACTTCACGGGGCATCAAGGAAGAACTTAAAGAGCTTATTAACGGCGAAGATAAAACGAAACCTCTTTCTGACCAGGCCATTGTTGAATATTTCAGGAAAAAAGGGATGATATTGGCCAGGAGGACTGTCGCCAAATATCGTCAGAACTGCCGTATTTCTCCCTCCCATCTCCGTAAGGAATAATAAGGCGAACTCATTGACCTCTGACATTGATCTGGGGGGCGGCCAGCGGACATCAATGAGCAGAGGGAATCACAATGAGCTGCCCTATTATTCGCTTTCAGAAATAGACTTATGGCCGTGTCTGGTATGAATAATCCTTTGTCCACCAGGCACCATCGATCAAAATCCACAGCCTTACGTAGATTTTCGTGTTATTAAGCGGGATGCCGGTGACTGTCTGCGATGTCGCCATGTGAACATTTTTGCTGTAGATATCGCCCCAGGGATCGACTTTGACTGAACTGAAGGTCGTCCCCACGCTGAGCCAGTAGGCGGAGGCCCGCGGGTCGGAATCCCAGGAGAAGTTCACAGTCGCGGAGGTGATCGCGGCATTGTCCCCCAGGTGGACGCTCTGATCTTGATCAACTTCTGTCATGCAGGAGGCGTCACAACCGTCGTTGTTGTTCGTGTTGCCGTCATCACATTGCTCCGAACCGTTTACTGTGCCGTCTCCGCAATATTCGGCGGATACGCATGATGCAAAGGCGGAGCATTGATCGTCACAGCTTTGGGTTCCGGCATAACCGTCCGTAGTGGTGCACGACTGGACGTTAGAATCACAGACTTCTTTTCCGTTGGTCATACCGTCCCCGCAATATTCGGTTGCGATGCACTCACTGTATCCGGAGCACTGGTCATTACATGACCGCGAACCGGCGTAGCCGTCTTCCGTTGTGCAGATTTCGCTATCGTTGTCACATATCTCCGAGCCTGTGACCATTCCGTCACCGCACACGTCCGTCTGACCGGAGGCTGTCGTCTGATAAGAATAATCCTTGGTCCACCAGGCACCGTCAATCAAAGTCCACAGCCTTACGTAGATTTTCGTGTTATTAAGCGGGATGCCGGTCACAGTCTGCGATGTCGCCATGTGAACATTTTGGCTGTAGATATCGCCCCATGGATCAACTTTGACTGAACTGAAGGTCGTCCCCACGCTGAGCCAATAGGCGGAGGCTCGAGGATCCGAGTCCCAACTGAAATGAACGGTGCTGACACTGATGGTGGCGTCTCTCCCGAGATGCACAGCCTGGGATTCAAGACGGCAGCCGGCACTACACCCGTCTCCCCCGCTGTTATTGCCGTCATCGCATTGTTCGTTTCCATTGACGGTACCATCGCCACAGCTTTCAGTGGTCGAACACGTCCCAAAACCCCCACAATGGGCGTCACATAACTGTGTGCCCGCATAGCCGTCGGTCGTTGTGCAGCTTTGCGCATTCGAATCGCATACTTCGCTGCCATTCACCATGCCGTCACCGCAATATTCGCTTGTCGTGCATGCGCCAAAAGCTGAGCAATTATCGGAACACGTCTGCGTACCGGAATAACCGTCTGCAGTAACACAGACCCGGGAAGCTGTATCGCAGATTTCGTTTCCGTTTGTTGTTCCATCTCCGCAATACTCGGATGTCGAGCATGAGCCGTACCCCGAACACTGGGCGTTGCACGTCTCTGTCCCGGCGTATCCTTCAGCGGTTGTGCATGACTGAGAGTCGGCATCGCAGGCCTCATCCCCGTTCGTTGTCCCGTCGCCGCAGGATTCGGTTGTCACGCATTCCGTGTTATACCCGCTGCAATCCGATTTGCACGCCTGCGTGCCGCTGTAGCCCTCGGCTGTCGTACAGGACTGCCCCTCTCCATCGCAGGTTTCATTGCCGTTGAGGATACCGTCTCCGCATGATTCTTCGGCAACGCAGGAACCGAAGCCGGTGCACTGCGCGTTACATGTTTCTGTACCCACATAACCGTCGTCAGCGATGCAGGACCGGCTGTTACCGTCACAGACCTCTTCCCCTTCGATCTTCGCGTCTCCGCAATAGGTGAGCGATTGGTTTTCACTTCCCAAAACGCCAATTTCCGCGACGCATGTCCATGGGTTGCCGTTAACCTCCGACAGCGCAACAAATTTAAAATACCGTCCGGTGTGCACTGAATTGAAGAGAACCTCTTTCTCTGAACTGGAATTGACGAAAGAACCGCTTGCCGCCAGCGAATCCCAAGCAATTCCGTCTTCGCTGATGTAAAACTCGTAATCTTTGACATTTCCATTTGATCCGCCATCCTGACGCGGGAGGTAACGGAATCCGCTCACATCATATGTCGCCCCCAAATCCACAATGATATAATGAGGATGTTCGGGAGATGTGTAGTACCACTCTGTATGCCATTCCGATGTCGTGTCATCATCAAAGGCGTTTACTGCGGCATCATTATCGCTGTTCATTTCCTGGCTGTCGAAGTCGATCAGAGTCCAATTGGCCTTTGAGATGGCAACAATCAGAGTCGAAACGGAAATCGAATGATCCGCCATATTGCTTAAAACACCATCAGAAACCGAAAAACGAAACGTGTAATCTCCATCTTGTCCACTCACTGGCGACCAGGTCAGCGTCCCTGTTCCATCGCCGTTATCGACAAATACCGCCCCCAGAGTCGTCACCTCATCCAAAACATCGCCGTTGACGACGTGTGCCGTAAGCGTAAGCGGGTCCCCGTCCGAATCGCTGGCGCTGACATTAACGCTCGCGGCGCCTCCGGTTTCAATCGACGCATCACCGGAAACACTGATGACAGGCGCGTGATTGATATCCCCGACCGCGATGCTCGTTGTGTCATCATCACTCAAACTCCCGTCGCTGACGGTCAGGGTGACGGTGTACTCTCCAGTCTGGGCGTAGGTGTGCACGGGGCTTTCTTCGCTGCTTGTCTGGCCGTCGCCGAAGTCCCATTCATAGGAATAGCCGGCATCCGGCAGGAAGGATTGGCTGCCGTCAAAATGGACAGTCAAATGATCCGTGCTGGCGACCTGAATAACCGCTACCGGCAGGGCCTGATCGGTCGAACTGACCCGTATCTGATGGGTTCCAGTACCCCAGAATTCATGCCGGGCAAAACCCTGATCGCTAACGTTCAGGGCGGATTGGGTGCCGTCAATGCTGATAGTCCATGCCTTTGCCGGATCCAGGTCAGCGATGTAGACCTCGGTATAGGCGTCAGAATTGACATTGATGACAAAGCCGGTTTTGAAAAGGCGCAGGGAGTTTGTCTTGGAGAACCTTTCCGGATCGTGCGCGGCACGGTAATTTTCAAAAGGCGTGGGCGAAGGCGGGGTGTTTTCCGTCCCGTTGAATATGGCCAGCTTATACGTGTCCACGCCCGCCATTAATACCCCGACCGCGTCCTCGTCCGCCACGGATAGCAGTTTGGAAAAGTCCGCCTGGCTGCCGACATGAACGACGTTGGCCAGTGTGAGAAAACCTGTCTTTTGTGTCGGGATGATCCTCAACTGATATTTAAGTTCCCCGTCCCTCATAACCCCGGTCAGGTAAAGAGGATGCCCGGCGTTGTAGAGACTCTGTTCGTCATAGATCTGCAATGAGTAATCGTCTACCAGGGTTCTCAGGGTGACTTCTTCCCCGTTATCGGCGTGCCATTTTATGGTGTCGCCGCTGATGTTGGGATTGGCGTCAGGTATATGGAGGATCCACTGATGATAGGCGTTGGCCGCGTCGATGCGCTCTTCGATGTAATCCGGTATGCGTTCGTAGCGCCAGGTCGGCATGGTGTTCGTATCCTTGGGATCGCTGACGTTAAGGCGGTCAAACACCACGATAGTGTCCGAGCCGTCCGTATTATGCCAGTACATTGTACTGCGGTTCCATTCATGGACGAACTCCAGCGGAGGATCGTAGTAGTTGCTGTGAACCAGCTGTCCGCCGGTGGTCCCTGAATGATAAAGGAAGGTGTCGCCCGCTTCAAAGGCGCCTTCCCCGAAGGCCTCGTTCGCGCCGGCGACGCCGCCTGAAATAAGCATGCCGTTCATGTACGGCCCTTCGACCTTGCCGCCGTAATACCCTTTGGGATTCGAGACCGCCCATCCGCCGTTGCGGTAGAGATTGAAGTTTGTCAGCGATTCCCTGTCATGATCCACGTAGGTGTAGTTGAACATCGTCGATGCGTAAAAACTGTCGTTGGAGCCCCATCCGCTGTGATGGTACGCGATCCCGTGACCCGAGGCGTGATGTGATGTGATTCCGGCGGGAGCCTGACGCGAGGAGTAGGGATCCACGAAGTACGGCCAGCTGGGACCGGTGTTCGTCGTCCCGTTGGCCTCGTATACGACGTCGAACAAATACAGAGCCTCCGGATCCCTGGATAACGCGCTCACCATCGCCATAAGGGGAACGCGGTTCCAGTAACGCAAATCGTGGGGGTTCTGCTCGTCGCCCCACTGAAAGGAATCTCTGAAGTTCGGGGTCATCTGCTGAACCATCGCTTCGGCAAAATCATCATATAATGCCGTAACGTCCGGAAATTTATCTTCTCCGTAATAGGCGTTGATTGCCGAGGCGCCCATAAGAAGATATTGCAGAGTCCCCAGGTTGTAATTCGAGCTCTCCAGCCATTCGCCGCCTACGGATATGCCGGTCGTGTACCGCTTGATGGTATTGCGCCATGTGGAGGTGTTTGCGCCGGTGGCGTCCAGCCCTCCCACAGGTTTGATGAAATCATTTCCGGCGAAATTGAGGATCTCGCTGGCCCTGGTGGGATCTTCGTCCATAAGGGCAACGGCGTAACAGGCCACGCCGAAATAATGTCCCGTCATTTCGTCCGAGTCCCACGTCCGCGTCCCGTGGCCGGTGGAAAAGACCAAATCAACCCAATGGTCGAGTATATCCCGGTAGTTCGCGCGATCCGTCGATGAAAGCGCGTCAGAAATCCAGTCGTAAAGAATCGCCAAATTCGTGAAGTTATGGCGGGTGGAATTGCGGGATGGTTCGGCGCAGCCCGACGGGCGGTAAGAATCCCCGCACCACCAGTTCACCCTCTGCCACGCCGAGTAGGCATATGAGGTGTCTCCGGTGATCAAGTAAACCAGCCCGTCACGCAGTCCGTCGTCGCCGTAGAGATTGGACGTATCGGCCTGCGATTTCAGACGCTGCCAGAGCGGATGGTTTTCATTGTACATCTGGGTCCAGAGCTGCTGCTGGTCAGCGGACCACCCCACCTTGTTCTGGGCCCAGGCGTCGCATAGAAAAACGCCCGATAGCGCAAAAAATACCGTTGTCAAGAGAACAAACAGCTTTTGAAAATTTGATTTACTCATTGTACGACCTCCCCGGGTGCCCCCCGATTAAAAAAACCCAGGTCCAAAGAGTCGGCCTGGGTGTTGCGGTTTTCCGGGGTTGGTGCTGTTTGTTTCTCGCTGAGAATCGCGTTTTCGGCAGCCAGGCTGTCCCTCTCAAGGACCCTGTGACTTTGCGTCCCCGCCTTACGACGGGTTTGCCTTTATCGTTACTTTTCTGAAAGAGCGGTGCGGCCGCGATGGCCAAAAAAAAACCTATTACGCAAAGTAATAGGTTCGGTTTTGGTCGATCCTTCGGCAGTCAGGCTGCCCTTGAACCATGCGTTCAGGGCCCTATAACTTTGCGTCCCCGCCTTACGGCGGGTTTGCCTTTGTCGGTGATATTTTAAAGAACTTTTTTCCAGCCAATGTCAAGTATAGAACACAAATCCGGAAAAAGCAAATCGTGACGCGAAAAAATGATGATTTTTTCACGAGAAAAAGCGTCAATCTTTAAGTGTCTATATCCTTTTGCAGGACAGCATGTTGCATATTTTGCGGTCTTTGGGAAAGCGCTTTCTCATTTTTAAAGTCCATTGTCAAAATTGCTTTTCGTAACATTCTTTTTTTAATTCGGATTTTTCCCGCTGTATCCAGTAAGAGTTTTTTTCCGGCTCAAGCGGCTGGTCTAGCAGATCCTTGCGGAGCAAACGAAGAACCAATCCAATGATGCCGAACATAAGATAAAATACCGCGCCCAAGATAAAACCGGTGACAACCGCTCCTATAAAGTGAGCCACCTTCATCCACCGGTCATACACCAGCTTGACATGATCCAGCGAGAAGACCGTCAACAACAGGAAAAAACCGGACATGGTTATCAGCGCGAATGGCACAAATCCCGCTCCGTGCTTTATCCAAAGCCTGGAACCGATAAACCCCAGGATCAGGAATAGGCCATAACCGAAAACCTTCAAGTTTCTCATCTCTTTTGGATTCATCGTCAGTCCAGGATCAAGGACATATCCTCTTTTTTGTATTTGTCTTTGTCAGGCTGTTTTTCCTTCTCAAAAATCAGGTTCTCAATCACCAGGTAATCCATATTCGTGCACATAAAGCAGCGGTAGGCATCGGCCGGCGTACACACGATGGGTTCTCCGCGTATGTTGAAAGACGTGTTGATCACCACCGGGCAACCCGTCAGCTTGTAAAATTCATTAAGGACCTGGTAATACAGCGGATTGGTCTTTGCGGAAACGGTCTGTATCCGCGCCGAATAATCGACATGCGTGACCGCGGGAATGACGGAACGACGGACCTTCAACTTTTCCAGTCCAGCCGCATTCATGTTCCGGGAGCCCTCGTCAATCTTGTCTTCCTTGACATTCGCGACCAGGAGCATGTACGGACTGGGGCAATCCAGTTCAAAATATTCCTGACAGTAGTCTTCGAGCACGCTCGGCGCGAACGGCCGGAACGATTCCCGGAATTTGATCTTCAGGTTCAATACAGACTGCATTTTTTCGCTCCGGGCGTCCGCGATGATACTGCGGCTGCCCAGGGCGCGCGGGCCGAATTCCATGCGTCCCTGAAAAAGGCCGACCACATTTTCTTCACTGATCAGCCTGGCGACCCTCATGGGGATCTCTTCAGGGTCCAGTTTTTCATAGCTGGCACGGGTTCCGGAGAGCTGCTTGTCAATTTCTTTAGCGTCATAATGCGTTCCGAGATATGATCCCTTTTGCGAATCGTTGATGTTATCGGTTACGCGTTCATTATTCAGATATTTATACCATATGAAGAGCGCAACGCCCAGCGCGCCCCCGGCATCGCCGGCGGCCGGCTGGATCCATATGTTCTTGAATTTGTTTTCACGCAGTATCCGCCCGTTGCCCACACAATTCAGCGCAACCCCACCCGCCAGGCAGAGGTTCTCTTCTCCCGTTTTTTCGTAAAGATAATTTGCCATTTTAAGCATGACCTCTTCAGTCACCTCCTGGATGGAACGGGCGATATCCATATGTTTCTGCGTTAGTCCGGATTCCGGCCGACGCGGCGGTCCTCCAAAAATCTTGTGAAATCTTCCGTTGGTCATGGTCAGACCGGCGCAATAATTGAAATAACCCATGTTGAGTTTAAATGACCCGTCTTCCTTAATGTCGATCAGGTTATCCTTAATTATCCCAACGTATTTCGGCTCTCCGTAAGGCGCCAGCCCCATAAGCTTGTATTCTCCGGAATTGACCCTGAATCCGGTATAATACGTGAAGGCGGAATAAAGAAGCCCCAGCGAATGGGGAAATTTGATTTCGGCCTGTATCTGAACATCATTGCCCCGGCCGATGCCGTAGCTTGACGTCGTCCATTCCCCTACCCCGTCCATTGTGAGTATCGCGGCACTTTCATAAGGGGAAGGGTAAAAGGCCGAAGCGGCGTGCGACTCGTGATGTTCGGTGAAGATGATCTTGCCTTTGTAATCAAGTTCGGTCGCGATCAATTCCTTAAGAAAAAGTTTTTCTTTCAGCCACAGAGGCATGGCCTTAAGAAACGAACGAATGCCTGCCGGCGCGTATTGAAGATAGGTGAAAAGGATGCGCTCGAACTTCAGGAAGGGCTTGTCGTAAAAACCGACATAATCGAGCCTGTCGGTTTGGATCCCCTCTTCCTGCAGACAGTAACGGATGGCGTTGACCGGAAAATCAAAGTCGTGTTTCTTGCGGGTGAATCTTTCCTCCTGCGCGGCGGCGACGATCTCTCCGTTTTTGACGAGACAGGCCGCGCTGTCATGATAGAAAGCCGATATTCCCAATATATAGATTTCTTCCTTGTGACTCATGGACTATTTCCTTAAATAGTGATCGACAACAAATAGAACCAGGGACGCGCATACACTGACAAAAGCGGGCTTATACGTGATGCTTGACAATGTGTAAATCGAATTTGTGCTAATAACATATCGAAAATAAAATAACGTGCCGATGCCGGGTGTCGTCAAAAACCATGCCACATAATAAATTGGCGTGGGCGGTTTCATCGGCCCATTATGCCATAACACCGATGCCTTTGTCCAGATGAACAATTTCTCCGAAGACCAGGTCCTTATCGGCCGCATACAAACGGACGGAATGAACCCTGTTACGCAAATCTTTATCGGAGGAAAGCCGAACCCTGACATAATTATCGGTCAGCCCCATCCACATCCCTGCTTTCTTATCTTCAAAAAGCACCCGCTGCGTCGTTTTCAACAGACCGTGAATAAAGGCGCGCCGTTTGCGGAAACCCAGTTCCCGGATGCGCCGGCTTCTTTCCTGAATGACAGTCGGGGCAACGGTCCCCTTCAGGCGGCGGCTTTGGGCGAGATTTCTCCGCGAATAGCTGAAAACATGAAAATAAGCGAAAGGGAGATTTTTTACCATCTCATAAGTCTGGGCAAAAAAGAAATCCGTCTCTCCGGGGAATCCGACGATGATATCCGTGCCCAGACAGACCTCTGGCACGCTTTCCCGGATCTTGAGAATAAAATCGCGGAAATATCCGCTTTTATACCGGCGTTGCATCAGGGCAAGCAGATCGTCGCTGCCGCTTTGGACGGGGACGTGCAGGTAACGGCAGAGTTTGCCTGATTTGGACATCTTGCGTATAAGGGCCCAGGGAATGGTTGTCGGCTCTATGGATGACAGGCGTATGCGTTCAAGGCCGTCGAGGTCTTCCAGCGCGCTGACGATATCGACAATGCCTTTGTTGTTGTCGCGAAACGTCCCGATGTTGATTCCGGTGAGGACGATCTCCTTGTGGCCGGCGCGCACGAACGCGCGCGCCTGGCTAAGAATATCACCGAACTGACGGCTGCGCGCTCGGCCGCGCGCGTAAGGGATCTCGCAAAACGAACAGAAGAAATCACACCCGTCCTGAATTTTTAGATTGGCGCGCGTGTGAAGCGCATCTCCTTCGGCAATCGGAACTGTAAATGATGTTTTGCGAACCGGAGGCGTTATGACCTGGGGTTCCTCACGGAACTCCTTCATTATCGAAACAGCCTCCATCTTTTTTTCATTGCCGATAACCCACCGGACGTTCGGCATCTCCAGCAGTCTTTCTTTTTGCACCTGGGCCTGGCAGCCGATAAGGGCGATCTTCGCATCAGGATTCATCCTGCTGATCCTCTTGACCAGACGCCGGGTGTCCGCATCCCCGTTCTCGGTGACCGTGCACGTGTTCACAACCACGATGTCCGGGGCCTCTGTTAATTTCACGACATCGTAATCCTTTTCGGCAAAAAGATTCCGCAGGGCGTTCGTCTCGGACTGGTTCAGACGGCAGCCAAAGGTATGAAGAGCCACTTTTCGACGCGACGGCCGGATCATGGGCCTGCCCTCCGGTTTTCCTCTATCCATTCGGCGGCGCGCCGAAGCCCCTCACATGCTATTCTGACTCGCATATCAAAAAAGCCGTCGCCGCTGGTTCCTGTTTCATGATAACGCTGGATCCTCAACGCGTTTTCGGACGGTCGGACATTGTCGAGCTTGATGTCCGCTTTGATCTCTCTATTCAGGAACTCTTCGGGTAAGATATCCTCCGCGTGCCGCCGGTATGTCCCGTCATTCATCCTGGCAGTGCACAGCATTTTATATGGCCGGTTCAAACAGGCGGATAGCGTGCCCTCCTGACCGTTCCTTACCACGACGGCAGCGGGAAAGCCGGCCCTTTCCGCGATGGTCAGCATCTTTTCGACATATGGCGGATGAAATGCCGAGGCAACAACGATGGACGCATCGCAAGGATTCATGAAACGCTCAAGCGTGGCGGCAAACGGGCGTTTGACGATCTGCCGGCGGATTTCCACCCACCTGTCAACGGCCCTTGATATATCGGCCTGATGAACGTAATGACCGAAATCCGTCCTGCTTTCCGTCCAATCCCGGCTGTTGTGCATAAATTTTAATCCGAGCTGATTGGCCAGGTCAGAAAGGTTCATGCCGAACTTCGGTCCGCTGTTACGGCCGGTCAAACAAACGCAGCGATATCCTTTTCTCTGAAAAAAATCAGCAATAAGCGGCGTGATGAGATAGGAACGTTTCACGCCGTCGAACGGTTCGGCGAATTGGATGACCGGCGGCCCTTCGGGAACGGGCATAGTGAAATTTTTCTCCTTGGTTTCTTCCATGGCGTTGAGCAGACTCTCGAACTCATCGGCCGTTTCATAGCGAATGCGCAAGGCGCTGGCGCAGAGACCTCTCAGCCCGTCGTCCCCATGCTCCGATAAGAGATACCGGCCTAAATTCAGCGCCTCCTCTTTGACTAGGGATCGGCCCTTCAAGATTTCAAGACAAAGCGACTTGACGTTCTCTGGGGCACAACCTCCGACATATTGTATGATCCTTTCGGGAGAAGACAAGAGATCAAAGTCCATCACTCGGCTTAACATACGCTCCTCATCACTTGGTCCTTTCAGAAACAGAGCGGCCAATAATGCTCCTTGAGCCGATGCAGGAGCCCGTTGGGCTATGAGATCCCTGGCGATATCTCGGATAAGCGTGGCGTCCAGTGAACGGCTTGCCTTTTTGCCTATCCCGGCGATTTTCAAGCCCTTTTGAATAGGTGTTTCATTCTTTGTACAAACTATGGGCATAATCTTTTACATGGGTAAACGCTTGACTCAAGTTCCCCCCACATGTAGTATATTGGGGTTA
>CAYRXT010000009.1:0-70301 GCA_964428315.1 uncultured Planctomycetales bacterium
GCTTCTGATCTGCCTTGGCAATAAGTATATTACTTTTGCGTATGTCAATAAAAGCCGTGGCGCTTCGTCGGATTGCGCCTGAAGATTTACGAAGTCGGATAAGAGAGGGACCACGGGCTTGCCCGTGGGGCTCCATTATTGGTTTCTTTTCCCATTATACGTGCGCCGGTCCTTTGTCAACCAAAAGATTGCGGCCTTAATATGTCAAGAGGGGATAAGGCCTTGAAAAGGACGGGCAATTTTGACACAATATCATCCAAAACAGAACACGGGAGGCGCGTTATGATCGAAAAAATCCACTGGCTGGGCCACGCGTCCTTTAGGATCAGCGGCGGCAAAATGATTTATATTGACCCTTACAAGATCGAGGGGGGCGAAAAGGCGGACATCATTTGTATAACCCACGATCATTTTGACCATTGTTCACAGGAGGATATCGATAAAATTTCCAAAGAGGGGACATCGTTTGTGGCCCCGCCGTCGGCCGCGAAAAAACTCAGGGGCGATGCCGTTGTGATCCGGCGGGGCGAATCGGCCCGGGTCCAGGGCATAGATATCGAGGCGGTGCCGGCCTATAACATCGGCAAGGAATTCCACCCGAAAGAGTCCGACAATGTCGGTTTCGTCCTGACGGTTGAAGGCGCCCGGATCTATCATGCCGGGGACACGGATGTGATCCCGGAGATGAAGGAGATCAAAGCGGATATCGCGCTTCTGCCCTGCGGGGGGACCTACACCATGACGGCCGGGGAAGCGGCCCGGGCGGCCGATACCATCCGTCCCGGTATCGCCGTGCCCATGCACTGGGGCACGGTCGTGGGCTCGCGGGCCGACGCGGAGGAATTCAAAAACCTCTGTCCGTGCGAGGTGAGGATTTTGGAGAAGGAGTAGATGCGGGGCGGGAAAACAGCGGGGGGGCCGGGCTACCTTCGGTGCCCGGCCCCCCCGCTGTTATAGTCGTTGTTAAGAGCCATTTTTCCCTTCCAAATTACCGGCAAGAATGTATAATGGGACAAAACTTGAAGAGCGGCCCGCCGTGTCTCAAAGCCGCGAAATGACCAGGAAGAGACGTAAGTTCATGATCAGTCCCATTGCCCAAAACGAATTATCGCATCTGAAACCCCATCAGGACCGCTTGTTCCTTCCGCCGAACTGTGACCTGCGTGATCCGCAGGAGGTCCAGCGGCAATACGAGAGGCTCTTGAATGAGGCCATCCAATCCTCCGAAGACCTGGAACGATGGGTCCATGAACGTTCCGAGCTGGAATCCGCCATGGACCAGCAGGAGGCGCTTCTGTATATCCAGATGACATGCCAGACCGACGATGCGCAAAAGGCCTCGGCTTATCAGAAATTCGTGGAGAACGTCGAGCCGGTGGTCCACCGGATGGAGCACAAGCTCAACGGGCGGTATGTGCAGTTGAGCGGACAGTTTCCGCTTGATCAGCAACGTTACGGTGTCATGGACCGCGAGATCAAGTCCGACATCTCGTTGTTCCGTGATGAGAACGTCGGGCTTGCCACCAAGGTTTCGCTTAAGAGGCAGGAGTACCAGAAGATCTGCGGGGCGATGACGGTCTATTTTGAGGGAAAGGAACAGACTCTGCCCCAGATGGCCAAATACTCGCTTGTGCCCGACCGGAACGTGCGGGAAGAGGCGTGGCGGGCTACCGCGGGCCGACGCCTGCGGGACGCGGATAAGCTGGAAAGTCTGTTTGACAGGATGCTTCTTCTCCGTAACAGGATCGCGCTGAATGCCGGGTGCCGGGATTATGAAGATTACCAGTTCAGGGCCAAACACCGTTACGATTATACACCCGAAGACTGCCGGAAATACCATGCCGCGGTCGAACACTGCGTGGTGCCGTTGTGGAAAGAGCGCCTCAAGCGAAGGCGGCGGTTGCTGGGCGCGGACAGTCTGAGGCCGTGGGACCTGAATGTCGACCCGCAAGGACGTCCTCCCCTGAAGCCTTTCGAAAAGGTCGAGGAGCTCGTCGGAGGCGTTAGGGATATTTTCGAGAGGACCGACCCGCGTCTGGGAAGCCAGTTTCAGCAGATGATCGACCAGGGACTTCTGGACCTGGCCAGCCGCAAGGGCAAGGCCCCAGGCGGGTATCAGTTCACCCTGGCCGAGGCGCGCAGACCATTTATTTTCATGAACGCCGTCGGCATCGACGCCGACGTCCGCACACTCCTGCACGAAGGCGGGCACGCCTTTCATGCCTTCGCCTGCGCCGGGGATCCGCTTTATGATTACCGCCACGGCCCCATGGAATTCAACGAGGTCGCCTCCATGGGCATGGAACTCATGGCGGGCGAGCACCTGCGGGTTTTTTATAACGAAGAGGATTTCCGCCGTTCCCAGCTCAACCATCTGGAAGACGCCGTCTTTGTCCTGGCCTGGGTCGCGCTGATCGACGCCTTCCAGGAATGGATCTACGCCAACCCGGGCCACAAGGACAAACAGCGCCGAGATAAGTGGGTTGAACTGCATCAACGGTTCGGGACCGGCGAGGTGGACTGGAGCGGTCTCAAGGACGAGCGGTCCTGCCTGTGGCACCGCCAGCTGCATATCTTTGAATCGCCGTTTTATTACATCGAGTACGGCATCGCCCAGCTCGGGGCGCTTCAGCTGTGGCTCAACGCGAAGGAAGACAAGCCGCGGGCCATGGATCGGTATCTCCGGGCCTTGAGTCTCGGCGGGTCGAGGCCCCTGCCGGAGATCTTTCAGGCGGCTGGCCTGTCCTTCGATTTTTCCCGGACCGCCATTGCCCCCCTTGTTCAAGCCTTGGAAGAAGAACTGGCCCGTTACGAATAATCCCATGATCAGATTTTTTCAAACATACCGTGAACGAAAGAGACGGAAAAAGAACCTTTTGGATTTTTACGCCGAGGTGGCCAAGAACCTCGAATCGTATTACGTCATGGATCAGAGAGAATATTTCCGGCCGTTCAGGATGGAGGCCTGGCGGACGGCCGGGACAATCCCTGCTCTGGAGCGTTCTGACGCGGTCCGGGAATACGTCGAATCCCTGAAGGCGTATAACGAAGATCTCGCCGGTATGGAGGAGTTTGAGCGCTGGTACTCTTCCGACGTCAATAACAGGACGCGGGAAAACGCCAGGATCCTGCACGACAAAAAGACCGCCATCGCGCAGAGATTCCCCTCTTTTGAAGGAATCATCAAGAAGGCGAAGAAGGCGGTGGAAGACATATTCATCGGAGCTCAAAAAAGATGAAAGATTATCCTCTTGCTCTATCGACCGGCTGGAATTACCGGCCGGACAACGACCCGGGCCGTTACCTGGACGACGTGCAGGATATCGGCCTGCGGGCCGTCGAACTGAGTTACCGGCTCACGCGCCAGCAAGTGGACAGGTTTATCCCGCTGATAGCGAAAAGGGGGATGGAAGTGGTCAGCGTCCACAGTTTCTGCCCGGCCCCGGACGACGAAACGACCGGCCGCCATCCGTCCAGCCATTACCGGATATCCTCTTTGAATGAACGTGAACGGGAAAAAGCCGTCTTCTGGACCGCAGGCTCGGTCGACACGGCGGTCCGGTCCGGGGCGGGGTGCGTGGTGATCCATGCCGGGATGGTTGAACCCGTCGAACAGGAGGCCCGGAAGTTGATCGCGCTGTACCGGGAAGGCAGAAAAGATAGTCCTGAATTCGAGGAACACAGGGAGGCCTTCAGGCGTTCGCGGAAAAAAGAGCGCGGGCCTTACCTGCAGGCTGTCGAACGGAGCCTGTCGGAGATACTGGATTATGCCCAAAAGCAGGAAATCGCCGTCGGGCTGGAGACCAGGTATTATCCATTTGAGATCCCGGATTTCGAAGAGATCGGAGAGCTCTTGGAACGGTTTAAAGGAAAAGGGCTCTATTACTGGCATGATGTGGGACACGCCGAGGTCACCGGACGGCTGGGACTGCATCCCCATGTTGATTTTCTGGAAAGTTACGGTGAGCGCATGATCGGAGTGCACCTGCACGGCGTCAGGGACCTGCGCGACCATCACGCCCCGTTTGTGGGCGATTTTGATTTAGCCTCGCTGCTTCACTACTTTGAGAAAGTCCGGTTCCGGGTCATCGAGGCGCATTACGAGGCCGACAAGGAACAGCTCGCCCGGGCTGTGCGAAAACTTCAGGGCGATAACGGATCGCGGAACTGTCACGTTTGATTCGTCTGAGACATGTCCAAAAAAAAATTCCCTCCCGTATTTGAAGTCGCGGTTGAATCCTTTCTTCCTTCAGGGGAAGCCCGGGGGAAATATGACGGCCGTGAAGTGAGCGTTTACGGGGCCGTCCCCGGAGATAAAGTGCTGGTCAGGCCGCTTAAGGTGAACCGCCGCCGGGCCAGGGCGGCCATGGTGGATGTCCTGGAGGCCTCGCCCCTCCGGCGGGAACCCAGGGATGTCTATTATATGAACGCGTCGCCCTGGCAGGTCCTTCCCGAGGCGTCCCAGTGGGAACACAAGCGTGAACTCACCGGGCGCGTCTTCAAGGATAAGGCGGGACAGATCCCGCGAGCGGATGTCCCGCTGGAAGGCGTTGAGCCCTTCTGGCATTACCGGAACAAGATGGAATTCTGTTTTACGGAAGACGAAAAGGGCCTCCTGTGCCTGGGCGTGTTCCAGAGATTCCGCCACAATCGTACCGTTCCCGTCGAAGAGAGCGCCCTGGCCCATGAAAGGATCAATGAATGCGGGCGGGCTGTTATCGGGAGGATGCGCGAAGAGGCAGTTCCCCTGGAACACCTGAAATCCGTCATATTCCGTTACAGTTATCATGACGATCAATGCCTGGCCGCCCTGTTTGTCAAGGACCGCGATTTCGCGTGTTTCGACGTGGAAGCCCCTGTCCTGGCCGGATGGCAGATTGTGTATTCGGATCCGCTCTCCCCGGCGTCCAAGACGACAGAGGTCCTTCACCGCCGGGGAAGGGATACCCTTCACGAGGAGGTCGGGGGGCTTGTCCTGAAATATGTTCAGGACAGTTTTTTCCAGGTTCACGTTCCGGGCTTTACGCGTCTGCTGGAATGGATCCGCCCTCTCGTCCGCGGCGGCCGCAGGCTCGTCGATCTCTACGGCGGGGTGGGCACGATAGGCCTATTCCTTGCCGGGGATTTCGGCGAGGCCGTCATCATCGATAGTGATCAGAAGGCCGTGTCGGCCCTCCGCGAGAATGCCCGGTCAAACGGCGTGACCAACGTCCTGGCCGCGGCCAAAACGGCGGAAAAGACGGACCTGGCACTTCTTCTCGGCGGTTGCAGCACCTTGGTCGTTGACCCTCCGCGCAGCGGCCTGCATCCCAAGGTCACGCGGGCCATAATCCGGTCGGACGTCAGGCGGTTCATTTACATTTCCTGCAATCCTCTGACCCAGGCGCAGGATTTCGCTGAACTGAACAGGGCGTATGACGTGATCGACTGGAGACTTTTTGATTTATATCCCCAGACGCCGCATGTGGAGAGCGTTTTGGTCATGGAAAAAAAGAGTCACCAGGTCACCAGGTCACATGTGCCCTGGTGACATTGTGACGTGGCGACCTATTAAGTGAGGAGGTCCTATGAAAGTATCCATTCTCGGAACAGGACTCATGGGGTTCCCCATGGCGGAGAAACTGCTCGAGGCCGGGCATTCGGTCTTCGCCTATAACCGAACCAGAGAAAAGGCATTGCCCCTGGAAGCGAAAGGGGCGCAGGTTATGCATAGCCCCGACGAGGCCGTGGGCCGGGCCGAATGCGTTGTGGTGATGGTCTCTGACGCGAAGGCCGTAGGAGATTTACTGTTCAGCGACGCTTACCGTCCGGACCTGGCCAAAAAGACCGTCATCCAGATGAGCACCATCGGCCCTGAAGAAAGCCGGGGCTTTAACGAAAAGGTCCTTGTGGCCGGGGGCGAATATCTCGAATGTCCCGTGCTGGGAAGCATCAGACAGGTCAGGGAAAGATCCCTGATCCTGATGTTCGGCGGCTCGTCTCAACAATTCGATCGCTGGCGCCCCTTTCTCCGGTGTTTCGGGGAGAAATGCGTGCGCGCCGGAGAAGTCGGGCAGGCCGCGGCCCTGAAGCTGGCCATGAACCAGCTGATCGCCTCGCATATCGCGGGTTTTTCCCAGAGTCTCGCCCTGGTCCAAAAATCGGGGGTAGACGTGGACGTCTTCCAGAGGGTGCTTCACGACAGCGCCCTGCACGCCCCGATGTTCGACGCCAAGCTCCCCAACCTGCTGGGGCATTCTTACGATCATCCGAATTTTCCGCTCCGTCACTTGATCAAAGACGTCAGGCTTTTCCTAGAAACGGTGGACCGCTTCGGAATCGATACGGCTCCTTCAAAGGGTATAGCAAATGTGCTGGAGAAAGCACTGGCGCAGGGGAAGTCGGGACAAGACTATAGTTGTGTGTTTGAGACAATACAGGGTCGGGAAGAATAGATACACTCTGATTTAACCGGGATTGAAACCATGACCAGCCTTCCGCAAGAGTTCGTTCAGCGTCTGAAAATGATCATCCCCAGGGAATCCTTGGATGAAGTCCTGGAGTCTTTTTCCCGGCAGGGGCCGGTGGCGATCCGCGTCAATACCCTGAGGTCACACAAGGACAAAGTGTGCTTCTTTTTAAGACGGCAGAAGATGAATTATCAGCATGTCGGCTGGTACCATGACGCCCTAGTCCTGGAAAACGCCGATAAAAGGGAGCTGACCGAATCGTCCCTGGTCCAAAACGGTTTTATCTTTATTCAGAGCCTGTCCAGCATGCTTGTCCCGCTCATCCTAGATCCGAAACCGGGGGAATCCATTCTGGATATGTGCGCTGCTCCGGGCGGCAAGGCCACGCAAATGGCCGCCCTCATGCAGAACAGGGGAGACATCCTCGCCTTGGAGAGCGTCAAACCGCGTTTTTATAAGCTCAAATCGGTGACCGGACTTCTCGACGCGCGCATTGTCGAGCCGAAACTCGTCGATGCCAGGCGTTTCAGCCGGGGCGTCAACCTCTTTGACAAGATCCTCGTTGACGCGCCGTGCAGTGCGGAAGGACGGTTCAAGACGTTTAGGCCCAAGAGCATGGGGTTCTGGAGCCCGCGGAAGATCAAAGAGATGGCAAAGAAACAGAAGGCCCTTCTCCTGAACGCCTGCCGCCTGCTGAAGCCCGGCGGCATCCTGGTCTATTCGACCTGCACCTTTGCGCCGGAAGAGAACGAGGTGATGATGGACTGGCTGTTGAAGAACCCGCAAAACCGTATGAGGCTTTTGCGACCGGAGAATTTTCCCGTTCACACCTATCCTGCCATGACGGAATGGAACAACAAACCGCTTAATCAGGAAATCAGGAGGACGGTCCGCATCCTGCCGACCCGTGATATGGAGGGCTTCTTTATCGCCAAACTCATGAAGACATGACCGCGCCATAAGTGTTGACAAAAGACCCAGTCTTTTTATAATAAATCCAATTCATGGACCGGACTTCAAGGATTTTTGGCGGTCCTCCGACTGAATAATGAAAGGAGCTTTCTGTGAAAACCTATGCTTACGGATTTCCCCGGCTGGGCTTAAAAAGAGAATACAAAAAGTCTATCGAGGCCTTCTGGAAGGGTGACGCTTCCGAATCGCAGACAAGGTCAGCCCTGGATCAGCTGCAGGAATCGATGCTGGACGCATACAAGGGCGCGGCGGACATGTTTCCCGTGGGGGAGATGACCGGCTATGACAACATGTTCGATACCGCCATCATGGTGGGCCTTTACAAACCCAATAACCTCAAGGATTACTACGAGCTTTGCCGGGGTAAAAACGCGCTGGAGATGACCAAGTGGTTCAACACCAATTACCATTACCTTGTGCCCGACTTTTCCCGGTTCGAGGACGTCGAATTTTCACCGCAATGGAACAAGGCTAAAGAATACCTGGACAAATTCAAAAAGGGCATACCCTATTTCATCGGTCCGTTCACTTTTTTAAAATTGAGCAAGGGGCTCTCCGGCGGACAGTTTAAGACCTGTCTTGAGCAATTGACCGCCGTTTACAAAGAGCTCATATCCGGCCTGCCGGAGGTGCATTTTGACGAGCCGGCCTTTGTCCTTGAACTCGACAGAGACGAGATCGAACAGGTCAAGGAGGCTTACCGGCAGTTTGAGGGGATCGAGACAAAGATCCATCTTTTCACGTACTACGACAGCGTCGATTGCCTTAAGGATCTCTACGATCTTCCGGTGGCCTCCATCGGGCTGGATTTCGTCCATGGCCATAAGAATATCCAGGGGATTAAAGAAAACGGGTTCCCCAATGACAAGACGCTGATCGCGGGGGTGGTTGACGGCCGCAACGTCTGGAAGACCGATATCCGTTCGGCGGTGGCGGTCCTGCGTGAGCTCTCCGACAAGGTGGACTCCCTTGCCGTCTCCAACGCCGGCCCCTTGTTCCATCTGCCCATCACAACACAGGGAGAAGAACTGGACGAGAAGCTCCTCGCCCGTCTTTCTTTCGCCAGGGAAAAACTCGATGAAATCCGCTCGGTCGCTCAGGCTTACGACAGCGGCGAGGGCGGGGCTTCTGTCCCGAAGGACGGATTCGGCCGCAATCAGACGGTCCAGGAGAGGATTACGAAGCTCAAAGAGGACGATTTCCAGAAGGGTATTCCCGTCGAAGAGCGGCGAAAAAAACATGACGAAATCCTGAAACTCCCGCTTTTTCCGACCACCACCATTGGCAGTTACCCGCAGACACCCGAGGTGCGCAAAGCGCGCGCCGATTTCCGAAAGGGCAGGATGTCGGCCGAGGACTACTCCTCTTTTGTCGAAAAGAAAATCAGGGAACTGGTCGCCTTCCAGGAAGAGACCGGTCTGGACGTGCTCGTTCACGGTGAATTCGAACGGACCGATATGGTGGAGTTTTTCGCCGAAAAGATGGAGGGGATCGCGACGACGAAAAACGGATGGATCATCTCCTACGGGACCCGCGGATACCGTCCTCCGATCATTTTCGGGGACGTGGCGCGGCCGGAACCCATGACCATCAAGGAGATCCAGTTTGCCCAGTCGCTGACGAACAAACCCGTCAAGGGCATGCTCACCGGGGCGGTGACGATTATCGCCTGGAGCTTCGTGCGCGAGGATATCCCGATCCGGGACGTGTCCTTCCAGATCGGACTGGCCCTGCGTGATGAGATCCGGGATTATGAAAAGGCGGGCATAAGGATCGTTCAGGTGGACGAGCCTGCCATCCGCGAGAGGGCCCCGATCAAGAAAAAGGACTGGCCGCATTATTTTGACTGGGCCATCAAATCCTTCCGGCTCGCCACGAACACCGACCCCAAAACCCAGATCCACACGCATATGTGCTATTCGGAGTTCGGTGAGATCGTCGAGCAGATCGACGCGATGGACTTCGACGTGATTTCGATCGAAACCACCCGCAGCCGGGGCGATATCATCGAGAGTTTCGAAAAGATCGATTTCAAGAAACAGATCGGACTGGGCGTCTGGGACATCCATTCCCCGGCGGTCCCTTCCGTCAAGGACATGAAGGAGGTTGTGGAGAGGGCCCTGCGGGTTATCCCAAAAGAGAATTTCTGGATCAATCCCGACTGCGGGCTGAAGACACGGAACTGGGAAGAGACGAAACAGTCTCTGAAGAACCTCGTGGATCTCAGCCGTCAGCTGCGCTGAAGTCGGGGGGCCGGCCCCTTATCAGATGTATCTTACAGGCCATATCTTCGATTATTTTCTCGTCTACTGGGCGGGTGTGCTCGTCAGCTTTACACCCTGCATCTATCCTGTCTTACCGATCACGGCCGGATTTATCGCGGGCGTGAACACCCGCGGCACAAAGCTGATGGGATTCATCATCTCGCTGGTTTATGTGCTGGGGATCGCCGTCACCTACTGCGCACTGGCTGTCTTTGCCACTTTGAGCGGATCGGTGTTCGGACAGTGGCAGAACCAACCGGCGGTGTATTTCGCCGTGGCCAACATACTGCTTTTTTTCGCGCTGGCCATGCTGGACGTTGTCCCCTTGCCGAGCCTGGGCATTAACGCGCAGAGCCGGGCGCGGCCGAGAACCCTTTGGGCGGTCCTGGCGATGGGGCTCGCCGCCGGATTGGTCATAGGCCCCTGCACCGCGCCCGTCTTGGGCACCCTTCTCTTGTATGTGGCCGCGAAGAACAATCTTGTCCACGGGGTGAGCCTGCTTTTTGTTTTTTCCTATGGCGTCGGCACTTCGCTGATCCTGGTGGGGACCTTCAGCGGTCTCCTGGCGAATCTGCCCCGGTCGGGGCCTTGGCTGTTCCGTATAAAGCGTTTTTGCGGCTTTGTGCTTTTGTTCGCGGCTGAATATTTTTTGATCATGGCCGGGCGCATGATTCTGTAAAATGTCAAGGAAGAGGAGTGTTCTATGAGGAGAGCTTATTTTAACGGAAAGACAGCGGCCGCGGCCGGCTTATTTTTGTTTTTAATGATATGTCCGGCGTGTGCTCAGGTCCCGGACTCGCCGCGTGAGGTAGAATTCCAGTATTTGGTACATATCAAAGGGATTCCCGAGGATGCCCGGAATGTGCGCGTCTGGTTCCCTGTCGTGCAGAACACCCCCCTGCAGGATGTGCGGCGTTTTGAGATCAACCCCGAGGAAGGCCCCCGGATGACCAGCGATGACAGATTCGGGAATGAAATGATTTACCTGGACACCGCCACTCCGGAAACAAAGGATCTTCAGATCTTCGCCCGCTACCAGGTCAAGAGGTCGGCTTTTGTCAACCGGCCGGACAATCCGTACGCGCGGAATGAAAAAGGCCGTGAGGATTTGAAAAGATTTCTTCTCCCCGACCGGCTTGTTCCGGTTAACGCGGAAACGCGCCAGCTGGCCTCGCTCGTCACCGGGGGGAAGACAACGTCATGGGACAAGGCCAGGGCCATATACGATTATGTGATTGAACACACGGAGTTCAGCCGGAAGGTCCCGGGTTGGGGTTACGGCAACGCGGAGAGGATCATCCTTTTAAAGACAGGCGACTCCACGGATTTTCATTCTTTGTTTATCGCTCTTTGCCGGTCCAGCGGTATCCCCGCCAAATTCATTATCGGTGTCGATCTGCCCACGCGGGAGCGCGAGTTCATATCGAGCTATTACGCCTGGGCTGAATTTCATGATGAGACCCTGGGGTGGGTTCCGGTGGATATCGCCCGGGCCAAGGCGACCGGCCAAGAGGACGCCTTTTTCGGGGCCGTCGATGCCAACCGGCTGCAGCTCAGCCACGGCCGGGATATCCGGCTCGAGCCCGAGCCGGAGGGCGGGCCGCTGAATTTCTTTGTTTATCCCTATGTCGAGGTCGACGGCCGATTGCACAGGGACCTCACCGTCACGCTCAAGCACAAAGATATCCCCTGATCCGCGCGCCGGCGGCTTTTTTACTTGACATACCCCCCAGGGGTATGTTACCCTTTCCCTTAGTGAGGTGAATCATGCGCACGCATCCGGATCATAAAGCCAGTCTTGACGCACTGCGTCGCATCGAAGGTCAGGTGCGGGGCATTCAGAAGATGGTCGAGTCCAAGCGTTATTGCGTGGACATCCTCACACAGTTAAGCGCGGCCCATTCGGCCATCCTGCGCGTCCAGGACAGTATTCTGGAAAAGCATCTCGATCATTGCGTGAAGAACGCCATCGCCGGAAAATCCGGCCGTGACCGCCAGCAAAAGATCAATGAAATATTCGGCCTTTTAAAAAGGTTCAGAAAAAATGGATGATTTCCGAAAATTCAGCCCGTTGATGGTTATTGTCCTGGCCGGCCTTTTCGGCCTCTCGACGGTTTTCTGTTGCTGCTGGGGAGACATGGCCGAGACGGCTGCGCAGAGAGAGGCAGGCTGTTGCCGTGCCGGTTCCGGGGGCTTCTTTAGCGCCGATTCCCCGGAGATTATGTCCTCCGGCCGCAACGAGGCCTCTTGCTATTGCCATGACAACAAGGGTATAGCCCTCGAAAGTCAAGAATCCTCTTTTAAGCACTCTCAGGCTGATACCGGTCATTTCTGTGTCGCGTCTTTGAAGACTGTCACGGATGACTGTTTTTCCGCTTGTTCTGTCCCGGGTTTCCGGAATCTTGCGGGTTCTCCGACCCGTCTTTTCCTGCAATTCTCCACACTGCGCCTCTAGTATTTCTCTGCAAAACATGCCAGTTTGTCAAGCCGCATAGTTTGTTACCGTTGAACAAAGGTGGATCCATGTTTAAGTTGAAAAATATCATCCTGTTTTTGGGTGTTTTCATTATCCTCGTAGCGTCGGTCTCTGAAGCCCGATCCCAGGAGTTAGAGGCGTTCGTGCGGCGGGCGCTGGATGAAAACCCCCGCATCGAGGCCGCCTATCAGCAATGGCAGGCCCAAATTCATAAAGTCACCCAGGAGGGCGCCTTTCCTGATCCGAAGGCCTCTTACGGGTATTTCGGGGAATACATAGAAACCAGGACCGGTCCGCAGGAAGAGAAATACGGCGTGTCACAAAGGGTCCCCTTCCCGGGTAAGCTCACCCTCAAAAGGAGAATACAGGAGAAGGTGGCCTTAGCGGCCGGATTGAAGTATGAGAGCGTCCGCCGGGAAGTGGTCAAGGATGTGAAACGCGTTTATTACGAACTCTTCTGGATCGACAGGGCCATTGAGATAACGGAAGAGAAGATTAACTTGGACCTATAACCGAATGGTCACCATAGGGCATTGACCCTAGATAGGAGAATGGTGTTCGCCGACTCATAATTCTACTCCAAACAGTAAAACCGGAAAATAGGAGGAGGGACAACATGAAGATCAGAACGTTTTTACTGTCCATGACGATTTTTGCGCTGGCTGCGGGTTTGGCTTACGCTGACTGCGGTATGTGCGGCGCCGGGACCAAAGCGGAGGGTCATGAGCATAAGGCAGCCGCAACCGAGCAGGGCCTTGTCAAAGTGAATAATGCGATCTGTCCGGTCAGCGGACAAAAAGTCGGCGAGATGGGGGAGGCCTTTCATGTGTCTTATCAGGGGAAGGTCTACAATCTCTGCTGCGCGATGTGCAAAAAGGATTTCTTGGAAGATCCGGAGAAATACAGCGCGATCGCCGAGGAATCCGCTCAGAAAATGAAGCAAGAAAAGGAAACGGAGGGCGCAGACAGGCGTTAATCCGCGATGCGTTTTGCATCGACGGATGAATGACGTTGTGTTTGTCAGGCGGCACCGGGCCTGTCCAGGTTTCCGGGACTATCCGTCTGGATGAGGGGGGAAACCCGGGAAAAGAGCGGCGGGCAATCTTTGCCTTTTTCTGTTAACACTTTCCGCAGGCCGCGTTATAATACTCCTCGCAAGAGTAGCGAACAACCCGTTATTGCGGATGGGAAAAGGAGCGAGACATGACAGAGCCTTCCGGACATAAGCGCAAGATCCTCGTCATCGACGATGATCCTGTTATATTAAAGATGCTCTCGGAACGACTGAAAGCCAACGGGTACGACGTCCATCAGGCCTCTGAGGCCGCCGTCGGTCTGGACATGGTATTTCACGCTGACCACGACCTGATTATCCTGGACGTCATGATGCCGATCATCAACGGCTACAATTTCTGCCGGCTGGTGAAGACGCAGGAAAAACTCCGCTCAATCCCTATCATTATGGTGACGGGCCGCTCCGAAGAAACGGACAAGGAGATCGGAGAGGAAGTCGGCGCCGACGCCTACATCACCAAGCCATTCCAGATGGAAGACATCCTGACAACCATAAAAAACTTCTTGCAGAAATCATAAGACCCGTTCGTCATCCGGTCATCCATTATTCTGCCTCAGAATGAAATCCCCATCTCCAGCACGCAGTCTTATCCTCGGAATCGTTATCGCGTCTTGGATGGTGCCTTCGGCCGCGTCGGCCGACGCTGTCTATGAGACCCATACACAGGCCGAGTTGATTGCCGAAGAACGCTCTGTCCAGCCGGGCCGGCCGTTTTGGGTCGCCCTGCGGCTGTCCATGGATGAAGATTGGCACACCTACTGGCGCAATCCCGGCGATTCGGGATTGGCGACCAGCGTCCGCTGGGATCTTCCCCAAGGATTTCAATCCGGTCCTCTCCAATGGCCTTATCCGCAAGAGATCACCTTCGAGCCTTTAACCAGCTACGGATACGAAGGAGAGGTCCTTCTCCTTACGAAGATTACACCTCCTTTGACGATACAAAAAGGAGAGACAGAACTGCGTGCACGGGTGTCATGGCTGGCCTGCAGGGTCGAGTGTGTCCCCGGCCAGGCGGATCTCGTTCTGAACATTCCTGTCAAGGAAAAGGCCCCGCAGCGCGATCCCCGCTGGATCGAGGGCTTTGACCTCACGCGCCGTAAACTGCCCCTTTCCGAAAGCGGCTGGAAGATTCGGGTGGAAGAAACAGAAGGAGACCTGGTCTTTCTCCTTGCTCCGCCGTCATGGGGCCAATATAAGGTCGATGGCATCCGTTTCTTTCCCTATCGCGACGATCTTATCCGTCACGACGGAAAGCAAACCCTTAACAGGGGAGAGACAGGATACCGGCTTGTTGTGTCCAAGTCGCATATTGCGCCGAAGACCATCGAAAAGATCCAGGGGATTCTCGTTTCCACCGAAGGCTGGAAGGGCTACGGATCCCGAAGGTCACTCCTGGTCGATGAACAGGTCGAAGACAACGTTGAGAATCCTCCGGCGGGCCCCGGCCCTGCGACAGTGAAGTATCTGATCCCGGTCGTCTTTGCCTTCTTGGGCGGCATTCTCCTCAATGTCATGCCCTGTGTGTTACCGATTCTTTCGATCAAGGTCCTCCATTTCGTGAAGCAGGCCGACGAGGACAGGCGCCGCATCTGGAGGCATGGTCTGACATTTTCTTTAGGCATATTGACGGCGTTTTGGATCCTCGCCGGTATTCTTGTTGCCCTTCGCGCGGGTGGTCAGAGACTGGGATGGGGCTTCCAGCTTCAGTCCCCGGTCTTTGTGGCCTTCCTCGCCGTCTTGTTTTTTGTCCTGGGCATGAACCTCTTCGGCGTGTTCGAGATCGGGACAACCTTTGCCCGATTGGGCCGGCCGCGGGCATTCGCCAAAAGCCGGTACACGGAAAGTTTTCTCAGCGGCATGCTGACCACCGTCGTCGCAACTCCGTGTACCGCGCCGTTTATGGGGACGGCGCTGGGGGTCGCGTTGACACAGGGATCTGTTTTTTCCCGGGTCGTTTTCACGTCGCTGGGATTGGGATTATCTCTGCCCTATTTGATCTTGTCCCGGTTCCCCGGACTGGTGGGGCACGTCCCGCGGCCGGGACCATGGATGGTAAGGTTGAAACAGTTCCTCGGTTTCTTTCTTATGGCCACGGTCGTCTGGCTGATGGGCCTTTTGGGGCTCCAGAAAGGCGTCCAGGCCATGACCCTGCTGTCCCTTGGTCTGGTGATTATCGGACTGGGCGGCTGGGTTCTGGGCGCGTGGACCCAGCCGGCGGTGGAACCGAAGATAAAATATCTCGCCCGGGCCGGCGCGCTGATCCTGTTTATCGTTGGATTTTTATCGGGATGGAAGGGCGCGACCCTTAAGACCGACGGGCCTGTGACGCGTCCCGATGACAAGACGGGTGTCATTGCCTGGCAGGCGTATTCCCCCGAGTTGATACAGCGTGAACGCAAGAACGGACGGATCATCTTTGCAGATTTCACGGCCGCGTGGTGTTTCACCTGTCAGGTCAATGAAAGAATCACTTTACAGGACCCGCAGGTTGTGCAAAAATTCCAGCAACTGGACGTTGTCCCTGTTAAAGGGGACTGGACCTCGCAGGATGAGAGCGTCAGCCTGGCCCTGGAGAGTTTCGGCCGGACCAGCGTTCCGCTTTATGTCGTCTATCCCAAAGATGAACAAGAGGAGCCGTTTCTCCTGCCGGAAATTATAACACCGCGCATTGTCCTCCAGGCGCTGGAAAAGGCGAATAACGCGAAAGAATAATTGGGAAAGGAGCAGAAAGTGAAACGATTACTCCATGAGTTTTTCGTGTGTTTGGCTTTGATAAGCTTGACGGGCGGTGCGGCCCGTGCGGAGGCCATAATAGGGGAGGGAGCGCCAGATTTCTCCCTTCTTGATACCCAAGGAAGGGAACACGCATTGTCCGATTACCGGGGACAGTTCGTTGTCCTGGAATGGACCAGCCATCAATGTCCGTTTGTCCGCAAGCATTACGACAGCGGCAATATGCAGAAGATCCAGGAGGACTATACCGGCAAGGGAGTATCCTGGTTTACGATCATTTCTTCGGCGCCGGGCAAGCAGGGTTCTTTGTCCGCGGAGGAAGCGCGACAGGTTGCGGATGAAAACGAGTCGAAGGCCATGGCCGTACTCTTGGATCCGGAGGGAACGGTCGGCCGTCTTTATGAAGCCAAGGCGACGCCGCATATGTATGTCATAGATCCCGACGGCGTTCTGCTTTATCAGGGCGCCATCGACAGCATCCCCAGCGCCGACCCGGCCGATATCCGCGAGGCGGAAAATTATGTGAAGGCCGCGCTCGACGCGGCCATGGCCGGCAAAGAGGTTGACGTGACGGCCACCAAGGCCTACGGATGTTCGGTCAAGTACTGAAGTTTGGTTTGAGGGGATCACAATGACTGCGTCAAGAATCAGAGTCATCCTGCGGTGGACGCATATTGCAATCGGTCTTTTCCTTTTGTGTTATATCTATTCGCCTTTTGGACGCCATGTTGCCTTTAGGACGCTTATCCGCTGGATAGCCGTCCCGGTCGTCGTCCTGACAGGCCTGTGGTTATGGAAGTTTCCTCAGTTCAACAGATTCTTCCGGATTAAATAAAAGGGGAAACGGGCATGGAACCTTACGGCATTGCGCATTATTTGGGGCTTTATGCAAAAGGGATCTGCATGGGTATAGCCAATATTATCCCCGGGGTATCCGGGGGCACCATGGCTTTTATCCTGGGGATCTACGAAAAGCTGATGGTATCGGCGAAATCCTTCGATGCCAAGTTTTTTGGCATGGTTTGCCGGGGCCGGCTGATATCGGCCTTTGCCTATGTGCAGGGCCGGTTTTTATCGGCTGTGCTCCTGGGGATATTGACGGCGACCCTGGGCCTGTCCAGGGTCATAAGCTGGCTTCTGGAAAACCAGATGAGTTACACCTACGCCTTTTTCTTCGGCCTAATTCTGGCGGCGGGGATTATTATCTGGCGGGACCTCATGCGGAAGGACCGCCTGACTTATCTTCTCGCCCTGGCCAGCGTGCTGGTTTCTTTCCGGTTCGTGGGGCTCGTGCCGGTTTCGACACCCGAGACGAATGTGCTTATATTTTTTAGCGGGATGGTCGCGATGGCGGCCATGATCCTTCCGGGGATTTCCGGGGCGTTCATCCTCCTTTTACTGGGGAAGTACCAGTTGATCCTCGAGGCCATCAACAACAGGGATCTGGCCGTGTTGGGCGTGTTTGCCGTCGGGGCAGGCGCGGGGGTGCTGGCTTTTGCCCGCCTTATCCATTGGCTGCTGAAACACTGCTATACGCAGACGATGGCGGTCCTCACCGGATTGATGCTGGGGTCCCTGCGCAAACTCTGGCCCTGGAAGAAGACCCTGTTGACCATGATAGAACCCTCCGGCGAAGTTGTCCCGGTGCTGGAGAGAAATATCCTGCCGTCTGCGTGGGAGTACCCCGTCATCATGGCCGTGATCTCGATGACGGCGGGGCTTGCCGTCGGACTCTTGCTGGAGAACTGGGCGAAGCTGAAAGAAAAAGAATAGAGAATATCGTTGTGCTTGCGGTGTTCTCTGACTAAAATTTAGAAAGAGATAAACCGGAAAACAAGGGGACGGCCATGCCGAAAGTTTTCGTTAGTGTATGCACGGGTTTTCTCGTTTTGTTTGTGGGCGCGGCGGGAGTCAGGGCCCAGTCACGGGAAGGGGAATTCATCGCCAATGAATGGGACAGGGAGGTCCTCAACAAGGCCCATACACCGATAAAAAAATGGGACGACGGGCAAGATCCTTTCGCGCTCAGGCTGAACGAGGCGTATGTCGAAGACATTGAAGAGATGGCCCATCTTCCTCTTAGGTATCATGAGGAAGACGGAAAGATAGATTTTGACGATGTCCTGGAAAGTCAGAAAGAGATCAAGGGACATGACAGCCGGCAGCAGCCTGTCTATTATTCCGAAGACGGCTACCTGATGCGGAATACCGACTGAAGTTTTTCTTTATTAAGCCTCACATGACCTCCGGCCCGACCGCGCAGGCGGAGGATCTTTCTCCCATAGACAACCTATGAACCGTTATGTTTGCCTCCACGGACACTTTTACCAGCCCCCACGGGAAAATCCCTGGCTAGGAGAAATCGAACAGCAGCCCTCGGCCTTTCCTTTCCATGACTGGAATGAGCGGATTGCTTCGGAATGCTACGCCCCCAATACGCATTCCCCCGTCATGAATATCCACTCCAAGATCATCGATGTTGTCAACAATTATCATTACATGAGTTTCAATTTTGGCCCTACGCTGTTATCCTGGATGGAACGGCATCAGCCCTATGTTTACCGCCTTATCATCGATGCCGACCAGTATTCGCGGCAGAGATACGGCGGTCACGGATCCGCACTGGCCCAGGCCTACGGGCATCTGATTATGCCTTTGGCAAGCGGGCGCGATAAACGCACACAGGTGATCTGGGGTATCCGGGACTTCGAGCACCGGTTCGGCCGGCGGCCGGAAGGCATGTGGTTGCCCGAAACGGCGGTGGATACCGCTTCGCTGGAAATTCTTGCCGGAGAGGGCATCGCGTTTACGGTCCTTTCACCTTTCCAGGCAGGACGGGTGCGCCAAATCGGGGAGGAGAAGTGGACAGATGTCCGCGGCGGCCGTATCGATCCCCGCAAAAGCTATATTTGCCGTCTGCCTTCCGGAAAAACCTTGGCCTTGTTCTTTTATCACGGGTCTTTATCTCATGAAGTTGCCTTCGGGGGGCTGCTTAATAACGGGGAGGGGCTTGCTGCAAAGATCCGGTCCAGTTTTTCGAGTCAAACAGCCCAGAAAGAGCTTGTCCATCTGGCGGCCGACGGGGAAACATTCGGCCATCACCACAGGCTGGGGGACATGGCCCTGGCCTACTGCTTTTATGTCCTGGAGCAGGACCCTTCCGTCAAGATCATTAACTACGGGGAATTCCTTTCTCTGGCCCCTCCGGCAAGCGAGGTGGAAATCATCGAGAACAGTTCTTGGAGCTGTGCCCACGGTGTGGAACGGTGGCGCGATGATTGCGGATGCGGGAAAGAGTCGCATCCCGACTGGGACCAGAAATGGCGCAAGGGCCTTCGAAACGCCCTGGATGAATTGCGCGACCGCCTCGATGAACTGTATTGCGCCCATATGCGGCCCATCACGGCTGATCCCTGGTGTGTGCGGGACGATTATATTGATCTTATCTTTGACCGGTCGGAAGAATTCCGGGAGAGCTTTATCAGCCGAAATGCCGGTAATGAGATCTCCCCGACGAAAAGAATGAAGATACTAAAACTTCTGGAGATGCAGCGTTACCGCATGATGATGTTTACCAGCTGCGGATGGTTTTTTGATGACGTCTCCCGGATAGAGTCAATTCAGGTTTTGCAATATGCCGCCCGTGCGATACAATTGGCTAAAGAGGTCTTTGGGAGATCTTTCGAAACGCCCTTTCTGCGAAGTTTGAAACAGGCCGCGAGCAACGAACCGCAATGGAAAAATGCCGCCCACATCTACCGAAAGGCCGTGAAACCCAAGATGGTCTATTCCTTCGAAAGCGAGATTATCTTTACGGGCTCCCTGGCGGGCAAGACGGCCGTACTGTCCCGGTATCTTTGTGTCGCCGTGCGTTGTCAGATCCGCAGGGCCGCCGGGACGGCGCGTCTTTGGATGCGGCGGCTACTCGCGCTTTACCGAAGATATGCGTTAAACAAATATATCCATCAGTGTCTGCAGGCCGAGGCTCCGGACCTGGACAAACTGGCCGGGTACTTCGCGCAGGCCAGCCGGCATGCGGTCCGTCTTGAGCTTTCGGTCATAGCCTTTCTGTCCTCCCAGCGGATCCGGGAGTTCATGTTTCGTTTGAGGGAGGAATCCGACAACCTGGAGCTTATGGAGTATATCGGCTCATTCATCGCGATCGTCAAACGGAACAAAGTCCAGCCGGATCTCTGGCATGCCCAGGGCATATATTTTGTCATCGGGAAGGATAAACGGAAAACCATGCAGGCCAAATCGCAGCATGGAGATTTTCGCGCCAAGTCGTGGCTTGAACAGTTTTCCCGTTTAAATGAACACCTCCAGGTGGATTAGGGTTATACCTTGAGGGAGAGATGATTCAAGAGAGAAAAAGCGGAATATTACTGCACATTACGTCGTTGCCCGCGGCATACGGCATCGGTGATCTGGGGGAAAAGGCCTGCTGGTTTGCGGACCGCCTGACCGAAGCGCGGCAGACGCTTTGGCAGGTCCTGCCTATCAATCCCACAGATGGCGCCTCGTACCATTCGCCGTACAGCGCTCATTCCGTTTTCGCGGGAAACACCCTGCTGGTCAGCCCTCAATCCATGGCGGAAAAGCGATGGATTGACGCAGGTGACCTGCAGGACAAGCCCGTTTTTTCGGAGGAGAGCGTCGAATTCGATAAGGTTTTGGACTTTAAAGAGGGGCTCTTCCAGAAGGCTTTCGGGAATTTCCAGACAGACAGAGGCAGTCAAAAGGATTTTGAAACCTTCTGCCGGAATAACGCGGGTTGGCTGGAGGATTACGTGCTTTATGTTGCGCTCAAAGAGCATTTCGGAGGAAAGGCCTGGTATCAGTGGCCGCCGGAATACCGGGACCGGCATGAATCCGCGCTGGATGAGATGGCCGCTCGGTATCCCGAACGGCTTCAAAAGGCAAGGTTCCTCCAGTTTGTCTTTTTTTCACAATGGAACGAACTGAAAAGCTACTGTCTTCAAAAGGGCATCCAGTTGATAGGCGACATGCCGATTTATGTGAGCTATGACAGCGTGGATGTGTGGACGAATCCGGGATGCTTTAAGCTGAAGGCAAATAAAGATAGGGAATTCTGCGCCGGCGTCCCGCCCGATTATTTCAGTGAAACCGGCCAGCTATGGGGGAATCCGGTCTATGACTGGGACAAGCTCCGCGAAGATAATTTTTCCTGGTGGATGGCCCGGATTGAACAAAACCTAGCGCTTTTTGACTTCACACGCATCGATCATTTCCGCGGGCTTGTCGCGTATTGGGAGATCCCGGCGGAAGAAGAGACGGCGGTGAACGGCCGGTGGGTGAAGGTCCCCGTTGACGATTTTCTTGGTACCCTGCAGAAACGTTTCCCCGGACTGCCCATCCTTGCGGAAGACCTTGGGATTATTACCGACGACGTGAAGGAGGTCATGAAAAGATACAGGATCCCCGGCATGAAAGTGCTCCTCTTCGCCTTCAGCGAAGACTTGAAAAAGCACCCTTATCTCCCGCATAATTATGTCAAGAACTGCGTAGCTTATACAGGGACCCATGATAATAACACGGCGCGCGGATGGTTCGAAAAAGAGGCCGGTGATAAAGAGAAAAAGAACCTTGAAAAGTATCTGAACAAGCAGGTGACCGCGGAGACGGTGAGCCGGGATTTGATCCAACTGGTGATGACATCCAGGGCGAATATCGTTCTTTTTCCTTTGCAGGATATCCTGGGATTGGGGGAGGAGGCGAGGATGAACCTCCCGGGCACGGGTGAAGGGAACTGGATCTGGCGGTTAAAGCAGGAGAACCTTCAAGCCACGGTCATCGAACGTTTGGCGGATCTGACGCGGGAAACGGGCAGATAGACTATGAAGAACAATAAATATATCGTCACCGTGTTTCTCCTGGCCGTTTCGGTTGGCTGTGTTTACGGGGCGCGGTTGATGTCCGGTTACGGAAGAGAACCCGAAGGGCAGTCTGCCCGGAGCAAGGGGCATTCCGGAGCGCCGGTGCGGGTGATTGAATATACCGATTTCCAGTGTCCGGCCTGCCGGCGGGGAGCCGAGACACTGGAAGAATTCGCTTCAGCGCATCCCGAAAAATTCTATGTCGAACACCGTCATTACCCCTTAAAGATGCATCGCCACGCGCTGGCCGCGTCCATCTTTGCCGAGTGCGCGGCCCGGCAGGACAAATTCTGGGCCTTTCATCATTTGGTTTTTGAAAGACAGCCGCTCTGGGCGGACCGGAGCAATCCCCGTCCGATTTTTATGGAGATCGCCGATGAGACGGGATTGGACAAGGAACGATTAGCGCAGTGCGTTTTGCGCGAGGATATCGAAGAAACCGTTAAGGAGGATAAGGAGAAAGGCCGCGCGCTCGGAGTGCGGTCGACGCCGACGTTTTTCATAAATGAGGAGATGGTCGTGGGATCAATGTCTTTGAAAAAGAAATTGAAGGAGATCTTTCCATGAAAGATCATGAACGCCTGTTCCCTGTCTTGAGCCTGGCCCGGATTTTTGTGGGCGCGGTTTTTGTGGCCTCCGGTTTCGAAAAGCTCCTTTTCCCGTATCAGAATTTTTATTATGTGGTTGAGAACTACGATCTGTTGAGCCCTTTCTGGACCATGTGCGTGGCCCGCGTTTTCCCCTGGATCGAGTATTTGACCGGGGTTTTCCTTGTCTTTGGGCTCTGGATCCGCCTGGCGGCGCGTTCGGCGATTATCATTTATCTTGTTTTCCTTTTCGTGGTGGGGCAGGCGATTCTCCGCCGGTTGCCTCTTGATTCGTGCGGATGTTTCGGAGACATGGTCTCGGTTCCGCTTACGGTGATTTTTATTTTTGATATGGTTCTGCTGGCCTTGGCCTGGATGATTCACAGATCGCCCGCCGGGAGCCGGGTCTTCGGTCTGGACAGATTTTATCAATCCGGGTGAGTGGCGCGGCGGGGCAGGGCAGACAATCGGACATTATGGAGAAGAAGCTAAAAAATTTGGTCTTTCTAACCCGCGCGGAACGCCGTATGAGGGCGAGAATGAGCCGATATGTCCTCGTCTTTACCGCGAGCTTTTCTTTCTTTTGCGGATATACTTTGGCCCAAGAGCCAGTTAAGGAACCGAATGTCAGCGGACAGTTTTACGGCGGCAACGCCTTCCTGCTGTCCCGGCAGGTCGAGTCTCTTTTGGAGGCAGCGCCTCAATTCAAAGAAGACAAAAGGATCAAAGTGCTCGTTGTCCCCCACGCGGGCTATGTCTTTTCCGGGTCAGTAGCGGCGGCAGGTTATAAGGCCATTGAAGGACAGGAGTACGGCACGATCGTTCTTATAGGGCCGAGCCATTATTACGCATTTTCCGGGATCGCCGTGTGGGAGGCCGGCGGATTCAAAACCCCACTGGGAGTGGTAGAGGTAGATGCGGATGTTGCCCAACGGCTTATCGGGGCGCAAGAAAGAATTGAATATATTCCCGGGGCGTTTGACAGGGAACATTCTTTGGAAGTGCAGCTGCCGTTTATCCAGAAGACCCTGCCGGACGCGAAGATCGTGCCGGTTTTAATGGGAGAGGTCAGTTATCAGGACTGCGTAAATCTGGCTGACGCTCTTTACGAGAGTGTCGGGCACAGGGACGATGTCCTTGTTGTCGTCAGCACGGATCTATCGCATTACCATGATTACACCGCGGCCAAGGCGATGGATCAGAAGACCCTGGATGTGATCGGGGAAGGCAGATTTCATTATCTCTGGAAGGCCTGCCGGCGGCGCGACTTGGAAATGTGCGGCTTTTCTGCCGTGGTTAGCGGAATGCTGTACGCTGAGAAGACCGGGGCCTCCGGCCGGGATATCCTTCAATATGCGAATTCAGGGGATGTGACGGGAGACAAGTCGCGCGTTGTCGGGTATTCATCCGTCATCTTTTATCAGACAGAGGAACAAGCCGGCAGGCGGCAGGACACGCACAAGGATGAACATGCAAACGGGGGTGAGGCACAAGTGAAAGCTCGGAAGGAAGAAGGGGCGCTGACTCTTGATCAGAAAAGCACGTTGATGGCTATCGCCAAATCCACCATTACGTCGTATGTCCGTTCGGGAGAGGTGCCCGAATTTTCGGAAACGGATCCGCGTCTTCATAAACATGAAGGGGCCTTTGTCACGGTGAAAAAAGAAGGCCGTCTGCGGGGGTGTATCGGCCGGATCATCGGGGATGCGCCCCTTTACCGGATTGTCCGGGACATGGCGGTTGCCGCCGTTTCCAAGGATCCGCGGTTTCCCCCTGTCAAGACCGATGAACTGGATGAACTGGAGGTCGAGATATCCGTCCTTTCCCGGCCCCGGCCGATCAGGGATATCGGGGATATCGTTTTGGGAAAACACGGGGTAATCGTCAGTCAGGGCCTATTCCACCGCGGCGTTTTCCTCCCTCAGGTGGCAGAGGAATTCAATTGGAACCGAGAGGAATTTCTCTCCAACCTTTGCGCTCACAAGGCGGGACTGCCGGCTGATGCGTGGAAGGATCCGAAGACCAAAATCGAGATATTTTCCGCCGAGGTTTTTTCCGAAAGTGATTTGTCCGGAAACTGAGCAAGCCGTGTTCCGGCAAAAGCGTCATTGCCATATCAGGGAAACTTCTTTATAATAAACGCGGTTGCATACTCCTGTCGGGATATAAGGGAGGTACAGGACGCATGTCAGAAGGGCGCTCACCGTTATAGGAGGTTCAGATGGCAAAGAAGATTTTGATTATCGATGACGAGCAGGATTTCACCGGCGTGGCCCAAAAGCGGCTGGAGACCTATGGCTACAGGGTCATGGTGGCGAACGACGGTGAGGCGGGGATGGAGATGGCGAAAGTGGGCCGGCCGGATGTTATTATCCTTGATGTGGAGATGCCCAGGAAAGACGGTTACACGTTTGTCCGCGAGTACAAGGAAACCGTCAGGGATGATGTGAGCCATATCATCATGCTCACGGTCAAGGACAGGATGAAAGACTATTTTGAGATAGAGGGTGTCCGGGATTACCTGGTCAAACCGTTCAGTTTCGATGATCTTTTGAGCAATATCATAAGCCGGTGCGGGCCCGCCCGGGACCCTGACGGTTCTTAACCGGAAAACCGGAAACAGCAGAGGGCTTATGGCGAAGAAAATTCTGGTTATCGATGACGATCCGGTCACGATCGAGATGTTAAAGAACGGCTTGACAAAGCACGGCTACCAAACCGTTGTCGCTTACGACGGTGAAGAGGGTCTGAAGAGGGCTGTTTCCGAAAGCCCGCAGCTCATCATACTGGATATCAACATGCCGAAGATGGACGGCTATACGTTTCTTCAGGAACTGAAGAAGAAAGTGAATATCAAGGAATTGCCGGTCATCATTCTCACGAACAAAGAGAACATGGAAGATATCTTCAAGGTCGAAGGTATCCGCGAATATATCATCAAGCCGATCAATACAGAGGACATGTGCGCGAAGATCCATAAACACCTGTCGTCTGATCCCTCATCAGCCAGCGGCACATAACCGACTTTTTTTCCATCCATTGAGGAACACATCCCGTTTCGGGACAGCGAGGAGGGCCAGATGAGATCCCTGTTTTGGATTATTTGTTTTTGGCTAATTGTGTTTGGCGCGGGGAAGTTCCCCTCGGAGGCGACCCCGCCGGCGAATCTGAGTCTCGAATACGACCTTGAGGGACAGAACCTGCTTGTCTCGATGGATCACATCACCCATGACCCGCGCGAGCACAGGATACGTCTGATTATCGTCACGACCGAGGGCGGGGAGGAAGAGAAGTTCTTCTATGCGGCCCAGTCTTCGCCCACGGTACACAGCGTCAAGTTGCCACTCAAGGCCTCGGCCGGCGACAGGATTTCCGTGAAGGCCCTTTGTTCCGAAGCCGGTTATGCCATGGAAGAGCTGACGGTGAAAGACAAGTTAAAACAGATCGAGGAATAGGCGCGGATGCGGGGATACTCGCCCAAAACGGTCATGCCGCAACACCCGAAAAACAACAGACTTGTCCGTGAAAAAAGCCCTTATCTGCTTCAGCATGCCGGCAATCCCGTCGACTGGTACCCCTGGGGCGAAGAGGCCGCCCGGTTCACCCTGAACAACCTCCTTGGCGACGACGGCCGGCTGTTTCACCGTTACCGCGAGGGCGAAGCCGGCATTCCGGGGATGCTTGATGATTATGCCTTTTTTGTTAACGGGCTTCTTGATTTCTATGAGGCGACTTTCCGGATCGATTACTTGCGACAAGCCGACACCTTGGCTGACACCATGATGGATTCGTTTTGGGATGAAGAAAACGGAGGCCTTTTTTTTACCGATGGGGATGCCGCCGACTTGATCGTGAGGAGAAAAGACATTTATGACGGGGCCTTGCCGTCGGGCAATTCGGTTGCCGCTCTCGCGCTCCTTCGCCTCGGACATTTCACGCGGAAGAAAGAGAGGATCGAGAAGGCGGGCCTTATCCTGAAATCTTTTTCGGGGAGCATTCGGCGGATGCCGGGCGCTTACGGCCAGTCTCTGTCGGCCGTGGATTACCAGCTGGGACCCGTCAAGGAGATCGTCCTGGCGGGAGACAAGAACGATAAACAGTTAGCGGTACTGGTGAAAGAGGTGTTCGCGCGATTCTGTCCAAACAAGTCCGTTGTCTGGCGTCCTGCCGATGAGGAGAAGGCCCGGGAGATTATCCGCACGCTTCCCTTTATCCGGGAAAACGAAATGGTGGAGAATGCGGCGACGGTTTACGTCTGCGAAGAGGGCCGCTGTCACCTGCCTGTGACAGATAAGGAAGATCTGGATGATCTTTTTGAATTATCGACCGGTACAAGGCAAGGAAAGAAAGGAATCCCATGAAATTTATTAAGATCATGTTGATCGCCGTTTTTGCCGTTGTTTTATTGTCGAGCGCCGGGGTTTTTATTTTTGTCAAAACTTTTGACGCGAACCGGTATAAACCGCTCATCACGCAGCGCATTGAAGAGGAGATCGGACGGGAGGTCATTGTCGGGGATATCCGTTTAAACCTGTCCTTTCAGCGGGGGGCAGAACTAGATATCGCAAACGTGTCGGTGGCCGACGATCCGGGATTTTCCAGCGAACCGTTTTTAACTATCCGCTTCCTTCATTTGGGGCTGGATCTGACCGCTTTTCTTCGCGAAAGAAAGGTCATTATTACGGATGCCGTTCTGAAGGCGCCGAAGGTAACAATCATTCGCGACAGCAAAGGCCGCTTTAACATAGAGGATTTTTCAACCCGGGCAAAACGCGAGGGAGAGGAAAAGATATCCCGTCGGACATTTCCTTTGCACCGGGACGTCCGGCTTTTCCCTTTGGTCTCCCGGGCTGAGGCCGCCGAAACCGCGCTGGACTTTTTCGTAAAAACAGTACAGCTCAAAGGGGGCGTCGTCCAGTATGTCGACCGGACGTTGTCTCCGGCAGCCAATATCCCTGTTACCGATATTGAGCTGATACTGAATGATTTCAAATTCGACGAACTGTTTCCCTTTACGCTGAGGGCTTCGCTCTTTAGTACCACAAGCAATATCGGCGCCGAAGGTCGCGCGCGGTTTTCTCAAGAAGATCGGACGGCGGAGTTTTCCGACGTCAGCGTCCGGTTCGATATGGACGCCTTGGAATGGGAGGATGTTGCCGCCGCCGCGTCGTTTATCGAGGGAATGGAAACGATCGGGGAGATCGAAGGCAGTATTGAGAAGGACATTCAGGGAATCGTCGTGGATAGCGAGGGGCTGCAGAATTATCAGGCCAGAACCGTCGTCTCAATTTCGAAGTTGTCTTTTCGACCCTTGGCAAGCCCTTTCAGGGCATTCCGGCTTGTGCTTGATTCCAATGAAACAACGGCCGTTATCAAAGAATGTCAAGGCCGGCTGGCCGAAGGGCGTTTTCGCCTGGAAGGACAGGTCGAAGATTATATGGGACGCCAGGACTTGACGCTCAAAGGAAGCGTAGAGGAGGTCAGGATCGAAGACGTGATCAGACAAGAGGAAGACGCAAGCAGGCTTTCGGGCCGAGTGGACGGCGACTTTGAGCTTACCGGTCAGGGTCTGAATCCTTCCGCCTTGAGGGATAATCTTCGGGGCCGATCGAGCCTTGAGCTTTTAGAGGGAAAGCTGACCGGCATCAATGTCCTGCGCGTGGTCTTGGACAAACTGTCTTTTCTTCCCCGCTTGAGGGAAAAGATGGAAGCAAAGCTTCCCGAGAAATACAAAGAATTGCTGAAAAAACAAGATACGGATCTGAAGAAAGTCAATATGACCGGAAGGCTGTCCGGCGGCGAATTTGCTTTTGACGAATCTCTTGTTGAGGCCGAGGCTTTTCTCATGCGAGGGAAAGGGACGCTGAATGTCGACCGGCAGATAGATATGGAAGCCAGGATCTTCATCCCTGAAGACCTGACCGCCAGTATGATCGAGGCCGTGGAGGAATTGAAGTATCTTATGGACGATTCCGGGCGGATCGTTATCCCGCTCAAAGTGCTTGGCGAGGTCAATGAACCGAGGTTCTTCCCTGATCTGAATTATCTCAGCGAGAAGACTTTTAAGGAACGGGGACGGCAGGAGCTGAATAAACTTCTGGACAAGGTCTTTGAAAAAGACACGGAAGAACAGCCGCCGAGCGGGGAAGAAGCTCAGGAGTCTAAGACCCAGGATGGCTCTTCAAGGCCACAGGATGAAGAAGCCTCTCCCGAACGCGAACTCATCGACGGCGTCCTGGATGCCATTTTTGGAGAATGATCCGTTATAAAGGCCGGATGATTCAGGCCTTCCCCGAGGACTGTTCATCGCCAATTTTTGACCCATTAATGATTGATGTTCTCAGAAACCTTCGGTTATATGCATTATTATTGCGGGAGTCGCTGTCATGAACAAAGAGTATAGACGGAAACGAAAACGCCGGCTGTTTGACCCGGATTCCAAGTCGGCCTTTAAGTTAAGCCGGACAGGCCTGGAGAGTTTTCTGCGCTGTCCGCGCTGTTTTTATCTGGACAAGAGGCTGGGGGTATCCCAGCCGTCCATGCCCCCTTTCACTTTGAACTCGGCGGTTGATCAGCTCCTGAAAGCGGAATTTGACGGCTATCGGATGCGGGGCAAACCTCACCCGGTCATGCTGAAATACGGCATCGAGGCGGTCCCTCTGGCTCATCCCCTGATCGATGACTGGCGGAACAATTTTCGGGGCGTTCAGCATCTCCATGCCGAAACGAATTTTCTGGTATTCGGAGCAGTCGACGATATCTGGGTGGATCCTCAAGGCCGGTGGCATGTGGTGGATTACAAGTCGACCAGTACAAGCGCGCCCATTACTCTGGATGGAGTGTACAAGCAGGCCTATAAGAGACAAATGGAGATTTATCAATGGCTGCTGCGCCAGTCGAAATTCCATGTCTCTGCGGAGGGTTACTTCGTTTATTGTAATGCGGACAAGACACGCTCTTTATTTGATTCTCGTCTTGAGTTTAATATGGAAGTCATCCCGTACGAAGGAAAAGATGACTGGGTGTCAGATGTCATTGTAAAGGCCAAGGATTGTTTGATGGGGGATTCTCCCCCCGCGTCCTCTGAGGACTGCGAATACTGCCGGTACTTGTCGGCCGTCAAGGAAGTGGACAGGGATCTCGGGCCTTCTTCGTCTTCACAGGGAGAACTTTTTCCTCATTTGGGTAAAAAGTTTAGAGGCAAAAGAAGTTGTGAATAAAGGAGTTTCAGTGTATACTACCTTTTAAGGGGAGGATCTGAATATTCGGTCACTTTGATTATGTTTGGGGATAGAATACGCTGAACATTTTGACAGCCACGCAGGGAAGGCTGTCTTTCTATTTTAAGACTGGAAGTCGATATGAGAGCGCAGGAAAAACGACGGGCCTATCGCGTAAGGATAAGGGCACCGCTGGTTTGGCGATATCCCGAGCTCGGTTTGGGTGGGCGGGCGAAGATCGAGAATATCAGTACAACGGGAATGCTTCTCTCCAGCCGCAAGCAGATCCCTTTGAACGAGGAAGGACTCCTTTCCTTTTCCGGCCTTCGAGAGGCCCATAAGGATTTTTTGCCCCGTTTGGGACGGATAGTCTGGTCCAGAAAAAGGCCTTTTGGTCTTCCCGGGACATTGGCCGGCATAGAATTCGTTTCCCGTGACCAGGATGTTCTTCGACGTTTGCGGGATCGCGTTCAGCAGAATATCACGCGGATAAACAATTTTCGTTTGGCCCTGAATATTTTGGGCATGACATGTCTGGCCGTGTTTTTTGTTTTGGCCGCGTTGCTTTTTTATCAACAGATCATGATTTCCCGCAATCACGAACACGCCCTTAACCTGTTATCCTGGTCGTCAAGACATAACGCGATCCTTTCCCGGGGCTTGCACGAACAGATGGCCATTAAGGACAGGGTCATCCGGGAAGTTTATAAGGAGCTGGATGTGACCAAGGCTATGCTGGCGCAGACAGAGGATAAACTCGCCGAAACCAGCTCGCTTTATCTTGAGGTGCGAGAACAGTTGGCGTCCTTCGAGCAGGCGCTCGGAGGAGGCGATCTGAATCCCGATCAGATTGCTACCTTTGAACGCAAGAATCAGACTTTGAAAAAGCGGGTCCAGGATTTGGAAAAAGGCCTGGCCCTTTACGAAACAAGGGGCGGCGATCTCAATGAGGCCCGCAGGACCTTGTCCTTTTACCGGGGCAAGATCAGGGAGGTTAAAGACAATATCCGCGAATTAAGGCGCGAGACTCGTTTGGCCCGTATCCGGGCGCAGGACGAGATGGACCGGGTAAAGATGAAGTTCGGCAACAATGGGTTTCTCATCAGAGACGGCGTCGTCGTTCCCCCTTATGCCTTTGATGAGGAAACGTCGAGGGAGATGAAGGTCCGTGTTGAATATTTTGAATGAAAAGGAGGAGGCGCCGATTCGTCGCGCACAGAGGCTTATGGCTAAGAAGGGAGCCATTTTATTTTTGCTTTTTACAATGCCTTTGCTGTTCACGGGAAGGGCCGGGGCAGAGGGCGAGACGATTGTCCGTATACGTTCCGGGACTGTCTTTGACGGCAAGCTGTACCGGAATCTGCATCTTAACGGCATTAAAATTATTCCCGGCATGGAAGACTATGTGAAAAGTATGATGGAATGGCATCTGAAAGGGAAGAGGGTGTCATTCAAATTCGACAAAAAGATGGTCGATAGAGGCGGCCGTTTATTGGTTTACATGTACTGCCCTAACACGGGATTCAAATTTGCGGGCGGGTCACGTTATTACAACGATGTTGTCATCGACAATAAAAGGATTTTTCTCAATGCCTACCTGGTCGGTCAGGGATACGCCATGCCCACGGGAAGTTCTTCCAATAAATCATACAATGAATTATTCCAGAAATTGTACAAGGAAGCCAAAAGAAACAAGGCGGGGGCATGGGCGTATGTGGGTAAAAACGGCAAGTTGAGACTCAAAAAATAACCACCCCTGTTTCCTTTTCCCTCCCAACAGCACATTGTACGAAATTTTAACAAGCGTAAGCACACAAGCGACTATGCGCAGGACCCCGCTGAAAAGAATCGCGAAATCCGTGGATCTACAGGATGGACCATTCCCTTATCTTCTGAGCCGGTCTCGCCGTCGCAAGACCATCGCCATTCATATCGAAGAAGACGGGGAGGTCCGTGTCGTCGCTCCCGTCCATGCCCCGCAAGAGGAGATCGAACGATTCATGCGGGACAAAGAGGGCTGGATGCGGAGCCGGTCTCATAACCACCGCCGCCAATGGCGCCAGATCCGCGAGAAAAAATTCGCCCACGGACAACGGTTTCTTTTTATGGGGAAGAAGTATGAGCTGTCTGTTTTCAACGGTGAAGACCTCCGGACCCGGTTCCTGTTTGATGGACGCCGGATGAAGGTCTGCATTCCCCGTCATGTGGAAGAAGACCGTCTGCGGGAGATCTTGATCCGAAAGGAGCTTTTGGCCTGGTACCGCTATCAGGCCCGTGAAATCATTGGGTCGCGCGTTTTTCATTACTGCCGGCTCATGAAAACGGATGTACAGAAGATCGCCATTCGTGAGCAGAAAAGGATCTGGGGCAGCTGCCATCCATCGAGGGGAGTCATCCATTTGAACTGGCGGTTGATTTTTGCCCCGATCGAGGTCATTGATTATGTCGTTGTGCATGAACTGTGTCATCTTAAGGTCGCTAACCATTCAAGACGGTTTTGGCGCTGTGTTCAGAAGGTCCTGCCGGACTATAAACTTCGTCAGCGCTGGTTTAAGTCCCATTCGGTAGATTTGGCGTTGCCTTTGATAAAGGAGTAGGAACTATGCGGATCGAGGTCAAAGTTGTCCCCGGCGCCAAGAAGGATTTTCTTAAGGAAGAAGAGGGCCGATGGAAGATCTATCTCAGGGCGCCGGCGCTGGAAGGCAGGGCGAACAAGGCGTTGATCAAATTCTTGTCCGAACGCCTGAAGGTGGCAAAAAGTCAAATCGAGATTATAAAAGGATTGAAATCCAGGCGTAAAACAATTAAGATAAGTAGCAAAATTTTCAACAAGACAAAAAATGAGCCGGCGAGGTAAGGTCGGCCTGGACTTGAAGATCATTTTAACAGGAGGGGAATATGCTGGAAGAGAAGATCCGCCAGGACTATATCCGGGCCATGAAGGAAAAAGATGCCCTTCGCTCCTCGACTTTGAGTCTTCTGAGGGCTCAGCTTAAAAATGTCTCTATCGAAAAAAGGAACGAAAAGCTCGAAGACCAGGACATCCTTGCTGTGATCAAAAAGCAGGTTAAGCAGCGGGAGGACGCGATCGAACAGTTCGAAAAAGGAGGACGGAATGATCTGGCGGATAAAGAAAAAGCCGAACGGGATGTCCTCAAGGGCTACCTGCCTCCGGCATTGTCCCGGGAAGAGTTAAGTGCCCTTGTCGAAAAGGCCGTAGAGGAGACCGAAGCCTGCTCTTTAAAAGACATGGGAAAAGTCATGAAAAAGGTTCTGGATGAAGCCGCCGGACGTGCGGATAACCGGACCGTCAGTGATCTTGTCAGGAAAAGATTGGGGTAGGACATGTATTTGACGGGAAAGCGAAGTTTCACAAAAACCATTGCCAAGGCTATCTGTCTATGCATCGGAGTTCTTGTTATTATCCTGGCCGGTTTCGGTTTGTGGATGTCGGACAAGTATGCGGTACCGATCATGATGTATCACAGCGTTCATGTCGCCGATGATTCATCCGGAAACAGTGTGAGTCCGGAAAATTTTGAATGGCAGATGCGTTATCTGCACGAGAACGGATATACCGTCATTTCTCTCCAGAAACTGGTGGACTTGATTAGAACACAAGCCCCGTTAGATGAAAGATATGTGGTCATCACCTTCGATGACGGTTTTGAGGATAATTATACGCACGCCTTCCCGGTATTAAAACAATACGGCTTTCCGGCCGTCGTTTTTAGTTCGACAAGCACGCTGGGACAGGAAGGCTGGCTGAAATGGTATCAGATTTTTGAAATGCAAAAAGAGGGCGTCACTATCGGAAGCCACACCGTCACTCAGGCCTACCTGCCGGATTTGGAGGGGGCCGCACTCCGCCGTGAAATTATGGGCAGCAAGCGTGCCCTTGAAGCCAACCTGGGTGTCCCCGTCAAATACATGTCCTACCCTACCGGAGGATTCAGCGATGAGATCAAAGAGCTTGTCCGCGAAGCGGGGTATGAGGCCGCGTGCACGACAAACCGCGGCTATGATCGGCTTAACCGGGACGTGTATGAGCTTAACCGCATCAAATTCGGAAACAAGGACATAAACGCGATGACCATGCGGGCCAAGCTGTCGGGTTATTATAATGCGTTCCGCGCCCTGAAAGCTCCGCACTGATCGTATCCGTCGGGCAAACCCGTTTATCCGGCACGGCAGGGTATGATTATTTTTAAGTTGGATAAAGCAGGTTGACACAGCTTTTCGCGCCAATCCGCGCCGTTTAAGAACAAGAGAAACGTTGGATTAAAACACGGAAGGGAAGCTTTATGAAGAATCACCAGAATGATCGCTTCGGTCTGGATGAGAAAGGCCGATTTGTCATCGACCAATATGACAGAAAAAAACCGTTCAGCAATTTTTTTCCGGGCATCAGCGGTTTATGGGGTATCCCGATGTGGGCCTTTTATACCAACCGCGGTCAATGCATCATGAGCTTCGGCATTGAAGGCAAAGACAAGTCCATCATGGAATTTCATCCGGCCAACAAGGCGTACCGTCGGGTTTCCACCCAGGGTTTCCGCAGTTTTTTGAAGGTGAGTACGGGCAGCCGGACTTTTTTTTACGAGCCTTTCCGTGAGCAAACCGCGTCGCCTGCTTTCCGGTGTCGGCGTTCCATGGCCATGTCGTCGCATGATCTCACGATCGAAGAATTCAATGAGACGCTGGGATTGAGCTTCCGGGTGAATTATTTCACGCTCCCGCAGGAGCCATTTGCGGGGCTGATCCGGCGCGTCCGGGTCTCGAATCATTCCCGTCGGCATTACGGGATTGAGCTGATCGACGGAATGCCTCAGATCGTTCCGTTTGGATACAATGATTTCCTCCTGAAACATCTGTCGCGGACGGTCGAGGCCTGGGTCCATGTCGAGAATATGGAAAAGAAAATGCCTTTTTTCCGGCTGAAGGTGGCCGTCTCGGACCGTCCCCAGGTCGATGAGATTTGCGAGGGGAATTTTTTCACGGCCTTTCACCAGACGGGAAAGAAAGCGAACTATCTGGAAACGATTGTGAATCCCCTAAAAGTGTTCGGTATCAAAGAGGACCTTTCCTTTCCCGAACAGTTTTTCACCCCTGGTTCTTTCCGTATCCCCCGCGAACAGAACGTCTTTAACACGATGCCGTGCGCCTTCAGCTATTCCCGGTGGAAGGCTGCCCCGCGTTCGGAAAAAGAGGTCCACACATTGATCGGACACGCGCACAGTGTCCAGGAGTTGAACCGCATCGTTCCGAACAGGCTCAGCGCGGCCTACATTGAAGAAAAATCCGCTGAAAACAGGGAGATCATCGATGGCATCAAGGATTATGTCTGGACATCGAGTTCCTCCAGGATGTTTGACCTTTATTGCGGGCAGACGTTTCTGGATAACGTCCTGCGCGGAGGATTGCCTGTGTCGATGGAAACACATGACAAGGAGGTGTTCTTTAACGTTTTCAGCCGAAAGCACGGAGATCCTGAACGCGACTACAATCATTTTGTATTGACGCCGACCTATTTTTCCCAGGGCGAGGGTAATTACAGGGATGTCAACCAGAACCGCCGCAATGATGTCTGGTTTCATCGTTCCGTCAAGGAGAGTGCGATCGCCAACTTTCTGAACCTTGTTCAGGCGGACGGTTATAACCCGCTCGTCGTCCAGGGCACTTCTTTTTTTCCGGAAGAAGACGCGGATCCGGATGCGTTTCTCAAAGTTCATTTGGGGGACAAACCGGACCCGCAGATCAAAGAGATCATCCGGGAAGGATTCGCGCCGGGCGATTTGTTGAAGACCATCGAGGAGAAAAAAATCCGTTTCAAGACTTCCCGCAAGGCCTTCCTCAAGGATCTTTTCTCGTCTTGCCGCAAGCGGGAATTGGCCCGCTACGGGGAAGGATTCTGGAGTGATCACTGGACATATAATCTTGATCTTATCGAACAATTCCTCAAACTCTATCCAGAACGGCTTAAAGAAGTTCTTTTCGAAAACCGCGAGATGACCTTCTATCATAACGACCACTTTGTGCGTCCGCGGGAAGGACGTTATATCCTGACCCCGCGAGGATGCCGGCAGTATCACTCCGTGGCCGACGGAAGCGGTGAGATCCGGGTCGAGAAGGATCACATGCTGCGGATCCATAACGGAGACGGTCCGATTTATCATACGACCTTGCTTGTCAAGCTGCTGTGCCTGATCGCCAATAAGGCGGCCACCCTTGATCCAAGCGGGCTCGGGATCGAAATGGAGGCCGACAAACCGAACTGGTACGACGCCCTGAACGGATTGCCGGGGCTCATGGGGTCATCCATAAGCGAGACCTTTGAATTGCATCGTCTCTGCCGGTTTTTGTGCGGGGCCCTGGATGAGGCCGGGGTGCAAGATGATCATGAATTTGAGATATTCGAAGAACTCTTTGAGTTCATCAAGGACCTTTCGGACATCCTGGATCATCGTCCCGATGAATTAACGTATTGGAACCGGGCGAACGAAGTCAAAGAGCATTACCGTTCGCGCGTCAGGCAGGGTCTGGACGGAAAGCAGAAACATGTAACCCGGCGGGACGTAACAACTTTTTTGACTCTGGTCATGGAAAGGACCCAGAAGGCCGTCAGGTTAACCTGTAAGAAGGGGGGGCGTTTACCGACCTATTTTACGCATGAAGTTATCCGGTATGAACGGCTGGACAAGATCAGTCCCCAGGGATTCCCTTATATCTGGCCTCTCAAATTCAAAAGACATGATCTCCCCGTTTTTCTGGAAGGTTTTGTGCACGCTATGCGCGTTGAACGGAATCCGGCCAGACTGAAAAATCTCTATAACGCGGTCCGGCAGTCAGAGTTGTACGACAAGAAACTGAAGATGTACCGGGTCAACGGTGACCTGAGCGGTGAATCTCCGGAAATTGGCCGAGCGCGCATATTCCCGCCGGGATGGCTGGAGAACCAGTCCGTCTGGCTTCACATGGAATACAAATTCCTTTTGGAACTGCTCAAAGGAGGCTTGTATGACGAATTTTACAACAATTTGCCTCAAACCCTTGTCCCGTTTCTCAAGCCCGAGCGGTATGCGAGGAGCACTTTGGAGAACTCCTCCTTTATCGTGAGCAGCGTCCACCCCAACGAGGACCAGCACGGCCAGGGATTTGTCTCCCGTCTGAGCGGTTCCACGGCGGAGATTGTCCATATGTGGCTCATCATGAACATCGGTCCGACGCCTTTCCGGATGAACGGCAAGAGGGAGTTGACTTTGACATTTCAGCCTGTCCTGGCAGGATGGTTGTTCACTAATAAGGGCAAACGCCAAATCTTGCCGAATAACAAAGCCGTGTCGCTTCCCAAGAACACCTATGCCTTCATGCTTCTGGGTACGGTACCGGTTGTTTATCACAACCCGCGGAGACTGAATACTTATGGCGCAAAGGCCGCCCGGATCGGACGGATCGATTTGCACTACCACCATCATAATAAAACGGTGAGTGTGGATGGCGCGGTTTTGGAGGCGCCTTACGCGGAAGATGTCCGGCAGGGACAAGTGGCCCGGATTGACGTGTATTTCCGCTGATCCCCTGCACATCAAACGAACTCATGTCATAATGATTTAAAACGGAGGTCGATTATGGCAAGTCAGGATATTACCGCTCTTAACGCCAAAGTCAAAAAAGAGAACGCCTTTCTCGAGGCCCTGTTTGTGGAAATGGAAAAGGTGATCGTGGGGCAAAAAAGCCTCTTGGAACGCCTGCTGGTCGGGCTTCTGGCCAACGGTCATATACTCATTGAAGGCGTTCCCGGTCTTGCGAAGACGATGGCCGTGAAAACTCTTTCCTCCGTCATTCGGACCAGATTTCAGCGTATCCAGTTTACGCCTGATATGCTTCCGGCCGACCTGACCGGCACCTTGATCTATGAGCAGAAGACCGGGAATTTTTTCACGAAAAAAGGCCCTATTTTTGCCAATATCATCCTGGCGGACGAGATCAACCGATCGCCGGCCAAGGTGCAAAGCGCGCTACTTGAGGCCATGCAGGAGAGGCAGGTCACGATCGGGGAGCAGACGCTTCCCTTAGAGGAACCGTTTTTGGTCCTGGCGACACAGAACCCTATTGAACAGGAGGGCACGTATCCTCTGCCCGAGGCCCAGGTTGACCGCTTTATGCTTAAGGTCAAAGTGGGATATCCTTCCAAAGAGGAGGAGCTGAAGATCCTACGGCGGATGTCTTTCACCTATAAGAAGATTGCCGTGCAGCCCATCGTGACCCCCGAGGATATCCTCCGGGCCAGGAGCGTAGTGGATGAAATCTACATGGATGAGAAGATCGAACAATATATCGTTGATATTGTGGAGGCGACACGGCATCCGCAGACATGCCATTTGGAAGATATCGTTCCGCTTATTCAGTATGGCGCGTCTCCCCGGGCTACCATCTCTTTGACACTGGCCTCCAAGGCCTACGCCTTTTTGCAGGGGCGGGGATACGTCACGCCGCAAGATGTCAAATCCATCGGGATGGATGTCCTGCGACACAGGTTGATTATCAGCTATGAAGCCGAGGCGGAGGAAAAGACATCGGAAGATTTAATCCAGCGTATTTTTGACAAAGTGGAAGTCCCTTGATCCGTCTCCGCCTTCATGCTGCGGATGCAAGTCCGAAGTTAAAAAGAGCGGATCAACGAGATTTCGCCGAAGAAATACTAGATGCCACGAGCGCAACCTCGGGCAGCTTCATTCTCGCGGTTTATGATCCCTAGAGACATTCTCAAAAATATCCGGCGTATCGAGATCACGTCATCCCGGCTGGTTACGGATGTGTTCGCGGGACAGTATCACAGCGTGTTCAAAGGCCGCGGGATGGAATTCGACGAGGTCCGCGAATACCAGATGGGCGACGACGTGCGGATGATTGACCGCAATGTCACCGCCCGGACGGGCCGGCCGCATGTGAAAAAGTATGTCGAGGAGAGAGAGATGACGGTCATGGTCCTCGTCGATCTTTCAAGTTCATGCCATTTTGGGAGCGTCCGCTGCCTGAAAAATAAACTGGCCGCCGAACTGGCTGCCGTCCTGGCGTTTTCTGCCGTCCGCAACAATGATAAAGTCGGGCTGATACTTTTTACCGACCGCGTGGAAAAGTTTATTCCGCCGCGAAAAGGTTTGCGGCATGTCCTGCGCGTTATCCGGGAGGTCCTTTATTACCGGCCCCGGGGCATCAGCACGGATATAGCCGCGGCCTTGGATTTTCTCAACAAGGTCACAACCCGGCGCTCCGTGGCCTTTCTTATTTCTGATTTCCTTGAGCCGGGCATGACCCAGGACGCCTATCTGAAGGGAGACTATCGTTTCCGGAATGCCCTGACCGTGGGTAACAGGCGCCATGATATTATCGCCGTGACGTTAACCGATCCCCGAGAATGGGATATGCCGCCCTGCGGCTTGGTCGTCCTTGACGATGCCGAGACCGGGCACAGCGGGATAGTCGACACCACTGATCCGGTTTTCCGCCGGCGTTACCGGGATACCGCCGTCCGCCGTTTGAACAGCCGGAAGACATTTTTTGGCGCTTTGGGCATTGACCACATCGACATTTATACTCATGAGCCTTACACCCGGGAGATCGTCAAGTTTTTCAAGAAGAGGCAAAGGAAGATCCTTTGATGAATCATCCGTTTCTCAAAGCGTTCATCACAGCGCCCGTTTTGTCCGTCTTTTTCCCGGGCGATGTCAGCGCGCAGGAGCTGCGTGACATAAGAGGCCCGGTGGGATTGCCGTTCCCCTTTGTGCCTTTTATTCTTCTCGTCGTTGTTTTGACTCTCGCGGCAGGCGCTTTTTTCCTATGGCGGCTGAGGAGAAGGAGGGAGGATCAAGGGGGGGCGGAGCCGGCCGCGCGATCTTTTGATGAAATCGCCCGCGAACGCCTGCGGCTTCTTTTTGAGCGTCAATGGCCACGGCAGGGTAAGATCAAAGAATACTATTCCGAATTATCGGATATTGTCCGCCGTTACATTGAAGGCCGCTATTCGATCAGGGCCACGGAGATGACGACAGAGGAGTTTCTTCAACATATCCGGGAGACGGATGTTTTGGAAACACGTCACAAGGTTCTTCTTGAGGAATTCCTCAGGTCGTGCGATATGGTCAAGTTTGCCAGATACGGTCCGACGATGGAAGAGATGGAGGAGGGTTTCCGCCGGGCCGGGGCTTTTGTCGATCAAACCGCGCTCAAGGAACAGCCGGCGGGAGAACAACCATAAGGGCCAGCATATGATTTTCCGATCCCCCTGGATCCTGTCTTTATTCGTATTGCTTCCTTTCGTATTCGCTTTGAACCGGCGGAGGCCTCTGCCCGCTTTCCGTTTTTCGAGTCTTGCGTTCACCGGTTATCCCCGTGCCGGATGGCGCCTGCGGCTGTTCCCCTGCCTCTTTTTTTTGCGGTTCGCCGCCGCAGCCCTTGTGATCGTGGCCCTCGCCGGTCCAAGGCGGATCCTGAAAGAGGTCAATATCCCCTCGGAAGGGATTGATATCGTTTTGGCCATTGACGCTTCGGGAAGCATGGCGGCGGAGGATTTCAGGCTTAATGGACAGAGGTACAACCGCTTGACGGTCGTCAAAGACGTGGTCCAGGATTTTATCGTCCAGCGTAGGTCCGACCGGCTGGCCTTGGTGGCTTTTGCCGGACGGGCCTATACGGTGTGTCCCCTGACGACCGATTACACCTGGTTGGAGAAGAATCTTGAGAGGATCGATCTGGGTATTATCGAGGACGGGACCGCCGTGGGTTCCGCTATTGCATCGTCTTTGAGCCGGCTGGAAAACAGCCGCGCCAAGAGCCGTGTCATTATACTGTTGACCGACGGGGTGAATAACGCCGGCAAGATCGATCCGGTCACGGCGGCAAAAACAGCCGCGGCCCTGGGTGTGAAGATCTATACCATCGGCGCCGGGACAAAAGGTCCGGTGCCCTTTCCGGTTAAAGATCCATGGGGGAGGACGGTTTACCGCCGGGTCCAGATCGAGCTTGACGAAAAGGCGCTTAAGGAGATTGCCCGTTTAACGGAGGGCGAATATTTTGTGGCTACCGATACGGAGTCGTTACGCCGTGTCTACCAAGAAATAGACGCCATGGAAAAGACCCTCATCGAGAAGAGCGGGTATAAGGAATATGAAGAATTGTTCCCGTATTTTCTTTTTCCGGCTATGGGGATGCTGCTGTTAGAGATCATTTTATCCCGGACTGTTTTTTTGAGGATTCCCTGATATGAGGTTTGTCTCTCCCCAATCCGGTTATCTGTTCATGGCCGTTGCGGCCGTGGCGGTCTTCATTTATTTATCCGTCCGCCGCCGCAGAAGGAACATGACGCAATTCGTGGCGACAGAATTTCATGAAGACATGGCGCCTTCGGTGCAAAGGCGGAATATGACGTGGAAGAACATGCTGCTCGTCGCGGCCTTTGTCTTCGCTGTTTTGGCCCTTATGCGCCCCCAGTGGGGTTTTCACTGGCAGGAGGTCAAGCGCCAAGGGCTCGACATCTTTGTGGCGGTCGACGTTTCTAGGAGCATGCTTACGGAAGACATCCGTCCCAACCGTCTCGAACGATCAAAACTGGCCGTCCGGGACCTTGTTAAAAAATTGCGGGGTGACCGCATCGGGCTTATCGCGTTTGCCGGCAAGGGATTTTTGGTCTGCCCTCTGACGGTGGATTATAAGGGATTCCTTTTGACCTTGGATGACCTTTCCCCGGAAGTCATCCCCAAGGGCGGGACCAATCTCGCCGATGCGATCGACAAGGCCCTGCGGGATTATGCGGAAGTCCCCGGCCAATATAAGACGCTCATCATGATCACCGACGGAGAGAATCTGCAGGGAAATCCCCTTGCGCGGGCCGAGGCCGCGGCTGAAGCGGGGGTGCGCATTTTTTGTGTCGGCGTCGGCACACGGAAAGGCGAACTGATCCGCGTCACGGGGCCGGACGGCAGCTCTTCCTTTCTGAAAGATGCGGAGGGTCAGTATGTCAAGTCCAGGCTCAATGAAGCACTGCTGCAAAAGATCGCCTTAGCCACGGGAGGCATGTATGTGCGCGCCAGCGGCGCCGAATTCGGCCTTGAGCTGATCTACGACCAGAGGCTCGCGCAACTGGAGCGAAGAGAGATTGAGGGGAAGATGAAAAAGATTTATCATGAACGATATCAGATCCCCCTGGGCCTGTTCCTTGTCTGTCTGTTGGGTGAGATGCTAATCCCGGAGAGAAAGGGATGAAAAAAAAATTTGTATTTGTTATAATCGTGTTGATTTCTGCGGGGTCGGCCGAGGGGGCTTCTCCCCGGACGCTTGTCCGCCGGGGAAACGAACTCTTTCAACAAGAAGAGTACGACAAGGCCCTGGGGATGTATGAGAAGGCCCTCAAAGAGGATCCCGAATCGCCTGTTGTCAATTTTGATATCGGGACGGTTTTATACAAAAATGAAGAATATGCCGCGGCGGGACGTCATTTCAATGCCGCCTTGTTAAGTGAAGACGAGAGGATCCGGCAGAATGCCCATTATAATCTTGGGAATACCCATTATCATTTAGGCCTGGAAAAAGAAGACGAGGCGCCCACGCAGGCCATGCATCATTTTGAAAACGCCCTTACGCATTACGAGCGGGCCCTGGCTGAAGACCCCTCGGATGAAGATGCGCAATATAATCGGGAGATCGTGAAAAAGGAACTCGAACGGTTAAAGGAGAAATTGGAAAAACAAAAACAGCAGGATACACGCCAGGAAGAACAGAAGAAAGAACAACCGGAAGAGGAGAAGGAAAAACAGCGGGAAGAGCAGGAGATGTCCTCACAGCCGCAGGAGAAGAATACCGAGAAAAAGACCGAAGGGAAACAGGACAAGGAGTCAACAAAAGAAGACGGCAAGCCTCTTGACCGACAAAATCTCCGGTGGGACGGGAACACAGAGGGCCGTCCCGCAGGGGGAGAGGATGATGAAGAGGGTGACGGTGAAAGGGAAGGCATGTCGAAACGGGAGGCCCGGACTCTTTTGGAAAGTTATCAACAAAGCGAGGAGCCGGAACGCCTGTTGAATTTCGAACTATTGAAACAGAAGAGGTCGTTTGAAGATGTCGAGAAAGATTGGTAAGTGCGTCGGCTTTCTCATCGTAGGAGCGTTGATGTTCCGTCCCGTCGTCACGGCCGCTCAGGACATTACTTTTGATGTGAGCGTTGACCGAAAGACCGTGGCTCTGGGGGAGAGCCTGGTCCTCAGCATGACGGTGCGGGGAAATCAGTCAGCCGGCCCCTTTGAACTGCCGTCGCTCGATGGATTCGACAGCCGCTATCTCGGGCCTTCCACGCACGTTTCCATTGTTAACGGCCGGTATTCCAGTTCGATCGCGTACAATTACCGGCTTATACCTCTCAAGGCAGGGACATTCACCGTCCCGCCCATCACGGTTACCATTAACGGCAGGACATATATCTCCGATCCCGTCGACATCAGCGTGATCTCCCAGCCGATCAATGGGCAACAGCGGGCGATTGCGCCGTCCGGGAGATCGCTGGAGGACAACGTCTTTCTCATGATGAAAATAGACCGGCGAGAGGTCTATCTAAACGAACGTGTCCCTCTGACAATTAAATTGTACGTGAACCAGCTTTCCGTGCGCGACGTCCAGTTCCCGGAACTGGAGGCCGACGGCTTTCGCCTTGAGGAATTTGCCCGGCCCCGTCAATACAGCGAGGTCATCGGCGGTGTGCAGTATGATGTGGTCGAATTCGCCGCCGCCTTTTTCCCGACGCGCACCGGAGAGCTTGCCGTGGGACCGGCTGAACTTTCTTTGAACGTCCTCATCAAAGAAGCCCCTTCCTCACGTTCCCCCTTCGGCGAGTTCGGATCCTTTTTCGACGAAGAATTTTTTGACAGCTTTTTTGAATCCTATCGACGTTATCCCTTAAGGGTGAGTTCGGCGGACGTGAGACTCGCCGTCAAGCCGCTCCCGGAAGAAAACCGCCCCGAGGGTTTTACAGGAGCGGTGGGCCAATTCGATTTCCGGGCGGATGTGATGCCGGAGGAAGTCTCCGTCGGAGACCCCCTGACGGTAAGGATGACGATAACGGGCGAGGGTAACCTGCAGACGGTCCGGTTCCCGGCCTACGCTGATACGGGCGATTTCAAGGCTTATGATCCGGAGATCAAGGAGCAGGAAAAAGACAAGACGCTCGAGCAGGTTTTGATTCCCAAGCACGACGAGGTCGACCGGGTGCCCGCGGCCGCATTCTCCTTTTTTGATCCTGAGGAAGAACAGTATCGCATGATACGAAGGGGGCCGTTTCCGATCAAGGTTAAACCGGCCGAGAAGCAGGACCAGTTTAAGGTCGTAGGCTTGCCTCCTGCCGCCGCTGGTACGGGCGCGCTGGGCCAGGGGCTCATTTATCAGGAAGAACTGGGAGAGGACATCCTCTTCTTGAAAGAGGACCCTGGTGTTTTCCGCAAGCGGGGCCGGTTTGTTTTTCAGAGCCTGCGTTTTGTCATTACGGTTATCCTGTCATTGGCAGGTTTTTTGGGATATGCGGGATATTATTATCGGCGCGAGCGGTTGCGTTCGGATGTGAGTTTTGCGCGGCGGTTGAAGGCGCCGCGCAGGGCGAAGGAGGGTATCCGCAAGGCCGAGGCGTTGATGAAGGCGGACCAGCCGAAGGAGTTTTACGACTGTGTGTTTAAGACCCTGCAGGAGTATCTGGGCGACACGTTTCATCTCTCGTCGGGTGGAATAACATGGGACATGGTACGGGATATTGTGCGCAAAAGGGCCGTCGACACAGAGGTGGACGGTCGATTAAAGGCCATTTTTGAAGATTGTGATGCCATCCGTTTTGCTCCTCTTCACCCGGATAGGGCAAAGATGAAGATGACTTTGGCCGATTTGAGAACCGTTATCGATTATCTGGAGAAAAGGGTATGAACCTGCTTCTTTTGAAAAGGGCGGCGTCAGGCATCATCTTGCTGATCGCCTTTCAGGCATTCGCCTTCGCGCAGGAGGCGAACGCCCCCATGGCCGTCTTTTTTCAGGCTAATGCCGCTTACAAGGACGGGGAATACAGTAAAGCCATCCGGCTCTACCAGTCCATTCTCGATCGGGGATACGAAAGCGGTGCGATTTACTACAATATGGGCAATTGTTTTTTTAAGAACAAAAGATTGGGCGAGGCCGTCCTCTATTATCTGCGCGCGAAACGCCTGATGCCCCGGGATGATCAGCTGGCCTATAACCTCCGGTATGCCCGTTCTTTTGTGCCGCAATACGCCGGTGAATCCCCCGGTTCGTTCTGGCGGCAGCGGTGGACATCGTACAAGAGCCGTTTTACCGTCAACGAACTTTCCTGGATGCTCTATGGCTGTTTCCTGCTCATGGCCTTCAGCTATATCCTTTTCCTAGTGCGGCGCTGGCCCGTCGTCCGGCTGGCCGTTGTCATGGCCCTGTGGGCCGCGGTTTTTTTATTTCACCTTTGGGTATTAACGGCTAAAGTCGGGGATTACGGGGTACAGGCCGTTGTCATGGAGAAGGCGCACTCCCGGTATGAACCGATCGAGCAGGCCACCAAATATTACGCCCTGTCCGAAGGAACGGTTGTCCGAATCCTAAAAAAAGAAGGTGACTGGCTTAAGATCAGGCGTTCGGACGGCAAGATCGGCTGGATCGAGAAGAGAAAACTGCAGGTGATTTGATTCGCCTACGCCTTCCTATTGGACGTAAGGCCCTAGACTTTTATAAATATTAAGGAGAAGAAGGGGCCGCCCTGCACCGCACGGTGCAGGGCGGCCCCTTCTTCTTCATAATATTTGAAGAATGATCCTTGCGGCCCTGTGCGTAGCGCCGGATTCGCCCAGACGTTTCCGCACCTCTTTCAAATCCGCGTGAACCTGCGCGAGCCCTATCTCGTCGCTTAGCATCTGCAGGGCTTCGTGGGCGATGCGTCGGGGCGTGGCCGCAAACTGGATGCACTCGGGGACGACCTTGCGGCCGGCGACCACATTGACCAGACCGATGCAGGGGATCTTGACGAAGAGCCTGGCCAGAAGCCATGTGGGGAAGGAGGTCCTGTAAACGATGACCATCGGTTTTTGGAGGATCGCCGCCTCAAGTGTCGCGGTCCCGGAGGCGATAAGGCAGACATCGCACGCGTTGATGGCGTCATAACCGTCTTCGTCGACTATTTTGGGAATAACGCTTTTCCCTTCGAGATAAGGTGAGACGATCCTCCGGGGGATGGTCGCCGCCTTGATCAGGATAATCTGTAGTGAGGGGAACCGATCCCGAATGATCTCGGCGGCTCCGATCATGGCGGGCAGCAATGTCTGGATTTCTTTTTCCCGCGAACCGGGAAGGAGGCCAAGCGTCAGCTTGTGGGGCGAAAGGCCCAGTCCTTCCAAATAGCTTTCGCGCCCGGTGCGAACGCGCACATCATCCAGTAACGGATGACCGACACATTCAACGTCGACATCGTGACGCAGGTAGATCTCTTTTTCAAAAGGGAAAAAGACCAGCATCTTGTCCACGCAACGTTTGACGGTCTTTATCCTGTTTGCCTTCCAGGCCCAGACCTGCGGACTGATGTAATAAACCACTTGCGTGTCCATGTGGTCCAGGGCCTTGGCCAGCCGGAGGTTGAACCCGGGGTAGTCGACGAGGATGACCGAGGAGGGTTTCGTTTCCTTGACCTTGTTAAGGAAAAGGCGGAAAAGGCGGCGAAAATGCTTTAGGTGTTTAAAGACCTCGAGAAAACCGACGACAGCAAATTCTGTCATGTCCGCGTAGAGTGTCACGCCGGCTTCCCGCATAGACCTCCCGCCGAGCCCGGAAAAGGTGACACCCGGATTCTGTTCACGGATGGCCCTGACAAGATGCGCGGCATGCAGGTCGCCGGAGGCCTCTCCGGCCACGATCATGATATGTTGACGAGTGGGTTGCGACATATTTTTTCAACGATGGCCAGGGCCGTTTTAAGGGCCGCCGTCCCTTCCTCACCGGATACGAGGGGCCTTTCGTCGTTACGGATACAATCGATGAAAGATTCCAGCTCGACCTTGAGGGGTTCTTCTTTTTCGATAGGCAGCGCGTGTTTAAGGATCTTAGAACCGGACTTGCGGAAAACAAAGGCCTCCTGACGGACATAGTCAAGGGAGATATAGGTGTTTTCGATAAAGATGCGGATCTTGCGCATGATTTCATCCGAGACCCGGCTGGCTGTCAGGTTGCAGACACAACCGTTTTGAAAAGAAAGGCGGGCGTTGGCGATGTCTTCCCGGCCGGTGAGGACATTGATCCCCACAGCATGAATATCTTCGACAGGCTCTTCGATCAGCCCGAGTACGATGTCGATATCATGGATCATTAAATCCATGACGACGCCGATGTCCAAAGAGCGTTTCGGGAAACGGTTGAGGCGGTGGCATTCGATAAAAAGAGGATTCCGCGCCAGCCGTTTGACGGCCTGGAAGGCGGCGTTGAAGCGTTCGACGTGGCCGACCTGGAGTGTGCAGCGTTTGGCGTGGGCCAGACGGGTCAGTTCTTCAGCCTGCTCAACGGTCGAGGCTATGGGTTTTTCGATGAATGTATGGAGACCTGCGCTCAGGCAGGTCCGGCCGATGGAAAAATGTTCGCTGGTCGGAGCGCAGATGTTGACCGCATCGACCTTGGCCAGGAGTCCGTGATAATCGGTGTAAAACGGGATCCCCAGGTCCTTGGCCAGTTTTTCTCCCTGCCGCGGGTTGATGTCGCAGACCCACGCCAGTTTGACCTTTTGCGGCAAGCTCTGATAAACCTTCAGGTGACGCTCGCCCAGATGTCCGATGCCGATAATGCCTACTGAGATTTTGTCCATAGATGAGGCCTGGTTGAATTGTTATAACTATAAAGAATTGGAACAGGTTAACTATCGGCCTACTATAACAAATCGGTCGACAAAAGTCAATTGATGTGATAATATGCACACCTTATGAAAAACTATGTCAAATTGCTGCAGTTCCTGCGGGGCCATCTATGGCTTTTTCTGCCGGCCTCTTTTTTGATGTTTTTAGGCTCGGTTTTTGAAGGTGTCCAGTTGTCCCTTCTGGTGCCCCTGGTGGACATCGTCCTTACCCAGAAAAAAATTATTCCCCCCCAGCAGCTTCCGGACGCTCTGCAAAGCCTTGTTATGCGGCTCAATGATGTGGCGCCATCGGAGCTGTTGTGGTTCCTGGCCCTTGGATTTATTCCATTGATAGTGATCAAAAACCTCGTTGCCTTTTTTTACGGTTTGATCATGAACGATATCTCTCAGCGTGTCATGCGGGATATCCGCAACCGCCTTTATCATACGATACAGAACCTTTCGCTGGATTATTTTAGTAAAAGACGCAGCGGAGAGCTGATCTCCCGGATTACCCATGATGTCCAGGTCATAGAGAACGCCCTGTCTTATGCCGTGACGGACCTGATTCGCCAGTCCTTTTTGATCGTCGTGTATGTGACTATTGTCGTAATTATCCATTGGAAGGCGGCGGTCATTATCTTTTTTATGGGGCCGATTATCGGCATGCCGATTTCCAATATCGGGAAAAAATTAAGGAAACTGTCAAAGAATACGCAGGAAAAGATGGCGGACATCAATTCCCTGCTCCTGGAGACAATCACCGGCATCAAGGTGGTCAAGGCCTTTGGCATGGAGCCTTATGAGATCAAAAGATTTACCGGACAAAACCAGGATTATTACAAGCTCAAGATGAAATCGATCCGCCGTCTTCTGTCGCTCACGCCTATCACGGAGATCGTGGGCACGCTTTTTGGTGTGGGGATCATTTTATGGATGGGGCGCCAGATCCTCCAGGGTGAGATTTCATTCGGTGTCTTCGGACTGTTTTTCGGTTCTATCCTGATGATGATGCAGCCGATAAAAAAATTGGGGAATGTGAACATTATCACCCAGCAGGCCCTGGCGGCGTCAGAACGTATCTATGAAGTTCTGGAGGCAAGCCCATCGGTCAAGGAGCGTCCCGATGCCCTCGAGGCGCCGCAGATTCAAGAGAAGATCGAAATACGACAGGTCAACTTCCGGTATGACGACGAATCCGACCATGTCTTGAGAGATATCAATCTCGATATTTCGGTCGGGGAGGTCGCGGCGATTGTCGGACCGACGGGATCGGGGAAATCGACACTGGCCAATCTGGTCCCCCGATTTTATGACCCTGTCTCAGGGGACGTTTTTCTGGATTCGAAGAATTTGCGGGACCTGACCTTATCGTCTTTGCGCAGACAGATCGGCATCGTGACCCAGGAAACCATTTTGTTCAATGATACGGTAAGGGCGAACATTGCCTACGGGAGGTTCGATGCGCCTTTGGACGAAATCCAGGAAGCGGCGAAGAAGGCGTTTGCCCACAGGTTTATCGTTAACATGCCGCAGGGTTACGAAACGATCGTCGGAGACCGGGGATTCCGCCTTTCCGGAGGCGAGAAACAGCGGATTGCCATCGCGCGGGCAATCTTGAAGAATCCGCCTCTGCTTATCCTGGATGAGGCCACGTCCCAGCTGGATTCGGAATCCGAAAGCTTTGTTCAGGAGGCCCTGGATAAACTTATGCATGGCCGCACGGTTATTTGTATCGCCCACCGGTTTTCGACGATTCAAAAAGCCGACAAGATTGTTGTCCTGGAAAAAGGCCTGATTGTTGGGCAGGGCACACATGCGCAATTGCTTAAGGATTGCCCCCTTTATGGGCGGCTTTATAATACGCAGTTTCAAATTTGACCGGCGACCCGGTGGTTCCGGCCTTAGTGAACAAATCACAGTATATATGAAAAACAATTGCTTTTTCCTGCAATTTTTTGTAAAATTGAGGCGTTTTTGCCCGAAATTTAAAACTTATTCAGCAGTTTTACACCGGGTTCCCTCGGAAATAAAATATTGAAAAATACATTGATATTGGTTATACTATCACAATTAACTTAATGGGATGGATGCAGTTATGACGTATAGACTCAAGATGTTCATCCCGAAGTCAACCGGCGGATCAGAGGCGGATCCCGTCGGGTAACTTAATGTAATAAACGAGGTTAAGACGGAGGCAAGATGACGGACGAACTGATTAAAAAATTACTGGAAGCCGGAGTCCATTTTGGGCACCAGACAAGACGTTGGAATCCCAAAATGAAAAAATATATCTTCGGGGAGCGAAGCGGGATATATATTATCGATCTGGAAAAGACGGTCGATTGCCTGAACCGCGCTCGGGATTTTCTTCATGACAACGCGGCCCAGGGACGCCGTATTCTTTTCGTCGGGACCAAACGGCAGGCCCAGGACATAGTGGCCCAGGAAGCGACGCGCGCCGGGATGTTCTTTATTCGCAACCGCTGGTTGGGCGGCCTGTTGACCAATTTCCAAACCGTCAGAAAATCTATTGAGAGGCTTAAGTCCATTGAGCGAATGAGCGAGGACGGCACCTTTGATGAGCTTACCAAAAAGGAGCGCGCCCGTCTTTCCAAGGAACGCGATAAACTGCAGCGGGATCTGGAGGGCATCCGCGAGATGAATGAACTCCCGGACGTTGTCTTTATCATCGATTCGAAGAGAGAGGAGATCGCTGTCCGGGAAGCCAACCGCCTTAAGATTCCGACCGTGGGGCTCATTGACACAAATTGCGATCCGGATCATATAGATCTGCCGATCCCCGGTAATGACGACGCGTTGAAATCGATTCGGTTTATTGTGACCATGTTGACCGACAATATCCTGGAGGGGAAAAAGGCATATGTGATCAGCGAACAGGCCCGCCGGAAAGAGGCTGACGAACAATCGGATGCCGGGGAATCCGGACAGAAAATCGAAGAGGAGATTGAAACGTTGGAAGATTCGACGGAGAAGAAGGAAAATGTCAAGCGGGGGCCCACGAAGGTCCGTATGGGGACGGAAAAAGAAAATTAGTCTATGAAGACATTGCCTGAAATCCGAACTTGAATGAACCGTAGTCTCCCGGGCAAGGTAAGGAAGGAGTATTATGAGCGTATCAGTGGAATCCATTAAGGAATTGAGAGAAACAACCGGTTGCGGTGTTATCGAATGCAAGAAGGCGCTCGAAGAGGCCAAAGGAGATCCGCAAAAGGCCAAAGATATCCTCCGTCAACGCGGTCTGGAGATCGCGGCGAAGAAAGGATCGCGGGCCGCCAACGAGGGACGCGTTGAGGCCTATGTCCATCTGGGCGCCAAGATCGGCGTTCTTTTGGAAGTGAACTGTGAAACGGATTTTGTGGCCAAGAGTGAGGATTTCTGCCGGTTTACAAAAGACATAGCGATGCATATCGCCGCTATGGCTCCCCGGTGTGTCACGCGGGACGATATTGGACAGGATGTCCTGGACAAGGCAGAAGACCCGGAGGAGTTCATCAAAAGAAACTGCCTGTTGGAACAGCCCTTCGTCAAAAATCAGTCCTTCACCGTCCGCGATTATCTGAATGATTTGGTGGCCAAGATCGGCGAGAATATTCTTATCTCCCGGTTTGTCAGATATAAAGTCGGTGAAGAATAAATCATGAAGACCGCTTTGAACCCATAATCCATTGCGAAGTAAACCGATATATAAGAGGATTTTGCTTAAACTGAGTGGCGAGGCCATGCAGGGTTCCCAGGAACATGGGATCGAAGCGGAGATGTGCGCTTCCCTGGCCAAACAGATAGCCGAAGTCATGGCCATGGGGGTTGAGATTGCCCTTGTCGTAGGTGGAGGGAACTTTTTCCGCGGCCAGGTCGAATCGAAGCGCTTCGGTCTCGATCAGTCGGTCGCTGATTATATGGGGATGCTGGCCACGATCCTTAACGGGCTTGCACTGCAGAATGCCCTGGAAAAGACCGGTATCCCGACGCGCGTGATGACCGCCATTCATATGGCCGCCGTGGCCGAGCCCTACATTCGGCGCCGCGCGATCCGTCATTTGGAAAAAAAGCGGGCCGTCATCTTCGTGGCCGGAACCGGCAATCCTTATTTTACGACGGACACAGCCGCGTCGCTACGGGCCAAGGAGATCGGCGCCGATGTCATCCTTAAGGCGACGAAGGTCGACGGCGTGTATTCGGCCGATCCGGTCAAGGACAAGAAGGCGAGGCGGTTCAGTGAGCTGAAATTTATCGACGTGCTCAAAAAGAACTTGCGCGTTATGGACTCTACGGCCATCAGCATGTGCATGGATAATCATCTGCCGATAGTCGTTTTCGATCTGACCAGAGCGGGGAATATCATGAGAGTTGTGAAAGGGGAGAAGATAGGGACAATCGTATCATAAGAAGGGTGGTGCACTGTGGCCATAAAGGATCTCCTCCGGGAAACAGAAAAGAAGATGAAAAAGACGATAGAGTCCGTTGACCGCGAATTCGCTGAGGTGCGGACCGGTCGGGCGCACCCGGGCCTCATCGAAGGGCTCCATATTGATTACTACGGGACGCCGACAATGATCAAGCAGGTGGCCGGCATTAACATACCCGACCCGAAAACCATTATCATTCAACCCTGGGATATGAACGCCATCCCGCAGATCGAAAAAGCGATCCTGAACTCCAAGCTTGGTGCGACCCCGAGTAATGACGGAAAGGTTATCCGGTTGTCTATCCCGCCGCTTTCCGAGGAAAGACGCAACGAAATGATGAAAGTGGTGAAGGACATGGCGGAAAAGGGAAGGGTGTCTTTGCGGTCTATCCGCCGGGATGCCAATGACCATTTAAAAAAGATGGAAGCCGAGAAGGCCATCACCGAAGACGACAATTTTAAAGGCCAAGATGAGGTCCAAAAATTGACGGACAAGTTTATCAAAGAGGTCGATCACGTGCTGGAATCGAAGCAGAAAGAATTGACCGAAATGATCAAATAGAAGGCCCTGTTCTTTTTCAAATATAAGTGAAAGGATTGCGTTGACCCACTAGCTCATCCGGTAGAGCACTGCCCTTTTAAGGCAGGTGTGCCGCGTTCGAGTCGCGGGTGGGTCACTGATTTAGGGATAAGTGAGAAGTGACAAGAGATAAAAAGCCGGGGATGAGGATTCGCCGGCGAGAAGACGGCCTGTTGTTGACCGAACTTCTTCGCAGCATTGATGACCCCGCCTTATCATTGCCCTTCTTACCGATTATCACTCACCGCTTAAGACTCATAAAGGGCGAGTGGCGGAATTGGCAGACGCGCAGGATTTAGGATCCTGTCCCGTAAGGGGTGGAGGTTCAACCCCTCTCTCGCCCATAGAAAAGCAACGAGATGGAAGCGATAAGAGGCCGCGTGAGTTCGCGCCGCAAAGAAGAGGCCTTGCCTCTTATCCCTTGCCACTGACGATTGATTAATGCGGCGGTAATTCAGCGGTAGAATGCCTCCTTGCCAAGGAGGATGTCGTGGGTTCAAGTCCCATCCGCCGCTCTTTTTCTAACCTGTTCTTTTCAAGCCAACAATTAAGAATCTCCGCAGCAACGTTAATAAACACAACCCGCTACGTTCTGACGGAAAAGATTGAGTGGAGGACTGTGAATGAAGATCAGCGATTTTCTTTGCGCCAAGGCTGTTTCATCCGATCTTTCGGCCTCAGATAAAGAGGGCGTCATCAAGGAACTTGTCACGCTTCTTATTAACGCCGGTGCGATCGATAAAAAGTATAAAGGCAAGCTCGTTGACATTCTTCTGGCCCGGGAGGCCTTGGGGTCGACCGCTATCGGCCAGGGCGTCGCGATCCCGCACGGGAAGTGCGAATATGTCGATAAGTTGACGGCGGGCCTGGGTATCAGCAGAAAAGGCGTCGACTTTGATTCCCTTGACGGCGAGCCCGCCCATATCTTCTTCTTGCTGGTCGCGCCGATTGATTCCGCCGGACCGCACTTAAAAGCCCTGGCAAAGATCTCCCGTCTTCTGAAAGATAAGTTTTTCCGTGAAAGCCTGAAACAGGCCAAAGACGAGACTACGATTCTCAAAATGATTACTCTGGAAGACGAAAGAACACCGTAACGGGGTGTCCGTTTGACTTCTTGGGGTGAGGCGATTTCGCGGACGGGGACAGTTCATAGAGAAAACATTTCGATTTTGTCCTGAGGGCTCTTTCTCAGAATCTGTGGGTAATAATCGACTAAAATGGGCCATGGAATCTGTGGAAAACCGAAACTCTCGAAGGTTTCCCACAGATCCCACGGCCCCTACGGCTATTCTTGAATCTGAACTCAAAAAATTCAGAGGTTTATTTATTGGCAAGTTGTTTATTATCAATGACTTAAGCCATGTTTGGCTATTTAGGCACCCACAGATTCTATTAACGAGGCGTCCTGAGTATTCTTTAACGCCCTAAAGACCATGTCCAAAAATCTTTTTAAATGGCTTTATCCGGGGATGAAAATAAAGCGGTGGCTCTTTATTTCCCTGGTCGGCGTTGTCATCGTCGGGATAGGCGCCGCCTTCACGGTTTACGAACATCCCCTGGTCAGGATCCCGGCCATCTTCATCATCCTTTGCGGCATTTTTTTCCTTGTCGTCGGGATCGGGAAAACGATCGTTTCGATGATCACCCTGTTCCTCCCGGAACGCGAGCGCGAACTTGTCAATATCCTGTACCAACGCAGGTATCTCGAGCGGGGACCGAAGATTGTGGCCATCGGCGGCGGCCACGGGCTTTCCAACCTCCTGTTGGGGCTTAAGGAATATTCGGCCAACATCACCGCGATTGTGACCGTTGCGGACAGCGGCGGGTCATCCGGCCGTCTCCGGGAGGAATTCAATATCGTCGCCCCCGGCGATATACGCAATTGCCTGGTTGCCCTCGCGGATGCCCCCGCGTTGATGGGTGATCTTTTCCAGTTCCGGTTTTCAAAAGATTCGGAATTGAAGGGGCACAATTTCGGCAATCTTTTTTTAACGGCGATGTTTCAGTTAACCGGCGGGGACTTTGAACGCGCGGTTAAAGAGTGCAGCAAGGTCCTGGCCATCCGGGGGAAGGTCATCCCTTCCACGGTGAGCAACGTGCATTTGGTGGCCGAATACGTGGATGGATCCCGGACGGAGGGGGAGGCAAAAATACCGAGGAAGAATGCCCGCATTAAGCGGCTTTTCCTTAAACCTGAGGACGCCCAGCCGACGACGGAAGCCCTGGACGCGATAAGCAACGCCGATGTGGTTATCATCGGTCCGGGAAGCCTGTACACCAGCATCCTGCCGAATCTGATTATCGAGGGGATGCCGTCGGCCCTGCGCCGTTCGGCCGCTTTCAAAATTTATGTATGCAACGTCATGACCCAGCAGGGAGAGACGGAGGAATATAGGGCCAGCGATCATCTCAAGGCTATCATCGAACATACGAATTCGGATATCGTCGATGCCTGGCTCATCAATAACGCGAGGGCTCCGGCAGAAATGCTGAGCCGTTATGAAAGCGAGAATTCATTTCCTGTTGAGGACGATTTGGAGAACATCAAGCCCATGGGATATAAGGTCGTCGCCACGGATCTCCTTAATGTGAAGGATTATGTGCGCCACGATGCCGAGAAATTGAAGGCCGCGCTGATCAAGCTGATCGAGACGCATCGCGTCATAAAACGTTGAAGAACATGCCAAAGATCGAGAAAGAAATTGTTGTAAGGAATCCCCAGGGATTGCATGCCCGTCCGGCGGCCATATTTGTCCAGACGGCGGCTAAATATAATGCCGAGATTTCGATTGCCAAAGACGGCGAGAAGGTCAACGGCAAATCTATTATGGGTATTCTGATGCTGGCCGCCCAGAAGGGAAGCAAGGTTATCCTGGTGGCCGACGGAGAAGATGCCGAAAAAGCGATACAGGATCTGGAGGCCTTGTTAGAAAAAGATGGATGAGCTTGTTTTGAAAGGAATCCCGGCCGCGCCGGGCATCGCGTACAGTTCAGCCTTTATTCTGGACAGCCAGGACTTTGTCATCCCGCCGCGGACCGTTCTGGAAAACGAGGTGCCCAGCGAGATCGCCCGGTTTGAAGAAGCGATCGTAAAAACACGCGAGGAAATCCTACAGATCCAGCGGGCCATTGTGGAGGAGATGAGCCCGCAGCATGCGCAGATCTTCGATGCCCACCTTATGTTTCTCGAGGACCAGGCTTTTATCCAGGGGGTTACCGATGCCATTCGGGAAGAGAAGATCAGCGCGGAGTATGCTTTTTCGAAACTGCTCAAGCGGTATATGAAAAGTTTTATCAAGATCAAGGACGAATATCTGCGTGAACGGACGAGCGATGTGAGCGATGTGGGGCGGAGGATCCTGAAACATTTGGTGGGCGAAACGAAGTTCCACGAGTTGGAGAACCTGACCGAGAACATGGTCATCATTGCGCACGACCTTTCTCCTTCGGATACGGCCAGCATGTTCAACAAGAATATCGTGGCCTTTGCCACGGATATAGGAGGCCGGACGTCCCATACCGCCATTATGGCCAAGGCCCTGGGTATACCGGCAGTTGTCGGATTGAAAGGCGCGACTTATCGCGTCAGCAATCAGGATTTCGTCATCGTGGACGGGCGAATGGGGTTGCTGATCATTAATCCCACCGAAAAGACAAAAGCCATTTATGAGGAAGAGCAAAAAAAGATCGCCGCCTTCAGCAATCGCTTCAAGGACATCAAGGACCTGGCTTCAGAGACGAAGGACGGAAAAGAGATCACCATCGCCGCCAATATCGAGATACCGGAGGAGATCCCCATCGTCCTGAACCGGGGCGCGCGCGGCGTCGGGCTTTACCGCACGGAATTCTTCTATATGAACAGGATCGACCTCCCCTCCGAGGAGGAACAATATGAGGCCTACCGCCATGTTGCCGAGGCGATGGGGGATTACCCGGTGACGATCCGCACCCTGGACCTGGGGGGAGACAAATTTATATCGAGTCTCCAGATCCCCCGTGATATGCAGCCTTTTTTAAGCCGCCGGGCCATCCGACTGTGTCTTGCCCGTCCGGACATTTTCAAGACGCAGCTGCGGGCCATTCTCCGTGCCTCCGTCCACGGGAGGATCAAATTGATGTACCCGATGATAACGGGAGTGGATGAACTGCGGCACGCGAACACGGTCTTGAACGACGTCAAGGCGAATCTCAGGGATGAAAAGATCCCCTTTGACGAGGATGTGCATGTGGGGGCGATGATTGAGGTCCCCTCCGCGGCCATGACGGCGGATCTGCTGGCCAGGGAGGCGCAGTTTTTCAGCATCGGAACAAATGACCTGATTCAATATGCCCTGGCCATTGACCGCACGAATGAGCAAACGGCGGACCTCTATGAGCCCGGACATCCTGCGATTTTGCGGATGATCAAAAATATCGTTGACTGCGCTCACCAGGCCAACATCCCCGTGAGTCTCTGCGGCGAGATGTCCGGCGAACCCAGCCTTGCCCTCCTTCTGGTCGGGCTGGGTGTGGACGAATTGAGCATGCCGTCTCTCAACATCCCGCAGATCAAAAAGCTTGTTCGGAGCATAACGTTTCAAGAGGCGCAGGAGATTGCCGGCGAGGCACTGGCCCTTCAGACGGGGTCGGAGGTCGAGGAGTTCTGCCGGATTAAACTTCAGGCCATTGCCCCCCTGATTTACCGGATAGGGGAAAAAGAGGATAACCACTCATGAAGGCGTTGATCCTAGCCGCCGGATACGGTACCCGGCTCTATCCTTTGACCTTGAATCAACCCAAACCGCTTCTTGACCTCAATCAAAGGACCATTATCGATTTCCTGCTTGATAAGATCCAGGATGACCCGGAATTATCCGAAATCCTGGTCGTGACCAACGACAAATTCACCGGTCATTTTGTGTCCTGGGCCGAAAAGAAAAAAGGACTGGACAGGCCCATCAAGGTCATTAATGACAAGACGACATCGAACGAGGACCGGCTGGGTTCCGTCGGAGACATTGATTATGCGATCCGTCAGGAGTCTATCAACGAGGATATCCTTGTCCTGGGGGGAGACAATCTCTTTGACTATGACCTCGAGGGATACCTCCGTTTCGCCCGTGAGAAGGCTCCGCATGTTACGATCGGCCTCTATGATATCAAGGACAAGGACAAGGCGAGACCCTTTGGGGTAGCGGCCTTGGACAAGGAATGCAGGATCACCAGTTTTGATGAAAAACCCGAAAGGCCCAAGTCCGCATTGATCGCGATGTGCCTGTATTATTTCCCCGGGGACACGCTGCCGATGGTGGGGGAATACCTTGCCCGGTCGCAAAAAAAGGATAAGGCCGGCGACTATATCCGGTGGATCAGCGGAAGAGAGCCCGTTTTCGGTTTTCAGTTTGAAGGACATTGGTTTGACATCGGAAGCAAGGATTCTTATCAACAAGCCCAGGAACATTTCCGGAAACAAAAGGAGGGTAATTAAGTGAAAGGCAAATATTTTGTGACTTCCGAGTCGGTCGGAAACGGCCATCCCGATAAAGTCTGTGATCAGATCTCGGATGCCGTCTTGGATGAGGTCCTGAGAAAAGATAAAAGGGGCCGGGTGGCCTGTGAGACCTTTATTTCGACTGGCCTGGTTATTGTCGGTGGGGAGATCACGACGACGTGTTATATCGATATACAAAAACTGGTCCGGCAGGTGCTTGTGGATATCGGTTATACCCATCCGAAATACGGTTTTTCTTTCGATACCTGTTCGGTCCTCAACGCCATCAACCGGCAGTCGCCGGATATCGCGCAAGGGGTCGATGCCGGCGGTGCCGGCGACCAGGGGATTATGATCGGGTATGCCTGCAACGAGACAAAGGAGCTGATGCCCCTGCCGATCATGCTGGCCCATCGCCTCGTCGAGAGGGTAGAAAAAGCGCGGACGTCGGGTCTCCTCGATTATCTTGGGCCGGACTGCAAATCCCAGGTGACCGTCGAATATGACGGGGACAAACCGGTGCGCGTGGATACCGTGGTTCTGGCCTGCCAGCACACCGAGGCCATCCTGGACAGGACAAAGAAAAAAATCACAAAAAAGGCGAGGCAGGAGATAATCGAAAAGATCGCCCGGCCCATTGTCGGAAAAATGGCGGATCAAAGGACAAAATATTACGTCAATCAGACCGGTAAATTTGTTATCGGAGGTCCGCAGTCCGATACTGGGGTGACCGGCCGCAAGATCGTCGTCGATACATACGGAGGCATTGTGTCGCATGGAGGCGGAGCCTTTTCGGGAAAGGACCCGACCAAGGTTGACCGGTCTGCGACGTATATGGCGCGCTATGTGGCCAAAAACATCGTCGCGGCGGGCCTCGCGGACAAATGCTGGCTGCAGCTGGGATACGTGATCGGCAAGGCCGAACCCCTGAGCGTCATGGTCGACACCTTCGGGACGGGCAAAGTGTCCGAACAGAAACTGGTGGCCCTGGTGCGCCGGCATTTCGATCTTACGCCGCGGGGCATTATCAGGGAATTGAAGCTTTTAAGGCCCATTTACCGCAGGACGGCCGCTTACGGACATTTCGGCCGCCCGGCCTTCACATGGGAGTCCACCAACAAGGCCAAACAGTTGCGGGCGGAAGCCTCACGCTAAAGAGTTTACAATGATCTTGACGGAACTGAAATCAGGAAAGAACGATATCATTCCGGCTTGGCAAAGAGAGGACAAGCCGGCTTTGTTTAAAGAAGGAGGGCGTAATGTCGAAGGCAGCTGTTTCCCGGGATTATAAGGTGAAAGACATGTCTTTGGTCGAATGGGGGCTCAAGGAAATCGAGCTCGCGGAAGCCGAGATGCCCGGCCTTATGGCGCTGAGAAAGAAATATGAAGGGCAGAAACCGTTAAAAGACGCCCGGATCACAGGATCTCTGCACATGACGATTCAGACAGCGGTTTTGATCAAGACCCTGAAAATCCTCGGCGCCGAGATCCGCTGGGCGAGTTGCAATATCTTTTCCACCCAGGACCACGCCGCCGCGGCCATAGCGGACATGGGCGTATCCGTTTTTGCCTGGAAGGGAGAAACCTTGAAGGATTACTGGTGGTGCACGAAACAGGCCCTGTCGTTTCCCGAGGGCCGGGGGCCGACCCTGGTCGTTGACGACGGCGGTGATGCGACACTGATGATCCACAAGGGTTACTGGGCCGAGGAAGACGCGTCCATTCTGGATGCGGCGCCCGGCGGAGAGGATGAGAAGGAGCTTTTCGCCATCCTGAAATCGACCTTGGCCGAGGATCCGAAAAAATGGCGTAACATCGCCAGGGATATCAAGGGCGTTTCCGAGGAGACCACCACCGGCGTGCACCGTCTTTACCAGATGCTGAATGAGAAAAGACTGCTGTTCCCGGCCTTTAACGTCAATGATTCGGTAACGAAATCCAAGTTCGATAATCTCTACGGCTGCCGCGAATCCCTAGCGGACGGCATCAAGCGGGCGACGGACATCATGCTGGCGGGCAAGGTTGTGATGGTCTGCGGGTACGGGGACGTCGGCAAGGGCTGCGCGAGGTCGATGCGCAGTTACGGCGCGCGCGTCATCGTCTCGGAGATCGACCCCATCTGCGCCCTGCAGGCGGCGATGGAAGGCTTTGAGGTCAAGACGCTGGAGGACGTCCTAGACGAAGGGGATATCTACGTGACGGCGACGGGAAACTGCGACGTGATCACCGCCGAACACATGTCCAGGATGAAGGATAAGGCGATTGTCTGCAATATCGGCCACTTTGACAATGAGATCCAGATGGCCCAGCTCGAACAATGGCCCGGCATCAGAAGGGAAAACATCAAACCGCAGGTCGACCAGTATTATTTTCCCGACGGCCGTTCGGTCATTGTCCTGGCCGAGGGCCGGCTGGTGAACCTCGGATGCGCCACAGGTCATCCGTCCTTCGTTATGAGCAACTCATTCACCAATCAGGTCCTGGCCCAGATTGATCTTTGGGCCAATGATTATGAAGTCGGTGTTTACCGCCTGCCCAAACATCTGGACGAGGAGGTCGCCCGTCTCCATGTGCATCAGCTCGGAGTCCGGTTGACGAGATTGACGCCCAAACAGGCCCAATACCTCGGGATTTCCGCCGAAGGTCCGTTCAAGTCGGATCACTACCGCTATTAATATCCAACAAAGGGGGAAGAGATGGTCAATCGTATCCGGATAAGCGTGCTGGCCGGCGTCTTTATTGCTTCTCTTTGCCTGCTTGCCCGCGCCGAAGAATTCCGGCCTGACTCTCAAATCACGGAAGTCACCGTCTATCCCGGAGCGGCTCTTGTCACGCGCAGCGCGGGCGTGCAGCTCCCGGCGGGTGAGCACAGCGTGGTGTTCGGGGATATCATCCCCCGGTTTAACGAGAACGCCCTGAGCGTATCCGGCCAGGGAAAGGCCGGCGTCAAGCTGTTCGGGGCGCGAATGAAGACGGACTACCTCAAGGAGGATCCCTCCGAACGCGTCAGGGAACTGCAGGCCAGGATCGAAGAACTGCAGGACCGGATCAACCATAAGAACACCATGCGCCTTGTCCTGGATGGACAGAAAGAGTTTCTCGAGTCGATCAAGATGTACGCCGGACAGCAGTTGCCCAAGGAATTGGTGACTGAAATGCCCACGGCCCAGGAGCTGGAGGACGTACGCCTGTTCCTGGCCGACAATTATGAGGACATCGAGACGCGCAAGGAGCGCATCCATCTGGATATCCGGGAATACACCAGGGAGAAGGATGTCCTGCAGAGGGAACTGGACGCGTTGCGCCGGACGTCCGCAAAACAGCGGACCTCTATCGTCGTGGATCTGGAATGCCTTCGGCCCGGCCCTTTTGAGCTGGACGTGAGCTATATGGTTTATAATGTGAACTGGCGGCCGGTTTACGACGCGCGCGTCGCAATGGAAGATAAACATCTCGATTTGTCTTGTTTCGGTTATATCAGGCAGACCTCGGGGGAGGATTGGGATAATGTCCGTTTGACCCTGTCGACCGCCAAGCCGACCGTCGGAGGAAAGATGCCGGAATTATCGTCCTGGTATCTGATGCCTCCTCCTGCCGGGGAGGGAAGGATGGGGAAATCCATAAGAATGATGAACAGTGCCCGTGTAAACGGGCGGTTTTTTTCCGCCGGTAGGGAGCGGGGCGAAGAGGCTTTAGGGATCGGAGGGAGTCCCCAAACGGCGCCGGCGCAGACGGTGTATGCGCAGGCGGAAAATAAAGGGACCGCGATCACGTATTCTTTGAGTAAACCGATGACCGTTAAGACCGACGGGGAGGAGTACCGGGTTCCGCTTTTCGTCCAGGGCATGCCCGTGGAGCTGGAATACGCCGCGACGCCGAAGCTCTCCCCTTACGCCTATCTGATGGCTGATGTCGAAAACGACAGGAACAGCCAGCTTTTGCCCGGAGAGGTGAACATCTTCCTGGACGGCAATTTTGTCGGGTCATCGCGGATCGCCAAGGCGATCGGTTCGCAGGAAAAGTTCGACCTCTACCTGGGTATCGATGAGGGCGTGACGGTCAAACGCAGACTTTTGGAGGAAAAATCCGATGACACGCTTATCGGCAATATCCCGTCGCCGACAAAGAGCATTTCGTATGAGTTCAAGCTGATCGCGGAAAATTACAAGTCCGGGCCGGTCACGATCCATCTGTTCGACCAGATCCCTGTTTCGCGTGACGACAAGATCAAAGTGAGGAATGTCCGTTACAGCGTGAAGCCGGTGACCGAACATTATAAGGACAGGCAGGGCGTCGTGCAGTGGACGCTCGCGTTGTCGCCGGGGGAAAAGAAGGAGGTCACCCTCTCTTTTCGTGTTGAGCACCCCCGGGATATGCCGGTGAGGATTGAGTGAACGTGAAAAAGAAAAAAGCAAAGATAAAGAAGCTCGGGGTGTTGACCTCCGGAGGCGACGGCCCCGGGATGAACGCGGCGATCCGCAGTGTCGTTCGCTACGGACTTCATTTCGGTTTGCGGATGGCGGGCATTTATCACGGTTACCGGGGACTTATCGACGATGAAGTTGTCGACATGGATCACCGGGCGGTCTCCAACATCATCGACCGGGGCGGCACGATGCTGAAGACGGACCGCGAGCCCCGTTTAAAAGAGCGGGAGGGCCAGAAAAAGGCCGTTGAGACCCTCAAGAAACACGCCATTGACGCTTTGGTGGTCATAGGCGGTGACGGCACCTACCGGGGCGCCCAGGATCTCTACAGTGGCTGGGACGTCCCGGTGGTCGGTTTGCCGGGAACCATCGACAACGACATCTGCGGAACGGATCAGACCATCGGCAGCAGCACGGCGGTCAATACGGCGCTCGAGGCCATCGACAAGATCCGCGACACGGGACACAGCATGGAGAGGATCTTTGTCGTCGAAGTCATGGGACGCGAATCCGGATACATCGCCATCCAGGTCGCGCTGGGCGCGGGGGCGGAGAACGTGATCATCCCGGAGATCAAGTTCGATTTTGATTCGATGTACCACCAGATCGTCAACGGCCGCAACAAAGGCAAGGTAAGCTGGATTGTCGTCGTGGCCGAAGGCGCCGGCGGGGCCCCGCAGGTGGCAAAGAAGATCAGCGGGGTCACCGGTTTTGAGACGCGCAGTGCGGTCCTGGGCCACATCCAGCGGGGAGGAAATCCGACCGCCGCCGACCGCATACTGGCAACGCGCCTGGGCGCCAAGGCCGTTGACCTGCTTCTCAAAGGCGAATACGGCCTCGCCGTGGGGGTCCTGCAGGATGAGATCAATGTCGTGGATTTCCGGACGGCCTGCAAGAGCAAGAAGAGGACGTGGGTGAGGGAATATTATAATCTTGTGAAAATTCTGTCTTGAACAGCAAGTGAGATCCTGAGACACGGTTTTTATCGGACTCGAAACGATCATGGGCAAAAAGGACATTAAGAGTCTGGTCAGTCAGCTCGTTCTTTCCAGCGACTTGGATAAGAAGGCCTCCTTTGCGAGAGACATTTTCTCGGAGGCCCTAGGGCTGGGCATCTACCCGAGCTCGGCGCAGCAGCTTTATAAAGCGTGCGCGGAGGGGAAATGCGGAGGGTTCACGGTCCCGGCCGTCAATCTGCGGATGCTGACTTTCGACGTGGCCAAGGCCGTATTCCGTGCGGCCAAGAAGAACCATGCCGGGGCATTCATGTTCGAAATCTCCAAGCCGGAGATGGACTATACCGGTCAATGCCCCCTTGAATTTACGGGTGCGTTGCTGGCCGCGGCGGTGGAGGAGAAATTTGAGGGGCCGGTTTTTATCCAGGGCGATCATGTTCAGGTAGGGGCGAGACGGTTTGCCCTTGATCCGGAGAAAGAGATGAAAGGGCTTAAAGATGTGATGGCCGGCGCCATGGAAGCGGGATTTTACAACATTGTAATGGATTTCACCAATCTGATCAGTCAGGACAACGTATCCCGCAAGGAAAGGCAGAGACGCAATTTCGAGACCTGCGCCCTGATGACACGGTTCATCAGGCAGAACGAACCGTCGGGCATAAAGGTGTCCCTGGGAGCCGTCATCGGTGACATCGAAGGAATGAATGAGGCAGAAGAGACCCTGCGCGGTTTTATGGAGGGCTATTGGGAAGGCCTTCCGGCCGGCATGGACGGACTGAGCAAAATCAGTGTTCAGGCAAAAGCGGCTTTTAAAAACGATATGATGCACAAGGTTAATCCGGCTGGAGGTCAGCTTAATTTTGAAGCGCTCGGCAGATTGTCGGCCGTCGCCCGGAATACGTATTCTCTGGGAGGGCTGGTCCATGACGGCCTTCAGGCCCTGCCCATGAATGATTTCGGGAAATTCGTCGAGGCCAAGGTCCTTGAGGTGCGCCTGGCCACGCAGTTCCAGGATATGATTTTGGACAGTTCGTATTTCCCCAAGGATCTCAAGGAGAAGATGTATCTTTGGGTTAAAAAGACATGTCAAAAGGAGAGAAAAGAGGACCAGCCGGAAGACCAATTCCTTTGTCAGATGCGCAGGAAGTCGTTGGGATTCTTCAAGGAGGAACTCATGAATTTGCCCGAAGAGATGAAGGAAAACCTGACCCAGGAGGTCGAGGCCCGGCTGGATTTCCTTTTTAAACAATTAAAGGTTCGGGACACAGCGCCTCTGGCAAGAAATTACGCGAAACCGGCGGAGGCCGGTCTCACGGGCTGCGTGAAGGCGTCCGCCTTAAATAGAAAAGACGAGACATAAACCGCCCAATACATTGAAAGGAAGGAAGTCATAATGGCCAGGATATATTACGACCAGGACGCAGGCTTCGGTTGTCTGTCGGGAAAAACCATCGCCGTCATCGGTTACGGCATCCAGGGACGGGGCCAGGCCTTAAACCTGCGCGACAGCGGACTCAGCGTCATCGTGGCTCAGAGAGAGGGATCGGCCAATTACGAACAGGCCAGGAAAGACGGATGGGATCCCGTCGACGCGAAGACGGCCGCCAAAAAGGCTGACATCATTCAGATCCTGACGCAGGACCATGTCCAGGCGCAGTTATACAAAAAGTCGATAGGGCGCTATCTTAAAGAAGGCAAGGCCCTGGTCTTTTCGCACGGATTCAACATTCATTTTAAGCAAATCGTCCCCCCTGAAACTGTGGATGTTTTTATGGTCGCCCCGAAAGGTCCCGGCGCTCTGGTGCGCCGTCAGTATGAGGAAGGCAAGGGTGTGCCCTGTCTGGTGGCGGTCCATCAGAACCCCTCGGGCAAGGCCCTGGATTACGCCCTGGCCTACGCCAAGGGCATCGGCGGGACGCGCGCCGGCGTCATCGAAACGACCTTCAAGGAGGAGACGGAGACGGACCTTTTCGGAGAGCAGGCCGTCCTCTGCGGCGGGACGAGCGAGCTTGTCAAGGCCGGCTTCGAGACGCTCGTGGAGGCCGGCTATCAGCCCGAGATCGCCTATTTTGAATGTCTGCACGAGTTAAAATTGATTGTCGATATCATTTATGAAGAAGGCATCCAGGGGATGCGCCGCCGGGTGTCTGACACGGCTGAATACGGCGACCTGACCCGGGGGAAGAAGGTCGTGAATGAAAAGACGCGCAAGGTGATGCAGAAGATCCTGGCGGACATCCAGTCCGGGAAATTCGCCCGTGAATGGATGCGCGAAAATAAAAAGGGCCGCCCGAACATGTCCCAGCTCAGGGACGAGGCCGCGCGCCATCCGATCGAAGAGGTCGGACAGAGACTTCGCGGAATGATGCCGTGGATGAAGAAGTAAGACCCATCGTCCTCGGGAAAATGGATGAGGACTCAGGATAAATTCCGCCTCAAACTTGCATCGTCGAAGACTCTGTAAGTTTGGGCGTCATTTATGATGCCGTGGATGAAGAAGTAAGATCCTTCGTCCTCGGGAAAATGGATGAGGACTCAGGATAAATTCCGCCTCAAACTTACATCGTCGAAGACTCTGCAAGTTTGGGCGTCATTTATGATGCCGTGGATGAGAAAATAAAGTCACCAGGTAACCAAGTCGCCAAGTCACCAAGTCATATGTGACACGGTGACCTTCTCCGATGTTTCTTTGGTTTGGAATAAGAAAAGAAGTCGGGGCCCCGAAGGCTATAAAAGCCTATAAAGATAACGTCGGGGGAAACTTGGTGTCCTTGTGCCTTGGTAACATCGATATGTCGAACCACCCTTTAAAACTTCATCTGGGATGCGGGACAAAACGGATGGATGGCTGGGTCAACGTGGATGCCGTCAAGGCCTGCCATCCTGACCTTGTGCACGACCTTTGCGAGCCCCTGCCGTATCCGGATATGTCGGTCGATGTCATACTCGCCGAGGACATCCTGGAGCACTTCGACAAATATATGCGGTACATTGTTTTTTCGGATTGGGCCAGGGTCTTGAAAATCGGGGGCGAAATGACCCTCCAGGTTCCCAACTTTAAAAAGCTTCTTCTGCGGTTTTTCAAATTCGGGTTCGACAATTTCGTCGACATGGTTTACGGGGAAAACATGTGGCGGTCCGAGATCTATAACGGCCATTACGGCAACCACAAGTGGGGCTATTCCGCCCGGTCGCTGAACGCGTTCGTCGGTCTGTTCGGGATTGAATCGGATCAGGTCGACGAAAAGGGGCTTAATCTGCGTTTTACCGGACACAAGGTCCGCCACGTCCCGACGGAAGAGCTGGACGCGGCCGAGATCCCGTCCCATGCCAACAAGACCGGCGAGGGGAAAGACAGCCTGCCGGTGGGATTTGTCCGCGGCAGAATCAAAGAGTATCGTGAAGGAAGGACAGGAAGCCATGACTAAAAAACCCTTATCCCGTCCGGAGAAGGTGCTAATTTTCGACACGACCCTGCGTGACGGCGAGCAGGCGCCGGGCGCGAGCATGAACGAAAAGGAAAAGCTGGAGATCGCCTTTGCCCTGGAGCGCATGGGTGTGGATATCATCGAGGCGGGTTTTCCGGTGATCTCCGAAGGGGATTTCGAATCGGTAAAGAACGTGGCCAGACATATCCGGACGTCGGTCGTCTGCGGTCTGGCCCGGTGCACCCGGAAAGATATCGACGCGGCCTGTGACGCCGTTAAAAAGGCGAAACGGGCGCGGGTCCATGTCTTTTTGGCCACCTCCAAGATCCACCGGGATTTTAAGCTCAAAAAGAACCCGGAAGAGATCCTGGACATGGGCGTCGAGGCGGTGAAGTACGCCAGGAAGAGGATCTCAGACATCGAGTTCTCTCCCGAAGACGCGACCAGGACCGAGAAGGAATTCCTGTACCGGATCATCGAAGCGGTGATCAAGGCGGGCGCCCGGACGGTGAACATCCCGGACACGGTGGGTTATGCCATGCCCCATGAATACGGGCAGTTGATCGAAGACATCAAGAACAATGTCCCCAACATCAGCAAGGCGGTCATCTCGGTTCACTGCCATGATGACCTGGGCGTGGCCGTGGCCAATTCACTGGCGGCCGTCAAAAACGGGGCGCGGCAGGTCGAATGCACCATCAACGGCATCGGCGAGCGCGCGGGCAACGCCTCGATGGAAGAGATCGTCATGGCACTGGCCACGCGCGGCGATTTTTACGGGTGCGGTTCAAAGATACGGACCCAGGAGATCTACCGGACCTCCCGTCTGGTCAGCCGCCTGACGGGTTTTGTCGTGCCTCCGAACAAGGCGATTGTCGGCGGGAACGCCTTCCGGCACGAGGCGGGGATCCATCAGGACGGGATCCTGAAAGAACGCTCGACTTACGAGATCATGCGGCCGGAGGACGTCGGCTTTGTGGGGACGGGGCTCGTCCTGGGGAAACATTCCGGCCGTCATGCCTTTAGTTCCCGTTTAAAAGCGCTGGGCTTCAATCTGGATCAGGACCAGATCGCCAGGGCTTTTGAACGCTTCAAACTGGTCGCCGACAAGAAGAAACAGGTCTTTAACGAGGATCTCGTGGCTATCGTCGAGGATGAGGTCAAACTGGTCGAAAAGGTGTGGCAGCTGACGTCCATGGCGACCCAAAGCGGGACAGATGTGGAGCCGCGGGCTACCGTTAAAATGAAATCGGGAGGGGAGGTCCGCGAGGCGAACTCTTCCGGTGACGGCCAGATCGACGCCTGTTACAGGGCCGTAGACAAGATCACGAAGATGAAGGGCGAGCTCCTAGACTATTCGATCCATTCCGTGACGCGCGGCAAGGACGCCCTAGGCGAGGTCACGGTGAAGGTGAAGATCAAAGGCAAAAAGGTCATCGGCCACGGCGCGAGCACGGACATCATCGAGGCCTCGGCCAAGGCCTACATCAACGCCGTCAACAAGGTCCTGTCGCAGACCGCCTGAATTTTTATGGAAGAAGAGCGAAACACCGTATACGGGCTTATCGGTTACCCTCTGGGGCACAGCCTCTCGCCGCTGATGCACAACACGGCCTTTGAGGCCCTCGGGGTCCCGGCCGTGTACAAGCTGTTCCCGTTAAAAGATGATGAGCTCGCCGGGTTTTTCGCGGACCTGAAAGAGGATGCCAGCCCCGTTTTCGGGTTGAACGTGACGGTCCCTTACAAGGAAAAGGTCCTGCCTTATATCGATTCCTTAAGCCCCTTCGCCCGGCAGATCGGCGCGGTGAACACCATCGTGATCAGGAAGGACCGGTCCCTGGTGGGTTACAATACCGACGGTCTGGGATTCCTGACTCATCTGACCGAACAGGGCGTTGAAACACGGAAAAAACGCGTGGCCGTCCTGGGGGCCGGTGGCGCGGCCCGCTCCATCATCAGCGCGCTGTCCATAGTTCCCGAAAGACCGCAGGCCATCCGGCTCTATGATATCGACAAAGGGAAGGCCGATCAGCTCGCCGGCGACCTGCGGGAACGGCTCGGGGCGGGCCACCTGTCCTGCGTGAACAGCATCGATGACCTGAACATCGAGATCTCCGATATCCTGATCAACGCCACGCCCGTGGGAATGAAAGACGACGATCCCGTCTTGGTGGATGAAGATCTCCTGCATGCACAGTTGTTTGTGTACGACGTGATCTACAATCCCTCGCAAACCAGGCTCCTGAAAATGGCGCAAGCGCGCGGCTGCCGGGTTTCGAACGGGCTGGGCATGCTGTTTTACCAGGGCGTGCTGGCCTTCCAGCACTGGGCGGACATGGAGCTCCCTGTGGAGATCAAGGACAAGATGTGGCAGAGCCTCCGGGAAGGGATCGAGCAATCGTCGTGAACGTCTATCTGACAGTCCTTTTTTTTGTTTTCGGCGCCATCATCGGCAGTTTTTTGAACGTCTGCATCGTCCGTTTGCCCGAAGAGAAGTCCGTCATCACGCCCCGCTCCCATTGTCTCCATTGCCGGAGGACGATACCCTGGCATGACAATATCCCGCTTTTCAGTTATATATTTCTGAAGGCGCGGTGCCGTTTTTGCGGAGGGAAGATCGGTTTCCGTTATTTTGCCGTCGAACTGCTGACCGCCTGCGCGTTCGTCCTTTTTTACCGGTACATGGGGCTGACCTGGCTTTTGGGGCCCTATCTCCTTTTTGTCTGCGGCCTGATCGTGGCCACGTTCGTGGATATCCGGCACCGGATCATCCCCGACGAGGTGAGCCTGGGCGGCATCGCGGCCGGGCTGGTGCTGAGCGTGGCGCTTCCGGCGATGCACGGGACAGATTCCTATTTGCTTTCGCTCTGGCGTTCGTTCTTAGGCGTGCTGATCGGCGGGGGCACGCTGTATCTCATCGGGCTTGCCGGCGATTTTATCTTCAAGAAGGAATCCATGGGCGGCGGCGACGTGAAACTGCTGGGCATGATCGGCGCCTTCCTGGGCTGGATGCCCACCCTTCTGGCGTTTTTCGTGGCCTGTTACTTCGGCGCGGTGGCCGGGCTTGTCATCAAATGGAAGACCGGCGAGTCGATTTTTCCCTTCGGACCGTCCCTGGCCCTCGGGGCGCTGGTCAGCCTCTTCTGGGGCCCTGAGATCCTCGCGTGGATCATGAGCGGATACGGGTTGTATAAATAAGTGAACAACCGGGAAACCGCTTTCTTGATTCCCGCTCATCCTCACCTTTCCTGTCATATTTAATGGTATACTTCTTATAACGTTGTGTATTCCTACTAGAAGTTATCCCACAATTACCCGATGAAAGAAATATAAGAAGACCCAACACGTAAGTCACCGCCAGCGCTAAAATATTCTCAAACCATGATAGTGACAAAAGTAACATGAAAGAAAAATGACAAAAAAATAGATTTTGTGA
>CAYRXT010000010.1:0-70285 GCA_964428315.1 uncultured Planctomycetales bacterium
GATGATTCTCAAAAGGTTTATATCGTCGTGAATTTATGGGATAACTTCTAGTTAAATGCCTCCTAGGATTATAACCGATTAAACCGATTACCCACTCAAAACTTCAAAGAGGCTATAAAATGAGGGTTATCTTTACGAGGAACCAAGGGACGCGTCCGGCGTGCCTGTCCCCCTCAAAAAACCCCAACCGCTCCAACGCTTGTTTTTTGGAAAAGGATTGAAAAGCCCATGCCCGGACAGCCGACGCTGAACAGATTCCGGAAGCTCGTCGACGACATCGCCCTGCTTTATGTGAAGGCGAGGGAGGCGCAGGTGCGCTTCGCCTGGGAGACCGGCAGGAGGATCGTCGAGGAGGAGCAGAAGGGGGAGGCACGCGCGCAATACGGTGCCGGGCTGATCCCGGAACTGTCCCGGGCCCTCAGCGCGAAATGCGGCCCCGGATTTTCCGAACGCAACCTGAGAAATATGCGGCGGTTCTACCGGCTGCATCCAATTCGGCAGGTAACTGCCAAATTGGACTGGACAGACTATGTCGAACTCCTGCCGCTCAAAGACCAAAAAACCCGCAGGCGCCTGGAAAAAAAGGCGGTCAGGGAAAACCTCAACACGACTCAACTGCGCCGGCTTGTCCGCCAGGTCCGCGGCAGAAGAGGGCCGGCGCGAAAGAAGATTAAAGAAAAGGCCGGGCCGTCCGCTGCGCTCAAGCGGCCGGCGGACCTCAGGCTCCACACCTTTGCCCGGTCCGCCTTAAACGTCAAATCAGCCAAAGGTCTCGTCCTCCTCGACTGCGGATTCTTCGTCCACTGGCCGGTGAGTAAAGACAGGCTCGCCCGGCTCGAGGTCACGGACACCCCGTCCTACACCTACGCGGCCACGGTCGAGCGCGTCATAGACGGAGACACGCTGATCGCGCTCATCGAGGCCGGGTTCGGGATCATCCTGCGCGAAAAACTGCGCCTGCGCGGCGTCGACACCGCGGAGCTGGGCACCCCCGCGGGCGCGAAGGCCAAACGTTTCGTCTCCAAAACCCTCCCGCCCGGCACGGGCGTCGTCGTCAGGACGCACAGGTCCCGTACCGACACCTACGGCCGGTTCGTGGCGGATGTCTTTTACAAACAAGGCGTCTCTCAGGGTGCGGCCATCCTCGAAGATCCCGTCTACCTCAACCAGGAGCTCCTCGACCGGGGCCTGGCCGTAAGGATGAGGGAGTAAAGTCAATATTGAACAAGCTGAACGCCTTAACGTCACAGCGTTAAATATGTTATTTTTGAGACGCCCGCCTGAAGGAACCTTCTGTTTCTTACGAACATCTGCTGAAAAAACTGAAGGTCGATGGCATAATAGAAAATAGACATCAAACGCCCGGCCGTCAAAGAGATCAAACGCCTTCCGAAAAAAGACCTAAAACGCATCTTATCGAAGATCGACTCTCTGGCCGTGAATCCGCGGCCCCCGACAGCAAAAGGATTACGGCTCAAGAAAGGCACCAGGTACGGCACGGAAACTGCCGGATACTTTATATGATCGAAGACGACAGGTTGTTGATCCTTATCGTCCGCGTCGCCCACCGCCGGGATGCTTGCCGCCCATAATAGAAAAAGACGCGTTCCCAGTTGGTGCATGAAAAATCACTCAACCCGTCTGATTTTTTTAAATATCCCCGCCTTTTCAAACCCGGCAGTCCATTGATTAAATACTCCAGCCCCGTCCTTCGCAATCCTTCGCACGAAACCCCCAAACCCCTTGCAATCCCGCGGAATTCCGCTATAATTGGGCATCGGTATGAATTTCCCAATAACATTATTTCGCAAAAGATATGAACGGCTCCAATAATCCCCGAAAAAAGCAGAACCTAAGGTTCACCCGGCGGCGGCCGTCCGGTTCTCCGCCGCCCGGCAAGAAAAGGCCGCCGGGCAGCAACAACCTTCTGCTCTGGCTTCTTATCGCCTTTTTCTTTCTGATGATGTTCTCGCAGACCAGCACGATGAACCTCGAGGGAACGCCCCAGGAGCTGAAATACAGCGAGTTCTATGCCATGCTGAAAAAGGGGGAGGCGGACCGGATCGCCGCCCTGCGGCTCACGGAGAACGAGCTCCACGGCGAGTTCGGGGGCGGCGGGACATTCAAGGTCACCATCCCCGAAGACGACGACGTGATCCTCGACCTCATCCGGGAGAAGGTCGACAACTTCGAGGTGGTCCCGCCCAACACCTTCTGGATGAACCTCCTGTTCTCGCTGGGCCCGATGCTCCTGTTGATCCTCTTTTTCTGGTTTATTTCCTACCGGGGCAACCAGATGGGCAACAAGATCTGGTCGTTCGGCAAATCGCGCGCCCGGATCAGCTCGAACAACAAGAACGCCGTGCGCACCTTCAACGACGTGGCCGGCGTAGACGAATCCAAGGAAGAACTGCAGGAAATCATCGAGTTCCTCAAAGATCCCAAAAAATTCCAGCGCCTTGGCGGCAAGATCCCCAAGGGCGTGCTCTTGATCGGTCCGCCGGGGACTGGCAAGACCCTTCTGGCCAAGGCCGTCGCCGGCGAGGCCGGGGTTCCCTTCTTTTCGCTGAGCGGGTCCGATTTCGTCGAGATGTTCGTCGGGGTCGGGGCCTCCCGCGTGCGGGACCTCTTCGAACAGGGGAGGAAGGCCTCCAAGACCTCCGGGAAGGGTTCCATCATCTTCATCGACGAGATCGACGCCGTGGGCCGCCTGAGGTTCTCCGGGATTGGCGGCGGCCACGACGAACGCGAACAGACGCTCAACGCTCTTCTGGTGGAGATGGACGGGTTCGACACGCAGGAGGGTCTGATCCTGATCGCGGCCACCAACAGGCCGGACACCCTGGACCCCGCCCTGTTAAGGCCCGGACGCTTCGACCGGCAGATCGTCGTGCCCCTGCCGGACATCCTCGGCCGGGAGGCCATCCTGCGCGTGCACACCAAAAACATCAAGCTCGCCAAGGACGTGGACCTCATGGCCGTGGCCCAGCAGACCGTCTATTTTTCCGGCGCGGACCTCGCCAACGTCTGCAACGAGGCCGCGCTCCTGGCCGCCCGCAAGGACAAGGAAGCGGTGGGGGAGGAGGAATTCCTGGCCGCCGTCGAACGCGTCACCATGGGTCCCGAAAAGAAATCGCGCAAGATTTCCCGCCGGGATAAAGAGATCACCGCGTACCACGAGGCGGGCCACGCCCTGTTGTCGCTCCTGCTTGAGGAAGTGGACACCTTCACCAAGGTCTCCATCATCCCGCGCGGCATGGCCGGCGGCTACACGCTCACCCCGCCCATCGAGGACCGCCATTACTGGGGAAAAAAGGAGCTCCTCGGCCGCATGGTCGTGGCCCTGGGAGGCCGCGCGGCCGAAGACATCTGCCTCAACGACGTGACGACCGGCGCGCAAAACGACTTTCAGATGACAACCCAGATCGCCCGCAAGATGGTCTGCGAATACGGCATGAGCGATAAACTGGGCCCGCAGACGCTGGGCAGCCACCACCACCACCTCTTCCTCGGACGGGACATGATGGAACAGCGCAACTACAGCGACGTGACCGCCAAGGCCATCGACGACGAAGTGCAGGCCATCGTCAGCAACGCCTACCGCAGGGCCAAGAAGCTCCTGGCCGAAAACAGGGACAAACTCGACACCCTGGCCGGCCGTCTCATGGAGGTGGAGGTGCTCGATGTGAAAGAGGCCCGCAAGATCCTCGGGATACCCGAGCCGGAAAAGCCCGCGCCCCAGAAGGACGCCTCCCCCGAGAAGGTGATTTCTCCCGCTCAGGAACCGCAGCAACCCGAACAGCTTTAAACAGCCATGCGCGCTGAACGGGGCCATCCGCCGAAACGCAGAATTCTCATCGCCCGCCGGCACAGGATCGCGCTGGGCCGGTCAACCAAAATCATGGGAATCCTCAATGTCACGCCGGATTCCTTCAGCGGCGACGGCCTGCTGCGGGAGGAGGAGGACGTCCGCGCGAAGGTCCTCGACCGGGCCCGGGCCATGGTCCGGGCGGGCGCCCACATCCTCGACGTCGGCGGAGAGTCCACGCGCCCCGGCGCGCGGATGCTCCCGGTCCGGGAAGAAATGCGCCGCGTCGTTCCGCTGATCCGTCTTCTTGCCGGCCGTATCCGCCGGCCCGTCTCCGTCGACAGTTACAAGCCCGAGGTCGCCGAAGAGGCCCTCAAGGCCGGGGCGTCGATCGTCAACACCATCATGGGCACGCCCGTCGATCCGAGGCTCCTCAAGACGGTCAGGCGCCACAAGGCCGCGGTCGTCCTCATGCACATCCGCGGGACGCCGCGGACCATGCAGAAGGACATCCGTTACACGGACGTCGTCGCCGAAATCATTGAGGAACTCGGAAAATCCATCGAAAAGTGCTTGGAAATCGGAATCACTTCGGATAGAATTGTAATTGACCCCGGCATCGGGTTCGGGAAGACAGCCGGACACAATCTCGAGATCTTGCGCCGCCTGGGTGAGTTCAGTGTCCTCGGCCTGCCGGTCCTGATCGGCCCGTCGAGAAAATCATTTATCGGGAAGGTCCTGCGCAAACCGCCTCCCGAACGCCTCCCGGGCACCCTCGCCGCCGTCTGCGCGGGAGTCTTGAACGGTGCCGCCATCGTACGGGTCCACGATGTCCAAGAGGCCGCCGACGCCGTCAAAATGATCGAGGCCATCCGGCATCCGGGGAGATTTATGGCGGAGAAGGGGTAAGGGAAAGCAAGGGGGGATGTCTTCGGGGATACAGCGATTGGCCTTTCGGGTATTGTTCCGCATTTTGAAGCGAAGAAGAATATCAAGAAACTGCCGACATAAATCCGTAAAGCTTCATTTTGCTTCTGGATTTGTTTACCGCTAGACACTTGCCACTTACTACTAATTACTGCTAACGGAATAATAATCTCTCAAATGATCGAAGTCGCCTGGCTGACCATAAAACCCATCATCGAAATCATCATCCTCTGGGTCATGTTTTACCACGTCCTGGTCTTTTTCCAGGGGACGCGCGCCTTCCAGGTCCTCAAAGGACTGTCGTACCTGATCCTGGCCTTTCTGATATCCTCGATCCTAGATTTTCCGACGCTGAACTGGCTTCTGACGAATTTTTTCGCCATCTCGATCATCGCGGTCCTGATCATCTTTCAGCAGGAACTCCGCCAGGGGCTCGCCCGCCTGGGGCAGCAGCACCTGTTCAACGTCGGCCTGGAAGAATCCGAGATCGTCGCCATCATCGAAGAACTGACAGGGGCCCTGGAGAAGCTTTCCAAAAAAAGGATCGGAGCCCTCATCGCGATCGAGAGGGAAACCGCGCTGAAGACGTATATCGAAAGCGGGGTGCCCCTAGACGCCAGGGTTTCCGCCGAGCTGATCCAGACCATCTTCACGCCGCGCACGCCCCTCCACGACGGAGGCGTCATCATCCGGGGCGAGCGGGTCGTGGCGGCCTCGTGCCTGTTCCCTTTGTCCGACAACCCGAACTTCAGCAAGCTCATCGGGACCCGGCACCGGGCCGCGCTGGGCATGACCGAACAGACCGACGCCATCGTCCTCATCGCCTCCGAGGAGACCGGCGAGATCTCGGTGGCCACGGAGGGACGGTTCATCCCCATCATCAACAGGGAACGCTTTGCCAATATTTTGAAGAATTTCCTGGTCAAACAGCCGCCCGCGGCGCAACCACGACGGACTTGATGCCATGATCATAAAAAGATGGTTCACCCACAACATTACGATCAAAATCATCGCCCTGGGCCTAGCGGTCATCACCTGGATCTACGTCAACTGGGAACTCGCCAGATCACCGGGCTGAACACGGAACACTATGCCTAAACTCGGCGTCAACATCGACCACGTCGCCACCCTGCGCCAGGCGCGGCGGGGATTCGACCCGGACACGCTCACCGCCGCCCGCATCTGCGAATCCGCCGGAGCGGACAGCTTGGTCGTCCATCTGCGCGAGGACCGCCGCCATATCCAGGACAGCGACGTGCGCAAACTCCGCGAGAGCCTCACCGTTGGCATGAACCTGGAGATGTCGATCCAGCCCGGGATCGTGCGCATCGCCTGCCGGGTCAAACCCGACGATGCGACGCTGGTCCCCGAAAAGAGGCAGGAGCTGACCACCGAGGGCGGGCTGGATGTCGCCGGGCACCTGTCCCGCGTCAGGAAAACCGTCGGACAGCTCTCCCGGGCCGGGATCCGCGTCAGCCTCTTTATCGACCCGGTAAAGAAACAGATACGCGCGGCGAGAGAGAGCGGCGCCGGCGTCATCGAACTGCACACCGGACGCTACGCCGGGGCCAGGACCCCTTCGGCTCTCCGGCAGCAGCTGTGCAAGATCAACGAGGCGGCCGCCTTCGCCGGGTCCTTGGGATTGACCGTCAACGCCGGACACGGCCTGAATTACGACAACACCAGGGCGGTAGCCCGCATCCCGGGCATCGAAGAGCTGAACATCGGCCATTCCATCATCGCCCGGGCCGTTTTCGTCGGTCTGGACAAGGCGGTGCGGGACATGCGCAAACTGGTCCGTTAGGATTTAGCACAGCTATGCCTCAAGAAAAGAAAATCACGGACGCGCCCCCCATACTGGGCCACGGCGTCGATATCATCGAAACCGGACGCATCGAAAAGGCGATCTCCCGCTGGGGGGACAACCTCCTGGACCACGTCTTCACGCCCGGCGAGATCGAATATGCCCGGAAACACCGTTTTTCCGCCCAGCATTTCGCCGGACGGTTTGCTGCCAAGGAGGCGGTCCTGAAGGCCTTCGGGGACAACCGGCACCTGAACTGGAAAGACATCGAGATCGTCAACGAAAAGAACGGCCGGCCCGTGTGCCGGTTCAAAGATAACACTTTCGATAAAAGGATCTTTGTCTCGATCTCCCATACTCCGAATTATGCGGTTGCCAGCGCCATTATTACGCCGTAAGAAAAACGTCCACAAATACTCATTCGGCCACGCCCTGGTCCTGGCCGGTTCGCGGTCCATGCTCGGGGCCGCGGCCCTGACTTCCTTGGCCGCGATGCGTTCGGGCGCGGGCATGGTGACCTTGGGCGTCCCCCGGAGCCTCAACCTAGCGGCCCAGAAAAAGATCTCGCCGGTCGTCATCACGCTGCCTCTGCCGGAAACGGACCGCCAGGGCCTGGCCCTTTCCGCTTTCCGGACCCTGGAAAAACAGCCCGAAAGATGGGACGTGGCCGCCCTGGGACCGGGCCTCTCGCGCCATCCTTCGACGGTGGAACTCGTGCGCAGACTGATTTCCCGGATGCCGGTGCCGCTGGTCATTGACGCGGACGCGCTATTCGCGGTCGCCAAAGACCCGGACTGTCTGCTCAAAAGCGGAACCGCGAAAATCCTGACGCCGCACACAGGGGAAATGTCCCGGCTCACGGGCAAGACAAAGGCCGCCATCGAAAAGGACCGCCGTCGCATCAGCGAACGATTCGCGAAGGAACACCGGTGTGTCCTTGTCCTTAAGGGCCCGCGGACGCTTGTCGCCGCGGAAGGACACAGGACATTCATCAACCGGACCGGGAACGCCGGCCTGGCCACCGCCGGAAGCGGAGACGTCCTCACGGGCATGATCGCCGCCTTTCTGGCCCAGGGGATACCCGATTTTACGGCGGCGAAGACCGCGGTCTATCTGCACGGCCTGGCCGCCGACATCGCGGCGCGCCGATCGGTCAAGGCCTCGCTGATCGCGACAGACGTCATCGAAAAGATCCCTGCCGCACTCGTTCAGGCCAAACGCCATAATGCCGCGTAATGCCCCCATGGCCCCTTTACCCGCCAAAAACGATCCCTGTCCCTGCAAAAGCGGAAAGAAATACAAAAAATGCTGTGAAGGCAAGTCTTCCTTAGCGAAATTTATCTCTTTCGCCTCCCCCCGTAAAAGGCAGACCTTTTATTGGCTCTTCCTGCTGGTGTTTCTTTCCTGCGCGGGATGGGCCACTTATTCCAATAGCCTCTCGGGCGATTTCATGCTCGACGATTATCCCCATATCGTTGACAACGAAAATATCCGCGCGTCTTCGTCTTTGATGAACATTCTGACAGATACACGGCGGCCCGTCGTCAAACTGTCCCTGGCCTTGAATTACCGCCTCCATGGACTGGACAAAGAAGGCTACCATGTCTTCAATCTTATTGTTCATTGTCTGAACGGTATTGTCCTGTTTTTGCTTCTAACACGGATTCTCGAAATATGTCTCCCGGCCAAGCCCGCAGCCCAGCGTCTGACGACCGCTTGCGCCGCCAGTCTCCTCTGGCTGGCACACCCGCTGAATACCCAGAGTGTCACATATATTATCCAGCGCAGTGAATCGCTCATGGGCCTGTTTTATCTGCTGACATTTTTATCGGCTGTCATGAGTTTTCAAACAGGGAAGAGGCGGACATTCTGGGCGCTTGTCTCGACCTCCTTCTGCTTTCTTGGAACCCTCACAAAAGAGTCCATGGTCACCGCGCCGGCGCTTATTTTACTTTTCGACCGGACTTTTGTGTCGGGATCCTTCGCCGTGGCGTGGAGGCGCAACCGTTCTCTCTATTGCGGCCTCTTTCTGAGCTGGGCCGTTATGGCTCTTTTATTATTCCTGACTAAGACCGAAGAGCTCAGGCCGACCGCCGGCTTTACGTCCACAGAGGTCTCCTGGTTCCGGTATCTGATGACGCAACCGAACGTCATTCTGCACTACCTCCGCCTGGCCTTTTATCCGAGACCGCTGGTCTTTGATTACGCCTGGCCGTTCGCCGAAAACATACGGGAAGTCCTGCTGCCTCTTACGGCTGTCAGTGCTATGATCGCCGCGGCGTCCATCCTGGTCTGGAAAAGATCGAAGGCGGGGTTTGCGGCGGCGGCCTTTTTTCTCCTGCTGGCCCCGACCTCAAGCATCCTGCCGATCAAGGACGCCCTATTCGAATACCGGATGTACCTGCCGCTCATTGCGCTCGCGATCCTGTTTGTCTGTGGCCTTCAATCCCTCCTGGAAGAAATATTTTCCAAAGACATCGTCCGGCTGAAGCTTTTTTTGATTATCATTATCCTTATCGCCGTTTCTCTGGGCCACGCGACCTTTGAGCGGAACAAGGATTATCACCATAGAGTCCTCATGTGGAAGGACGTCATCCGCAAACAGCCCGCCAACGCGCGCGCCCACAACAATCTGGGAAAAATCTATTTCGACATGGGAGAAGGCAAAAAGGCGCTTTCGTTTTATCAGAAGGCCGTCCGGCTGGATCCGGACTACAGCGATGCCTACACCAACATCGGGGTTTATTATTCAAAAGCGGGAAATCCCGCCAAGGCGGAGGGCTTTTACCGCAGGGCCCTGGGGCTCGATGAGAAGCACGGCGTCGCGCATTACAATCTTGGCACACTCCTTATGGCCGAACAGAAATATCAGGAGGCCGTCGGACATTTCCTTCAGGCCCTGAAATACCGCTTCTTCAAACCGGATGTCTATCATAATCTGGCCTTGTGTCTGTACGGGATCGACAAAAGGGGTGAAGCCCTGTCCGTTCTGAAAATATTAACCCAACGCCATCCGGGATACCGGCCGGGACACAAACTCCTGGACGAAATGCGCCGGATGCCTCCGGCAACGCCGTGAATAAAATTAAATAAAATCGACTGCCGATTTGGCGGCGCCATGCCGTTCTGCTATAATACCTTAAACATAAATCCATGAAAGGCGGGAGACCAACGTGAAACTCATCGTCCTGATACCTTGTCTTAACGAAGAGGAACCCCTGCCCCGGACCATCCGGTCCGTCCCCCGGCAGATCAACGGGGCCGACGCGGTGGAGGTCCTGGTCTTCGACGACGGCAGTACGGACCGGACCGTCGAGGTCGCCCGCGAAAACGGGGCCGACCATGTCGTTCGTTTCACAAAACGCAAGGGGCTGGCCAAGGTCTTCCATGCCGGGCTGGACGCCTGCCTGCATCACGGCGCGGACGTCATCGTCAACTTCGACGCCGACGGCCAGTACAGGGGTGAGGACATCCCGCGGCTGGTCGCGCCGATCCTGGAAGGGAAGGCGGACATCGTCATCGGAAACCGGGACATCGAAAACGTCAAGCAGTTTTCTTTTCTCAAAAAACGCCTCCAGCGGATCGGCAGCTGGACGGTGAGAAAGCTCGCCGGGTCGGACATCGCCGACGTCACCACCGGATTCAGGGCCTACAGCCGGGAAGCGGCCCTGCGGCTCAACATCATTTCCGAATACACCTACACCATCGAGAGCATCATCCAGGCGGCGAACAAGAACCTGGCCGTGGCCAACATCACCGTCAGGACCAACGAGGTCCAGCGGCCTTCGCGGCTGTTAAAAAGCATCCCGGAATACCTGAAGCGCTCGGTCATCACGATCGTGCGCATCTATGCGATGTTCAATCCCTTAAGGCTGTTCATCACCGCCGGGACGCTGTTCACAGCCGCCGGATTTCTCCTCAGCTGCCGGTTCCTGTATTATTACCTGACGGGGGCGGGGGGAGGGAAGGTGCAGTCCCTGATCCTGGCGGCGGTCCTGCTGATCATCGGGTTCCAGCTCATGGTCATCGGTCTGGTCTCGGACCTCATCTCCGCCAACCGCCGTCTCATCGAGGACTGCCTGCTGAGGATCAAGCGCACGGAGATGAAGATAAGCGGCAAATCATGACACGAACCCGACGGCCCGCACAGGATCCATGAACATCCTCTTCGACATCAACCACCCCGCGCACGTCCATTTTTTCAAAAACGCCATCCGTATCTTAAAATCCCGGGGTCACCATGTGGTCATCACCGCCCGGGACAAAGAGGTCACCGTCCAGCTGCTCAGGCATCTCGGTTTTGAGTTCAAGACACTGAGCAGGATGCGAATAGGGCTCTTGGGCCTGGCCGCGGAACTGCTGACGCGCCAGATCAGGCTTTTCCCCATTCTCCTCAGGAACAAGATCCAGGTCTGCGTCTCGGTCACCGGCGCGTGCAACGTTCCTGTCGCCAGGCTGCTGGGCATCCCCGCCCTGGTCTTTTATGACACGGAACATGCCCGGTTGCAGAACGCGCTCACCATCCCCTTCGCGACGCGTTATTTTACCCCTTATTGCTACGAGGCCCCTGACCGGAAAAACCAGGTCCGTTACAAGGGCGTCCATGAGCTGGCCTACCTGCATCCACAGTATTTCTCGCCGGACCCGGATATTTTAAAACGGCTGGGCGTCGGAGAATGCGAAAAATTTGTTGTCCTGCGCTTTGTGGCCTGGGGCGCGAGCCACGACGTCGGGCAAAAGGGGATGTCCCTGGAGTTAAAGCGGGCCCTGATCCGGGAACTGGCGCCTCACGCGAAAATCTTCATCGTCTCGGAATCGCCCCTGCCGGAGGAATTCGAGCCCTTCCGCTTCGCCCTGCCTCCCGAGCGCGTGCACGACGCCCTCTATTACGCCGCGTTGTTCATCGGGGAAGGCGCCACCATGGCCTCGGAATGCGCCTGCCTGGGCACACCGGCGATCTACGTCAATACGCTCAAGCTGGGTTACATTTCCATGGAGGCCCGGCACGGGCTCGTTGTCGATTTGGAGGATGACCGGGCCGTCCTCAAACGGGCAGGAGAGATCATTAAAAACGCGGACAGTGTTTCCCGCAAAGAAGAGAGAAAAAGGTTTTTGGCCGACCACATCGACGTGTCGCAGTTCATCGTCGATCAGATCCTGAGGTTCAACAAGGCGTAACAACATGCGCATTTTATACGTCCAGTACGGCAATCCCTGGAACCCTTTTTCCCACGGCGGCCTGGCCCATGCCGGCCACCAGATCTGCCGCCGCCTGGCAAAAAGGCATGACATGGAAATCCTCACCGGCCTGATCCTTCAAAACCGGGAAGCCTTAAAGAGTAAAACAGCCGACAATGTCTTTTACCAGTCCTGCTCTATGAGTAAGAACAGATATTTGAACCGCCTGGCCTTCTCAAAGAAAAGTCTGAGTCATGATTACGACCCCTTCGATGTGATCGTTGTACCCTGGGACCGTTACGCCCCCTTCATCAACCTTCATGTTCAAAAGCCCCTGGTTCTGGAAATTCATCAGGATTATTTCAACGCGCCGTCTAAACTCGCGTTGATCGAACCGCTCTGCCGCCTCCTGTTCCAACGCGTCCTCCGCCGCTACCCGAACGCCGTCGCCGTCTCCGAAACGCTTTTGCATTTTCTCGAAGAAATGCGCCTCCGGCCTAAAAACGCCGCCGTCATCTATAACGGGACGGACGACGAATTGTTCATCGAACCGGACGGACCGGTGAATGAAAAACACATTCTTTATCTGGGACAGCTGGACACCCGCGGCAAGGGCCTGGACATTCTCCTGAAGGCCTACCGGCAGGCTGAGGTGGACACGCCTTTGAAGATCGCCGGGAACGGAAAAGACGGGGCCGCATTAAAACGGCTTGCCTCCGAAATGCGCATCGGGCACAAGGTATCCTTCACCGGGTGGGTCTGCGGGAAGGAAAAAATCGACACTATTAAGGAGGCCTTGTTTGTCTGCCTGCCGTCGAAGACGGAAGGCTGGCCACTGGTCATCAATGAAGCCGCGGCCATGGGCAAACCCGCCGTCGGCTCCCGGGTGGTCGGCATCTCGGAGGCCATCATCCATGAAAAAACCGGCCTTCTGTTCGAACAGGGGAATACGCAGGACCTCACCCGGGCTATCCGGTTATTATCGACAGATGCCGCGTACCGTCGCTGGCTTGGAGGGAACGCGAAGGCGCGGGCCAGATCGTTTACCTGGGACAGAAGCGCGCAACAAAGGGAGGCCTATTTTTGTAGCATCCGGCAACCCGGTTAATCCTCAGCCAGCGATGCCAGGGCCTTCAAGACCGCCATGAAAAACAAACAACACATCCTCTTGTTCCTAAAATGGACGATCACCATCCTTATCTGCGCGGCGTTGACGCATTATATTTTAAAAAATCTCTCGGATTTTAAAAAGCTTTTGTCTGTTGAACTCCGTTACATTGCCGTCATATCCTTCCTGAGTATCATGGACCTTTTTTTCCTGGCTTACCGTTATTTTCTGTCCATACGGCTTTTGACGGACAACATACGCTACGCGACCTGCATCAAATATTTTGTCACCGGTGCGTTCCTCAGCAGTGTTTTGACTCAAGCGGGAAACGTCTATAAGGCCGCAAGTTTAAAGATGCGAAACCGGGTGAATCTCAAGCAATATATCTCCATACAGTTTTTCTTTTCCTGGAGCAATCTGGCCTTCTCCTTATGTATTGCGTCGGTCCTGGTCGGGTTTGATCCGCCGCAAACTCAGTGGGGCCCGGCGCCCGTCCCGCTTGTGTTTTTCACCCTGCTGGCCTTTCTCATGCTGACCCCATTCGCCGTCAGCCGTTTATTGAGCCGCTTTCGGCTGGACGGACATCCAAAGCTGATCTGGCTATCCTCGCAGATCAGGGCCTCCGCGCACTCTTTCCATGCGCTTTTGAAAAAACCGTCCGTCCTTTTTTCCATAAGCCTGATTCTTTGCGCGCATTTCATCACCAATATCCTGATCCTGCGCTACGCCTTTGAAAACATCGGCGTTCCGTTGTCTTTTCCGGTTCTGGCGGTGTTTCTGGTCATCACCCGGATGGGAAATCTGATTAACATTACGCCTTCTAATATAGGCATCCGCGAATTTATATTCGGGGCCCTGGCTCATTCTTTCCGGTTCCCGATCGAGGCGGGCGTCTCGGCCTCTCTGATAATCCGTCTGCTGAACTTTTTGATCTACGGACTATTCGCAATGATCTGTCATCTCACGGACAGATGCGGAAGAAAGTGATCCGGCGCACGTAACGGGATTATCTTTTCGCCTTCTTCGAAATTTTTTAAAAATAACACATGTTGTTGGGATAGCTGACGGTGATGTTGACAAAGATCACCTTGGCGAGGGCGTAGAAGAACAGGAGGAGGACGGCGGCCTTGCCGGAAAGACGCATCAGCATGTCATCGCCGGCGTCGGCCCTGCGGAAGGCCCAGACCATCATCTCGGCGGCCTGGATCATCAGGAAAGGCACGGCGGCCAGGACATACCTCAGCTGGTAGTTGCCCCAGGCTGTGTAAAACCCCAGGATGACCAGCGAGCAGAGAAAGACAAACACCCTCTCCCCGGACTTGTCCCTCCGCAGAATAAAATACGACGCAAACGCAAAGAGATAAAAGAGCGAAAATTCCGTCAGACGCCCCGGATAAAAGAGGAAGGTCTTAGGCATATCTTGCCAGACCGTGGCGGACCAGGTGGTCCCGGGGACGTGGTCGGCCCGCAAGCCCAGGGCGATCTCCCGGTGAAGGAACACGACGAGGATCAGCCCCAGATAAGCCAGCAAGCCCCGGACAATCAGCGGCCACGTGCCCTCAAAACGTTTCCTTATTAACCTCATGAACCGGTGAAAGGCGACGGCCGCGACAACCAGGACCAGCGCGGCAAGGAGGGTCAGGGGGAGGTCCTTCAAAAAAAGCGAGTTGCTGTGCAGCCTCTTCTGCAGGGCCAGAAACTCCCACCCGTAGACCCGGTAGTTCCAGATGATCCACGGCAGGCTCACGATCAAGGGCATCGCCAGCCCCGCCAGAAATTTTCCCGAACGGAACAGTGCCCGGCGCAAGACAAGCGCGTAAAGCCCCATGATGACAGCCGCCAGGAATCCGGGGTACTTCACCATCGTGGCCAGTCCCGCCGCCAGGCCGCCCGCGACATAAAGCCACGGCCTGTTACGGCGTACCCCCAGGATGAACAGATAGGCGGCCAGAACCGTGAAAAAGGCCAGCGTCGTCTCCATCCAGATCTTCTGGGAGCAGAGGACCGCCACCGGGTCCAGGTAGACCAGGACCGCGGCCAGCAGTCCGACGTGTTCGTCGAAGAGTTCCCCGGCTAGGAGAAAGGCAAGGGGGATCAAGAGAAGCCCGAAGATCAAGGACGGGTAGAGGGCCCTTTCCAGGCGCATGTCCGACAGGCGGTAGGAAAGCGCGACGAACATGGAGAAAAGCGGGGGGTGTTTAAATAGCGGCTTGTGGAAATAATCCGGGACGTAGCGCCCTAGGTCCTCGAGATAAAGACCGAACTCGTGACTCTGATAATTGGTGACGTCCCTGGAAAGCTTCGCGCCCAGGTGGGCATAGGCGATCTCGTCGGTGGTCTTATAATCCAGCCGGTGGAAATTACGGAGCCGGTGGACATATCCCGCGCAGACCATGCCCGCGAGGAGGGCGTAAATCACGATACTTTTGAACTGTTTGCTCTGCATAAGGGCGCGGCGAATCAGCGGATTATAGATGCCTTTCGATGGAGCCTGTCACCTCTTCAAATGCGGGCTGAAGCTCTTCGGCCCTGCGGGCGAAACACACGCCCATCTTCTCGTGAAAGGTGATCTGGTCAAGGCTCACGTGGCGCTGTTTGATGGCCTCGGCGGTCTTGAGGTACCGGATCTTTTTCCCCGCCACGTTAACGACTGTGACCCCGGTGATCCCTTTCTTAAGCAGTAAGACGGCCGCCCCGCCGGCCTCCTTGCCGAAATTGACGTCAAACGCCGACGAGTGGCCGCAGCGCACCAGGTGGCCGGGACGGATCTCGCGCACCTCCGGGATCTCGTAGAGGCCCTCGACGAACATCTTTTCTTTCTTCATTAGCTCCTTGACCTCGGGATCGGCCTTGAGGCGCCTGGTCAGCTCCTGGCAGACGTAACGGCCCGCGCCGGCCAGCTTCTTGTGCCCGAAGGCGTCCACCGGCGAGGACTCGTCAACGAGCTCCTTCCCGCTGGCGTCCTTCAGCCCTTCGGCGACAATGATAAGATAGGTGCCCGCCTTGACGTCGCTCTGCGCGATCCGGCGGAAATAGCGGCTCTTCATGTGGCGGTAAAGGATATCCAGGTCCGCGGGGACCTCGGGGATGATGACCGCGTCCGCCTCGGCCGCGACACCCCCGCGGAAGGCCGTGTGTCCGGCGTAACGGCCGAAGACCTCCATGACGATGACCCGGTTGTGGGTCCTGCCGGTCGTCTTGAGCTCCTCGGCGAAGGCGGCGATGCGGCTGATCGTGGAATCCGCCCCGACGGAATAGGTCTGCAGGTCCAGGTCCATCGTCTTGGGGGCGTGGACGCAGGCGATCCCGTTCTCGCTCAGATCCACCATGACGCTTCCGGTGTCGTCGCCGCCGCTGATGACCAGCCCGTCGATCCCGAATTTCTGCAGGCCCTTCTTGATCCTTTCGTATTTCTTGCCGTCGTCGATCTTTTTGATCTTGACGCGGGAGTGCCCCGCCTCGGAGCCGGCCAGGTTGGCGTCGACGAAATCCACGCGCTCGGGCTTCAGCTCGACCAGGGCCTCGAAATCCTGGAGGTTGTAAAGGCCCGCGTACCCGTTGGGGATGATGAAACACTGCATCCCCTGCTTGTGCGCCATCTGCGCGGCGCCCTTCACGACGGCGTTCAGCCCGCCGCAGTCCCCGCCGCTTGTAATCACGCCGATCTTCTTCATCCGAAGCTCCTTTTGATTGAAGGTGTTGAACAAAGGGTTAATTTCCATTTTATGTCAAGGAAATTGCCGCTATTCTACCAGATAAAAACGTCTTTGTGAAGAAGGATTGCCGCGGAGTGCCGCGGAGTTTACCCCCTTTTGTGCATTAGCCCACGCGGACGGGAAACCCCGCCTGGCGAGTTCCGCAGCCGCCCGTCGACATCCCGGGAATAAATAACAGACGGGCGCGCGAGGACTGTCCGAGCCGGGCGGGGGTTCCCGTCCGCCTCCGCCTTCTTTGATTTCTCCATATTATTTCGGCCTCTTACGGCTTATTACTTTTAAAGCCTAAAAATCGGGTAAACTCCTGATTGCTTCGTTAGCCCGCGCTGACAGGATTTCTAAAGCGGCCGCCGTTTCTTCCGGCGGCTATGGACATTTCTCAAAGGAATGATAAAATAACACAACGAGTTTTAATACAACCGAATTCCACGTTCCATGATCAGCCTGCACAACGTCTGCAAATCCTTCGGCCGGAAAACCGTCCTGGATCACGTCTCCCTGACGATACAAAAAGGGGAGATCGCGGGATTCCTTGGGCCCAACGGAGCCGGGAAGACCACCCTCATGCGGATCCTGACCGGCTACTGGCCGTCCGACTCGGGCCGGGTCATGATCGACGGCGTGGATGTCCGGGACCGTCCCCTTGAGGCCAAACAGCGCATCGGCTATCTTCCGGAAACCCCGCCCCTGTATCCGGACATGACCGTCCGGGGCTATCTCTCCTTTTGCGCCGGATTAAAGGGGCTGGCGAAACGCCAGGCCGCCGGACGCATAGACACGGTCATCCGTCAGTGTCATCTGAACGATGTCCTTGACGCCCCGATCGGGACCCTGTCCAAGGGATTCAAACAGAGGGCGGGCATCGCCCAGGCCATCCTCCACGAACCGCGCGTCCTCATCCTCGACGAACCGACCACCGGACTGGACCCGCGCCAGATCCGGCAGGTGCGCGGCCTCATCCGGGAACTGAGCGGACAAACGACGGTCGTCCTGTGCACCCATATCCTCCAGGAGATCGAACAGCTGGCCCAAAGGATCATCATCATCCATCAGGGACGTATCGCGGCGGACGGGACCTCCGACACCCTAAAACCGGACGAAGGAGAGGCCGCCCGTTCACTCGAGGACGTTTTTCTTGCATTGACGGCCACTCCCCGAACGGAGACGCTTGAGCCATGAGAAAATGCACCGTGATCGCCCGCAAGGAATGTTCCTCTTTTTTCCGATCGCCGGCCGCCTATATCGTCCTCATCCTCACCTTCTGCGTGTTCAACATCTTTTTCTACCTCATCATCGAACAGGGGAGGGAGGCCAGCCTCCGGGACATGTTCAAGGTCATGGAATTCATGTTTCTTTTCGTTGTGCCGCTTCTGACCATGCGGCTGATCGCCGAGGAAAGGCGCAGCGGCACCCTGGAACTCTTGAAATGCTCGCCCGTGACAACCGGGGATATCGTGTTAGGCAAATTCACCGGGGCATTGCTCTTCTTTTTGTGCATCGTCTTATTCACCCTGTCCTATTACGGGATCATCGAATATTTCGCCCGGCCGGACAGGGCCGCCATACTCAGCGGATACGCGGGGATCGTCCTCGAGGGCGCGCTGTTCCTCGCCATCGGTCTTTATATGTCATCCCTGACGCGCAACCAGCTCGTCGCCGCCATCACCACGTATGTGCTGTTGTTCCTTGTGTATTTTTCAATCAGTTACGCACCATATATTCCCGCCCCGGCGGAAGGTTTGATCCGTCATATAGCGTTTTGGGGCCACACCGAACATTTCGCCTCGGGATTTATCGCTTTGTCCGACATTGTGTATTTCTTAAGCGGAATACTTTTCTTCCTCGTTTTAACCTATGACAGGCTGCGGCATGAATCATGACTATGTCTACTGACAAACGGCAGCCGGCCCTGGCGGTCGTCATCGCGGGATTGGTCCTCGGCTGGACGGGCCTGGCCTGGGGCTACATCCAAAACCGCCTTGCCGGCGCGCCCGTTGTCCTTATCGCCGCCGGGGGTGTCCTGGTCCTGACGGCGGGCGCCGTCTTCCTGCGCGGAGGAAAGGCCTTGGTTTTTCGCGGCCTTTCCAACGTCCTCCGGCGGGCCGTTCTGCTCGCGGGGCTCGCCCTGGCTCTGGTTTTGGGGAATGTCTGGGCCGTGAAGAACGATCTCCGTTGGGATCTGACCCTGTCGAAACAGCATACCTTAACGGAAAGAACGCGTTCGGTCCTTCGGGCCCTGACCGAAAAGATCACCATCACGGTGTTTTATGTCGGTCACCCCCCGAACTACCTTGCCGACCGTCTCAGAGAATTCGAACGCCATTCCGGCGGAACGGTCGAAACGGAGATCGTCGATCCCCTGGTGAGGATCGGGTACGCGGCGCAATTCGGCCGGACGATCACGGCCGACGAAAAAAAGGCGGTCGTCCGGACGAAAGACGACCGGCGCGACATCGGGTTCAAGGACGGCCCGCTCACCGAGGAGGCCCTGCTGAACGCCCTCGTCCAGGTCGTCCAGGAGCCGAGGGACATCTGTTTTCTGGGCGGCCACGGCGAATATCCGCCGGAGGACGAATCCCCGGCGGGATTGAGCCGGTTCGCCGCCTACCTCGCGACCAACCGCTTCCAGACGCGCGAGGTACTGCTGGGGCAAACCGGAAAGGTGCCCGATGACTGCCAACTCTTAATCGTCGCGGGACCGGCCAATCCCGTGCCCGATAAGGAACAGGACCTCCTCCGGGGATTTCTTAAAAAAGGCGGCGACGCCCTCTTTCTTATCGAGGCCGCGCCGGTCGGCACCGAAGAGCATCCGCTGGCCGAAGAGGATAAAATGAAGAACCCCGCTCTGAACGGTATCCTCGGGGAGTGGGGTATAATGGTAGGCGACGACCTGGTTATCGACCGGCAGAACTACGTGGGGCAGGACATCGGATGTCCCGCGACCAATCGTTACCCCGAACATGAGGCCATCACCGAAGGGCTGGATTACACGTTTTTTATACGGCCGCGCTCGGTGACGATAGACCCCTACGCCTCTTCCACGGCCTTTATCGCCCCGCTGGTACTGACTTCTTCGGAAGAACAGAGCTGGGCGGAAACTAACAAGAATCTCAACATCAAATTCGACAAGGGAGAAGACCTGCCCGGACCTGTCCCCGTGGGGGCGGTCGTCTGGGAACCCAAAAGGGGAGAGAAGATATCGGAAACGCGTCTTATCGTCATCACGGACGCCGACTTCATCAGCAACCGTTTTATCGACCAGTACAGTAACGCCGAGCTCATCCTCAATTCTGTCCAGTGGCTGACAAACGCCGCCTTTGTTTCATTGGGAAAGGATGACGATATCCGGGTCGAACGTCTGGATTTGACCAGCCGCCAGTTGAGGGTTGTCTCGGTACTGATCTGGAGCCTGCCGGCCGCGTTTCTCTTTACCGGGCTCTGGGTGTTAAGAGAAAGAATTTAGAGCCATCGGGGCCTTGAGAGGGCAATTTCACGCTTTACACGGAGAATTTCTTCTGATATATTAAATTCTCTTTTAAAAATAAGAACGGCTTCTTCACTGCATCCACAGGTTTTGGGAGACAGCAAAAAGCCTATCATGAATGCCCGCTAACAGCGTGCCCAGAAGAGGGACTACTCGGCGGGACGACATCTTTTGCCGATGTAGCTCAGATGGTAGAGCAGCTGATTTGTAATCAGCGGGTCGGAGGTTCGATCCCTCTCATCGGCTTGTCTTTATAACCATTTGATCTTTTACGTATTAAGTGAGAAGTGTCACGGGTCAAAAGACCTGTCATCATAACTCGTTTCCTTAACACTTAACACTAATTTGGGCAGATACCCAAGCGGTCAACGGGGACAGACTGTAAATCTGTTGCGCTTGCGCTTCGGAGGTTCGAATCCTCCTCTGCCCATTTCCAGGGGTAAGTGGTAAGGGATAGAAAAATAGCGGGCATAGGGTGGGCCTCATCCAATGAATACATCAAATATTCAACGGAGGGGCCGGGAAAACGCTCAACACCTTCTGGTTCTTTCTTGTGCTCACGGGATTAAATTCGGCCAAGCAACTTGCGTCTCTGCGTTCCGCAAATTGCGGCCTCATTTAACAAGCTCTTGTGCATGCAAGCGGGCGTAGTTCAGTGGTAGAACTCCAGCCTTCCAAGCTGGTAGCGTGAGTTCGATTCTCATCGCCCGCTCCATATTTATGAAAGTCACGCTCCTGATACCCACGCTTAACGAGATCGACGGCATGAAGGCCATCATGCCCAAGGTCAAACCCGAATGGTACGACCAGCTTTTTATCGTGGACGGCCAGTCCACGGACGGGACCATCGAGTACTGCCGGGAAAAAGGGTACCCTTTGATCATCCAGAAGAAGAAGGGCATGCGCCACGCCTACATGGAATCCCTGCCCCACATCCAGGGCGATGTCATCCTCACCTTCAGCCCGGACGGCAATTCCCTGCCCGAACTGATCCCCGCGTGTCTCGACAAGATGCGCGAAGGCTACGACATGGTGATCGTCTCGCGCTATGCCCCGGGGGCCAAAAGCGAGGACGACGATCGCGTCACATCCTTCGGGAACTGGCTCTTCACGACCTCCATCAATCTTCTGCACCACGGACATTACACGGATGCCATGGTAATTTACCGGGCCTACCGGAAAGACCTGATCCATGAGCTGGACCTGGACAAGGACAGCAGTTATGAGAAGGAAGAGCGCCTCTTCAAGACGAACATCAGCTGGGAGCCGCTGTTGTCCGTCCGCGCGGCAAAGCGGAGATTAAAGGTCGCTGACATCCCCGGCGACGAGCCCGCCCGCGTCGGAGGAGAAAGGAAACTGCAAGTCTGGCGCTGGGGCGCGGCCTACATGTTCCAGGTCCTGCGGGAAGTTTTCCTCTGGAAATAGCCGCCGTGCCCGCGTCCCGCCGGAGGCGGCCGGACATACGTTTCTTATGAGCTTCCGTCAAACCATCCAGCGCGTCCTCCATCAAGACTGGTTTTACGCCGTCATCCTGTCCGTCGTTTCGCTGCTTTTGCGCGGCTATAAATACGGCTGGTATGACCAGCACCTGGAAATCCCTCTCCTGAAGAGCCTGATCGATCCCTCTCTCTACGCCGGCGATTATTATATCGAAAGCCTCAAGGTCAATTTCACCTCGTTTTTCTATCCGATCCTCGCGCGGCTGATCCGGGTGGAGGACATCCCCGGCGTCTTTCTGACGCTGTTCATCGCCTGCCGTTATGTCCAGTTTTTCTTTATGTATAAGATCTGGCGGCACCTCACCGGCGACAGGCTGGTCGCCTGGCTGGCGGTCTTTATCCCGACGATGTTCGGTTTCGTCCCCGAATTCATGTACAGCGTCTTTTCGCACCAGGAATTCACCATGCCTTTTGTGTTCGGCGGGCTTTATCTTTTTTACCGGCGCAGGCATCTTTGGGCCGCCGCCGTCCTGGGGCTGGGGAGCAACTTCCACGCCCTTTACTGCCTCTTTCCGCTAATCTACATGCTGACGTATCTGCTCGCGACCTTCCGCGGGAACGGCTGGAAAAAATTGCTCGGGAGCGCCGGGGTCTACGGCCTGTGCGCCCTGCCCTTTATCCTGTGGAGCTTCAGCCGGCGGCTCCTCCCGGCGGCCGACATACCACCCGCCCTCCAGGAACAATGGCAGACGATCTATCAGCTGACGGCGCCCCAGAACTACATCTTTGAAGGCTATCCCGTCAGCCACCTGTTTTCCCATTTCCTCGGCTGGGTGTTCATGGCCCGGAAGTATCTTCTGGCCATCGTCCTGTTCACCTTCAATATCTGGCATAATCCGCCCTTCCGCAAGGACCGCCAGACGCAGGCGGCATGCGCGGCGGCCTTCGGGCTGTTGTTTATCAGCTACGCCTTCACCTACTGGTGGCCCTCGCGTCTTGTTCTCGACCTGAATCTTATCCGCAACGTCCAGTTCCTGCTCTTTTTTCTCATGGGATACACCATCTGGGCGATTGTGCGCCTCATGGACGAACAGCCCGTCTCCCGGGCCGCCCTGACCGGCATGGTATTCAGCTTCATCGCTTTTGATGAAATCATCGTTGCGCTCATGACATTCTTCTTTATGAGTTATTGTATTTTCCGGCGTGTGAACAGTGCCGGGTCTTCCGCTCCCCGCGCTGTCCGGTCCGGGACGCGTTTCTTAGTCTTTGGATCATTCATGCTTCTGGCCGTCGCGGTCTGGAACTTCCAGCAGCGGGGTTATCTTCTGCTCGCCATCTACGTCGTGGTCTTTTCGCTCCTGGCCGTCTGGATAAAGAAAAGGGGGGCGCCCATTCGGGGCGTGAATCCCAACCGGCTTTTCATCACCGCCTTCATCATTATCAGCAGCGGCTTTGCCGCTTACTACTACGCCCGGAACTTCCGGGAAGAGCGGCACGCCGAGGAGGGATTCTGGAAGATCCAGCGCGACTGGGTCGACATGCAAAAACACGTTAAAGCGAACACTCCCAAAGACGCGATATTGCTGGTGCCTTACGACATGGAGATGGGGGGGTTCCGCATCTTTTCCGAACGCAAGGTCGTTGTCTCCTACCGCGACTGCGGTATAGTCGGTTTTGATTTTCCCCTGGTCCGGGAATGGCTGAGGCGGATCCAGGACATCGAGGCCTTCCGCGTCCGCCTGAGTCCGGGCGCCAACCTCAAGCAGGCCTTGTTCCGCGGTCTTTTTAAATACAACGCGGATTATATCGTTTTCATGAACTATTATAAACCGATTATCCGTTCCGAAGAGACCCTGGAAGAGACCTACGACAACGACAGTTTTTCGCTCTATAAGGTCAACCGCACGCGCCTGCCCGCCTTTGAGGAATACCGAAGGGAATAACACCGGCGGAGAATTCCGGCGGGAGAAGTCCATTTTTCACTTGAAAGCCCTTCCTAATCATATATAATATTCCCATCCAATTGAAATTAATGAACTTTCAAAAGAGTTGATGAATGGGGTGTTCTTTTTCCGTGATTTTTCATGAAGAGACCTGACAAACACATCGCCGTCATCGGTGACGGGGGATGGGGGACGACTTTGGCCATCCACTGTCAAAGAAAAGGATTCCCTGTCACTCTTTGGGGACCGTTCACGGAGTATGTTCGCTTTTTGAAAAAAACGAGGACGAACAAAAAATTTCTTCCCGGGGTGAAAATCCCCCGGGCCGTCAGGATCACGGACAATCTCGGCGAAGCGGTGGAAGCCAACGATCTGATCATTCTGGCCATACCCTCAAAATATGTTAAAGGGGTCATAAACAGGTTAAAGAAGTTCGATCTCTCTCAAAAAATTTTTTTAAGCGTCGCAAAGGGGATTGAGCCGACAACCCTGGAGAGGGTATCCCAGATCATGCGGCGTGAACTGAAAGGCGTCCAGCCGGCCGTGCTCTCGGGCCCCACGATCGCCGGCGAAGTTGTACGCGGTGTTCCTTCGTCCGCCGTCGTGGCCTGCCCGAAACTCCGGACGGCCCAAGCCCTCCAGAGGGTCCTCAACACCGAGACCTTCCGGATCTACACCAATACCGATATGGCGGGCGTCGAAATAGGGGGGAGCGCGAAAAACGTCATCGCCATCGCGTGCGGTCTGTGCGACGGCCTGGGCTACGGCAGCAACACCAAAGCGGCCCTGTTAACGCGCGGGCTGGCAGAGATCGCCCGCCTGGGAGTCGCCATGGGCGGCAAGGCCAGGACCTTCGCGGGGTTAAGCGGTCTGGGGGACCTGGTGACGACGTGTTTCAGCCCGCACAGCCGCAACAGGACTGTCGGAGAGAAACTTGCCAGGGGCCGGAAGATCGGGGCCATTATCTCCGGCATGGATATGGTGGCCGAGGGCGTGACGACCGTCAAGGCCCTGAACCGTCTGAGAAAAAAACACAATGTGTCTATGCCTATCACGCATGAGGTATATAATATTATTTACCGGGACAAGGCCCCCCGTAAGGCGGTCAGGCACCTTATGAACAGGAAACTGAAAAGCGAATGAATCGTCGGAGCGTAGCGCAGTTTGGCTAGCGCACTTGAATGGGGTGCTGATCTTAGGCATTTTTCCAGCCAATTCCCATCACGCCATTTATCACATTTTTCGTCGAGAAACGTCGCTTTTTCGTTTTAACCAGCCTTAACAAATTTTAACCAATTGGGACCAATTTGGGACACTTTTTGGACACCCTGCTGAATGGATAATTACCTCATCCACCCCGATTGAACTTGCGCAGCCTCATCGCAACATTCGCGACGTTTCGATAAATTCTCGGAAGATTTTTTAATGAATAAGGTATTTGTCGAAACGTATGGGTGCGAGATGGACGCGAAAAAGGACGGCAATGCGTAATATTGCTAAGGCCTTGACAAAACACGATATATTGGTGATTTTTGAGAAAATTGAGGCATAAAATCAAGTAATCATGTTCAAAATATTACTTCGAATATTAATTTTTTTTCTTATCTTTGTCACCTCCAATTTAACTATATTTTTTAGTAAATTTCTTGTTTATGAATTTGGAAGGCTCTTTACACAGAACGAATTTACCCTAAAAATAACGACAATATTTATTCTACGGCCAATGTCATTATAGCCCATGATTCTGAATGCATTTTCCCGAATGCCTATAAATCAGAAGAGAATGAACTTGTAGCCAAAACTTATTATTGGCAGGATATTCAAAGTAAAATAAGCTATTTCAACGAACATGGTTGTGAATATTCATTTGACATCTTTTCTGATAAGGACAGAATTAAGAATAACGATCGGTTAGATAGCGTTAAATCCATTATTGATGGGAAAAAATATGTAACCTTAGAATTCTGGGATTCAGGTCCCAGGGCGTGGTTTACCAGAACACATTATCTTATTAAAAACAGAGAGGAAGTTGAGCTTCAATATTTTGACTCTTTTGATGCGAATAACCTGGTGTTTTTTTTCATTGCTCCTTTCATGTTTATTGGTTTCATCGGAAGTATTTGGATAAGTTTTAATGTACAAAGAAAAGTTATTAACCATTTATTCAAAAATAAATAATGTTTTGGATCATTAGCAATAGAATGGTAATCAAACTATTTTTTTTAATAAGGGGTATCCGCTTGACTCCAGTTACCACAAGATGTAGTATATCGGAGTTATGAATGAATACCCTAAAACGATCCTTGAGTCATAAAAAGTGATAAAAGAAAAAAGAACTCAATAAGTTAATCTCAGGGTATAAAAGCCTTGCCATTACTGACGACGCAAGAGCATTGGCGGAATATTATATCAACCATGGCCTCATTCCAGAAAGACACATCGCCGATGCCTTGCATCTGGCCATTGCTACGATTAACGGAATGGATATTGTGATCATCTGGAATTATACGCACTTGGTGAAATTGTAGACGAGACATCTGGTTAACGCTTTGAATTTGGTCAGCGGATATAGCGAAATTGAGATCATTTTACCCATCGAGTACTAAGGAGGCCCCAAAATGAAAGAACCTGCTTTTCTCAAAGAAATTCATGAGCACCATTTAAGAGAATATAAAAATATTAAGAATAAGTCTCTCAAAAAACGATTAAAATCGATCCAGCAGAAAGCGAATATGATGAAGAAGTCTGCAACCGTATCGCGTGGTTCGCCAAATGGATTTTCCGAAAACACAAAAATGGAATATAGCTAAATGACCAAAACCATGGAAACCCGTCAATTTATTAAACGGGCCGCTGAACAAATCGGGAAAAAGTTTCATCCCAAGAAGATTATTTTATTCGGCTCCTATGCGAATGGGCATCCCAATAAAGACAGCGATATCGACCTGTTGGTGGTGTTCAAGGACAAACAACCGGCTGCAAGAAGGTATGCCCAGATTTGCCGGGAGTTAGAACCCATGATACGGCCTGTCGATGTGTTGGTCCGTTCAACCAAGGATATACAATATCGGTTGAAGATAGGCGACCCGTTTATTGAAGAGATCATTCATACAGGTAAGGTCCTGTATGAAAATTAAGTATATTCAAGAATGGATAGCTAAAGCGGAACAGGACTACCAGACTATTCTTATTTTATCCCGTCAACGGAAGAAAATTTTACCGGACATTATGTGTTATCATGCGCACCAATGTGTCGAGAAATATCTAAAAGGATTGTTGGCAAAGCATACCGGAAAAGTTCCTAAAACGCACAATCTGATTTTCCTGGCGGATGAATTAATAAGTTGTGAACCGGAATTAGAATCAACCAAGGACATCCTGAGAAATCTTAACCGATATGCCGTCGAACTTCGTTATCCCGGAGAGTCCGCCACAAAACAAGAAGCAAAAAGTGCGGTCAAGCAAATAAAGCAAATTCGAAAGATTCTCAGATCAAAATTGTCCTAGACAACAAAATAATATGGACACTTTTTGTACCCTTGACCCAAAACAGGACATGGCCGGAGAATCGCAGCATTTGCAAGTTATTGAAAAGGATAAACATAGATTAATCGGAGCGTAGCGCAGTTTGGCTAGCGCACTTGAATGGGGTTCAAGAGGTCGTGAGTTCGAATCTCACCGCTCCGACCATTCCAAAAAAGGACAGGGAACGATGGACGAATGGACAAATGAAGAGCGCCGGCGGTATCAGAGGATCGAAAAACACTTCATCATTTCTTACTATGAACAGTCCGATCCTGAAAAAAAACACCACATCTCCCAGATCAAAAATATCTCTCTGGGGGGCATGTGTTTTGTCGCGACCCGTTCTTTCGAGAAAATGAGCAAAATCAGTATCGAGCTCAAGACGCCCTACCTGGACGACACGGTGCACCTGGAAGGGGTTGTCCTGAATTCCATCGAAAAAATCCCCAATCTGTTTTTTGAGATCCACATGGCCTTCGAGAAGCCCTCGCCGGAGGCCCGCATGATACTTGAGAAGACGATCTCTTATTTTAAAAACAATCCCCAAAAATAGCGCGCGGCAGACAGGAGTCCTGATGTCATGAAAAAATGCACTATCGGCCTCATCGGTTACGGCACCGTGGGAACCGGTGTGGTCAAAATACTGCGCGGACAACAACAGGCGTTCCGTAAACACTACGGCGTTGACTTCCAGATCAAAAAGATCTGTGACAAGGATTTCAAGGGCAAGGACCTGAAAGGCGTCTCTCGGGACATCCTGACCTCCCGCATCCAGGATGTGACCGGAGCCGAAGACATCGATGTGGTCGTCGAACTGATCGGCGGCCGGCATCCGGCGGGGTCGATCGTGATCGAGTCCTTCCGGAACGGAAAGGACGTGGTCTCGGCCAACAAAGAGCTTATTGCCCATGAAGGCCGGGGCCTTTTCCAGGAGGCCCTGAAGCGCAACAGGAAGTTCTATTTCGAATCGGCCGCCGGCGCCGGGGTCCCCATGATCAACATCCTGCAGGACGGTCTGGCCGGCGAAGACATCAACGGCATTTACGGCATTGTGAACGGGACCTGCAATTATATCCTCAGCGAAATGACCCGGCGGGACTACACCTTCAACCAGGCCCTTGCGGACGCCCAGGCCAAAGGGTTCGCGGAAAGAAACCCCGCGCTGGACATCAACGGCATGGATTCGGTCCATAAACTGTCCATCCTGGTCCTTCTGGCGATGGGGCGTTTCGTACAGCCCGGAGACATCCACGCCGAGGGGATCACCCATATTTCGCATGACGATATCGAATACGCCAGGGAAATGGATCTCGTGATCAAGCTCCTGGCCATTGCCAAAAAGGCCAACAACACGCTCGAAGTGCGGGTGCACCCGACCCTGATCGAAAACGATCATCCACTGGCATCGGTGAACGGGGTGTTCAATGCCCTGTTCCTGGACACACAGCCCCTGGGCGACATCAGCCTCTACGGCCGGGGGGCCGGCCGGATGCCGGCGGCCGCCGGCGTGGTGGCCGACCTGTTGAATCTTGCCGCCCGGCCGGGGTATCAGCCCGCCGAACGGATACTGCGGAGGGAAGGGGAGGGGAAAAGGCTGAAACTCCGGAAGATCGGACAGATCGCCACGCGCTACTACATCCGCTGCATGGTCCAGGACAAGCCGGGCGTCCTGGCCAGGATCACCGGGATACTGGGCAGGCACGGCATCAGCATCGATTCGGTCTCCCAGAGAAGACGGCACAAAACGTCGGCCGTTCCCATCGTCATGTTATCGCACGAGGCCAAAGAAAGCAGGGTGCGCGAGGCCCTGGAAAAAATCCATCGTCTTTCCGTGGTCAAAAGCAAACCTGTCGCCATCCGGATGGAGGAACTGCCATGAGCCGGCACGGGGTTATCCACCGCTACAAAGCCTTTCTTCCTGTGAGCGACGCTACCCCGGTCGTTTCTCTTCTTGAGGGCAACACACCGCTTATCCTGTCCCGTTATCTTTCGGAACGCATCGGGCTGGACGTGTATCTGAAATACGAGGGGCTGAACCCCACCGGATCCTTTAAGGACCGTGGCATGACCATGGCCATCTCCAAAGCCCTGGAAAAAGGGGCCACCGCCGTCATGTGCGCCTCGACGGGCAATACCTCGGCCTCGGCCGCGGCCTTCGCCGCCCGCAGCGGGCTCAAATGCATCGTCATTATCCCCGAGGGGAATATCGCCCTGGGAAAACTGGCGCAGGCCATGATCCACAAGGCCCAGGTGATCGCCATCGAAGGCAATTTTGACGACGCCCTGAACCTGGTCCGGCAGATCACCGACGCCTATCCGATCGAACTGGTGAATTCACTCAATCCTTTCCGCATCGAGGGACAAAAAACGGCCGCCTTCGAGGTGTGTGATTTTCTAGGCGACGCGCCTCACTTCCACGCCATCCCCGTCGGCAACGCCGGCAACATAACGGCCTACTGGAAAGGGTACAAGCAGTACCATGAGGCCCGGCACGCCACGCGCCTGCCGCGCATGCTCGGCTTTCAGGCCGCAGGCGCGGCTCCCATTGTCGAAAAAAAGGTGGTCCCCCGCCCGGAAACCATCGCCACGGCCATACGCATCGGCAATCCGGCCAGCTGGCGCAGCGCCGAAGAGGCCAGAGACCAGTCCGGGGGGCTGATCGATAAGGTCACCGACGATGAGATCATCGCGGCCTACAAGATCCTCGCCGGTGAAGAGGGCGTGTTCGCGGAGCCCGCTTCGGCCGCCTCGGTCGCCGGGATTTTGAAGCTCCATCAAGAAGGATTCTTTAAGGGACAGGACGGCATGGTCGTCTGCACCCTGACCGGACACGGGCTCAAGGATCCCAACATCGCCATAAAAAATGTCGCTGAACCCAAAGTCGTGAGAGCGGATCTCAAAACGGTCCTGAATGAAATCGGTTACGCGTAAGCCCCAAAAATCATCCTTGAAGGCAACCCCCCCCCTCAGATACAAGAGGATTCTCTTAACTTGCGGCCCGACATGGGTGGCGCTCGATCCGTTCCGGGTCGTCAGCAACTGTTCGTCGGGCGAACTGGGATGGACGCTGGCCGGTCTCTTGAAGGACCGCGGCGCCGCAGTGACACTGCTCGCCGGACCGGGGTATCACCGGCCTTCACGCACGGACTTGGCAGTTAAGCGGTTTTTTTATTTCCGTGAACTGAAGGACCTGTTGCATGTCGAACTGAAAAAGAAGTACCACGCCGTTATCCACGCGGCGGCGGTATCGGATTTCATTCCCGAAAAGGCCTCCCGGGTCAAAATCCCCAGCCGGAAGGCCGGGGTCGTCTTCAGAATGAAGCCGGCGCCGAAACTGATCGACGGCATCAAAAGGCAGAATCCCCGCGCGGTCCTTTTCGGTTTTAAATTGACGGACCGCTTAAAAAAACAAGAGGCCGCGGCCCTGGCCCGGGACCTCATAAAGCGGGCCCGCTGCGATTGGGTGGCCGTCAACGGTTTTTCAAGGGGCCGTTATGCCGGCTTCATCATCGACAGGAACGGATCGACAGTGGGAGAGGCCCGTAGCCGCCGTTCCATGGCCGTGGAGATCGTCCGCTGTCTGAGTGGGCATTTTCTGAGGTCTTAACCATGAAATATATCGTTATCGTTCCCGACGGCATGGCGGACTGGCCGGTCAAAGACATCGGCGGAAAAACGCCGCTGGAAGCCGCTCATACCACCAACATGGACTATATGGCCCAAAGAGGCACGGTCGGCTGTGTCCAGACCATACCCCGCGGCATGAAACCCGGTTCGGATATCGGCAACCTGGCGATTATGGGGTACGATCCCAGGACATGTTTTTCCGGCCGTGCGCCGCTGGAGGCCGCCAATCTGGGGATCGACATGGCAGAGGACGAGGTCGCCTTCCGTTGCAACCTGGTCACCGTGGAGAATAATACAATGGTGGATTACAGCGCGGGCCATATCAAGACGTCAGAGGCCGCCGAGATCATCGAGTCGCTCAACGAAAAACTGCGGAGTGACACCATCCGCTTCCACGCGGGCAAAAGCTACCGTCACCTTCTGATCCTGAAGGCCAGAAATACCCGGACCATGGTCGGCATCAGGACTTGCGCGCCCCACGACATCATGGGGCAGGATATCAGGAAATATCTGCCGTCGGGTAAAAACGCCGAGATCCTCCAAAGGATCATGGAACAGGCCGCGAAGATACTTGAGGGGCATCCCGTCAACAATGTCCGTCTTGACCTCAAGGAGAACCCGGCCAGTCAAATCTGGTTATGGGGACAGGGGGTGAGGCCCGCCTTACCGCCTTTTGAGGAACGGTTCGGTATCAAAGGGGCCGTCATCTCCGCCGTGGACCTGGTCAACGGCATCGGGAAACTGGCCGGCCTGGATATTATCCGCGTCCCGGGCATCACCGGCTATTATGACACCAATTACAAAGGCAAGGCCTCCTACGCGCTCAGCGCCCTCAAGGATCATGATTTCGTCTTCATCCATATCGAGGCCCCCGATGAAGCCGGCCACAACGGCGACTGGAAAAACAAGATAGCGGCCATCGAACACATCGACCGGGAGATCGTGGGGGAGGTGCTCAACCATTTTAACGAACACGACGATTTCCGGGTGCTGATCCTTCCGGACCACGCCACGCCCGTCGAGAAACGCACCCACACCGACGAGCCTGTCTGTTTTCTGATGTTCGGAAAGCATATCCGTTCCGGGGGGGCGCCGGCGTTCACCGAGGCCGGCGCCAGGACAGCGGACATCCACTTTCACAGCGGAGAAGAACTGATGCGGTCCTTTCTCGGGAGGACCCCATGATCAACGCATTTTATCTCATGCTCGCGGTCATTTTGACCTTCATCCTGGCCTACCGTTCGTACATCAGGAAGATCGAGAACATCTGGCAGATCGATCCGGAAAGGCCGACGCCGGCGGCCACGCGGTTCGACGGCGTCGATTTCCTCCCGGCCAAAAACTGGCTGGTGCTCTTCGGTCATCACTTTTCATCGATCGCCGGGGCGGGCCCGATCATCGGACCGGTCATCGCCTGCTATCTCTGGGGTTGGGGACCGTCGCTTTTGTGGGTTGTCCTGGGCTCCATCTTCCTGGGATGCATCCATGATTTCGGATCCCTGATCATCTCGGTGAGAGAGGAGGGGATTACCATCGGCGAGATCGCCTCGCGCTCCATCTCGCGCAAGGCCAAGCTGATCCTTTCGGTCTTCACGTGGCTGGCCCTGATCCTGGTGATCGCCGTCTTCGCTTACCTGGGGGCCAAGACCCTCGTGACACAGCCCGAAATCGTCGTCCCCTCCTTGGGGATCATACCCCTGGCCGTCCTGGTTGGGCTGGGGCTCTACCGTTTCAAGTGGCCGGCGACGCCGGTCACCGCCGCCGGCTTGGTGCTTCTGGCCGGCCTTATCATCACAGGAAAATCATTTCCCGTCAAACTGCCGGGCGACAGCCAGACAGCCTGGATCATTGTCCTTTTTGTCTACTGTTTTTTCGCGTCGATCACCCCCGTCAATATCCTTCTGCAGCCCCGGGACTATCTTTCCAGCTTTCTCCTTTTCGGCGGTCTTCTCGTCGGAATGACGGGCATCGCGGTGAACCAGCCGGTTATGCCCGCCTCCAACGCGTTTATCCGGTTCGACAGCCCCGTCGGGCTATTGTGGCCCATGATGTTTATCACCATCGCCTGCGGCGCGAATTCCGGATTTCACTGCCTTATCTCTTCGGGGACGACATCCCGCCAGCTGCCCAACGAACGCTTTGCCAAAAGGATCGGCGCCGGCGGCATGCTTATGGAAGGCCTGCTTGCGGCGATGGTCATCGTGATCGTAATAGGGGGATTCAGCATGGACGCGTTCCACGCGCACATCAGCGGCAAGACCGATCCGGTGACGATCTACGGAACGGGCTTCGGCAATATCACGCGCTCTTTTTTGGGACCCTGGGGCATGTTCTTCGCCCTGACCATCCTGAACGTCTTCATCCTGACGACCCTTGATTCCGCCACACGGATCACCCGTTACATCAGCGAGGAACTCTTCCGCATCAAGAACCGCTACCTGGCCACGCTGATTGTGATCGTGTTCAGCGCCTTCCTGGCCCTGGGCAAAGACAGCACCAATGTCCCTCTGTGGCAGAAAATCTGGCCGGCCTTCGGGGCCTCCAACCAGCTCGTGGCCGCCCTGGCCCTTCTGGTCATCACCAGCTGGCTGCTGAGCAAAGACAAACCGGTCCGTTACGCGCTGTTCCCTGCGCTGTTCATGCTCGTCACGTCGCTGACCGCGCTGATTTTTCAGTTGACAGCCTACTGGAAACATAGAGAATATACGTTAATTGTCATATCACTGATATTGGTCCTATCGGCCCTGGTCCTGGCTGGAGAAGTCATCCGGGCCTTTCGTAAAAAATTCCGCGAGCGGGGATGCAGGGCGTCCGCGTAAACCTGCTTAAACAGGAACCTCTTTAAGGAGGAAGACAAATTTTATGGCAGGAAAAAAGATCGTGGTGATGAAATTCGGCGGATCGTCTGTCGAGAATACCGACAGGATCAAGGCCGTCGCCCGCCGCGTGGCCGGCAAAAAAAACGCGCGCACCGATGTGGTGGTGGTCGTCTCCGCGCTGGGAGACACCACCGACGAACTGGAGGGCCTGGCCTTCAACATTACAAAGACACCTCCGGAGAGAGAAATGGACATGCTGATGTCCACGGGAGAACAGATCTCCTGCGCGCTTCTGGCCATGGCCGTCAAAAAGCTCGGTTATAAGGCCGTCTCGTTCACCGGCGCGCAGGTCGGCATCAGGACCGACAAGGAACACACCAGGGCCCGAATCGAGACGGTGGAATCCAGGACCATCCAGCAGGCCCTGCGCAGGGGCAAGATCGTCATCGTCGCAGGTTTCCAGGGCGTCACCGGGCGCGGGGAGATCACGACCCTGGGCCGGGGCGGATCAGACCTCACCGCCGTGGCCCTGGCCAAGACCCTGAAGGCGGACGTCTGCGAGATTTACACGGACGTCAAAGGCATCTATTCTACGGATCCGCGGATCGTGCCGGAGGCCAGGAAGATCAAGGTCATCACGTTTGACGAGATGCTGGAGATGGCCTCTCTCGGCGCACAGGTCATGCAGGCCAGGTCCATCGAAGTCGCCAAACGTTTCAACATACCGATCCATGTGCGGTCGAGTTTTTCCAAGGAGGAAGGGACCATGATCATCAAGGAAACGAAAAAGCTTGAAGACATCGCGGTCCGTGGGGTGACCGCGAACAAATCCGAGGCCAAGATCACCATCCGCAACGTCCCCGACAAGAAAGGGGTGGCCGCCAGGATTTTCAACGCCGTGTCCAAAGAAGGCATTAACGTCGACATCATCGTCCAGAACGTCAGCCATACCAAACAGACGGACATCTCGTTCACCGTCCCCAAACGGGACCTGGCCAAGGCCCTGCGCACGACCCGGGCCATCGCCAAAAAGGTGGGATGCGGAGACATCCTTTTCGACGACAAAATCGCCAGGATCTCCATCGTCGGATCGGGGATGCGTTCCCATTCAGGCATCGCGGCCAAGATGTTCCAGGTTCTGGCGGACAACAAGATCAACATCGAAATGATCTCCACATCCGAAATCAGCATCTCGTGCATCATCGCCCTGGACGCCGCCGCCAAGGCGCTTAAGTCCCTGCACAAAAGGTTCGGGCTGGATAAATAGAATCCTTATCCTTTATCCCCTTAGAAGCGGACACGGGCGGATCAGGAGGGAAAGGACACACGTCATGAAGATCACGATTTACGATACGACACTGCGGGACGGCGCTCAGACCGAAGGCGTATCCTACACGGTGAGCGACAAACTCAAGATCAGCGAAAAGCTCGACGATCTTGGCGTACATTATATCGAAGGCGGATGGCCCGGCTCCAACCCCAAGGACCGCGATTTTTTTGCCGCCGTCAAAAGGCATAAATTCAGGCACGCGAAGGTCGCGGCCTTCGGGGCGACGCGGCGCAAAAGCGTCAAGGCCCACCAGGACGCGAACCTGCGCGAACTCGTCCGCTCGGGGGCGTCCGTCATCACCATTTTCGGGAAAAGCTGGGACCTCCACGTCACCGATATCCTCAAGACGACCCTCGATGAAAACATCAGGATGATCGGAGATTCGGTCCGCTTCCTCAAAAAGAAAAAGAGGACGGTCTTCTACGACGCGGAGCATTTTTTCGACGGCTTCAAGCAGAATCCCGACTACGCCCTGAAGACCATCCTCGCCGCGCAGGAGGCGGGGGCCGACGCCGTCATCCTCTGCGACACCAACGGCGGCAGCCTGCCGGGAGAGGTCCACCGCGCCGTCTCCGAGGTCAAGACGCGGGTACGCGTTCCCCTGGGCATCCACACGCACAACGACCTAGAAATGGGGGTGGCCAACGCACTCGCCGCCGTCGACGCGGGCTGTTCGCAGGTCCAGGGGACCTTCTGCGGACTCGGGGAACGCTGCGGCAACGCGAACCTGGGAACCCTGATCGGCATCCTTCACACCAAACTGCGCTATGAGACTATCCCGCGGGACAACATCAAAAAACTGATGTCAACCTGCTATTTTATCAGCGAGATCAGCAATTACAAGATCCAGGACAATCAGGCCTTCGTCGGGCATTCCGCCTTCGCCCATAAGGGCGGGGTGCATATCGACGCCATGCTCAAGAACCCCAGGGCCTACGAACACATGGACCCCGCCGTTGTCGGCAATCACCGCCGTTTCATCACCTCCGAACTCGCCGGCAAGATGCCCATCATCATGAAGGCCAAGGCCATGAAACTCGAGCTGGACAAGAAATCCCCCCGGTCCAGACGCATCCTCAGACTGCTGCAGGACAAGGAGAACCTGGGCTACCAGTTTGAAGCGGCCGACGCCTCGTTCGAACTGTTCATGAAACGGGAACTGAACAAATACAAGGAGTTCTTCAAGCTGGACCGTTTCAAGGTCGTGGTCGAAAAACGTTACGACGGCAAGGTCTTCGCGGAAACCTCCATGCGACTGGTGGTACAGGGCAAAGACGAGTTCTCCGCCACCGAAGGCGACGGTCCGGTGGACGCGCTGAACAAGGCCCTGTGCGCGACCCTGATCAAATATTACCCCAACATCAGTACCGTACGTCTTTCCGATTTCAAGGTCCGCGTCCTGGACACCAAGGCCGGCACCGCCGCCAAGGTGCGCGTCCTCATCGAATCCCAGGACGACACGGACGCCTGGACCACCGTAGGCGTGCATGAGAACATCATCGAGGCGAGCTGGGAGGCCCTGGTGGATTCCATCGAGTACAAACTTCTCAAGGATAAAGAAAAGAAACCATGACCTTTGGCCTCTCATGATCGATTTACCGTCCCGCTACAACTCCCGCGAAACAGAGGACAAATGGACACGGCACTGGAAGGAGCGCAACGTCTTCCACGCCGATCCCGATCCCCGCCGCGAATCGTTTACCATCGTCATCCCGCCGCCCAATATCACGGGAATCCTCCACATGGGGCACGCCTTCAACAACACCCTGCAGGACATCCTCATCCGTTTCAGGCGCATGCAGGGATTTTCGGCGCTGTGGATGCCCGGCACCGACCACGCCGGCATCGCCACCCAGAACGTCGTCGAAAAACAGCTGGCCAAGGAAGGCAAGGACCGCCAGACGATCGGCCGCGAGGGGATGCTCGAAAGACTCTGGAACTGGAAAAAAGAATACGGTGACACCATCATCCGCCAGCTGGAAAAGCTGGGGGCGTCCTGCGACTGGCCGAGGACGCGCTTCACCATGGACGAGCATTACAGCCGCTGCGTCCGCCTCGTGTTCGTGAAACTATTTGAAAAGGGCCTGATCTACCGGGGCCAGTACATCATCAACTGGTGTCCGCGCTGCCAGACGGCCCTTTCAGACGAAGAGGCGGAGCACAAAGAGACGAAGGGGACCCTCTACTATATTCGTTACCCCCTCAAAGACAATCCCGGGGCCTTTGTCACGGTGGCCACCACGCGCCCGGAGACCATGCTCGGCGACACGGCCGTGGCCGTGAATCCCGCGGACCGGCGTTACGCCCCGCTCGTCGGCCAAACGCTCGTTCTCCCGCTGTTGAACAGGAAGATCCCGGTCATCAGCGACGAGTTCGTCGACCCCCAGTTCGGGACCGGCGCCGTCAAGGTCACCCCGGCGCATGACCCCAACGATTTCGAGATGGGCCGCCGGCATGACCTTCCTTTCATCAACATCATGAATCCCGACGCGGCACTCAATGAGAACGCCGGACCTTTCGCCGGACAGGACCGTTTCGCCGGACGCAAGGCCGTCCTCCGGGCCCTTAAAGAGGCGGGTTTACTCGAAAAGACGGAAGACCATCACCACGCCGTGGGACACTGCTATCGATGCCACACTATGGTCGAACCCTATCTGTCCCGCCAGTGGTTCGTGAAGATGAAGCCTCTGGCCGAACCGGCGATCCGGGCAGTACGGGAAGGGGAGATCGTCTTTCATCCGGAACGCTGGACCAAGGTCTACCTGAACTGGATGGAAAACATCCGCGACTGGTGCATCTCGCGCCAGATCTGGTGGGGCCACCGCATCCCGGTCTGGTATTGTCCGCAGTGCCCGGAAGAGAAGGGCCTTATCACCTCGGTCGAAGACCCGTCGGCGTGCCCTCACTGCGGTTCCGGAGACCTGCGACAGGACGAGGACGTCCTGGACACCTGGTTTTCGTCCTGGCTGTGGCCCTTTGCCACGCTCCACTGGCCGGAGGCGACCGCCGAAATGAAATGCTTCTATCCGACCTCGGTCCTGGTGACTGCCTCGGAGATTATCTTTTTCTGGGTCGCCCGCATGATCATGGCCGGTTTTGAGTTCACCGGACAAAAACCCTTCCGTGACGTCCTGATCCATGGGACTGTGCGCGACGCCAAGGGGCTGAAGATGAGCAAATCGCTCGGCAACACGATCGACCCTCTGGAAATCATCAATGATTACGGGGCCGACGCCCTGCGCTTCAGTCTGATCATCAATTCCGGCCAGGACCTTTACATCTCAAAGGAAAAATTCGAAACAGGGCGCAACTTCGCCAACAAGATATGGAACGCCTCGCGGCTGATATTTTTGAACATCAACGGGCAGGATATCCCCGCCCCCGAAGAGATGATCCTGGACGCCCGCCGGCTCGACCTTCCCACGCGGTGGATCCTCTCGCGCCTCCAGAGGTGTTCACACGATATCACCGAGGCCCTGGAGAAATTCCGGTTTTCCGAGGCCGAAACGCTCATCTACGATTTCTTCTGGAAAAACTTCTGCGACTGGTACCTGGAGGTCATCAAGGACCGGTGGGAGGATAAGGACATCCGGAAGGCCGTTATCGTCGTCCTGCGGCAGGCCCTTTTATTACTGCATCCTTTCATGCCCTACGTTACGGAAGAACTCTGGCACAAGCTCTATCCTCAAAGCGGTTCGATAGCGCTCTGCCGCTGGCCGCGTCCGGAAACGGGCCTTGTCGACGAAAAGGCCGAGAACGACATGCAGGGTGTCATGGACGTTACCGGCGCCATCCGGAACCTTCGGTCCCAATGGAACATCGCGGCGAAGGCCGATATCGACGCCTTCATCGACTGCCCCGCCGAAAAAGAGACCGCTGTCCTGCGGGACAACCGGACGATCATCGCGTCGATGGCCAAATTGAAGAATCTCGAGATCGGCAAAGACCTGGAAAAACCAGCGGAATCGGCGACATCCCTGGCCGGTCCGATCAAGGTCTACGTGCCGCTCTCGCGCGTCATCGATATCGGAACCGAAAAAAGACGTCTTTCCTGCCAGATCGACGATCAGGAAAGTCTGATCCGGGACCTGTCCGCACGCCTGAAAAACAAGAAGTTTCTCGAAAAGGCCCCGGCGGACGTCGTCAGCAAGGAAAAAGACCGTCTTCAGGCCTCGGAATATCAGCTTTCGGAGCTCAAAAAGGTCCTGGAAGGATTGAGCTAATATTATCAAAAAGCTTATATTTTTCCGATAGAGAAAATTTGTTGTGTTATACTTTAAATAGAGTAAAAAATAACTATAATCAATAATCAAAAGGCAAACTGTTTGAAAAAACAGGGCATCCCGCAAGGGATTAGGGCTTCGCGCCCTAGCAAAGCCACAGGTCTTCATCCGCGCAGTTAGGGCAAAGACAGCTGGGTTGCATTATTGAAAGATAATGTTCATACCCGTACCTGTCACCTGCTGGCAGGTTTTTTGTTATGTTGAGACTGGAAAGAAAAAGAAGGGCGTTGAATAAAGGGTTGACCCTGGCCGAGCTGATGATCACGGTGTTTATCCTCACGGTGGGTATCCTGAGCGCGATGGTCTTTTATATCAACGCCATGCGCGCCACCGAATACGCCGGTGACATCACTGAGGCCACCTCGCACGCGGAATACGTCCTGGAGGAAATGTACACGCAGCCGTCGCTGGCAAACATCACCGCGATGAACTGGGTGAACTGGGTCATCCCCGTGAAATCTCTGCCGGCGGAACAGATCAGCGTCTCGTTCGTCAACGCCCTGACCGATCCGATGGATGTGACGGTCAACGTGATCTGGACGAGGCATCAACGGCAGAGCTCCGTGACATTAAGGACACAGATGACCAACAGTCTCAAGTGAGCAATAAAGGAGCGCGATGAACTATAAGGGTAAAAACCGCAGGGCCGTTTCGGGCATGACACTGGTCGAGATGCTTGTCTCTATCGTGATCTTTGCCTTCATGGCCGCAACGCTTTACACGGGATTCCTCGCGGCACAGACGACATGGCAGGTGTACAAGGGCAACATCCGCACCCAGCGGGAGGCCCGCAAGGCCCTGATCCAGATATCCCGTGAACTGCGCGAGGCCCAGAGCGTCGCCATTGTGAAGACGACCGGGACGGTCACGCTGAGTTTTGGCCGTCCGGATCACGGCACCGTCACCTACCTGTGGTCGGATTCCGGCGATAACGCCGATCAAATCCGGCGCATCGAAGAGGTCGTTCCGAAGATCGTCGCGAACAATATTTCCTTCTGCGACTTCACGGATCTCACGGGATCCGTCTTGATCGAACTAACCGCGCGGGACGATACCCAAAGCGGGGAGACGATCTATTATAACCTAAAAGAGAAGATCGCCCTGCGCCAGGATTAACAGGTATCCTCTGTTCGGGAAGGAGGGGGGAGAGATGTTCCAAAAACTCAAGACACAAAAGGGAGCCGCCTTAATCACCGCGTATTTCGTCATCACCAGCCTCATCACGCTGGGCACAGGGTTCGCCATGATGTCCATCAACGAACTGAACAACGCGCGCCGGTACCGGGATTCCGCCGAGGCGTTCTGGACCGCCGAGGCGGGCATCAACCAGTTCGTTCACGATACCACCATGCTCGATGACACCGGCAGCGACACGATAACCCTGGGGTCGCACTCGGCGACCATCTCCAAGGACGACAGCGATCCCCAACAGCGCGTCGTCACGGCCGTCTCCGTAGTCGGCGGACAGACCCGGACCGTCCAGGTCTCCTTTCCCAAAAATCCGCCCGGCATTTTCAGCAACACTCTTTCGGGAGGCCTGAATTTTCACACAATCGGGGCGAGTCTTCGGTCATCCTACCTCAATATATACGGAAAGATGCGTTTCGCGGGCATTTATGACGACGACGCCTTTAACCTGGTCGAGAATTTTCAGGATCCTGCCTACAGTCAACCCTCCGGCGAAGTCACCCTGACATATCCCGATGCCGACGGGGACGGGACCGCCCATGAATTCGATGATTTTGTCGCCTACAACCGCGCCCTCGTGGACTCGTATCCCGAAGATGAAACCCTCCATATCATACCGGAAACTGACGAGGATGTCGTTTATATCTATCCCAACAGCACCTACAAGGATGAGCCTATCGCCGGCAAAAAGATCGTCTTTGTCGATGACGCCGAAGGTGAAGGGGATGTAGAGATCATCTTCGGCGCCGGCTGGCAGGATCATGAGGATCTGACGGTCATAACGACCGGGTCGGTAAGTTATTTTCAACCCCTGGAGAACGCGGTCAATGATTCCAATCTCAATGTTATTGCCTGGGACGATTACAGTCAGGCATCTCTTTTGGTAAGCTACCATAACGGCGTCATATTCGCCAACGACCAGGCCTTTTTCACCGAAGTCCTCAGCGAGTCCGAAAATACCGGAGTCGTCATCGCCAACGGACTGCGACCCAATGACGCGGATAACGTCTGCATCACGCCCTGGAACTGCTACGACCCGGACGAAAGCGCCATCCATTTCACGGAATTCCTGCAGACGACCAAGGACTTTTATTACGCGAATCCCATCGAAGGCAGTCAAGTCCCCTTCGGTTTTGAAGGTCTTATCAGCGCCGGAGGAAGTGGCTACTCGTCCACACCCAACTCATGGAAGGAGTTGTAATCGATGCCAACCAGAAAGATCGCACTCTTTGTCCTGTTTTTATTCATGCTGGTCATTATCAGCAACGTCATCCTGACCCGCCTCACCGATACGAAGCCCGCAACCTCGCCTCTCGATCGAGAGAAAAAAACCCCTGTTTACGCCGTCCGCGAGAAAACGGCTTCACAGCAGACGACGACAGAGGACCGGTTCAACGTCCGTTCAAAGGCGGACATCCCCCGAACACAAGGACAATGGGATGCCTTTATGGCAGAGGTGGTTGAACGTTCAGGCATGATGGAAAACAATGAATTGCAGAAAAAGCTTAAAGAAAAAATTGGGGGGCCGGAAAACCAACAGCACTCTGAAAAGATTGTCCTCGAACGCATCGACACCTATGAGAGAATGCTCATCGAAGACCCGAGCAATCAGGCTGTTGAGGACCGATTGCAGAAACTTTACCGTATGCGCGCCCTACAGAAAATATTTCATGGACATACCCCATCTCCCGTTTCCCAATAATCTTGTGTTAAAGACTGTTTCTCCGGCCCTTGGCTCCCTCAGTCTCCCTTATAGCCAAAGAGAATTCTTTCATCCTTGGGACAATCAGAATTTGTCTTGAATCCATCAGGCGTGTTTATTATAATCTTTTAGATTCAAAGCGCGTAACTCTCCAGGCCACCAACGGTTCGGATTATTTATGGACAAAATCATCGCCCTCGCTTTAAGAGAAGATATCGGACAGGCGGATATCACGACCAATCTCCTGGTCGGGAAGAAGGCCCGCTGCACGGCCCATATCCTCACGCGGGAACCGTGCGTCGTCGCCGGACTGGCGATCGCGCAGAAGGTCTTCAAAAAACTGGACCGGCGGGTGGCATTCAAAATCTTCCACAAAGACGGAGAGAAGGTCGGGACCAATACCGCTCTTGTGAGCATCACCGGCAAGACACGGGCCATCCTTACGGGTGAACGGGTGGCCCTGAATTTCTTAAGCCGCCTCTCGGCCATTGCCACCAAAACGCACCATTTTGTCCAGAAGGTCAAACCTTACAAGGTTGAGATTTACGACACCCGCAAGACGACTCCGACTCTGAGACTCATCGAGAAGATCGCCGTGCGCTGCGGGGGCGGGGTCAACCACCGTCTCAGCCTTCACGAAATGGTCCTCATCAAGGATAACCATCACCTAGTCATCCGGGAAGGGGTTTCCATGAAAGACGTCATCCGTCGGATCCGCCGCAAGACACAGAAGCCCATCGCCGTCGAGGTCGATAACCTCAATGACTATAGAAAGGTGCTCGAAGGGTGGCCGGATTTTATCCTGCTCGACAACATGAGCATCCGCCAGATCAAAAAGGCCGTCGCCACCCTGAAAGCGGCCAGGCGCAAAAAAAAGCCCAAGCTCGAGGTCTCAGGACGGGTCAATCTGCGCAATGTGGCGACCATCGCCCGTCTGGGCGTCGACCGGATTTCCATCGGGGCCCTCACGCATTCGATCCGTTCCATCGACATGACACTGGAATTAAAGGGAGGGGAGGCATGAGAGCGGCGCGCTTGCTTTACTGTTGTTTTCTGGCCGGCGCGTTCCTGCACGGCGCAGTAACGGCCGCGGGACAAAGCGAGGACGCCATCTTCGACGACAAGATGCTCCTGGAGGGCTATGCGGACAAATACCGAAGCGAACCCCGTGAGATCCTGCTCGCGATGATCAGAGACGAGACTCTCTCCCCGTACAAAATGGCGGCCGCCGTTCGCGTCTTTAAGGAAAACCACAGCCGCGAGATCTTCAATAAAGACAAGAGGGAGGCGGAACGCGTCCTCTGGCAGCGGCTCAACCGGACCGATTCGGTCTTTGTGGAAGTCGAAATTATGCACGCCCTGTGTGTCATGGACAGGTACAAATACTTCAAACACCTTGTCCCGGATCTGATCAACACCCTCGACCATTACAACCGCACTGTCAACGAGATGGCCTACGCGAGCATCCTGGAAATCATCGAAAGCGGCCACAACCGCCCGCGCGAAGCGCGCATCGTCTTCAACACGGTAAGGCGGATCCTGCTCCTTGAGCGCCGGGAACTCAAAGACATCAAAGAGGTTGACAAGAGACTTCAACAGAAACTGGACCTCATCCGCTGGTCCGTGAAGATCCTGGGAACCAGCGAATTAAAGCATCTGCCGTCAGAGGTCCTGAACCTCCTGTAATCGTGAGCGGCGGCCCGACAAGCAATCCATGAACATCCGATTGAAAACGTGGCTGGTTTTCCTCCTGGCTGCCATCCTCGGCGCCCTCACATGGGTCCATTTCAACCTTCCGCGGTTCTCCTTCGTGGACCTGTCCGTCAACCGGCAGGAGGCCCTGACTATAGCCAAGGACTTCCTGCGCGATTTCGCGGACGCGGACCCCGATGACTACCTTGAGGCCGTGGTGTTCGTCACCGAGGAGAACGCGGACAGGTATCTCCAGATGACCCTGGGGATTCGCGAACAAATCCGGTTCCTCAAAGAACACGATTTTGACCTCTTTCTGTGGCTCGTGCGTTTTTACCGGCCCAACGAAAAAGAAGAATACCGGCTCACGGTCAGCGCTTCAAACGGCGAGATCACCTCTTACCATCACATCATCCCCCAATCGGCCTCCCGTCCGGTCACCGAGCGCAGCGAGGCCCAGAAAAAGATCGCCGGCTATCTCGCCGAACGTTTCGGCATCCCTTTCGAGAAATACTTCCTTAAATCCGAATTTTCCACCATCTACGACAACCGGACGGACCATTCCTTCAGCTGGCAGAGAAAGGACGTCAACATCCCCTGGAGCGGGGAGCCCGACGCGGGGACAGCCAAACTCATCACGGGCGGCAAAATCGCCGGCGGGGAAATCCTGGCGTTCGCCGAAAACAATCTCGAGATCCCGGAAAAGTTCAACCGGTCCCTCGACAGAGACAAGCAGATCGGCCGCGTCCTCTCGAGCGTCTTCCGGATTTTCTCGCTTCTCCTTCTGGTCGGGGCCGTCTTTATCGTTGTCTCCCGGCGGCACCACGTGGCCATGCATCTGGTCAAACGTTTCGTCATTACCCTGGCGGCCATTCTTTTTTTCCTGAATATCGCGGACTCCCTCAACATGTTTGAATCGGTAAAATTCGGATTTAGAACGACCACATCCATCCGGTCCCAGCTTTTTCAGTATGCCGTCAATCTGCTGATCGAGTCCTTCTATCTGTCCGTCGCCGTTCTCCTGCCGGGACTCGCGGGAGAGGCCCTGCACTTTGAACAATTTCCCCGCAAAAAGAGGGGGGCGTTCCTCCACCATATCCTTTCCACGTTCACCAGCCGGGATATGGGCCTGCGCATCGGCGTCGGCTACCTGGCAGCGGTCATCATGCTTGGCGTGCAATCGGCCATTTTCGCATTCGGACAAAGGTATCTCGGCGTATGGACGGATTACACTTGGGTCACCCGTCTCTCGACCAGCTACTTTCCTTTTCTGGCGGCGTTCATCCTCGCCTTTGAAGCGAGTATTCTTGAAGAGATGACATACCGCCTCTTCGGCATTAGCTTGGGCAAACTGCTCTTCCGAAGGACCTTCATCGCGGTCGCGGCCGCCGCGGCGATCTGGGGATTCGGTCACACCAACTATCTGATCTTTCCCATGTGGTTCCGCGGGGTTGAGGTGACCTTAATGGGATTTTTCATCGCCTGGCTCTATCTGCGCTTCGGCCTTATCACGGTCTTGTGCACGCACTTCCTTTTCGACGCCTTTTGGATGACGATCGGACTCTTCCTGGGGGATGCCCCGCCGTTTCATATGTATTCCTGCCTTTTCGTCCTGCTGCTGCCTTTGATCATCGCCGTTCTGGCCTGGTTCAGAAATTGTCCCGAAAAGGAAAAACCGATGCGCTGGCACCTGAATCCCCACCAGATTTTCAATCTCGGCATCCTGAAGCACTATCTAAAAACCAAGCGGGATCCGGATGGCGTCGCGGAAGAGGCCCTGCGGCAAGAACTCCAAAGCCATTACTGGGACAGGGCCGTCATTGATGAGGCCTTCAAACAGCTTGAAGCCGAAAAAGAAAACTAGACAATTCTGTTTAAACTAGTTAAATTTTACTATATTTCATACTTGCATAATATGCCTGCTTTGTTATAATAAACTTCACTAAATAATTACTATTTTAACTTATTTTAACCATGCTTTTAAACCCTCTCACCTATCACTCTCCCGCAACCCCGCTGGAAGCGGTTCGACTCGTTGCCGGTTTGGAAAACGTCCGCATCCTGGCAGGGGGGACGTTTCTGCTGAACAACCTGAAGATGCTGAAGAAAAGGGGGCTCAAAAGCCCGCAGAATGTTGTAAGCCTGCGCAAGATACCGGCGTTGAAGGAGATCTCGCTGGATGGGGATAGCCTGAACATCGGTTCCATGGCAACCATCAATGACCTCCTGCATTATACCGAACTACCGGAACATCTGGGGATCCTCCGAAAGGTATGCAAAAATATATCGACCAATCCGATCCGGAACATGGCCACTGTCGGAGGCAACCTTTCCAGCCGTTACACATGGACTGAACTGGGCGCCGTCTTCATTGCGCTCGAGGCGAAGCTGCATTTTCTCGGACCGGACGGCCGGATAGAGACCCGAAGCGTGGAGGAGTTCTTCGCCGGCGGCGCCAAGACCGGCAAACTTCTCGTTCAGGTGTCTGTCAAGCCGGACAGAGAGTGGCGGTTCGCCTATGAGCGGGTGAAAAAATTGTCGAGCGTCGATGTCCCGATGCTGGCGCTGTGTCTGCGCGCGAAATGCGAAAATGATGCCATCCAAGATGCCCGGGTCGTCGTTAACAATGCCACCCATTTCGCGCAACGCGATACCGTTCTGGAAGACTATCTGAACGGCCGGAAGACCAGCGCATCGTTACCCGACGACGCCCTTGGACACCTGGACACGGCCATCTATGACTCGCGGAGCAGTGAATATAAACGGCATATGTTCAGGGTCTCTCTCAAGAAGGCCCTGAAGGAACTGATCAGCAGGGGAGAGGCGAAATGACCACGTTGATTATAAATAAAAAGAAATACGAGGTTGACCTTAAAGGGCATGAGACATTACTGGAAACACTGCGGGATATCCTGGGGCTGACCGGGACCAAGACCAGCTGTCAGGAATCGGAATGCGGCGCCTGCACGGTCAACATCGGCAACAAGGCGGTCCTCTCGTGCATCACCCTTGCAAAGGACGTGGAGGGAGAGCCCATCACGACGATCGAGGGACTGGCGCAGGGAGAAGAGCTTCATCCCATCCAAAAGGCCTTTTTGGAATACCACGCTTCCCAGTGCGGTTTCTGTACGCCGGGCATGATCATGTCGATCAAGGCCCTTCTGGACAATACCCCCAGACCATCGCAGGAGGACATCGAGTACGCCCTGGACGGAAACATCTGCAGGTGCACGGGTTACACAAAGATATTCGACGCTGTCCGTTGCGCCGCGGAGGAAATGCGCCCGAATGAGACCGGCTCCGACGGCGCCCCGGCACAGGAACAGGAGAAAACGGCTTTGAGCCAAAGCAAATGACCGTGGCCTGAGATCCCGATCAACACCAGAGGAACATCTTCATGATCGAAAAATCCGATAATCTTCATATCGATCCCGTCGGCAAAAGCGTCCCCAAAATCGACGGGAAGGGGCTGGTCACCGGCCAGACCAAATACGTCTTCGATGTCAGTTTGCCCAATATGCTGGTCGGCAAGATGCTGAGGTCGCCGCACGCCCACGCGAAGATACTGAACATCGATACCTCCCGGGCCAGGGCCCTGCCGGGGGTCAAGGCCGTTGTCACCGCGCGGGACACCTACGGCATCAAATTCGGCTCCAACGAATATTTCTTTCCGCACACCGTCGACCAGGAAGCCCTGGAGACCGAAAAGGTCCGTTACATCGGAGACGAGATCGCGGCCGTCGCGGCGGTGGACGAGGAAACCGCGGATAAAGCCCTGAGACTCATCCAAGTCGAATATGAGGTTCTGCCCGCGGTCTTCGATATGGAAGAGGCCATGAAACCCGGCGCGCCGCAGATCCACAACGTGATGAACAATATCGCGGTCATCCTGCCGGTCAATTTCGGCAATCCCGACAGGAAGATGAAAGAGGCCGACTACGTGCGGGAGGACGTCTTCCATACCCAGTCGGCCGCGCACTGCTCCATGGAACCTCACGTCTGTGTCGGACAGTACGAAACCTTTTCGGACAAGATCACCCTGTGGTCTTCCTCCCAGGCGCCTTTCAAATGCCGGGAGGCCCTCGCCAAGTGTCTGAAGATGGATCTCAACGACGTGCGGGTGATCAAACTGGCCGTCGGCGGAGGTTTCGGCGGAAAGCTGGAAATGCTGCCGATGGATTTCGCCTCCGTGCTTCTCTCGCGGAAGGCCGGCGGACTGCCGGTCAAGATCACCTACAGCCGGGAAGAAGAATTTTCTTTTTCCCGACGGAAGCACGGGATGAAATACAAGATCAAGACCGGCGTCAAAAAAGACGGCACTATCGTGGCCATGAAAGGGGAGGTCATAGCCGACGGCGGGGCCTACTGCAGCTACGGACCCACGGTCATCGCCGCCGCGATCCTGAGGATCTTCATGGTTTACAGACTCCAGCATTTCCGCGTCACCGGCTACCGGGTATACACCAATAACCCCATCAGCGGCGCGATCCGCGGTTTCGGGGGCGTCCAGTCCGGATTCTCGATCGAATCGCACATGGATCTCGTGGCCCAGGGCATCGGCATGGATCCCGTCGAATTCCGGCTGAAAAACATCACCGGCCCGAACATGGTGACGGTCAACAAGATGATCCTGACAAGCAACGGCCTTAAGGAGTGCATCGACCGGGCCGTTCAGGCCAGCGGCTGGAAACAAAAACGGGGCAAGATGCGGCACCTGAGCCGGGGCATCGGCATCGGCATCGCCGCCGACGTCATGGGTTCAAAGATGTACAAATCACACGAATCGGCCGGTTCGATCATCAAGGTGGAGGAGGACGGCTCGGTCTATTTCTTCACCGGCGCGGCCGACACGGGACAGGGTTCCAACACGGCGCTCTCGCAGATCGCCGCCCACGAACTCGGGGTCAGTTACAGCCGGATCCGCTGCAAATCGGGTGACACCGAGATCACGCCTTTCGACACAGGCAGTTTCGCCAGCCGGGTCACCTTCATTTCGGGCAATGCAACCAAACGTGCGGCGGCAGACGCCAAAAAACAGATCCTTGAGGTCGTCGCCAAGGAAAACCGTCTGCCGCTCGAGGACCTCGACATCAAGGCCGAACAAGTCATTAACAAAAAAAGAAATTCTGTTATAATGAGTTTCGATAAGGCGCTGGAACTGTGCTTTTCTTTTAATTACGGACAGCAGATCATCGGCCGGGGAAGTTATAACCCCAAGACTACGCCGGTCGACTTCCGGAAGGGCGAAGGCAACGTTTCAGGCAGCTACGGTTTTGAGGCCCAGATCGCCGAGGTCGAGGTCGACAAGGAGACGGGAGAGGTCAGGGTCCTGAAGATGTGGGACGCCCATGATATCGGCAAGGCGATCAACCCCCGCGGCGTGGAAGGCCAGATCGAAGGATCGATCGCCATGGGGATCGGTTACACGCTCTACGAAGACCTCCGGTTTCATAACGGCAAGGTCGTCAATCCGAATTTCGCGAACTACCGGGTGCCGCGTTCCCTCGGGACGTGCCCCGTGGAGACGATCCTGGTCGAGACCGACGAGCAGGAAGGCCCCTTCGGGGCCAAGGGCATGGGGGAGGCCTCGCTGCTGCCGACCTCGGCGGCCATCGCCAATGCCGTCGAAGACGCCGTCGGCTTGAGGATCAGGGAACTTCCGATCACGCCGGACAAGATCATCCGCGCCCTCAAGGATAAAGACAAGCAGGACCTACCAAAAGGAGTGGAAGCACAATGACGAAAATCATCTCTTTACTGATGCTGGTTGTTTTCACTTCAGCTTGCAGCCTCTATCGCGTCAATTCCGAAGACACCACCCTCGAATTTTACCCGCCCAAGGCCTCTGCCGACGAGGTGTCTTACGCGGAGAACATCAGCCGGTCATATAAGGTTATAGGCCGCGTCACGGTCAACACCGAGCGCGTCCAGGGCCGGGAAGACGTCCTCCACAAGCTGAAAAGGGAAGCGGCGATTCTCGGCGGGGATGCCATCACCAACATCTCCACCAATGCCGGCACCGGCCGATGGGTTGAGATCAAGCCAAAATTCATGAAAAACTCCCACATCCGCCAGAATTACGTCGCCGATGTGATCGTCTATCAGTGATCCGTCCGGCGCCTGATGGCGTCCAGTTCCGCGGGCGTGTTGAATGTGGCGAGAAAATCCGGATTATCGACGGGAAAAATTGCTATCCGGTCGGCATGACGGTGTTCGAACACATTCAGCCCCACATCATGCGACAGGGCAAGGATTTCGTCTTTGGCCGAATGATGGAAAACCGGCGGATGTCCTTTTTTCCCGCCGCAGGCCGGGATCAGGATATAAGGTGACTCCTCCTCGAAATGTGTCAGCAGGGCGTTAATCAAAGGCGCTTCCACGCAGGGGCAATCGACGGGCATGAGCATGAACCCCCGCGCATCCGGGGAAACCACCCTCAATCCGCACTGAAAGGAGGATGTTTGACCAAGTTTATAATCTTTATTATAGACAAGATGAACCTTTTTGTGCTTTAATATATAAGATTTGACCTTTTCGTGTGAATGCCCTAGAACTACAATAATTTCACCAACTTGTGATTCAACCAGCTCTTTCTGGATATGTTCGATCACGGGGAGTTCTCCGAGCCGCGCCAGGGCCTTCGGTGAACCAAACCGTTCGCTCATACCCGCTGCCAGAAGGACACATGAAATCATAAGGCTTATTATAAATGGCCGCTCAAAAATGTCAAAAGAATAACGGACAATAAGGAGGTCGGATTGGAAATCTATATCGGTGTTGTGGCCTTGGGGGCCGTTATCGCGCTGGTTCTCTTTATCAAGGAACTGTTCAAAAAACCCTCCGATCAGCCTGAAGAGGCCGAGCAGATCAAGGGCGAAGAGATCTGGAAAATGACAGAAAGACTTGAAAACAGAGAGGGCCCCAGCATACTCAACAAGCTGATGGCCGACCAAAAAACCAGGCAGGCCCAGGAATCCGAAGAAAATACCGAAGAAACGCTTGCCCCAAAACCCGAAGAACCAGCTCCTGTCGTTGAACCCAAACCGGCAAAAAAGGAAGAACCCGGCGATGTCGAAGAGCTCGCCTCCGCTCAGTTGAAAGAGGCCGAATGGCAGGCCAAAGTGGAAGAACTCGAGGCACAGCTTAAAGAAAAAGACGATATCATCAGCAGACAGAAAAACGAGTTGAAGACCCGGGAGAAAGAGCTCGAAGAGAACGTCAAAAAGCGCAAGGATGTCAATAAAGGGATCGACGCCCTCGAAAAGGAGATCAAGGATCTTAAAGACGCCGGCCACAAAAAAGATCTTGATTTATCCTCTGCGAAGTCTGAAACCGACAATGCCCGTAAGCGCGTGAGCCAGCTTGAAGAGAAAATCAAAAGCAACGAAAAAGACATTCGGGACAAGGAAAAGGAAATCGAGGAACTGGTCAAAAAGATGAAGGCCTTTGCCAAACCATCCCCTGAAAAGGCCTCGGCTCCGTCGTCCGAAAAAGAAATCCCCGAACCTTCTGAAGAGGCCAGCCCCGAAGAAAAGCCTCAAGAAAAACAGGAAGAGCCGCCGCAGGGAGACAAGCACACCGCCGAAGATAAACCCGTTGAAGAAAAACCGCCGGCCCAAAAGCCGGAAGCCCAAAAACCTGAGGATACGGCCGACCGGGAAGAACAAGCCGAAAAACCGCAGACCGATCAAAAACCGCCGGCCGATGAGGTCCAAAACTTGCCGCCGGATATTGAAGCTGTCCCCCAAATAGATCTTTCCAAGCCGTCCCAGGAGAAATCTGAAGAGAAAAAAGATCAAGCGGACAGCGAAAAAACAAAAAATCAACAAGCGGACAGCGGGCAAGCGGACACCCGGCAAGCGGACAGCGAAAAAGCGGATACCCATCAGGCGGACACCCGGCAAGCGGACAGCGAAAAAGCGGATACTCAACAAGAAGAAAAGGGAGACATGACACGGGAAGGCAAATCTGCGGAAGACAAATCCGGAGAACAGCCTCCGGAATCGGAACAGCTTCCGCAACAGGACCAGCCCCAAGAAAGGGAGAAACCAGATAGCGCACTTTCCGACATCCAAAAATCACCCAGCGACAAAGAGCTGTCCTCCCAGAAAGACCTTTTGAAACGTCTCGATTCCGAAATCTCCCAGAAAGACAAAATACAGGAAGTCCCAAAAGACAAGGATGAAGGAAAAGAGGAAGAGGCAAACGGCAAAGAGGACGTTTCTGATAAAAAAAAGCAAGAATAAAGGACTCGACAAACCATGAAACGACTGCTTTTTTTCTTGATATTCGCATCAACTCTTTCCATTCTTAGCCTGACAGCCAGCGCACAGAGCAGGGAAAACAGACTGGATAATCCCGTGGTAGTCCTTGAAACAAGCCAGGGGGACATCCAGATCGAGCTTTTCCCCAATGCCGCTCCCAAGGCGGTTGAAAACATGGTAGGGCTGGTGGAGAAAGGCTATTATGACGGCGTCATTTTTCACCGGGTGATCAAAGGCTTTATGATCCAAACCGGCGACCCCACAGGGACCGGCAGGGGCGGTCAAAGCCTCTGGGGCGGCACTTTCGAAGACGAATTCACCGAAGAAAACACGTTTGATGAGCCCGGCCTGGTGGCCATGGCGAACCGAGGCCCAAATACCAACAGCAGTCAATTTTTCATTACGACGGCCCCGGCACCCTGGCTGAACCAGAAACATACAATATTCGGCAAGGTCCTCAACGGATATGATGTGGTGGAAGCAATCGAGAACATGCCGGTCGGACCTGGAGACAGGCCCTTGGAGGAACAAAAAATCATTCGGGCCTATGTCCTGGATTTGTTCTGATTAAACCTTATTTCTGTGCCCCAAAGGGGTCTGCGACAGCCTGTTTGGTCAAATTCGACCTCCCTTTCCCATGAGCGAAGTACTCCTTCAAAAAGCCTTACAAGCCGTACAAAAAGGGCACCGGTATGCCTTTGCCACAGTGGTGGAATCCACCCTGAAAGGCACACCGCGCAAAGCGGGCGCTAAAATGGTGGTTTTGGAGGACGGAACCTCCTATGGAACGATAGGAGGGGGGCGTAACGAAAAAGACGCCATTGAACAATGCCTCAAGGCCATGGCCTCCGGCCAAACCAATCTTATTACATATGACTATTTCGGGGAAAAAGGCCAATCCGTATGCGGCGGGCAGATCAAGGTCTTTATCGAACCTGAAATGCGCAAAAAGCACCTGATTATCTGCGGTGCCGGCCATATCGCCCTGCCTTTGTCTCTTTTGGGGAAAATGCTCGGTTTGAAGATAACGGTCATCGATGACCGCAAAGAACTGGCCAATAAGGAACGGTTTCCCCATGCCGACCGCATAGTCACAGGAGCTCACGCCCGGCAATTAAGCTGTCAGAAGACCGATTCCGATACCTTTATCATGGTGGTGACCCAGGGCAACGAGTATGATTACGAATGCCTGGAAACGGCTCTCAAGACCAAGGCCTCCTATATCGGTGTCATCTCAAGCAAGGCAAAAAAGGTCAAATTCCTGGGCCGGCTCAAGAAAAAAAAGATATCCCCAAAATCCCTGGCAAGGATCAGTATGCCGGCCGGGATCGATATAGGAGCCCAGACACCGGAAGAAATTGCCCTGTCCATTGCCTCAGAAATCGTACAGTCTCAGAACCGCGCCTGGATGGGTACGGACAAGTTTAAAGACAAATCCAAGGAAAGTGCGCGCACTGACAGCGCATGAGGAAAGGAGACCTCCGCAATGACTAAAGAAGAAGTCTTTGATTTGATCGCAGATGCAGGGTTCGGTTTTCTGGCCACCCTAGAAAACGAACAGCCCAGGGTCAGGCCGATGATGCCATATTTGACCGAAGAAGGCGACATGCTCCTGGCGGTGCTTTCCACATCCCGCACGATCGAGCAGGTTAAGGAAAACCCCAGGGTTGAAATTTGCTACGTGGACAGAAAAATGGCTTTTTGCCGGGTCAGCGGCACAGCCAAAATTAGTGACAGTTTAGACAAAAAAGCGGTTGTTTTCGAAAACGTCCCTATGCTGCGCCAGTATTTCGGCAGTCCGGAAGACCCGAATTTTGTCCTGATAGAAATTGATACGGGAAGTGTCGAGGCGATGGCGCCTCATCAGAAAAAGCCGGATGTCCTGAGCCTTAAATAGCTCCGCGTTTATCTAATCCCTACATTTATGACCCCCTTGCAACATCGAAAGGGGGTCATTTCTTTCCCATTATTCTATAAGTGCATACCTGAATATTATATGCGAAGTCAACTTTGAATTCCCTCATAGACATCACCAAAAATGTCCTATTCTGCTTAATATTGAATAAATTTGATAATATATCACATTATGGCAGGAAGAATCCTCATGAAGGGAGATGTGTTATTAAACCTGCACGAAACTGACACTGTTTTATACTTTCCGGTAAGTCTTTTATAAAATCAGTAAATGAACATCCGGTTTTCAACAGGCCATGTGTGTTTCTCTATAAATATTATATTATCAATATGTTACATCAATATTGATAAATTCCTTATGTTAACATAACATATATTATAGGAAGTTGCCGCACAGCAAAATTCCACTTCTTCATTGTAATAACACCGCGGTTTTGTGCTAGTTTTTTAACAAGATTTAAACGTCCATATCCGGATCATGATCGATTCGGCGGGAATTTTTTAGAAATTAATGATTACTGCGGACTGCCTTCAATCGCATCATGTCTTACCATCTTCGCTATGCCCAAAACCTTCTGCGATCCGGATTATCTTGCCATTGACCAAGGCATCGGCCGTCTTGCGTCGCGCCTTTTTTAAAATACGTCCAAATGTCGGCCTGGAAACCGCCATTTTACCTGCCGCCCGAACCTGATCCAAGCCCTGCCAATCAGACAAATACAGGGCCTCAACCTCATCAATATCCAACTCGACCTCCTCAGGCCTGCCCGGCCTCCCCCTTGGACTAAATTGGACAGTCTTGGGAAACTGGCTGATGTTGCGCGCCTTTTTCGGCCTTCCAATGGGCTTTTTCAACGCAAGCCCCCCCCTTGTCTCATCTTATTTATTATAATCATATGTTCATAATAACTATAATGTTAATACGGGCATACGTTCAAAATTATATACTGTTTCTACTGATTGTCCTGTCTGTTATAATCATCCTCAAGACGCGTAATATCATCTTCCCCTAAATAATCTCCGGTCGCGACTTCAATAAAGACAAGCGGCTCAGCTCCCGTGTTACCGATCCTGTGCACGGCTTCAACAGGCACATCTACCACAGAACCTTTCTCTATGACTTCTTCCCTGCCGCTGACTATGGCTAAACCCTTGCCGGCCACCACTACCCATTTTTCCGATCGCTTACCATGTTTTTGGAGACTTAACCGCTTTCCCGGACTAACCTCAACCCTCTTAACCCACACCCCGGACTCCTGGTAAAACTTCGTGTAATTGCCCCAGGGGCGCTCGATATATTTTTCTAAAAGCTCTCCTTCCATTAGATGTCCTTTCTCTGTGTGATTTTACAGACAACCTATTAAACGGCCCCGGACCTGCCGCAACAACCTGTTCGTAAAGAGGGCCTGGCGCGCTGTTTTCCGTGACCTTATGAGCTGCGCCAAATCATCCAGCGTATCGATATCTCTAAGGGTTTTCAGCAGTACGGCCCGTTTTTTCATTTGTTTTACCCGTTTCAGGGTTTGATCCAAAACGCGATTTGAACCCCAATGAATATCATGAAAAAGCCCGGGGCCGGGCTCTTTTAAGGCCAGAAGATAATACCCGCCGTCCGTGCAAGGCCCCAAGACGATATCCGCATTCTTCAAATTTCGAAAGGCTGTTTCGATCTCCCGAGGCCTTAAATATGGCAGATCTGAACCGATAAATACAGTGCGGGTAAAACCACCCTTTGCGCAGCGTTTGGCCGCCCTCCACATACGTTCACCAAGGTTCCGGCCGCTCTGCCTCACAAGGACAAAATCCTTGGCAAATCCGGCCAAAAACCGCGGAGAACGGGTTTCCGTATAATAGATAAAACGCCCTGAACACCTGACCTTTTTTGCGGCAGCAAGCACGTCTTTGAGAAAGGCCGTATATAATTTGAGGACCAAGTCCGCATCCAGAGCGCCTTCCAGCCGGGTTTTGACCCTTGATTTGACCGGCTCCTTAGCCATCACAACCAGGGCACTCGCGCCTTCTTTTGTCTTTGATGAGCCCATTCTCTGACAGACGGCTATAGATTGGCCTCTATTTCATCCATAATCGCCCGGGAGCGCTCATGGTCCCCCAGAACGCCCACCCGTATCTGTACCTCAGTGGAATGTTCGGTCAGCTCTTTCGTGTCTATCCAGATATTGGTGCCATCGGAAAATTTCGATTCGACCTTTCCGGTGAGGGCGTCTGACCGGTCCACGATAATCGGCAGGTTCATATCTTTGAGGCCCCGGACCGCGGCGGGATGGACCTCCTCAAAGGGATAATTCACGACCTTAACCAGTTTTCCCTTGACCCAGGTCACGCCTCCCGCGCCGGCAGCGACACCGAAAAGAACGGCGCATCCCGATAAGCTCACAATTCCGAAAACCGCCGCAAGACACGCCACAATTATACGGCTCCTCAACATCGCTCGACTCTCCTGATAGGACTTCATTCGCCTCCTCCTTTTGTTTGAACATGCGTTTTCAAAGCCTTGGCCATTGCGTCAAGCTCCTTAACGGTGTGGACCGCGGAAACAAAAAAGGTTTCCAGCTCAGCCGGCGGCCAATAGATCCCACTATTTAATAAAAATTGGAACAAACGGCCGTATTGCGCCCGGTCGGACGATGCCAAAACTTCACGGTAATTGGTCACCCCCGCGCGGGAAAAGCGCACGCTCATCATGGAATGGAACGTATCCAGATGGACAGGGATGTCGTTTTTTACAAAAAACGCGTTCATGTCTTCTGCAAACCGGGCGCATAGGGCGTTGAGTTTTCGGTACATACCCCCCTTGAGGGTATCCAGCGTGGCCCAGCCGGCCCGCATCACCACCGGATTGCCGGCGAATGTCCCGGCCTGATAAACGCCCCCGGAAGGGGCCAGATACCGCATAATCCCCCCCTCTCCCCCGTAGGCGCCGATGGGGAAACCGCCGCCGATAATCTTCCCGAAACATGTCAAATCCGGTTCGACACCGAATTCCGACTGAACACATCCAGCCGAAGCGCGGAATCCCGTCATGACTTCGTCAAAAATCAGGACAATCCTGTATTTTTTTGTGATCTTCCGTAAGACCTTAAGGAATTCCATGTCCGGCACAACCACCCCCATATTTCCCGCGACCGGTTCGATAATGACGCAGGACACATCGCGACGGTTTTTCTCCAGCGTTTCAACAAGGGCGGGCGTGTCGTTATACGGAAGGGTGATCGTCTCACGGATATGGTTTTTTGTGATCCCCAGACTGGACGAGGCCTTCAGCGAAGAAACACCGGAACCTGCCTTGACCAGTAGGTCATCGAAGTGGCCGTGGTAGCACCCGTCAAATTTGACGATCTTGTTCCTGCGCGTATATCCGCGGGCGAGCCGGATCGCGCTCATGGCCGCCTCGGTGCCCGAATTGACGAACCTGACCTTCGAAACAGACGGGACATTCTTCACAATGAAACGGGCAAGCTCTGTCTCCGCGGCCGTGGTCGTCCCGAAGCTCGTCCCCTCTTTCAACTGGGCTTTGATCTCAGCCATGATCCGGGGATGCGCGTGCCCCAATATCAGGGCTCCCCAGGAAAGACAATAATCGGTAAAAGCGTGTCCATCGGCATCAAAGAGCTTGGCGCGGCGCCCCCTCTTCATCACGAGAGGCTCCCCCCCCACGGCCTTAAACGACCTGACCGGGCTGTTGACGCCTTCCACCAGGAAACGGCGCGCCTCGGCATACAGACGGCGCGATCTGGTCAAATCCATTTCAGGACATCCTCGGCAAAATAGGTGATGATGATATCCGCGCCGGCCCGCTTGACAGCGGTCAGAGATTCCAGCACGACATCTTTCTCCTTGATCCACCCCCGTGCGGACGCGGCCTTGATCATGGCGTACTCACCGCTCACATTATAAGCGGCTATCGGCACAGCAAGATTCTGCCGCAACAATTGAATGACATCCAGATAAGCCAGAGCCGGCTTGACCATGACAATATCGGCCCCTTCTTGGATATCCTGCAACGCTTCTTTCAGGGCTTCGCGGCTGTTGGCGGGGTCCATCTGGTAGGATTTGCGGTCGCCGAAACCGGGCGCGGAACCAGCCGCCTCACGGAAGGGACCGTAAAATGCCGAAGCGTATTTGACGGCATAAGACAGGATACCTGTCTGCGTGAAGCCGCCCCTGTCCAGCTCCTCCCGGATCCGCCGGACCCTGAAATCCATCATATCCGAAGGGGCGACAAAATCCGCTCCCGCACGGGCATGGGACAGGGCCACCCGGGCCAGGATCTCAACACTCTTGTCATTATCCACATATCCGTCAACGACCACGCCGCAATGCCCATGCTTCAGATAGCCGCAAAGGCAGACATCCGTCACGATGACAAATTCCGGAAAATTGTTCTTGATGGCCTTTACCGCTTTTTGGACTATGCCTTTCTGATCATAGGCCGCCGATCCCTTGAAATCTTTTTTAGGGGGGATCCCGAACAGAAGGCCGGCCTGTCCGCCGGATTTGTGAAAACGCCCGACGGCATCCAATAACCGGTCGACGGAATGGCGTTTCACCCCCGGCATGGAGGCAATGGGCAAACTTTTCTTCCTGCCCTCCATCACAAAAAAGGGCATGAGGATATCCTGCCTGTTTAAAACGGTTTCCCTGACAAGGGCGCGGACCGCCTTATTCTTCCGCAGTCGACGGAATCTATTCACTGTTCAACACCTCGCTCTCGTACCCGGCCTCCCGCAGGGCCTGCCGCGTCAAAGGCCCCTTGCACAGGATGGTCCATTGTCCGGGAATCGGCCCGTAATCCTGCAGAAAATTGCGGACCGTAGACGGTGATGTAAAGAGGATTTTGTCAACATCGGAAAAATCCGTTTCCCTCTTCGAAGGCTTGACGTTTTCGTAAACGGCGAATTCATGCACAACAGCACCTTTTTCTTCAAGTTGAGTCTTCAGAAACGGATTGGGCAGCGATGAACGTGGATAAAGGATCCTCTTGCCCCGGGGCTCCATATGCGCGGCCAGGCTTTCCAGCAACCCAGGGCTTGTCTCACGTTCGGCGACCAGTCGCGGATCAACATCATGCGCCCTTAATTCGTCCGCCGTGTCACGGCCAATGACGGCCCAGATTTTCTGCCATGCAGTCTTCCATCCGGCGCAAATATTATCCATAATAGCAAAAAAATGCATGACCGCAAAGCGGCTTGTTAAGAGCACGGCATCGGCCTTTTCAAAAGCCTTAAGCATGTCCGCCTTTTCCCTTTCCGGAATATACCTCGGCCGGATGGCGATAACCGGCAGATGAACCGGTTCTCCCCATTGCCGGTACTTTTCCGGATTGGTGCCCACATAAAGCAATCGTCCTTTGCTTCTCTGACCCGGCCTCCAAAAGCTGACCGTTTCCCCGACGATAATCAGGGCCGGGGCCTGAAGGTCGGCCTTATCCACTTTCTTCCGGATATCCCTGAGGGTGCCCGCCACAATACGCACCTGGGCCGTCGAGGCCTTCGAGGCAACGAGGACAGGTGTTTCCGGAGGCCAATGCGCTTTTCTCAAGGCATCGCAGATCTGTGGCACTTTCGTTAATCCCATGAGAAAAACAATGGTCCGGGTGTCAGGGACAGAAAGCGACCGGGAATGGCCTCCGCCCTCCTCCGTGCTGTGGGCGCTCACAAAGGCCACGGACGAAGAAATACCACGGGCGGTCAACGGGATTCCCAGCAGGGACGGCACACCGGTCGCCGAACTCACCCCTGGAACGACGTTCACCGGGATATGATATGACCGAAGATAGCCGAGTTCGTCCCCTCCCCTCCCGAATATCAACGGGTCCCCGCCTTTGAGCCTTGCCACACACTTGCCTTCCTGCGCGACGCGGCGTATCATGGTATTCAGCCGTGACTGCGAAATGGAATGTCGGCCTTTACGTTTTCCAACATAAATCTTCTGGGCCCGGGGCGCAAATTCAAGCAATCCCCTCGGGATTAGATAGTCATAAAAAACCGCGTCGGCCGATTCCAGCATACGGACGGCCTTTAAAGTCGCCAGTTCGGGATCACCCGGCCCGGCCCCTATCAAATAGACCTTTCCGTAAGCATCCCGGACATTGATGGGCTGAAAGAGTTCCCGCATCCTGCGGTCATTGACTCGTCCCACGACGGCAAGCTGCCCCTGCAAAGGCGTCGTTTCATAAGTCAGGGTCTCAGCGATGCGGCTCTCCAGGCCCAGTCTCTTTACGGCGCATGTCGCGACGATAATCCCGTCCACTTCGCCCCGGTCGACCATCGCGATTCTTTCCTCGATATTCCCCCGGATATCGACCAACCGAAGATCAGGACGCAAAGACAGGATCTCCCGGCGTCTAAGCTGACTGCTCGTCCCGATCCTCGAGGCCGGGGGAAGTTCGCCAAGCGGGCACCCCGCCACCAGGGCGTCGGTCTCATCCAGAGACCGCGTTAAGGCCAAAAGCGAAAGCCCCTCACGCAGTCTGTTCGGGACATCCTTCGCGCTGTGCACGGCCGCGTCGACTTCTCCGGCCAAAAGGGCCTGGTCAAGGCGGTCCGTAAAAAAATCGTCAGCCGGGCTTTCTGTAAGGGGCGTTTTCCGGTCCATGTCCCCCCCGGTCACGTAAACGCGGTTGTCAAAGACAACCTCCCTTCCCTGAACGTTAAGCAAACGCTGTATCTCCTCGACCTGGTGAAGGGCCAGCCGGCTGGAACGTGAACCTGACCGGACGGTTTGGGTCTTCTCACTGTTTTCTCTCATGCGCAGTCTTCTTTGTCGTTAAAACCACACGCGACGAGAATGTTTTCCTTAACTCATCGCGGAGGGCCTGGGCCGATCCCGCCGTTTTGTCCCTGGTGGAGACGGCAACGTCGAATCCCTTGGCCTTCCATACGGCCGGAGAATGAAAGTCCGATTCCTCCGGATGACCGGCGCAATTCACCAGGCATTTCTTCTTTCCTCCGGTCAACGTGATCTTCTTGTTTTGCTTCGGATCATCTGTGCAGGCGTACACCAGGACAAAACCGTCCAGGTCTTTCTTTTCAAATCTTCTTCGATAAAGCCTCAGGCGTTTGCGTTTCGACCATTCTTCGATGCGCGGATGCACCCGGGGCGCGACGACAGTTACGGCGGCCTTGAACCTCAAAAGCGTCTTGATCTTGCCAGCAGCCGCCCGGCCTGCGCCGATAACGAGCACGGGATATTTATTGATATTGATTGTAATAGGCAAATATCGATCCATGTCGCGTACTCGGTTTTACCCATTATAACAAGGTGTGGCGTTCCCGAGAGTAAATTTTAGCAATGAGACATGGGCAGCGCTCCGGTTCAGGGGACTTACGGCAGTGGCAATGCCCACATGATTTTGAGAAGGCTAATAAATTTCTCTGGATAGATTTTTGATCTGCTCCATCTCTTTCCGCGTGGCCTCCTCACCCCTTTCGACCAATTCGCGGACCCGGTAAAATTCGTACCAGTCTATATCGAAAAGGTCTGGATGGATAAGGATATCCGCCTGCCGGGCATTCTGCTCCGCTATCATGTATCCCGTCGCCTGGAGGGTTCGGACCATGATGTCTGAAATGTTGGGCAAAAACATGCGGCGCGCGAAGCGGCGTAAACGGACCGCCAGATATCGGACCGGAGAGGAACAAAACCGCACCTGCGACTCCATGTCATAGATGGACTTGAGCCGCTGGAAATTCCGCAGGACGTCTTGCGGAGACGGCATGACATTGACCGCGATGATCTTTTTAATGCCGAAACTGGCGCATACATTCGTGGGCAGAGGATTCAAAACTCCTCCGTCAATGATCAGCCGGTCCTCATTACGCCGCGGCTGGACGACGCCGGGAATGGCGATGCTTTCCATGAGGGCGTCGATCAAACGGCCGCCCTGATGGACGAGCTCTTCTCTGCGGGACAGATCGTAAGAAACGATCTTTAGGGGAACGCGCGTGGCATAAAACGTCCTGCCGCCGAGTTTCTTTTTAAGCCAGCGCCGGATAAAACGTCCACCCATAATCCCGCTCTTAGGAAAGACCGGATCGAACAAGGAGAGCGTCTTGAACCTGCTTTCAAATTCACCGGCCAGTTTAGCGACCTGGTCGGCTGAATATCCTACGGCCCAAAGGGCCCCGATAACCGCACCCATGCTGCTGCCGACGATCATATCGACGGCGATATTCTCTTCTTCCAACTGCCGCAGAACACCGATATGGGCAATCCCCAGGGCCGCGCCTCCTCCGAGGACAAGACCGACCGATGAACCAGCTATTTGCCTGGCAATCGCTTTAACAGCTCTGGCATATTCACTGTCCCCGGCCGGAAGGCTAACCTGCAGGGCCTCCGACACGTTGGCCTTTGTCAGTTCTCCCGGATGGATATATGGCAACTTCATCAAGATATCATAACCGAGAAGCCGGCTTATGGCCTCATGGGAAAGGGAAACCTCAGCCGGGACGCCGCGCACTATAACCTGGACGCGCTCGATATCGGGGGCCCTTTCCTCTTGCTTCTTCAGTTTATCCAAGACCGAACGCAGGCTGGAGGTATCGGAAGACTTCTCCCCTATCAAAAAGTGCACACGGTCCGATTGTGTGAGGGTCTTCATGACCACCTCGTCCATTTCGTTAGGCAGATCGACAATAACGTAGTGGTAGTCACAGGCCAAGGTGCTCACAAACCGGCTGATCTCCTCGACCAGAGTAGAATCGTCGGGATCGACAGCCACGTTCAAAAGGTCGACATGTTCCAATCGGCCGGCGATTGCCTTTCTGATCCGTTCATCATCCGCCATGATCTCCTTAAGGGGCAGGGCTGCGCGTTTCCATTGGGGCGACGCACCTTCAGCTCGTGTTCCGGTTTCAAACGGCGAAGAGTCCTGGGGCACAAGAGGATTCATATTCACCAGGACGACGCTCCTGTGGCTCTCCTTTTTGAGGGCGATGGCAAGATTGAGGCCATAGGTAGAACTGCCGGCATCTTTAAGCGGGCTGTAAACGGATATGATCGTGGTTTCAAATACGGAGCCGCTGCGGGCCTCGCGGGTTTTGATGCGCCGAGAAAGACTCCGGCTGAATTCAACGCCCAGGTGCGGGATCGATCGAAAAAAGGCCATGAAGTCCTCTTTGGCCATCTTCAAAAGAAGAGAATCATTGATCGCCTCAAAAGTCAGGGTTTGCGCTTCTCCCGTAAGGATCGAAACAAGGCCGAAAAACATTCCCCTGTGGAGATAATCGACGATCTGTTTAGATCCGTCGGGATCGCTTTGAAAGGCCTGAAGTCTCCCGCTAACCAGACAGAAAAACGCATCCGGCTCACCACCCTGCCGCAGGATGATCCCGCCCTTTTTAATGCGCACCAGTTCGCACCGGCTGGCCAACGCATGCAGGTCCAGTATGTTCAGTTTTCGGAAAATGGGAATGTGCCGGATCAGGGAAATCTTATGGAAGGTATCAGAAAAGTCATTCATCGTGTATCGGCCTGCCCTCTGTAAGGCGCCGCGATCTCTTTGATTTCACGAAACCGAACGCACCCTTCCCGCCTTCACGTTTTTGGCAGCCAGACCGACCCCCGAAGTCGTTCACGCATAAAGGATCCGGATGGGGCAGGGCGCGGGTCATGTCCCCCCCTATCAGATAAACTCGAATGATTTGATCATATCCTTGATGATCGGTAAGTACTGGTCATAACTTTGAACAATGGCCGTATAGGCGAAGATATAGACCTGGTCCCCCCTGATCGTCCAGATCTGATAGAATCGCATAGTCACGTTGCGTTCGCGGAATTCATAGACGATCCGGTGCGCCGGGTAAGAGCCCATGCGCGCAGAAGAGGATTCGATCATATTCATGACGGGTAAAATGGCGCGCATATGTTCAATCATGGACCGGCTGTACTGCTGAAGGGTCAGGTCCCTTCCTGAAATATCCTGGACGGTCAGGCTGACGTTTTCCCGGAAGGGATCTTCCGGCGACTCTGCAGGAGCCGCAAAGGTCACGATGCTTTCCATTATCCTTTCGCGTTTTTCCCACGACCGGGGATATTTGATCCGAAAACCGTGATCGGGGCTGTAAAAATAACTCCACGCCACCTGCGAACAGCCGGCAAGGCAGACAGCAAGGGCTACAGCTAAAGCCCAATCCTTTTTCTGCCGTTTTGTCACAATCATATCAATCCGAGGACTTCCCCGATCAACCGGGGGGCAGAGATTAAAATGCCAGATCCGTATTTTCCTCTTCCTGTCCCTGTTTCTTTCTGGCTTTTTTCATGACATCGCGGATAACCGTAATGAGGATATCCGTGGTGAAAGGTTTGGAGATGTAGTCTTCCACGCCGTAGGCCTTGGCCGCTCGTTCGGGATTGCGTTCATCAATGATCTCGCCTCTCTCTTTGGCCATAGGATTGCCCGGCAACCACTGGAACTGGTCTTTTTTCCTGTTATACACCATCTCCCCCTTGCCGCTGATGACAATAATGGGAATATTCTGCGTCTCGGGCTCTTGTTTGAGACGGCCCGCGATCTCCTGGCCTTTCTTCTGGGGCATAACGTTATCCAGCAGGACGAGATCCGGTTTCTCCGTCCGTATAAGTTCTTCTGCCGCCAGCGGGTCGGTCGAAGTGACCACCTGATACTCCCCGGTCTCCTCCAGATTGGCCTTGACCAGGGCGCAAAGGTCTTGTTCGTCGTCGATCATGACAATCTTAACAGGATCAGCCATATTATTTTCCTCCTTTGTTTTTTATACGCCCTTCCGCTTCTCTAGATGCTGAATGCAGAAGTTGAGAACTATATGATTTTTATTATATACTGCATGACCGTCTTTCTGCAATGCCGTTTAAAAGAAACAGACTGGCCTCATTTCGTCACGGGCAGAGTGATAAGAAAGCGCGTTCCCTTGCCAGGGACGCTCTTCACCTCGATCTTTCCGTTATGCCTCTCGATAATCAAATAGGCCGTACTCAGCCCCAATCCCGTCCCCTTCCCCGGCTCTTTCGTCGTATAAAAGGGATCGAAAATAAAAGGCAAATCCTCCGGAGAGATACCTTGGCCGCTATCTGCGACCTCGATGAGGCAAGAGGCGCCGGTCTCTTCATTGGGATCCGGCTGCGCACACAGGGTCACTGTGAGTTCGCCCCCTGAAGGCATGGCATCAATCGCATTGGAAAAAACAACAAAAAAGACCTGGGTCAATGCGACCGAATCTCCGGAAACATAGAGCGGGGCCTGTGAAACAGGGGTAACCTTGACGCTGATCCCATGATTCCCCAGTTCACTTTCAAGCAGTATCAACGCCTCGTTTATCACCTCGTATACGTCAAGTCTTGTCAACTTGATCCGGGTCGCCCGCGCAAACGTCAGCAACGTGGCAATCACCCTGTTCGTCCGGCTGGCGGCATTCTTGATCATAGTCGTGTACGTCTTGAGAGGAGAATCCCGGGCAATGTCTTTATCCAGCCTCTCGACCCCCTGCAGGATAATGGCCAATGGATTTTTAATTTCGTGCGCAATCCCCGAAGAAAGCGAACCGATAGCCGCCATCTTCTGGCTCTGGACGAGTTCTTCCTGCGTCTCTTTCAACTCTGCGTTAACCTTTTCCAGGTCGTGCAGCATCTTTCTGAGCACTCGTTCGTTAACGGCCAGATCACGGTTTGCCTCTTCCAGGGCTAGGCGTCTCTTTTCCAGTTCATTCTCCATTCTCTTTCTCTCAGTAATATTCAGACCATAGAGATTGGCGTACAGGCTCTCGGGCACCGGCGTAATGTGGAACAAGAAGATGTCTTCGTCAACAGGCACTTCAAATTCCATTACCTCGTTATTATGGATCGCCGCCGAAATGACTTCAGCCCACCTCTCAGGAACCTCACCGCCTCTTCCGGTCCTAAAACGGGAAAGCAATCTATTACTGGCCTCATTGGCGAAAAGGATCTTTCCTTCCGCCGACACCCTGAGGATCTTATTGATGTTTTCCGCCGGAAATTTCGCCAAGGACTTCACTTTTTCTTCTTCCTGCTTCTCCCTCGTGACGTCCCTGTCCACACCCCGGTAACCGATAATCCTCCCCCGGTCGTCCAGCCGCGCAAATCCCCGGACCTGCACGACAACCTCGGCCCCCGATTTATGGCGCCGGCGCCCCTGCTCTTTGATTGTCAGGACATTCTCTTTTAACATCCGCAGAGAGTGCTCCTTCAACCTTAGGCGGTCCTCGGAAAAACACAGGTCATAAAAATACATGCGGTTAACAATCTCTTCGGGTTTGCACCCCAGGATGTGCTCCACCGCCGCACTGGAATAAACGTATTTCCCGTACGCATCAGTCTCCCATATCCAGTCCAGCGAACCGTCGGCGATATGGCGGAACCTTTCTTCGCTTAATTTCATTTTCCCAATCATAGTTCTCTGCTGGCGGATAAAGATAAGGAGGAGGACAAGGATGAGGCAGGCTGCCATAAACAGCGTCTGCTGGGTAACGAGGAATTTTTCTATCTCGTAAAGGTTAAGGGATTCCATTAGGGATAAATCTTACGAGTTCTTATAGTTATAGAAATATTAACATAGAATTTTTTTCAAAACAAACAAAATGCGCATAATTGCCCGGCGATATGAATTCCGCCGGTCTCGGATGACCGGGCTGACTCTCAAGAGCAAGAGGGCAAGCAGGTAAATCCCTTTAACCCGCGACGCACCGTATAGAGATGCATCACGATGGTCCCGACGGACAAGGAAATGGACCTTACACGGTTTTGGAGAAGACATCCGTGGAAAGGTGGCGCTTGAACCGCAGAGTTCAACTTGGGATGTATACGGCAGGAAAGATCTTGGCGTGTTTTTTCAGAAGGCCATCACGCGGCCCGTCTCATGGCCGCGTCCTGGCACACAGGACCCGCGTCTTATTCTCGATCGTCGAGAGCAATGAATTGAAAGACCCCTCGAAGGCACGAACGCCCTCGTCCAGCAGACGGCGGCAGATCTCCGTCAGGTCGATATGTCTTGTTTTCAGATCTTCCATTATTTCCCATGCCGTATCAAGTTCCGACAAAGTGGCCTCCCGGACGGTGCCGTGATCCAGGAAGGCCTCCAGGGTCTTTTCCGGGACTGTATTGACCGTCGGCCGGGCAATAAGCTCTTCGAGATATTTGACGTCGCTGTAGTCCGTATTTTTTGTTCCGGTCGATGCCCACAACACTCTCTGGCAACGCGCGCCCCGTTCCTGAAGATCCCTGAATTCGCCGCCTGCGAAAATCGTCCCGAACTGTCCGAATATGAGCTTGGCGTTGGCTACAGCGCTCCGGCCCATAAGGTTTCTTGCTTCGTCTCCGGGAAGAGTATCCTGCAATTGACGGTCTACAGCCGTGTCAATCCGGCTGACGAAGACGCTGGCCACCGAGTGCACCGTTGTGAGGTCACCCCCCTTGTGTGCCCAACGTTTCATCCCCTTCAAAAAGGCACGCGCGGCACGGGTGTACTGTTCCAGGGAAAAGATCAAGGTCACATTCACGTTCACGCCGCTGGCCAGCAGTTCTTCAACAACAGGGAATCCCGCCGGTGTCGCCGGAACCTTAATCATGACATTCCGCTCCCCCACCTTTGCAAAAAGCCGAAGCCCTTCGCGAATGGACTCCTCTGTGTTACCGGCCAATCGCGGATCGATCTCCAGGCTGACGTAACCATCGATCTTATCCGTAGACTCGTATACCGGACGGAACATCCTCGCCGCCGACCGGATATCCCGGGTTGTCAATTCATCGTAAATGGCGAAAGCGGTTTTCTCCTCACCTTTCAGCCTGCGGATCTCATCGTCATAATCCGTGCCTGTACCTATCGATTTGTCGAAAATCGTGGGGTTGGACGTCATGCCACGCAGTCCCGCATCGATCAAGGCCTGCAGCCGCCCGGAAACCATCAGTGGACGGCTGATATAATCCAGCCAAAGACTTTGGCCGCAATCTGCGAGTGCTCTAAGTTTGTATTGTGCCATGATGGGGTCTCCCGAAAAAATCACCGGGTCACCTTGTGACTTTGTGACTTTGTGACTTTGTGACCTTGTGACCTTGTGACCTTGTATCCTGCTGGCCTTATTTTCTCGAAATCACCCGTCTTGCAGCGGCGGCGATATGGACATCTTTCATCTCGAATGTATTCAATAATTCTTCGGGTGTCCCCGAGACGCCAAAACAGTCCTTCATTGCGATCATCTCGACCGGCGCCGGGTGTTCAAGGGCCAGAAACTCCGTGACTGCCGATCCCAGACCGCCGTGCATTTGGTGCTCCTCGGCGGTCACGAAACACCCGGTCTTCTGTACTGAATCCAAAATCGCAGCCTTGTCGAGAGGCTTGATAGTATGCATATTGATAACCCGCGCCCCGATCCCGTCTTTCTGAAGTATATCAGCCGCCTGAAGACATTCGTAAACCATCAGACCGCAGGCAATAAGTGTCACGTCTGATCCTTCCCGTATGATGTTGGCCCTGCCGATTTCGAATGGAGACTTCTCGTCAGTAATAACCGGAAGGGCGCAACGGCTCGTCCTGAGATAGGCCGGCCCTTTATGACGGGTGATGGCCCTGGTGGCCTTGCGCGCCTCGATCACATCCACCGGACAGATGACGATCATATTGGGCAGGACCCGCATCAAGGCCACATCCTCCAAGCTTTGGGCCGAGGCCCCGTCTTCTCCTACGGTCACGCCGGCATGCGAGCAGATCACCTTGACGTTCGTGTTATTGTAACACAGGTCCATGCGGATCATATCGTAGGCGCGGTTCGTCAGAAAAACCGCGAAAGAATTGACAAAGGGGATGAAGCCGAGCGTGGCCAGGCCCGCGGCGGTACCTACCATGTCCTGCTCGGCAATGCCAACGGTGAAAAATCTGTCCGGATAGGCGTCGCGGAAATATTCGGCGCGGGTGGAATCCTCCAGGTCGGCGGAAACGACCACGATCCTTTTGTCCTTTTTCCCAAGTTCAACAAGTTCCCGGCCGAAGCCATCACGTGTGGGTACGCGTTCCATCAGGCCTTTTTCTCCTCAAGCTCCTTCAATGCGGCCTCCAGGTGGTCATCTTTCGGAGCTACCCCATGCCAGCATTTCTGACCTTCCATAAAGGAAATGCCTTTTCCTTTAACAGTATGGGCGATGATCACAAAGGGCTTCCTCTTTACCGTGCCAGAGTAATCTAGGGCTTCACAAAGGGCCTGAAGGCTGTGTCCGTCCACCTCCGTGACAGCCCATCCGAAGCTTTGCCATTTTTCTGCCAGTGGTTCCAGGTTTTTTATCTCATTGGTCGGTCCGTTTTCCTGGACCTTGTTGTAATCGACGATCGCACAGACATTATCCAGTTTGTGATGCGCCGAAGTCATCGCGGCCTCCCAATTTGAACCCTCCTGCAGTTCTCCGTCGCCCAAGAGACAATAAATTTTAAAGTGTTTTTTAAGGAGGCGTGCGCCAAGCGCCATGCCGTTGGCCACCGAAAGACCGTGTCCCAGGGAACCCGTATTGAACTCTACCCCGGGGACTAGGTGATGGACATGCCCCTGGAGATTGGAACCCAGCCGCCGAAAAGTGTTCAGTTCAGCGACGGGGAAATATCCAGCGTCTGCCAAGGTGACATACGTCACCGGAGAGGCATGGCCTTTGGAAACGATAAGGCGGTCCCGGTCCGGCCACTCGGGTTCTTTTGGGCGGTAGCGCATCTTGTAATGATACAACCCTATGAAGATTTCAACGGCAGACAGGGATCCGCCGGGATGTCCGGATTTCGCGCGATGGAGCATTTCCAGGATCTGGCGGCGGAAACGAAGGGCCTTTTGTTCAAGTGACGGGATGTCGACAGTTTTTGAAGGCATGAGATCCGGTGTTTTTGATGCTGAAAAAGAATCTGAGATGTCGGTTTTGAATTAATCTCATCAACTGTTTCATAAATTCATGCAAATCCAATGGGCCATGCAGGACTCGAACCTGCCACACGCGGATTAAGAGTCCGCTGCTCTACCAGATGAGCTAATGGCCCAATGTCCCACCTTATATATTAAACAAAAATGGACATTAGTCCTGAGAACCGTTGAAGCGCTAATGGCCCAAAGCCTCTCAGCTCTTCTTTGCTCAAAAGATTAGCCGTCTATCCTGTGAAGCTCAAACAAGCGGCTCCGCTCTGCGGACATTCTACGAGAAGCAGAATGACAGGCAAAGACTATTTGTCACCATTTGAGAAATGTTTACGGGCACGCCGGGCTTTCATCATCCTGTGGACATACAAGATGGTGTGCAGGAGGGCCCGAAGACCCGCTTAATATATTTTTTAGAAAAATTAACTAAGAACTTAAGGATTAATAAAATCCTGAAAAAACCTGTTTATTTATATCAGACTTTTTCCCAAGTGTAAAGCATGAAGTTTCGCTTGTCGCAACGTGATTCGCCGATAGAGGACATCGATTAACAGGGACTTCGTTTGAATCGTAAATGACATTTGACTCGGTTCGTGTAAGATTTAATGAGGTAGTTTGAGGGAAAAATCTCGGGAAAAGCT
>CAYRXT010000011.1:0-6773 GCA_964428315.1 uncultured Planctomycetales bacterium
CTGATGGTTAATTAACCTTTGGACTTGAGGACACTATCGCTGAAAAAACGGGATAATAATAGAATTAGACAGAGACTTGTTTACAAAACTTCACTATATGTTCGGACGCAACGGACTTACTCAATTAATTATGGATACATGGGAGAATTCAAACTGGAAATTTCTTGTTGTGGACAAAAGATTTTATACTAATACTTATAAAAGAATACAAGATGTCGACAAAAACAAACTTTTAAAACTATTACAAAAAGATTTAAATGCAAGGATTGATGAAAAAAGTAAATTTGAAGGAACGATAAAAAGGATCGGTATTATTACTCGCAACCGACCAGATCAACTAAAACAATCTTTAGGCGAGCTTCTTCATAATATTACGAAAGAATTTAAACACGTTTCCAAAAAAACAAAATCCGATACGGATCAGATAATCATTGGTGTGTTTAATGACTCCGATCCAGTTTATGAGGATGTCTATCAAAAAATAATAGATCAATTTTCGGATCAATACAAAAAATATAATTTGAAGATAGTGCACATTGATTCTAAAACAAAGAAAATATTTAAATCAAAAATAAAAGATTTTATTATTAACCAGAATGCTAATTTTGACGGCCAGAGTATAGATGAAGCCATAGAGTTAACAGTGAAGCCAAGTCATGGAGGCAATCGTAACTGGGTTTCTCTGTATTTTGGAAAACAACCTTACATAATGATGGATGATGATATTCGCCCCCGGGTTTCTCTATCAAAAAATGAGAACTACCCCGTTGACATCTTGGGATTTTTAAACAGGGCTATTGGAGACGGGCAAGCGATCGCATATTATGATGTTTCAGTACATCAGGATAAGGCAAGTTATGGAATAGTTTTGAATAATTTGAATAAAAATGCGGTCTCAGCAAAAGAACTGCTTGTTTTAGAGAAAAAATATTACATGAGACATATACCTCTTGTCGAAAGGAAATTTTGGCAGACAAATGCAAGGGCCGGCCTTATGGCAATGAATCCGAATACCTTTTCGTCTTTTACAATTCCTTCCTATGAAGCATCTTTTCGAATAGAAGATTTGATTATTCCTTTGATTCTTGAGAAGTTCTTTAAAGGTAAAAGGAGTCAATTTGATTATGATATTATGCGCCAATCTGGAAGCGTAGATCACGAGCGAACAGTTTTGGATAGAGAAGACATAATGAGCACCGTTTTTTATGAATTGGTTGGCACAAAAATATTGTATAACATTCTTAACGCGGTAATAGATGGTTTGTTAGCTTCAGCCATATCAAAACCTTTGAATGAACGTATAAAATTGCTCGGAGAGACATTAATACAACTTCCTAATAACGAAGAGTACAAAAAAGCTATTTTTAGGGACGATAAATTTATTTCCAATGTGGAATTTGTAATATCAACAATGATGGACACATATATAAAAGTTTATTTGCATAAAAACTTGAAAGATAAAGAAATATTACTAGATGATTTGGGAAAAATATTTAAACATTATTTTGGTGTAACTGTTGAAAAAATGGACTTAGGTTCTTTCGATAAATCTACATGGTTAAGAAAAATGAAGAAAGCCGCAATGGTGAAACTTTTTGAGACAGTTCACAATGAATTGAAACATTTTGGAGAATCGATTCGTTTTTGGCCCGAAATAAGTGAGGCGGCAGAGGCAACCTTTCAAATTAAAACGGACAACAACATGGCCGAAGAGGCCCTGTTGCCGGCCATCCGTGAAACAATTGAAAGGGCGCACCAGAAGATTCTTGAAATGGGCATAGAGAATATAGACCCGTTTGCCTTAAGGACCGTATCGCAACAATTTTATAAAAGGAATCCGGAGAACCCATTCGGAGCAACACCGGAATCTGGTGACAGGTTATATATGATCGGGATCAATCCGAAATCGTTTATTCAGTCGAAAGCATGGGATTTGTATAAACTGTTACCAGATGAGTTGGAAGAAGAACAAAGAAAAACTATTATGGAGGAATTTTTGACTCGTTTGTTCAACACTTTTACGACACATCTTTACTTCGGCAATGACGGCGTCCAGGGGGTCGGAGATATCGAAAAATCACCGGTGTTTGTCGCTTTAACGGGACTAAACTTTCCCAATGAAAATCAGGAAGGCGAATCTATTATGCCTGTTGTCGATTTTTCTTCTCCTGATAAAGCCGTGTCAAAAGAGGCTGACGTAAACTATAAAGACTGGTATTCTCAAGCACCTAAGTCCGTCGATGAGGTCACGGTTGAGAATGAAGCCTTTTCAGTGATGCTATCGAAAGATGAGCTTGAAGAAATCATTCACAACGCCGATGAATATCTTGATTCAGATGTTAAAGAATATATCCGGAAGAACCATTTGATTTGGAACGCCGGATCAAGAGAGCTTTATCGAAAAGTTATTTTAAGGCGATACATTTCCTATTATCTATATAGCCGATTTATCGATTTGCTTGTAAAAAAGAACTCTAGCCATCAAGAAGTAATGGGAAATGTTGAGAAGGTAGGCACAAGCCCAAGGCGGGAAGGCGGTATTAATTTTAAGCGAAATAGACTGAATATTAAAACATATGGTGAAGGCGCAGAGTGGGATTTGCCCATGGATCCCCGGCAATGGGAGAACATTGACTTTGATGGGCTGGGGACGACCATTCTGGGGATTTTTCCCGTGAGCCTGCCGCTTTTGTTATCGGAAGAAGGCCAGACCGAATCTAGGGATTTGAGTTCAAACAGAGTGAAGCAGAGGCTTTTCAAAGAATCCCCGCCCCCCGGAAAGCATGAGGCTCCCATTTTCAATTCCTCATAGAATGGTGCCCGGGGTTGCTAGTTGAACTGTCGCATTCGGCAAATACCAATATTCCGGCACGTTAAGAAGAAAATACGGCAAGTCCCCCCAGAAGAAGATCCCGCCCGCCAGTAAGATGACGCATCCCCGCCAGAGGGCGTTTTTCGGGTACAGGAGAGACCGGCTGAACATGAAGACCAGGGGAAACAGTACGGGAAAGAGGTACCGCCCCTGCAGTCCCGCCATGATGTACGCCGTTTTCAAATAAGAGCGGTAATTCACGAACAGGAACAGGGCCGCAATATAGACAAACGCGGCGGCCGCGCTCAGGAGAAGAGCCTTGTCCCACCTGCGGAAATTCCGAAGAAAAAGACCGAAGGCGATGAGAAAAAAAATGTTATAGGGAAATAACTCGGCGCGGGATTTAAACAGGAGCTTGTGCCCGAATATCCCCAGGATGCCGTTTTGCATACCCTCCGCCCATCCGAAGAAATAGAGGTGCGGCGGGAGAAATTCTTCCCGGGGTATCTTTTCGGTGCGTCGGTTCAGCTCCTGGTAGACCCGGAAATTCTCTTTCTGCCGGCATTGTTCATAAGTCAGGACCTGGGTGCAGGCGGGGATGAGCTTCCCGTACCGGAGAAGATTGACGCCGTAGAGGCGGACGTTGAGGAGGAGCAGGAAGCACAGAACAAGGGCCCGCGCGATCTTCCGGGCGTTTATTGTCTCAAAATATTTCCTGCCGAACCGGGGCAAGCCATCCCGCCGTATCCCTTCCATAAGAATGATCAGAGCGAAAATCAGAAACAGCGGTAAAAAAGACTGCTTGGTCAGGCATCCCAGGAGCGAGAGGGCGACGACGTTGAATATGTCCCCGGGGCGCGCGTCCCGGATGTAACGGAAGAGGAAAAAGAAACACGCCGCGGCCAGGAGGTTCACAAGGTTGTCGTAGCTCACGAACGCGTTGAGGAAGCTGAACATCGGGATATGGGTGAGGACAAAGCAGGCGAAAAGCGCGACGGCCTTGTCGTCGCAAAGCTGGTCAAAAAATCTACGCGCGAAGATGACCGTGCCAAGGGCCAGGAAGATATTGACGAGCCGCAGAAAAAGAAAGTCCGGGAAAAATACGTTAAGATGAAGCAAGCGGCCCATGACCCAGAAGTAGAGAAAGGGGCGTCGAGACAAAACTCCCAGATGATAGCTTGGCGTGTCCGGCAAGACCAGACCGGGATGCCGCGAATACAAACGGATCGTCTCGATCCTGTCCTGTTCATCGGGCGGGATCGCCGTGTTGACGGACGCCGCAAGGAAACACAATTTGGTCGCGAACAGCAGCAGGATGAAGAAAAAAACGATGACGTCCCATCTTGGCGGTCGCTGTTGAGAGGGAGGAACCTGGGCGTTCATTTGTTTTCATTATGCGTCAACGCCGGCAAATGTCAAGCAAAAGGCCCTAAAAAACCGGGGCAGTTTCTCGTCGGGAATCGACCCGGTGCCCGCTGGGACGCAAAAAATATCTTGACAAGTTTTGGCTGAAAATATATATTAGCACTCTTGTAGGAACAGTGCTAAAACGAATAAACCCCAATTTGGTTAAACAAGGAGGTGTTCAGTGAACATTCAGCCCTTAGCGGACAGGATCGTGGTCAAGCCTTTGGCCGCCGAAGAAAAGACAAAAGGGGGCATCGTCCTGCCGGACACGGCAAAGGAGAAACCCCAGGAAGGCGAAGTGGTGGCCGTCGGCAAGGGAAAGGTTTTGGACAACGGAACGGTTCAGGCCATCGAAGTGAAGTCGGGGGACCGGGTGCTTTATGGAAAGTACAGCGGTACGGAGATTACAACGAAAGAAGGAGAAGACCTGCTCATCATGCGCGAGGACGATGTTCTCGCTATTGTGAAGAAGTGAGCCAACGAAAAGTTCAAAAAGCAAAACTGGAGGACTAAAAATGGCAAAACAATTGATTTATAACGAAGAGGCCCGTCGGGCCATCCTGAACGGGGTCGAGCGTCTCGCCCAGTCGGTGAAGGTCACTCTCGGGCCGAAGGGACGCAATGTGGTCCTGGACAAAAAATTCGGTTCGCCGACCATCACCAAAGACGGGGTTACGGTGGCCAAAGAGATCGAATTCGAAGAGCCCTTCGAAAACATGGGCGCCCAGCTCGTCAAAGAAGTCGCGGAAAAGACGTCCGATATCGCCGGCGACGGGACCACGACGGCGACGATCCTCGCCGAGGCCATCTACCGCCAAGGTCTGAAGAACGTGACCGCCGGCGCGAACCCGATGGCCCTGAAACGGGGCATCGACGCCGCCGTCGACGCGGTTATAAACGAATTGAAGAAGCTCTCCAAGAAGATTGACAACAAGAACACCAAAGAGGTCGAGCAGGTGGCCACCATATCGGCCAACAACGACACCTCGATCGGGAGCATCATCGCCGAGGCCATCGAGAAGGTCGGGAACGACGGCGTGATCACGGTGGAAGAGGGCAAGTCCCTTCAGACCGAGCTCAAGATCGTCGAAGGTATGCAGTTCGACCAGGGTTATCTCTCCCCGTACTTCGCCACCAACATGGAAAAGATGGAGTGCGAGCTGGAGAACCCGCTCATCCTGATCTATGAGAAAAAGATCTCCAGTATCAAGGATATCCTTCCTCTGCTGGAAAAGGTCGCCCAGAGCGGACGTCCGCTCCTCATCATTTGCGAGGAAGTGGAAGGGGAAGCCCTGGCGACACTGGTCGTCAACAAACTCCGCGGGACCCTGAACTGCGCGGCGGTTAAGGCCCCGGGATACGGAGACAGGCGCAAGGCCATGCTCCAGGATATCGCGATCCTCACAGGCGGACGTCCTGTGTCCGAAGAGCTCGGCGAAAAGCTGGAGAACATCACGGTTAAGGACCTGGGCCGCGCCAAGAAGGTCAAGATCGATAAAGAGACCACCACGATCGTGGAAGGTGAAGGAAAGGCCGACGACATCAAGGCCAGGATCCAGCAGATCAAGACCGAGATGGACCAGTCGGATTCCTCCTATGACAAAGAGAAACTGCAGGAGAGGCTGGCCAAACTCTCCGGCGGGGTGGCGATCATCAATGTCGGGGCCGCGACCGAGTCCGAAATGAAAGAGAAGAAGGCCCGCGTCGAGGACGCCCTCCATGCCACACGGGCGGCCGTCGAAGAGGGGATCGTTCCCGGCGGCGGCGTCGCCTTGCTCCGGGCGGAGAAGGTGATTGAAGGCCTGGAGCTTAAAGACGACGAGAAGACCGGGTCGCTTATCATCAAGCGCGCCCTCGAAGAACCCGTCCGTCAGCTGTGCGTGAACGCCGGTCTTGAGGGTTCGGTGATCGTTTCCGAACTGCGCAAGCAGAAGACCAACGTCGGTTACGACATCAACATCGACCAGTACGTGGACATGCTGACATCGGGTATCATCGATCCCGCGAAAGTGACCCGCACCGCATTACAGAACGCGGCGAGTATCGCGGGGCTGCTGCTCACGACCGAGGCGCTGGTCACGGATCTGCCGGAGAAGGAGAAGCCGGCAATGCCTCCGATGCCTCCGGGCGGCGGCATGGGGATGATGTAAGCGTAACAGATTCCCGACCGCCTTAACATAGAAGCCCCCGCGGGTGAATTCACTGTGCGCAAAAAACGCCGGGAACGCGCCCGCGGGGTTTTTTTTGTCACAATACTCCTCAATTCGTTTTCTATGGTTATAATTTTGCCTCGTTAATAAAATCTGTGGGTAGCCGGAGGCATCGGCAAATTCCCAAGTGTATGATATAAGGCAACTTCGATAGTTTCAAAGCGCTTAAAACCGAAGGATTTTCTCATAGTCAGTTTAGCTTTAAGATTTAAACCTTCAACAATGCCGTTAGATAACCGTTCTTTGAAAGAAAAATAGTTCAATAAAAGCTCTTGATGTTTGCGTAAACGCTTGGCTACTTTTTTCAATTCAGGCAACTTTGATCGCATCGCACGAGTTGTCCA
>CAYRXT010000011.1:6873-68940 GCA_964428315.1 uncultured Planctomycetales bacterium
TCTTCTTGTTTGATCTACAGCATCATTAAGATATTTCATGACATGAAATCGATCAAGAATATGAATAGCATCAGATGCTTTACGCTTAACAACTTTCAAATAAGGTTTCCAAAGATCAGAACAAATAGCTTCTAGTCGTTTTGTTCGTTCTTTTCCAAACCGATAAAAGAAACGTAATAATGTTTTAGCCGTTCGCTTACGGCCAACAAATAATAACCGTCGACAACCTGAATCAATTTGATAAACAAGCGTCAAATATTTATGACCGACTAAATACTGAATTTCATCAATGCCAATGGCTCTAACATTATCTAAATTGCGATGCTTAAGCCCGTATTCAACAACATACGAAACTGAATCAAATACATTTTTCCAGGACACCTGGAATTGTCTGGCAACTTCTTGCCAAGAAAGATGTTTTGCCCAGTACGAAAGAAATATTTTAAACGGTTCACAGACAGAACTTTTACCATCGGCCTAGGGAATGACTTCAATTTTAACGCCACATCGGGAACAGTGAACTCTTCTTGGCCGATAACATAAATTTACAGGGATTCCCCAAAGGGGAACAAATTTAAACTTTCGTTCTTTTAAATGATCATACGTGGGTGATTTTTGGTGACAGCATGAGCATATCGCTCGTGTATTCTTTCGTTCTGTCACCTTAACCGCAATGACGTTGTTTTCAAGGCTGACTTTGCCATAAACGAATCCTTTGACAGGATACGTTTTATTCAGTATTGTTTTTATGAGCATTGTTGGTCTTCTCCGATTTTGAATGCTGGTTGGCAAATCGCATTCTAACAAATCGGTCCAACAATGCTTATTTTTTTACCAATCTACCCACAGATTCTGAGAAAGAGCCATAATTTTATTGACAAGATTTATAAAAGTCATTATAGTATTGGGCTATAAACCGCAAAGGTCAAATATTGGTCTTGATTTCTCATTACCCCTTTAAATTAATCAAGTTAAGGAGGAAAAGATTATGGCGGAGTGGATTGGCATTGGCCGGCGGGCGAGACGTTGCTATGGTTTTGACGATGTGGCTCTGGTGCCCGGGACAGTTACGGTCAATCCGAGCGAGGTCGATGTAAGTTGGGAATTCGCCGGTAAAAAACACCGTATTCCTATCCTGGCAGCGGCCATGGACGGAGTAGTAGACGTTGATTTCGCGGTGGCGATGGGAAAACTGGGCGGTATCGCGGTCCTTAATCTGGACGGGATACAAACCCGGTATGAAAAACCCAAAGAGGTTCTTGATCAGATCGCCAACGCGAGCCCCGATGAAGCGACGCGCCTTGTACAGAGTGTTTATCTTAAACCGGTTAAGGAAAAACTGATCGCCAAACGCATAGCTGAAATCAAATCCCACAAAGTCCCCTCCGTAGTCAGCTGTATTCCGCAGAATGCCGAACGTTTTCACAGCATTGCGCAGAAGGCCGGATGTGATATCTTTGTCGTTCAGTCCACCGTGGCCACGGCGCGTCATATCGCCAAGCAGTATAAAATATTTGATCTGGAAAAATTTTGCAGAAAATCCAAGATCCCGATTGTTGTCGGCAATTCCGTTACCTACGATGTAGCTTTGGAACTGATGGAGATCGGAGCGGACGGGCTTTTGGTGGGGATAGGCCCCGGCGCCGCATGCACTACGCGCGGTGTCCTGGGTATCGGGGTTCCGCAGATAACGACAACCGTGGATTCCGCCTCCGCCCGGGATTATTATTACAAACGGAGGGGCCGCTACGTGCCGATCATCACCGACGGCGGAATGCGTATAGGGGGAGAGATCTGCAAGGCCTTCGCGGCCGGCGCCGATGCGGCCATGGTCGGATCTTCTTTTGCCCGGGCCAAAGAGGCGCCCGGACAGGGGTACCACTGGGGAATGGCCACGAGCCACGCCAACCTGCCGCGCGGGACCCGCATACGTGTCGGGACGACCGGGACCTTGAGGCAGATCCTTCTTGGCCCCGCACAGGTTGACGACGGATCTCAGAATCTGGTCGGGGCCTTGCAGACGTCCATGGGTTCCCTGGGCGTCAAGAACATCAAAGAGATGCATGATGTCGAGATTATTATAGCCCCGTCTTTTCAGACCGAGGGGAAGATATTTCAGGTCGGTCAGAAGGTGGGGATGGGAAAATAGGCGTAATCAACAAATCGTACAAATCAAGGCAGGGATGAGAGATGCCGAAGAAAAAAACAACCAAGAAAAAACCGGCCAAGAAAGCGGCAAATCGAAAAATGGTTCAACTTCCGTCAGCTTCCCGCAGTAAGTCTGTAAAGAAAAAACCAAAGAAGACCGCTCAGAAGACTGAGGAAAAGAAGACAAGGCCGGCCTCAAAAAAAGGTCAGCGCGCCTTCGCCCAAAAGAAGGTGAAGCCAAGACGCGGATCACTGACATTGGCCCGTTTCTCCGGAAAGAGAAGAATCGGCAAGCTGTGGGGCAAGAGGCGTCCGTCTTCGACATTCAGGAATCTGGAAGGCGTTGTCCGCAGGAAACGGAGCAAGGATATCATCTTCATCCTCGATTTCGGGTCTCAATACACCCAGCTCATAGCCAGGCGGATCCGTGAAAACAAGGTCTTCAGCCGCATCGTGCCTTACACGATTTCGTCTGAAGAAATTAAGAAGGCCGCCCCGCGCGGTATCATTCTTTCCGGAGGGCCGCGCAGCGTTAACGAAAAGAACGCGCCACTGCCCCAAAAGGACATATTTAAACTCGGCATACCGGTCCTGGGCATATGTTACGGGATGCAGGTGATCACGCATATGTTGGGAGGCAAGGTCAAGGAAACCTCAAAACGGGAGTACGGAAGGGCAGAACTGTTCCTCGACGATGTTAAAGACCTTCTGGCGAATCTGCCCAGCAACATCACCTGTTGGATGAGCCACGGCGACGAGATCAAAAAGCTTCCGTCCGGTTTCCACCGCAGCGGCCATACCTTGAGCTCTTCTGTCGCGGCGATATCCAACAGTAACAAGACAATATTCGGCGTCCAGTTTCATCCGGAGGTCGAACACACACAACGCGGCAATCAAATCCTGATGAACTTTCTTTTTTCCGTTTGCGGATGTCTTCCTCGATGGACCATGGACAAGTTTGTCAACGAGGCCGTGCAGCAGGTCAAAGAGGTGGTCGGCAAAAAACGGGTCGTCTGCGGGCTCAGCGGCGGTGTGGATTCCTCGGTGACGGCCGCCCTGATCCACCGCGCCGTCGGGAAGAAGCTTCACTGTATCTTCGTGGACAACGGCCTATTGCGCAAGAATGAGGCCGTCAGCGTGGAGAAGACCTTCAAGGCCCACTTGAAGATGAATCTGACGTGTGTGAACGCGAGCAAGAGGTTCCTCAACCGGCTGAAGAATATCGTCGATCCGGAGCAGAAACGCAAGACCATCGGGGACGAGTTCATCAAAGTTTTCGAAGAGGCCTCTAAAAAGATAAAGGATGTGGACTTCCTGGGACAGGGGACCTTGTACCCCGACGTGATCGAATCCCTTTCGCCCATTGGCGGCCCTTCGTTTACGATCAAGAGCCATCATAATGTCGGCGGACTGCCCAAGAACCTTAAACTGAAGCTGATCGAACCTCTCAGGGATCTTTTTAAAGACGAGGTGCGCACCATCGGCAAATTCCTCGGCCTGCCCGATCAGGTCATCAAGCGTCAGCCGTTTCCCGGACCGGGTTTGGCGGTGCGGGTCATCGGTGAAGTGACGCAGGAAAGGCTTGATATCCTCAGGGAGGCCGATGAGCGCGTCCTGGAAGAGATCAAAAAGGCCGGGCTGTATAACGAGATCTGGCAGGCCTTCGCCATTCTGGTGCCGATCAAGACCGTGGGGGTCATGGGGGACAGGCGGACCTACGATAACGTCATTGCCATCCGCTGCGTTTACAGTTCCGACGGGATGACGGCCGACTGGGTCAAACTGCCGCATGAACTCCTGGAAAAAATTTCAAACCGCATCATCAATGAAGTTGCCGGCGTAAACCGTGTCGTTTATGATGTCAGTTCCAAACCGCCGGCGACCATTGAATGGGAATAAAAGGGATATTCATTAACCGTCAATCCGTACGGTTTACCGATCTGCCGACAATAAATAACGCCGTCCACGGAAATCCTTCCTAAACTTCATGGACGTTAGCCGTACATCATCATCCTTGACCTTAGATGTTCCATGCCGATTTTGTCCATCTTCACGTTCACACACAATATAGCCTCTTAGACGGGGCCTGCCGGATAAAAGAACTGGTCCAGAAAGCGGCGCAGTTTGAAATGCCGGCCTTGGCCATGACCGACCACGGCAATGTCTTCGGGGCCATCTCTTTTTATCAAACGGCCATTCATTACGGCGTTAAACCCATCATCGGTTGCGAGGCCTATATCGCGCCACGCAGTCGATTGGATAAGACATCGCCTGAAGGCCGGGCCGCTTCTTCCCATCTTGTCTTACTCGCCAAAGACGAAGAAGGTTACCGGAACCTCATGAAGCTGGTCTCCGCCGGCTATCTGGAAGGGTTTTATTACAAGCCGAGGATGGATAAGGAGATCCTTGCTCGGCATGCCGCCGGTTTGCTGGCCACATCCGCATGTCTTCGCGGGGAAGTGGCATGGCACCTCAGGCAGGGTAATCACAATGCCGCATTGAAGGCGGCGGATGATTACCATCAGATATTCGGGAAAGGCGATTTTTATCTGGAATTGATGGACCACGGCATCCCCGAGCAGAAGACCGTGAACGAAGGTCTGGTGAAAATTGCGCGGGAACTCAACTTGCCGCTGGTCGCGACCAATGACGTGCATTATATCGAACCGGACCAGGCGCGGGCGCACGAGGCCCTTTTGTGCATTCAGACCCAGACGACACTGAGCGATCCGAACCGCATGCGTTTGCCGACGGATGAATTTTATTTCAAGTCCCCCGAGGCCATGAAAAAAAGCTTTGCCCACATCCCGGGAGCCATCCAAAACACACTTGCCATTACGGAGAAATGCAATCTCGAGCTGGAATTCAGCCACTACCATTTGCCCAATTACGCGCCGCCCGGAAGAAACGACAAAAAGGCCTTCCTTGAGGAATTGTGCCAGGAGGGGCTGAAACAACGGTACGTCCGGGTTTCTCCTGAAGTCACCCAGAGGCTCCGTCATGAACTGGACGTGATCGAAAAAATGGGATTTGTCAGTTATTTCCTGATTGTTTGGGACTTCATCCATTTTGCCAAGCAGAACAAAATTCCCGTCGGACCCGGGCGCGGGTCAGCGGCGGGAAGCCTTGTAAGTTACCTTCTGGGCATCACGGACCTGGACCCGATCCGATATGATTTGCTGTTTGAACGCTTCCTCAATCCCGAAAGGATCGGGATGCCGGACATCGACATCGATTTTTGTTTTGAACGCCGGCCGGAAGTCATCGAGTACGTGACCAATAAATACGGAAAGGACAATGTCGCGCAGATCATCACCTTTGGAACGATGCAATCCCGCGCGGCCGTCCGGGATGTCGGACGTGTCATGGGGGTGCCTTACGGCGACGTGGACAGGCTGGCCAAGCTGATCCCCCCCGATCCTAGTGTGCGCCTTTCGGAGGCCTTGGACATCGAGGCTCAGCTTAAAGAACTTTGCGAAAACGATTCGCGGTTAAAAGACATTATCAATACGGCCGTTGTTTTGGAAGGCTTGACCCGCCATGCCTCAATCCATGCGGCCGGGGTGGTGATCGGCGATAAACCCTTGACGGAATATGTCCCCTTGTTCAGGTCGGCCGATGGACAGATAACGACAGGGTATTCCATGGATGGCATCGCCAAGATGGGTCTGCTGAAAATGGATTTCCTGGGACTTCGCACATTGACCGTTATCGACCAGGCGGCGCGGATTATCAAGAAGACGAGGGGGCAGGATGTCGACATCGAACAGATCCCGTTGAACGACGGGCCGACATTCGATCTGTTAAGCAAGGCCAACAGCTTCGGCATTTTTCAGCTGGAAAGCACGGGCATGCGGGAGCTCCTCAAACGGTACAAGCCCAGCTGTTTCGAGGACCTCATATCGATCCTCGCTCTTTACCGGCCCGGGCCCATAGGCAGCGGAATGCTGGACGATTTTATCCGGCGCAAGAGAGGCGAAGTCGAAGTGCGTTACGATCATCCGAAACTGGCTTCCGTTCTTAAGGAAACCTACGGGATCATCGTGTATCAGGAACAGGTCATGAAGATCGCCAGCGTCCTGGCGGGCTTCAGCCTGACCCAGGCCGATCATTTGCGGCGCGCGATGAGCAAAAAGATTGGCTCGGTCATGGAGCAGATGCGCAAGGATTTTGTCGCCGGGTGCCATAAGATAAGCCATATCAACGAGAAGCTGGCGAACCGTATTTTTGATCTGATCGACTATTTCTCGGGCTACGGATTTAACCGAAGCCATTCGGCCGCGTATGCGATGATCTCTTACCGAACGGCGTATCTTAAAGCCAATTATCCGGTGGAATTCATGTGCGCTCTTCTAACGAGTGAGAAGGATAATACCGACAAAGTGGTCGAATATATCAAGGAATGCGAGGCAATGGGCATCAAGATATTACCTCCGGATGTCAACGAAAGCCAGCTTGAGTTCGGTGTCGTGGACGAGAAGACGATCCGTTACGGATTGGTGGCTGTAAAGAATATCGGCGCAGCCGCCATCGAGTCGATTCTCAAACAGCGCAGATCAGGCCGATACAAATCGCTTTTTGATTTGTGTTCGCGGGTGGACACGCGTTCGGTTAACCGGAAGGTCCTGGAGAGCTTGGTTAAATGCGGGGCCTTTGACTCTTTTGGGTTGTTTCGGTCTCAACTGATGGCGGTGCTGGACCGTGCTATGGAATCGGGGGCAAGGCTTCAAAAAGAAAAGGCTGCCGGCCAGATGTCATTTTTTGATACAGCGGCGCGAGGCGGTGATTTTCAGGAAAAAATGGAAGTCATCCCTCTAATCAAAGAGTGGCCGCAGGCGGAGATCCTTTCCCATGAGAAAGCGTTGTTGGGCTTTTATCTCAGCGGTCATCCATTAGCCCATTATAGCGTTGAGATGAAAGAATTTACGGATTATTCGACAAGGGACCTCTTCAAATCCACTGACGGACAGGCGGTTAATATGGTTTGCCTTATCCAGAGCATCAAGTTGACGACGACAAAGCGCACTAATGAACGGATGGCCATTCTGCGCATCGATGATATGGAAGGTGAGACTGAGGCCGTGGTCTTTCCTTCTGTCTATCCGACGGTTACCCGTTTTTTACAGGAGGGAGCGGTTGTCGTCATAAAGGGCCGGGTCAGTTTTCGAGACGAGATGCCGAAGATCATCGTCAATGAAATGACTTTTATCGATGAGGCTTACAAGGTCGTCAAGTCGATAAATATTGATCTGTCTGAAGTTAATGAAAAAACCTTAAAGATAATTAAGAAAAAATTGTTGGAATATCCCGGTAAAATACCGGTTTATTTAAGCCTGGATACACACAATTATAAGAGTGTCCAGATTATGGTCGGTCAGGAATTATTCGTCAATCCTAATCAGAAAATGATAGATGAGCTTAAGGAATTGCTGGGCGGGCCAAGGTTTTCCCTGAGTTTATAAGGCCGGTTTAGTCCAGCAAGGACAAAGAGTTAAGGGAAAACAGGCGGCAAAACTTTTCTTGACACCGTAACATCTTGCTGATACGATGCTTATGATTAGGAGGTGGATTATATGACTAAAAAAGATATTGTTCTTAAAATCACGGACATGACGGGCATTAAGCAGGTGGACGTGAAAAAGATCGTCCAAAAGACATTCGACGTCATTGTCGACAGTCTTGTCCGGTCGGAGAAGGTTGAACTGCGCAACTTCGGTGTTTTCAAGATTAAGGAAAGACGGGAGCGGTTTGGGCGCAATCCTCGTACCGGCGAAAGCGTACGTGTCCCCCCGCGCAAGGTTGTTGTCTTTAAGCCCGGTCTCGAGATGAAAAAGCGGATAAAATAAATTATTCGCAATCCATATTTATAAATAACTCTGAATTATCTGCGGAAATACGGTCAAGGGCGGAGAGTGGTGTAGCCATCTCCGCCCTTGAGCCTAAATAGACTTTCATGGGCAAAATGTTTTCTGTTCCACGCGGCACCATCGATATCCTTCCCGAACAAACTTATCTCTGGAAGAAACTGGAGGTAACGGCCGCCCGCATTATCGAACGTTATGGTTACAGGGAGATCCGCACACCATTATTCGAAGAAACGGAATTGTTCGCCAAGTGCATTGGCCAGACCAGTGATGTGGTGAACAAACAGATGCTGAATCTTGCCGCTCAGAAACAGGGCTGCGAAAGGACATTGAAACTCAGCGGTCTATCCCTGCGGCCTGAGTCCACGGCTTCTATTGTCCGCTCTTATATCAAAAACAATTTGGACAAGAAAGAGCGTTTATCCAAGTTGTATTATATCGGCCCGATGTTCCGTGGGGAACGGCCGCAGAGAGGACGTTTGCGCCAGTTCCATCAGATTGGAGTCGAAGCCATCGGCCCGGATTCTTCGGTCCCGTATCTGGATGCCGAGGTCATCGCCTTGGCGGTCCATATTCTTGAGGCCTGTGGTATAAGAGACTTTTCTTTGATGATCAACAGTCTGGGTTCGGCAGAAGACAAAAAGCGTTTCAGCGGGATCCTGCGGAGAAAGATCCAACCGTTTCTCAAGGATCTCTGCCAGGATTGTCAAAGCCGCTTCGAACGGAACGTCTTTCGCGTGCTTGACTGCAAGAACACCCGTTGCCGCACCGTCGTCCGTCAAATCACAATGAATGAGGACTGTCTTTCAGATGCGAGCCGGCGGTATTACGCGGATGTCTGCAGGGCATTAGAAGATATCGGTATCCCTTTTAAACAGGACCCCTTTCTTGTGCGGGGATTGGATTATTACACGCATACGGTTTTTGAGATCACTTCATCAGGGCTGGGCAGTCAAGACGCGTTGGGGGCCGGAGGACGATATAATCATTTGGTCGAGCAGCTGGGTGGGCCGCGGATCGGCGCCGTCGGTTTCGCTTTGGGGATTGAGCGGATGCTTCTGGCGACGGGAGGGCAGGAGGATACCCCGTCGCGGCGGACTGGGGCCCATATCGTCGTCATGGACGAGCAGTGGTTTAAGGATGGTTTTGCTCTTCTCAACCGGTTGCGGCGTGATGGAATTCAGACGGATATGTCTTTCCGGACAGGTTCGATGAAGAGCCTGATGCGTTCCGCCGATAAAAACCGTGCCAGAGACGTGATCATCCTCGGCGAAGAGGAGTTGAAGAAAGGGACATTCTCCGTAAAGGACATGGGAACCGGAGTTCAGTCCGAGATGGAGAGCTACGAAAAAATGAAAAGACATCTGGAAAGGGCAAACCATGCTGAGAACGCACACGTGCGGTGAACTGAATACGTCGTCGGCTGATCAAACAGTGACCTTGTGCGGCTGGGTGCATCGCCGCCGGGATCACGGGAAACTCGTGTTTATCGATATCCGTGACCGTTACGGCGTAACCCAGGTTGTTTTCGTGCCGGGCGTAAGCCGGGAGGCCCATGCCGAAGCGCAGAAACTCGGTCCGGAATTCGTGATACGCGTGACCGGCAAGGTGAATGTCCGTCCGCCCAAGAACGTCAACCCCGACCTCCCGACCGGGGAGATCGAGGTGTGCGCCGAAAAACTGGAGATCCTTAATCCTTCCCAGGTGCCGGTCTTTGAAATTGATTCACCAACGGAAGTGTCGGAGGAGCACCGCTTGACGTATCGCTATCTTGACATCCGGCGCCCCGTATTGCTGGAGACTTTGAAGATGCGTCATCGCCTGTGTCTGGCGATGCGCCATTTTCTTTCCCAAGAAGACTTTTTGGAGATCGAGACGCCCATCCTCACGAAGTCAACTCCGGAAGGAGCCAGGGATTTTCTCGTCCCCTCGCGTATGAATCAGGGAGAATTTTTCGCCCTGCCGCAGTCACCGCAGCTTTTCAAACAGATCCTTATGGTGGCGGGCCTTGACAAGTATTTCCAGATCGTCAAATGTTTCCGCGACGAAGACCTGCGCGCGGACCGTCAGATGGAATTCACACAGCTGGACATGGAGATGTCGTTTATCGACCAGGAGGACCTGTTTTCGGTCTGTGAGCGGCTGATACACGCCATTTTCAAGGAGACCAAAGGGATCGATGTGCCGGTGCCTTTCAAGAGGCTGACCCACAGGGAGGCCATGGAGAAATACAAGACCGATAAGCCGGATCTGCGCCGCGAGACCGGCGAGGAATTTGCCTTCTTATGGGTCGTCGATTTTCCGTTGCTTAAATTTAATGAAGAGGAAAAGCGCTGGGAAAGTGAGCATCACCCTTTCACTTCAATCCATCCGGACGACAAGTCTGTGCTGGACAAAAAAGAATTTGAGAAAGTGCGGTCCCGCGCTTATGATTTGGTATTGAACGGTTTTGAGGTCGCCAGCGGTTCCATCCGTATTCATGACCGTCAATGGCAGAAACAGATATTTGACATCATCGGTTTAAGTCAGGAAGAGGCCGAGGCCCGGTTCGGTTTTCTTTTGCGCTCGTTCGAATACGGGGCGCCACCGCACGGGGGCATCGCTTTCGGCGTCGACCGTTTGGTGGCTATTCTGGCTGGTTTGGAATCAATCCGGGACACCATTGCTTTTCCCAAGACCCAGAAGGGTAACTGCCTGCTGTCGGATGCCCCCTCGCAGGTGGATGAAAGACAGTTGAACGAATTGGGATTAATCGTCGTCAAAAAAGGAGGTCAGGATGCCTAGAAACCTGAAAACCATAGGTATGTTGATTTTAGCGGTGATCTTTGCCGCCGGCTGCGGGACGACCGTGCGAACCTATACGATGAAGGAAGAAAGGCCGGATCAGGAACTGGCCGGCAACGCCGGTTATCTGACGGGATCTCCTCCCCAGCGCCGGCAGTCTTCAGAAAAAAAGACTTGGACCAAGCTTGTCGTGGAAGTGGAGAAGGTTCCGCCCCAGGAAGCGCCAGCTGAAGACCTGAAGGAGGTCATGCAGGAAACCGAAGAGTCTATTCGGGAAACGCACCGGGGTCTGCGGCGTTTGGAAAGAAAGGCGACGGCCCAACCCCGTCCCCGGATTCGTCCGGTGTCATCAGAAGCCAAAGAGATCGAGCCTCAGTATACCATGTACACCATTCAGAAGAACGATACGCTGCAAAAGGTCTCCAAGAGGTTTTATGACACCTACCGCAGGTGGCAGCAGATCTACGAATTGAACAAGGATGTCATTAAGGATCCCAACCGGATCAAGCCGGGCACGGTCATCCGCATACCGAAAGAATAAGGGCAGGGTTCAGGCTGATGGAGCGGATACTGAAATTTTCTGACAATCGTGAGCTGCAGATGATTTTCGGAAAGTATGACGAAAATCTCAAGCTCATCGAAAAAGAACTGGACGTCGAAGTGAGAAGGACCGAGGACGGGTTAAAGATTTCCGGTGATGACCGCCGGATATCCGTCACCTGCGATCTCCTGGACTATCTGCTGGACATCGTCCGAAGCGGCAAGGACGTCAAACGCCAGGACGTTATTTATTCCATCAAACTCTCCGAGCCCGATAAGGGCGTAGATCTTAAAAAACTCTCCAAGGAAAAGATCATTGTTTCGGTTAAGGGCGCGGTCGTCACCCCCAAGACCAAGGGGCAGATCGAGTACGTCGAGGCTATTAAACATTATGATATCGTTTTCGGACTTGGACCCGCGGGAACCGGAAAGACGTATCTGGCGGTGGCCATGGCCGTCAATGCCCTGATGAAGGGGCTCGTCCGGCGGATCATGCTGACCCGGCCGGCTATCGAGGCGGGGGAAAGCCTGGGGTATCTGCCGGGCACGATGATCGAGAAGGTCTCCCCGTTTATCCGGCCGTTGTACGATGCCCTTTATGATATGATGGAGGCGGAAAAGGTTGAGAGTTATGTCGAGAAGGGGATCATCGAGGTCGCGCCCCTGGCGTATATGCGCGGTCGCACCCTGAACGACGCGTTCATCATTTTGGACGAAGCGCAGAACTGCACGCCGGACCAGATGAAGATGTTCCTGACCCGTCTTGGATTTGATTCCAAGACCGTGATCACCGGCGATGCGACACAGACCGACCTGCCCAGCGGACAGGTCTTGGGTCTATTACACGCGGAAGAGACCCTGAGGCATATTGAGGGGATCCGTTTTGTCCATTTGACGGGGGATGACGTCGTCCGGCACGAGCTCGTGCAAAAAATCATCGAGGCTTATGAATTTACTTCGAAAAAACAGGAATGAGGCCGTTCGCATAGGCATGAGTCTGGGGGTGATTTTTCTCCTGTTCATTTTTTGTTATGTGGCTCGCTTTCCCCTGATTATTCCCCTGCTTCTTTTCTTTTCGGGAGTCTATCTTACCTATTTCAAGAAAGCCAACTTCCGGCTTTTCCTTAATCTTGGTTTGCTTCTGGCCCTCATCGTGTTTACCACCCATGCCATCAACGTCTATACGCAGATCGATGTCATCTATATCCCTGCGGCAGCCGTCGCCATGCTGGTTATCCTTCTCTATAAGGACATCCAGCTGGCCTTTCTGACGGCCTTTGTCACATGCAGTCTGATCGGACTTATTATCGGAAGCAATTTCCCCTTGATGATGACCTTTTTTATAGGGAGCATGACCGGTGTTTATACCATCAAAGACGCCCGGACGAGGGATGACGTCATCAAGGCGGGTCTGTTCGTGGGCATCATGCAGGCCCTGTGCGGGGTTTTGTTTAATCCCTCGGCGGAGCTTCTGCTTACGAGGGACTTTGTGACGCATTATATCGGCGGTCTTGTTCTTAACGGGATTATCGCCGCGGGACTGGTCCTGCTGACATCCAGAATTTTCGAATGGCTGTTCGGGGTTTTGACGAACTTCAGCCTCCTTGAACTCTCGGATTTCAATCAGCCGCTCCTTAAACGCATGGTCCTCGAGGCGCCGGGCACGTATCATCACAGCCTCGTCGTGAGCAACCTTTCGGAGGCGGCCGCCGATGCGATCGCGGCCGACACGCTTTTAACGCGGGTGGGCGCCTATTACCACGATATCGGAAAGATGGTCAAGCCCGAGTATTTCACCGAAAACCAGATGGTCAGCGGCAACCGCCACGACAACCTCGAGCCGAGCATGAGCCGGCTGGTGATTCTCAATCACATCAAGGAGGGGGTTGAACTGGCGAAAAGGTATAAGCTGAACCAGAATATCGTGGATTTCATCGAACAGCACCATGGGACAGGCCTCATCCATTTCTTCTACCGCAAGGCCCTAGAAAGCGCCGCGGATGAGGAGGAGGTGGATGAGATGAATTTCCGTTATGCCGGCCCCAAACCCCAGATGCGGGAAACCGCGATCGTGCTTCTGGCCGACTCCACCGAAGGGGCCGTGCGTTCCCTGGACGACCCGAATCCCAAAAAGATCGATGAGGTTGTCCGCAAGATCATGAACAACAAATTCATCGACGGACAGCTCGATGAATCGGGATTGACGCTGAAAGAACTGGAAACCGTCCGGGCGACCTTTACCCGGGTTTTAAGCGCCATGTACCACAGCCGGATCAAGTATCCGGACCAGAGCGATGACAAAGGAACTCTCTTCAAAAAACCTGCAGACAAGGGTGCGCCTCAATCAAAGCCGGATCAGGACAAAGGCCGAGAAATTCCTGAAGCGTGAGGGCATCCGATCGTATACCCTTTCTCTCGTTTTTGTCTCCGATCGAAAAATCCAGTCGTTAAACCGCCGGTACTTGAAACGGGATCGACCGACCGACGTGCTGGCTTTCGCGCTGGATCTTCATGAAGGGGCAAGGACTTCTGCCGGGAAGGTTTCCGGCCGGCCGCGGTCTCTTTCCGGGGAGATCGTGATTTCGGCCGATACCGCGAAACGAAACGCCCGGCGTTTCGGGACATCCCTCCAGGACGAACTTCTTCTTTATGTCATCCACGGACTTCTTCACCTGATCGGATATGATGACCGGTCGCCTGCCCAGGCCGGGCGTATGCGTCTCAAGGAACAGGAGGTGATGGATGATCTGATAAGCCGGAGACCCGACCCATGATCCGGTCCGACGAGGCCCTGGTCCTGAAGACGTACGATTACCGGGAGACAAGCAAGATCTGCGTCTTTTTCACGAAAGCGATGGGAAAGATGAAAGGGGTTCTGAAAGGGATACGCCGTGACCACAAGAAATTCGGCAGCAACGTCGATATCTTTTCTCTGAACGACATAGTTTTTTACTGGCATCCAGATTCGGAGATGCACCTGGTGGGGCAGTGCGACCTGACGGATTATTATTTTCCTGTCCGTCAGGATATCCGGCGGATGATGGCGGCAAGCTACATGACGGAACTCGTCGACAAACTGATGCCGCTGGAGGAGCCCGGCCCCACGGTTTACCGCCTGCTTTTGCGCTACCTAGAGAGCCTTAAGACGGTCTCGGACGTGGACAAACTTGTCCATATCCTGCAGGTGAAGGTCCTGCAGGAATCAGGCTTCAAACCCCATCTCGATTCCTGCGTGCAGTGCGGCCGGCGCATTCGCTACCGCGCGCGCTTCAGCCTGCAGTCGGGCGGTCTGTTGTGCGAAACCTGCAAACCCCGGGATTCATCGTCGGAGAAGATCTCTCCCGGCGCGGTGGCCTCGATCCTGCATATCGAGCGAAACGGCTGGGAGAAATGCCTGCGTCTTGGCCTGACGCCCACCGTCAAGAAGGAATTGAAATACGTCCTGAATAATTTCCTGGTCTATCATCTCGAGCGGCCCCTCAAGTCGGCGAAGTATTTATAGCGGATGGCCGATAGCCAATAGTTTATAGTTGTCCGAAGTGCTTTATGGGCTATCTACCGTATACTCTCGGCCATCTGCTATCCGCAATTTGTTATCTGCTATCGGTCATCCGCCGTCCGTTCGGCAGTTTTCCTCGACAGCTTCGCCACCTGTTTGAGGATGTCCCTGGCCAGGGTCTTGCCGATCTGTTTCAAATCAGAAAGGGCCTGTTCATCGACATACTTAAGGTCTGAGAGCCGGCGGTAGCCTTTTTCGTAAAGGATCCTCGCACGGACGCGCCCCACCCCTTTGAGGCTGATCAGATCGAGCAGTTCTTCCCGGATGCCGTATTTGATCCTCAGGCGCAGGTCTTCGAGAGTAAATGTCAGGGAACGCTCTTCCATGAGCTCGGAGAGGACGCTGGCGGCGTGCAACAGCCACTGGAGCGATTCCACGTGGCGGTGGATATCGCCGGGACCGATGTTGAAACTGTCGCAGAGGATGTCTTCTTTTTCTTCGTTGATCCATCCCAGGAAAAGGCTCGCGGTTTTCAAAGTCGAGAAATAATAGTAAAAATCTTCGAAGGCCGGGATGTCGTTCTGGCTGAAGATAAACTGGTCATTGTGCGCCGAGGCAAAACCCTCCAGCTCCTCGTAGTCGTGAGAACCGAGGTGGAGCAGGGCGCTGTCGGGGCAGGAGCACAGCCAGTGCAGGATGCCGACCTCGTTCTGCGGCGCGCCCCTGCGGATTTTTTGAATGCCTTCGCGGAGCATGAGACCGGACAGCGGATCAATGTACAACCGGCTAACGGTCTGTCCGAAGGCGGTCGCCTGGTACCGGAAACCGGACTTTTCGATAAAACCCTCGCGTTCCAGAAAGTCGAAGATGTGGCTGATGAGTTCTATGAGGTTGCCGGTCCGTTTCTGGTGGGCCAGAAAGGTGTGTGAGATAAATTCCAGCATGCTGTTGATGTCGTGGACATATCCGCCGGCGATCGAGGCGAGGATGTGGATGCGCAGAGCCCCTTCGTTCCCCAGTTTGGAGATGACGGGTTCCGGAAGGGCCTTAATGTACCGGTCGAACAGTGTCGTTGATTCTGAAAAAGATTTAGCCACCAGGATAGCCTCGCCGAATTTGTCGTAATTGGGGCGTCCGGCGCGGCCCGCGCACTGTTTATATTCAAATGTGGGGATATAGACGGATCCAAGACCGGCCTCGTAGCGTTTGCAGTCGCGGATAATCGCCCTGCGCGCAGGAAGGTTGACGCCGGCGGCTAGGGTCGGCGTGGAGCAGATGATTTTGATAAGATTTTTTTTAAAAAAGTCTTCGATGAGTTTGCGCTGATTTGGTTTGAGTCCCGCGTGGTGGAAAGCCACGCCGCAGACCACCGATTCCGCGAGTTTGCGGCAGATCTTTGTGGTCTCGCTTCTGGAGCCGAGGATATCGCGCGCGACATTGAGGAGTTGCTTTTTTTCGTCTTCGCTTAATGTCGTGGCGACATACCGGGCCACCTGGCGGGACGCAGCCTGCGCGGAACGGCGGGAATTGACAAAGACTAGGGCCTGTCCTTTTGAACGAAGAGTGTCCAGGGCCAGTTTGCTGAGATCATCGGGCGGTTCTTCACGGATCAGACGCGTGCCGTCTTTGTCGAAGACGATCCTCTCCTGATAATAGACGCCTTCCTTAAGGGGGACAGGACGCCACTGGCTGACCACGGCTTTGGCCTTCAGCCAACGGGCCATCTCTGACGCGTTTTGCACCGTCGCGCTCAGGGCGAGGATTTGGACATTGGGATTAAGCTGTCTGATCCTCGCTGACAGGATCTCAAGCGTCGGCCCCCTCGAGCCGTCATTGATGAAATGGATCTCATCGAGAACGACCACGTTCAGGGAATGGATCAGCCATTTGGCCCTTGAGCGGATCAGGGAATCGACCTTTTCGGCGGTGGCGATCAGGATCTGATAACGGTTAAGAAAACGGGTCGGGCTGTCAAAGTCACCGGTTGCGATACCCACCTTAATGCCCATCGGCGCGTATTTTTCCTTGAAGTCGTGAAATTTCTCGCTGGCCAGCGCCTTTAAAGGGGCGACGTAAAGACAGCGCCCGTTGTTTTCCAGGATGGATTTGATCATACATAGTTCGGCCACGAAGGTCTTGCCGGCGGCCGTGGGTATGGCAAGAAGGAGGCTTTCACCGTCCAGGACGCCTTTTTCCATTGCATCGGCCTGGGGAGGATAAAAATTCTCGATCCCGGAGCGGGTTATGGCCGAGACGAATTCCGGAGGGAAACGGTATTTTTGGAGTGTGGATTCGACGTTCATGGTGAGATAGAGCTCATTTCTAACATAAATGGACTTTATTGTCAATAAGCGGGGATATTTGTGTTGACCGCTATTTATAAAGTTATTATAATCCAGATATTATGAAAGGGCGGTTATGAAAATTGCCGTTGTTGGACCTGGAGCTTTGGGATGTTTTGTCGCGGGACGGCTTTCGAAATTTGCCGAGGTCTGGCTGTTGGACAAAAACCCGAAGCGTGTGAAGTCGATATTGGAAAAGGGGGGCATCACCTGCCAAGGCGTGTCCGGCAAGTGGCAGGCCAGGCTTCCCGTGACGGTCCGGGCGGCCGATATCGGGCCGGCAGAGCTGATTATTATATGCACCAAAGCCTATGACACCCCAAAGGCCGCTTCTCATATCAAAGAGTCATGTGCAGAGGGCACGATTGTGCTGTCTCTTCAGAACGGATTAGGGAATATTGAGGTCTTGACGGAAATTTTCGGGCAGGAGAATGTTTTAGCCGGTGTGACGCATCATGGTCTTACACTTGTCGACGAAGGTTCGGTGGCGCATACCGGTGCGGGGCAAACCGTTATCGGGCATCTGGGCGGCCGCATTCCCGCCCAGGTCCGTCAGGTGCGGGAGGTCTTCAACAAGGCCGGCATTGAGACTAAGGTCTCCCGGGACATCAAGAGCGTCCTCTGGTCAAAACTGGTTATCAACGCCGGAATTAACGCGCTCTCGGCGGTTACACGTCTCAAGAACGGCCGGCTGGCCGAATACGAAGGCGCTTCATCAATCATGCAGGCCGCAGTCACCGAGGCAGTCAAGGTAGCCAAGAAAAAGAGGATAAAATTGATTTACGACGATCCTCTGGCCAAGATCGAAGCGGTCTGCGAGGCGACCTCATCCAATAGGTCTTCAATGCTGCAGGATGTGCTTAAAAACAAAAGGACGGAGATCGACTATATTAACGGTTTTATCGTCCGGCAGGGTCAGAGCACCGGCATCGCCACCCCCGTCAACTTCACACTGCTTAACCTGGTCAGGACCATTGAGGCCAGCTATCCGGTTTCTCAGGCAGAATAATCTGATGAAAGCCGTCATCCAAAGAGTCAAAGAGGCCAGTGTCTCCGTAGAGGGAAATGTCGTCGGACGGATCCAAAGCGGCATGCTGGTATTCCTGGGGGTGGGAAAAGACGATTCCGTCCGCCAGGCCGATCTTATGGCAGAGAAGCTTGTGCATTTGCGGATCTTTGAAGATGAAGAGGGCAGGATGAACAGGTCCGCCCTGGATTGCGGGGCCGAGTTTCTCGTTGTCTCGCAGTTCACGTTACTGGGCGACTGCCGTAAAGGGAGGAGGCCTTCATTTGATGGGGCCGCCGATCCTCAAAAGGCGGAGGTGCTGTACCAATATTTTGTCGAGTGTATGCGCAAGAAAAAAAACGCGGTCGAGACCGGCCAATTTCGCGCCATGATGGATGTGCGATTGACGAATGACGGGCCGGTGACTTTTATTCTGGAAACCTGAATAAGTTCGTAGGAGCGGGCGCCAAAGGAACAGGAGCCCCGCGCGTTTAATCGGAATAGCAATGATCCCTTTGATCGATTCCCACGCGCATCTTGATCAGATCGAGAACATCGACCGGGCAATGGAAGAGGCCCGGAGGGCCGGCGTGCTCGGGGTTGTCACCATGGGCGTCGATCTGGAATCGATGAAGAAAAACTTTGTCCTCCAGGACATGTTTGATGAGCCCGCGGTTTACGGCGCCCTTGGGATCCATCCGGGGAATATTCAACCGGAAGTATTGGATGAGACATTGGACTTTGTTCGGACAAATCTCCACCGGGCCGTTGCCGTCGGGGAAATCGGCCTGGATTACTGGTACAAATGGGCCCGCAAAGACGCGCAACAGCGCGCGTTTCAACAGGACGTCTTCCGGCGGCAGTTGGTGATCGCGCGCGAACATGATCTGCCTGTTGTCGTGCACAGCCGGGGCGCATGGAAGGACTGCCTGGAGATCGTTCGGGAAGCGGGGAACAGCAGGGTCAACTTTCACTGGTATACGGGGCCGCTGGATATCCTGGAGCGTATTCTGGAATGCGGCTTTTTCGTCTCGGCGGGCCCTGCCCTGGCGTACAGTGAGCCGCTCAGGGATGTGATGCGTCGGGCGCCGATCGGGCAGGTCCTCCTCGAGACCGACTCTCCCGTTTTTTACAGAGAGGGGAAAGACGGAACCGGCTCAGGTTTTTCGGCTACACCGAAAGACGTTGCCCGCTCACTGCAGGCCTATGCCCGGCTTTTTGAAAAAACTGAAGAGGACTTGGCAGAGACATTTGTCCGCAACACGCTCGATTTTTTTAATCTCAAAAAGGACATATCCCGGAATCCTTGAAACGAAAGGCTTATCCTATGAAGATCAATAGACCGGTTGTGATTGTACTGATTATGTGTGCTGTCGCCGCTGTTATCATGTTTGCGTTTTGGCGGTTGACCCCGGATGCCGCATTGGAAGAGTCCCTGCCGTCAGGTGCTCTTGCGGTTATACGCCTCCGGGAGGGCCGAAAGACATTTGATGAGATCAGAGAGAGCAGATTGTGGAAGAATATCCGCGATGTCGATTGGCAAGAGATGATGCGCAAGAGCGGGGTTCCCGAGGAGCGGATCACCGCGCTTCAAGAGTCTCTCGGCAGATTGGAATCCCGGTTTTCTTCGGTGCTGCTTGACCAGTTGTTCGGAAAAGATGTGGCGCTGGCGTTTTATGTGAGCGATGATATCCTCCCGTGGCCGCAAAACGAAAAAGAATGGCGCGAGGCCTTCAGGACAAGGATCCGGATCCTTGTGGTTACGGACCTCAAAAAGCAGGGAGGATTTTTGGAGTTCCTGTCCCGATCCCTCCACTCAAAAAAGGTGTTGCCTCTGACGGTTCATGATTATAGCGGCCAGTCGATCACCGAGGTCATAATGGATGAAGGGGAAAGACTGTATTATTTGGTTTCGGGCGCGCGCCTGCATATTTCAAACAACCTGGAGACGCTGAAGGAAAGCGCGGATATCACCCGCCGGGGAGGGCAAGGTTCACTGCGGGAAGACCCTTCCTATCAAAGCGTTGCCGGCTATCTGCCGGGGGATTTCCGGGGTTTGGCCTTTTTCGATCTGAAAGACTTCTTGGCCAGGACGAAAAATATTTTTCTCTCTTTTCCTGTCCTGACCGACAAAGAGCTGCGGAGAGAACGGATCGAAGAGGTCTTCCGCCGGATGAGTGGCCTTGACGCGGTTGGTTTCGCCTCGGTGCCGGGGCGCGTGGCTTTCGACAAGATCGTTGTCTCTTTTGATGAGGAGAACCTGGATCCCGTGCTGGAAGATGTCTATTCCTGCCCCCGGAAACACAACCGAAGCCTGGATATGATACCTCGGGATGTTTTGGCCTACCAGTGGAATGCCTGCACGGCGTGGCCGGCGGCCTGGAAGCGCTTCAAAGATCAAGCGGAAGCATCGGGGGAAGATGAACCCGCGGCTTTACCGGGCCGTCTGGGATATGCCATTCTCCGCGAGCTTGAAAGAGACTGGCGGGTCGACCCGGAAAAAGACATTGTTTCCTCCATCGGCGATGAAAGCGGTTCGTATCTGGCTGATATCGAAGTGGAGGGTTTATTCCCGGTCCCCAAGGCGCTTTTGTTCATTGAAGTTTCCGACGAGGAAAGAGTCCGCGCCTTTATCGGACGCGCCGTCGAGCATGTGCCGTTTCTTCTGCAGGAAGAAACCTATGGGGATACGACGATACGTTTTTTGTCTCTGCCTTTCGGATTCGGACTGAAGCCGGGCTACGGCTTTTATGAGCACTATCTTATGCTAACGACGGACTGGACCTTGATCAAGGATTCCATCGATGCACACCGGGGAAAAAGGCCCTCGCTGAAAGACAACAAGGACTTCCAGAAGGTCAATAAAGGTTTATCCGAAGAGAATAAGGCCGTCCTCTTTGCCCGTCCTGGAGACTTGGTATCCAGGGCCCGGGACATTGTGGAATGGGGGTACAACTGGTTTTCGCTTCAGAGTTTGCAGATCGAGACCTATCGACGGGGTATCGCCCGCGAGCTGAGGGACATCGAGGGCAAGATCAGTGAACTGAATGAAGAACTTAACGACCTCGTTTCCTTGAAGGAGGGTGGGGTGACATGGCATCCCGGACAGCCGCCGGCGGCAGATGCTGGTCCGCAGGAATCAGACACGCGAGACATCGACGATGAAATAGAAGAAATCCGGAAAAAAACGAGGGCGGCACTCGAAGAAAAACAGAATCTTGAAGCAGAGGCCGGAAAGCTTTTTAAGCAAGAAAAAGGTTTGTCTTCGGGACGGTACTATCTGGACGAAGTCCTATTCCCGGTCTTGGAAGGTTTTCAGGTGAACAAGGTCCTCGGGTCCCGGACAGTCATCAAAGACGGCCGTTTGGAAACGATGACTTACACGTTAATTGAAGAATAGACGTTTGATGACGAACATGGATTTCTCGATAACATACGGCGAGGGCGTCTTGCAGGAGGGGCGCAAGAAGATCCGGGGAAAGATTATCCTGGATGAACACAAATTGTTCCTCCGGCGGGAGACGGAGGATATCGCCGCTTCCTTTATCCCTCTGGAGAAGATCAAGTCGATCCGTAAAAAAGGCCCGGGGCTCTTGATCGACGTCCGTTTGTCCATTATCAACGGATTCACCGCTTATCTTGAGGGTGAACCAGGAAAGATCGGGGACATGCGCGAAGAGCTGGTCAGGCGGTTGAACCTCAAGAAACGCTTCTTGCGGCAGGAATGGGACAACGATTCGCTTTAGGAGTCGGTGATGCTGAATCAGGATATTGCGCGGATATTTGAGAATATGGCCGTATACCTGGAAATCAAGGATGATAATGTCTTCAAGGTCCGCGCCTACCGCAGGGCGGCGGACAGTCTGCAGAGTCTGACGGAAGACGTCGCCCGGATGAAGGCCCAGGGGCGTCTCGATCAGGTGCCGGGTATTGGCAAGACCCTGATCGGGAAGATCGGCGAATTTGTCGAGACCGGAAAGATTATGGCTTATGAAGAATTGAAAAAGGATATTCCCGAGAGCATCCTTGATGTTGTCGGGATTCCGTTCGTGGGGCCCAAAAAGGCAAGGCTTTTTTATGAGGCCTTGCATGTCGCGGACATCGATGCCTTGGCGGACGCCGTGGACAAAGGCCGTCTCGAGGGCATGCCGGGCATCAAAGAGAAGACGATCGAAAATATTCGTAAGGGGATCGCGTTGATGAAACGCGGCCGTGAACGCATGAACCTGGGGCTGGCCGTCGGTGTCGCAGACCGTTTTATATCGGATTTGGAGCCTCTGCCGGAAGTCAGGACAATCAGCGTTGCCGGAAGCGTGCGCCGCATGAAGGAAACGATCCGGGACGTCGATATCCTGGCGGGTTCCTCTCGGCCGGCGGCGGTCATGGACCGTTTCATTTCTTTACCCGGCGTCGAGCGTGTCCTCGGACGAGGCGGGACAAAATCCTCGGTTTTAACGTCGGAAGGCGTCCAGGTCGATGTGCGGGTCGTGGCTACGGAGTGTTTTGGGTCCGCGTTGCTGTACTTCACGGGATCAAAGAATTTTAATATCGCCTTGCGGCAACGTGCCATGAAGCACAAGATGAAGATTTCTGAGTACGGAATATTTTCTGCCGCCGGAAAAGGGAAAAAAAGGCTCGCCTCCCGGACGGAAGAGGACATGTTCCGTCAGCTGGGGATGCCGTATATCCCTCCCGAGTTGAGAGAGGATTTCGGTGAAAAGGAGATCTGGGGCCTCAGGCGCACTCCGGATTTAATTGAGGAATCGGACATCCGCGGCGATCTGCACGTGCATTCGCGCTGGTCGGACGGGAGGAACACCATTGAGGCCATTGCCCTTGCCGCCAGGCAGCGGGGGTACGGCTACGTCGCCGTCGCGGATCATTCGCCGAAATTGCGGGTGGCCAACGGGGTGTCGCCGGAAAATCTCAGAAAAAAGAAAAAAGAAATCGAGCGGTTGAATAAAAAGCTCGCGCCTTTCCGCGTCTTTTTCTCCACGGAAGCGGAGATAGACGCCGCGGGCCGAATCGATTATAATGAGAAAATCCTGAGTGAGTTCGATATTGTCATAGCGTCGATTCACAGCGGATTCAACCAGTCCAAAGCCCAGTTGACCAAACGGATTATTTCCGCCTGCCGGAATAAAAATGTGGACATCATCGCGCATCCGACGGGCGTGCATATCGGCAAGAGGGATCCGTATCCGCTGGATTTCAAGGAGGTATGTCTTGCCGCGGCGGATACGCGGACAGCCCTGGAGATCAATGCCTTTCCGGTGCGTCTGGATTTGAATTCGGCGAATGTCTATTTTGCCCGTAAGCAGGGCGTACGCTTCGCGGTCAATACGGATGCCCATGACATCTCGCATCTTTCCTATATCCGTTTCGGGGTCGCGGTGGCCAGACGGGGGTGGCTGAAGAAAGACGATGTGGTCAATACCATGACGGCCGGCCGGCTTCTCAAAACCCTGAAGAAAAAAGGCGGTTAGATGTTTGAGATCGTTCACAAACAGATTTTGGGATTGGGCATCAAACGGTTGGATGTCGCGGCTCCTTCCTTGGCGAAGGCATACCGGCCAGGTCAGTTCGTCATCGCGATGCCGGACGAATACAGCGAGCGGATCCCCTTGGTCGTTATGGATGCCGAACCGGGTCGCGGGATAGTGTCTCTGGTTTTTCAGGAGGACACCGAATCAAAGAAGAGATTGGGGGCGCTGCAGATCAAGGAGCGTGTTCCGGTTATCTTGGGCCCTTTGGGGAATCCGGTCGATGCGCACAAATGGGGGACGGTTGTGTGTATGGGTTACGGGATCGGCATCGCGCGGTCGATGCCGGTATGCCGCCTGTGCAAGAGCGCGGGGAACAAGATGATCGGTATATTCGGGGCAGCGACGAAAAAACAGATTATCCTCGAATTCCAGATGCGGCTCAACTGCCATAAAATCATCATGGCCACTCAGGATGGCTCATATGAAAACAGAGGAGGTCTTTTCGACCTTCTGAAGGAAACCGTGGACCGCGAAAACGTCCGCGCCCTGTTTGTCTTAACCCCGCCGGACCATTGGGCGTCCATACTGGAATACACCAGGAACAAGCGCATCAGGACCCTTCTCCATTTGCCGCCCCAGGGAATAGACGGCTTTGGCCGTTTCGGCGCCGATTGGGTCAAGGTGGACGGAAAACAGAGGTCGATTTGTCTGGATGGCCCGTTCTTTGATGGTCATGACGTGGATGTGGCGGGTTTGATCGGCCGTTTACAGAGAATCAAGGAGTTGATGGAATGGGAACCATGGCCACCGCAGAACAACCTGTTGCAAAACGCCTCAAAAACTTTGACGAGGTTGCTCTCGGACTCTCAAAAAAACAGGCGGTAGAGGATGCCCGGTGTTTTCCCCAGAGCGTTCATGCGTCTGAGCATCCGATCTCCGGCCTGAATGTCGAGGCAAGAGAATTCATCCGGTTAATCCGGGAAGGAGATTTTCGGGGCGCGTTGTCCAAGATCCGCGAGGAAAATCCCTTTCCGGGCATTACCTCCCGGCTTGGCCGTGATCTGTCCTTCAATAAAGAGATACGCAACAAAGATGGCAAGATCGTTCGCATTCGCGCACTGGAGCGCGCGGCCTTTGATTACGGACAAAGAAAATTTCTAAGACCAAAGGCAAAAAAAGACAACCAGCCGAGGATCGCCGTTGTCGGTTCGGGGCCATTCGGCTTGACGGTTTCCGTGAATCTGGCTTTACGAGATTGTAACGTCAGGGTATTTGAGGCCCTGCATGAGCTCGGCGGTTCCCTGCGCTGTGCAATTCCGGCCTTTCGATTGCCAAGAAGCGTTTTGGAGACGGAGATCGGGTACGCCCGGTCGCTCGGGGTCGATTTTGAAACCAATTGTCTTGTGGGGCGGACGCTTTCATTGGAGGACCTGTTTGCCCGGGGATTCATGGCCGTCTGCCTTGCCCCCGGACCGGGGGAGCCCGAGTTGTCCGGTTTAAACGGCGAAGAACTGGGCGGTGTGTTTTTCGTAGATGATTTTTTGAGCCGAGTCAACCTGATGGAGGCCTGCCGGTTCCCGGCGTACAAAACCGCGGTGAGTGCCGGCAAACGCGTCGTGATCATCGGCGGAGGCGACCGGGCCTTGGATTGCGCGCGGATTCTCTTGAGGATGAAACGGCATGCCACCGTCGTCTTCCCCGAGACCGAAGAGGACCTTCACGTCCGAGGGGATGTTTTCCGGCAGACGGTTGAGGAAGGGGTCCCCGTTGAATTCTTGACCAGGGCCGTGGAAATCTGCGGTCATGAGAGCGGACATGTCAGGGGGGTCAAATGTGTTCGGCTTGACTATGCCGATACGGATACATCCGGCCGATGGAAGTTGCTGCCGGTCAAAGGTTCCGATTTTGTCATCGAGGCGGACACAGTCTTGACGGTGTCCTCTTACCGGTCTTCACCGATGTTTGCCAAACTGTTCCCTGGCATCCGCTTGAACAAGAACGGCACGGTCTGGATAAATAAAAACACGTCGATGACATCGATCCCTGGGGTTTTTGCCGCGTGCGGAACTCGTGGAGGAGCCTCAGAAATCACGAACGTGTTGCAGGAGGCCAAGGAGCTTTCAGCAAGGATCCACAGGTATGTTGCCGAGCAGACAGCATAAGGGGAGAAAAAGATGACCTCAGGTTCACGGATCAGCGTCCAAGACATCATCCGGCGGAAAAAGGAAGGCCGAAAAATCACCATGCTGACGGCCTACGATTATCCGATGGCTTCTATTGTCGACAAGGCCGGTATCGACATTATTTTGGTTGGCGATTCTCTGGCCAACGTTGTCCTGGGGCTGGAATCGACTAAGGAGGTGGGGATGACGGAAATGTTGCATCATTCCCGCGCGGTCAGCCGGGCCGTCGAAAATGCCATGGTCATCGGTGACATGCCCTTTGAATCTTTTCAGCAGGGGCCCGAGTTTGCCCTTCAAAACGCACGGCGGTTTATTCGTGAGGGCGTGTGCGACGCCGTCAAGGTCGAGTGGTTCGATAACTGCGAACCGTTCGTGAGACTCATCGTCGCGGAGGGGATCCCTGTCATGGGCCATATCGGTCTCACGCCCCAGACAGCGGACAAACTCGGCGGGTACAAGGTGCAGGGTAAAGATGCCCGTTCGGCCGAAAGACTCTTTGACCAGGCCGGGATTTTGCAGAAAGAGGGATGTTTCGGCCTTATCCTCGAATGCATTCCCGATGAGATTGCCAGGATGGTCACCGAAAAAACCTTTATCCCCACGATCGGTATCGGTGCTGGCCGGTTCTGCGACGGACAGGTGCTCGTGGCGCATGACCTCCTGGGATTTTTCGAGCGCTTCAAGCCCAAGTTCGCCAAGCGGTATGTCCATTTGAATCCCCTGATCCTCCAGGCGGTTTCACGGTTTAAGGAAGAGGTCGAGCAGGGGCAATTTCCCGATGATCTCCACAGTTTTAAAATCAAAAAAGACGAGCTGGACAAGCTGAGGCAGGAATAGAATGTTCGGTCGACGTAAAGAACGATACGCGTGCAAGAATCATCCCGACCGCCCGGCCTTTGCCGTCTGCCATACGTGCCGCAATTATTTTTGTAAAGACGATGTCCAAGCCAGGCAGGTCAGCGAGCAGTTCACAGCCTATATCTGCAAAGAATGCGGCGGACGGTGCGATCTTGTCGAAGATCTTCACAGACGGAAAAAGCGTGTCAGGATTTTGGAAGAAAAAGTTATCGGCCCAGACGGCGGCGATGTCATAACCCGGAGAGGATTTTTTTGGACGAGTCCTTCCCCGCGGCCTGAGGCGGGGCGACGGGAAAAACAGTCCCGAAAGCAAGAGGCGGAAGGGTCTCCTCGTGTAAAGGGGTTCTGGCGTTACGTGCCGGGGGCCTTCCTTTATCCGCTCATGGGCGCAGGAATGCCTGTTATGGCTTTGTTTGCCGGCGTCATCTACGCTTTGTCCGATCTTTTGCCTGCTTATCATCCGTTTTTGACGGACATGATCAGGGTGGGCTTGTTCACTTATTTTCTGATGTATGCCTATAAGGTCATGGATTCCTCGGTCAGGGGGATACACCGTATGCCGGGTTTTGTCGGCCTCAGACAATGGATCGAATATGCCAGTCCGGTTTCGGAGATTGTATTGACGGTTTTTTTGGCGCTTTTGCCGTCGGCTTTTTATTTTTTACTGGCACACACTCTGGACAATGTGTTTTTTGTCCTGCTGTGCGGGGGGGTGTTTGTTCTGCCGATGATGGTCATGAGGATAGTTTTGATTCCCACGGCAGCCTTTCTCAACCCGGTGAGCACTCTGCGCGGCATCGTCCGGGTTTTCGCGGCCTACGTCCTCATGATATTGCTGTGGACAGGATTTTTCCTGCTGGCCCTGTATGTGAACAATGATATCGTATCGGATCACGTCTATTTTAACAAGGCGGTCAGTTATGTCCTGTTTGTGTATGTGGCCCTGGTGGCAGCCAGGCTGATGGCCCTTTTTGCCCGTGCTTATGCAGAGAAAATCCGGAAGATTGGATGAAAAATTCGTCGATTTTGAAAAACTTTAGGGGACAAAGCGCTTGATTTTTATAAAAGTTTCATATAGAATACCGCGAAATGCAACACGCTGACCTGATGGATAAAGTTGTTTCGCTCTGCAAGAGAAGGGGTTTTATTTTTCAATCTTCGGAGATTTACGGAGGGCTGGGCAGCGTTTGGGATTATGGCCCGCTTGGCGTGGAATTGAAGCGGAACCTCAAAGAGGTCTGGTGGAAGGCCGTCGTTCATAACCGGGATGATGTCGTTGGACTGGACGCGGGGATCCTCATGGCCCCCGAGGTCTGGCGAGCTTCCGGCCACGCGGAAAATTTTACCGATACCCTCGTCGATTGCAAAAAGTGCAGGAAGCGTTTCCGTTCTGACAAAATCGAAGGCGTGTGCCCGGAATGCGGATCCAAGGACTTTACCGAGGGCCGCGCTTTTAATTTGATGCTCAAGACATATTTGGGCGCGGTTGAGGACAGCAGCAGTCTTTCCTATCTTCGTCCGGAGACCGCCCAGGGCATATTTGTCAATTTCGCCAACGTCATCAATACCACGAGAAAACGTCTTCCTTTCGGTATCGCCCAGATCGGTAAGGCCTTCCGTAATGAAATCACGCCGGGCAATTTTACTTTCCGCACCCGTGAATTTGAACAGATGGAGATCGAGTATTTTTCTCCGCCGGATCAGGCCGAAGCGCATCACGAGCGGTGGATCAATGAGCGGTATCAGTGGTTCCTTGCCCTGGGCATCCATCCTCAGAGACTCCGTCTGCGCAAGCACGGGCAGAATGAGCTGGCGCACTACGCCGCGGGATGCACGGATATCGAATATGAATTCCCCTTCGGGTGGTCCGAATTGGAAGGGATCGCCAACCGGACGGATTATGATCTGCGTCAGCATTCCCGGCATTCGGGAAAGGACCTGATGTATCAGGATCCGGTGACGAAAGAAAAAATTTTTCCCTTCATCATCGAGCCGTCGGGAGGCGTTGACCGTGCGGTGCTGGCCTTCCTCGTGGATGCCTATCATGAGGAGGAGGTTAAAGGGGAAAAGCGCGTTGTCTTAAGATTGCACAAAGAGCTTGCTCCCGTCAAGGTGGCGGTTTTGCCGTTGTTGAAAAAAAGATCGGATATCGTGGATCTGGCCAGGAAGATCAAGGAGGACCTCTCGCGATCCTTTACGGCCGTTTATGACGATACCGCTTCGATCGGGAAGCTGTACCGCCGTCAGGACGAGGTCGGCACGTTTTACTGCGTGACAGTCGATGTCCAGTCGCTTGATGACCGGCAGGTCACGGTGCGGGACCGCAACACCATGGAACAGACGCGGATTCCAGTCAGTCAACTCAAGTCGTTCGTGTTTGATAAATTTTCCACAACATAAAAAGAAAACCGGAAGGAGTTTCAAAGATGGCTAAGAAGAACGTGTATTTTTTCGGCGGAGGCAAGGCGGACGGTAAGGCGGAAATGAAAAATCTGCTCGGGGGAAAAGGGGCCAACCTCGCCGAGATGGCCGGTCATAAGGATTTGCGTCTGCCGGTCCCGCCGGGTTTTACCATCACGACGGACGTGTGCATATACTATTACAAAAACGGGAGAAAATACCCCGCGGGTCTTAAAGGCGAGGTGGCCAAGGCCCTGAAGAGGGTTGAGAAGATCATGGGGAAAAAGTTCGGAGATGCGTCCAATCCGCTCCTGGTCTCGGTCCGTTCGGGTGCGCGCAAGTCGATGCCGGGGATGATGGAAACGGTCCTGAACGTTGGTCTGACACAAAGGACGCTTGAAGGCATTATCAAGAAAACGGGCAACGAACGCTTCGCCTACGACGCCTACCGGAGGCTGATCACCATGTATTCCGACGTGGTTATGGAGAAGGCCGGCGGGATTGAACCCGCCGAGGGACAGGGGATCCGCCAGCAGCTTGAGAGGATCCTCCACGGCAAAAAGAAAGACAAGGGCATCAAGTTCGACAAGGACCTCACGGCCGATGATCTCAAAGAGATCTGCCGGTTGTATAAGGCGAAGGTCAAGGAAGTCTTGGACCGGGACTTCCCCGATGACGCCATGGAACAGCTTTGGGGCGGCATCGGCGCCGTTTTCGCGTCCTGGATGGGGAAACGCGCGGTGTCATACCGTAGGATTGAGGGTATCCCCGATGAGTGGGGGACGGCCGTCAACGTCCAGAGCATGGCCTTCGGCAATATGGGCAATACCTCGGCCACGGGGGTGGCCTTCACCCGCAATCCGGGCAACGGGGACAATAAATTTTACGGTGAATTTCTCGTCGACGCGCAGGGTGAAGATGTCGTCGCGGGTATCCGCACACCGGCCCCCATCAATAGGGAATCGCAGAGCGATCATAACAAAGACCTGGAGACCCTGGAGCAGTGGATGCCGGATGTGTATAAACAGCTGGTGGATATCCGTAACCGTCTGGAGAGGCATTACCACGACATGCAGGATATCGAATTCACGATCGAGGAAGGGACGCTTTATATGCTGCAGTGCCGCGTCGGCAAGAGGAACGGACCGGCCGCCGTGCGCATGGCCATGGACATGTTGAGGGAAAAACTGATTTCTAAAGAAGAGGTTGTTCAGCGCGTCACGCCTCAGCAGCTGGATGAGCTGCTGCATCCCATTATAGATCCGGACGAAGAAAAAGAGGCCCGGAGGCTGGGCAAGGGGCTGCCGGCCGGGCCGGGAGGGGCCACCGGTCAGATCGTCTTCACGGCCGACGACGCCGTCAAATGGAAAAGGGGAGGGAAGAAGGTTATCCTCGTCAGGGAAGAGACCAATCCAGAGGATGTCGAAGGCATGCGCGCCTCGGAGGCCATCCTGACCGCCCGCGGCGGCATGACCTCGCATGCGGCCTTAGTGGCCCGGGGTTGGGGCAAATGCTGTATCGTGGGCTGCGCCGAAATCGAGATCGATATGACGACCCGGCGCATGTCGGTGGACGGGGAAGATCTTAAAGAAGGAGACTGGATCACCCTTAACGGGACCAAAGGGTTTTTTTATAAAGGTGAACTCACGATGATCGACGCGGCCGAGGAAAACAAGATGCTGAACGATTTTCTGAAAATCTGCGATCAGGTGAGAACCCTGAATATCAGGACGAATGCCGACACGCCGGATGACGCGGCCAAGGCGCGGTCCTTTGGGGCCGAAGGGATAGGTCTTTTCCGGATCGAGCACATGTTTTACGGCAAAAATTCGGAAGAGCCTCTTTTCAAATTGCGGAAGATGATTGTCTCCCGCACCCCGGAAGAACGCCAAAAAGCGCTCGCCGAGCTGTTCCCGTTCGTCAAAAAAGATATTAAGGCAACGCTGGAGGCCATGAGCGGTTATCCGGTCACGGTCCGTCTGCTGGATCCGCCCCTGCACGAGTTTGTGCCGCACGGCAAGGAGCAGCAGCAGAACCTCGCCGAGAGCCTGGGTATCTCCCAGGAGGAACTGGAGAAGCGTTCCGCGGCGTTACGTGAGAGCAATCCGATGATGGGCCACCGCGGGGTTCGTCTGGGGGTGACCTATCCCGAGGTCACGGCCATGCAGATCCGCGCCATCCTCGAGGCCGCTGCCGAACTGATACAGGACGGAAAGAAGGTGTCCCCGGAGGTTATGGTTCCTGTCGTGTCCGAGGTCGGTGAGTTAAAGAACCAGAAGGATGTATTCAAGAAGGTTTATAAAGAGGTTTGCGAAAAATACGGCATGAAAAAAGTTTCTGTCATTTTCGGGACGATGATAGAAATACCGCGGGCCGCGCTGACGGCCGGCAAGATTGCCGAAACGGCTGAATTCTTTTCGTTTGGCACCAATGACCTGACGCAGATGACGTTCGGTTTTTCCCGCGATGACATCGGAGGATTCTTGCCTCATTATCTTGAGGAGAAGATCCTCCCGGAGGACCCCTTTGCCGCCATTGACGAGGACGGGGTGGCCGAACTGGTGGCGATCGGCGTTAACCGGGGCCGCAGCGTGCGGCCGGATCTGAAGGTAGGTATTTGCGGTGAGCACGGCGGGGATCCGTCTTCGATTGACTTCTGTCACCGGGTCGGAATGGATTACGTAAGCTGTTCGCCGTTTCGCGTCCCGATCGCGCGGATTTCCGCGGCCCAGGCCGCCTTGCGCAATCAGCCAGGAAAGAAAGAGACCGGAAAAAAAGCGGCACGGAAGAAGACCGTAAGAAAACAGGTTGCGAAAAAGCCGAAAAGGAAAAAATAAACAGACCGGGCCGGAGGATTTTATCCTCCGGCCCGGCTACTTGTGAGGTGTCGCGTTCGTGGATCCCGTCAAAGCGTATCTTAAAGATATCCGCAATATCCCGCTCCTGTCGGCCAAGGAAGAACTGGCCCTGGCCAGAAAGGTCAAGAAGAAGGACAAGAAGGCCCGGGAGAAGATGATCCGTTCCAACCTGCGCCTGGTCATCAGCATTGCCAAAAAATACATGAATCTGGGGATCCCCTTCAGTGACCTCATTGAAGAGGGCAACATCGGCCTGATGAAGGCGGTGGACAAGTTTGAACCTTCCAAGGGATTCCGCTTTTCGACTTACGCGGCCTGGTGGATCAAGCAGAGCATCTCGCGTTCCATCATCGACCAGGGGAAAATGATCCGCATCCCTGTCTATATGAACGAAGAAATCTACAAGTGCAAGAAGATCTCCGAGGAGCTGACGCACAAGCTCAAAAGGAAACCCCGCCTGAGCGAGATCGCCAAAAAAATGAAGACGACCGTCGATAAAGTGCGCGAGATTAATCAGTGGATCGCCAAGATGTCCAGTCTGGACGCGCCTATCGGTGATGAGGGGGAGGGGCAGGTCAAGGATCTCATCGAAGACCACACCATTGTCTCGCCTGATGAGAAACTGGAGGCCTTCTTCAACAAGGAGCGCACTCACGAGATGCTGGACAGGATGTCCAGCAGGGAAAAACAGATTGTCGAAATGCGGTTCGGGATTACAGACGGGGAAACGAGGACCCTCGCCGAGATCGCCAAAAAGATGGGTGTCTCGCGGGAGAGGATCCGGCAGGTGGAGGCCGCGGCCATAAAAAAACTCAAAAAGATGATGAACGAAGAACAGGATAAACTCAAAGGGACATAACGATGCATACGTTTATTCTTGTCATCCCCCGTTTCGAGGATATCTATCATTCCTATTACGCCGGAGAGATCATCAAGGGTGTCGGCCTGGCCGCCAGCCGGCTCAAAGTCGACATCTTGTTGCATATCACGGACCGCAATGAACATCTGGACTGGCTCGAAATCACCGATCTTCACCGGTATCCCGTCGACGGGATTTTATTTGCCGATATCAACGGGGACCTGGAGATGCTAAACCGCGTGATCAGCAAAGGGATCCCGTACATCGTGTTAAATAATACCTTCACGGAACCGATCAACTCCATCGCGATCGACAACGAGCAGGCGGCCTTCAACGTGGTGAGACGTCTTATTGAATACGGCCACCGCCGGGTCGCCACGATAACCGGTGATCTCCTCACCCAATCGGGGAAACTCCGTCTGGCCGGGTATAAACGCGCCCTTAAAGAGAATAACCTGCCGGTCATTCAAGATTACATTGCCGTGGGGGATTATCTTCGGACCCCGGCCCGCCAGGCGGCCAAGCACCTGCTGAATATGGAAAAAAGGCCTACGGCTATATTCTGCGCGTCTGATGTTATGGCCCTGGAGTTGATTGATACGGCACGGGAAATGGGTATAAAAGTTCCTGACGATCTCTCCATTGTTGGTTTTGACGATAACCCGTTGAGTAACGCGAGCGCCCTTAAGCTATCGACAGTTTCCCAGCCTCTGGTTGAAATGGGCCGCCTGGCGCTTGAACATCTCAACCAGATAGTGAATAAACGATCTTCCCTTCCTATTAAGATTGTTCTTGGTTCGCGGTATATCGAAAGAGATTCGCTGAGGCCGTTGACCGCCAATATGAATTCATCGGAAAAGGGGCAAGACTATGCAAAAAAGTGAGCTGCAGAACTTTATCCGCGATGTTGTCGATTTTCCGAAAAAAGGTATCATTTTCAAAGACATCACTCCGCTTTTGCAAAATAAGGATGCCTTTCACTCAGCCCTGGATTGGCTGGCCGAACCGTTCCGTGACGAAAAGATCGATGCGATCGTAGCCATCGAATCGCGCGGGTTTATATTCGGCGGCGCGCTGGCGGACCGTCTGGGTACCGGGTTTGTCCCGGTCCGCAAAAAGGGCAAGCTTCCTTCTAAAATTGTGGACGTGACTTATGAGCTGGAATACGGTTCGGATGTTCTTGAAATGCATGAAGATGCAATTAAGCCGGGATCCAGGGTGCTTATTGTTGACGATCTTTTGGCTACAGGCGGTACGGTTAAGGCCACAGCAGACCTTGTTACCCGGCAAAGGGGACAGATTGCCGGAATCGTTTTTCTCATAGAACTCACATTTCTAAAAGGCCGTGAGAAGCTCGGAGACTGGTCAATACACAGCCTTTTACGGGTCTGAATTACCTAAGCGCCTATAGCTCAGATGGATAGAGCGCGGCCCTCCTAAGGCCGGCGTGGGTGGTTCGAATCCACCTAGGCGCACTTTCCATTACTAATATTATTCCTAAAGCAGACGCAATGGAGGGCAATTCAGGTAAAGGCTTGCTTCATTCCATGATTAGGAGACCCATCATGGGCGTTAAAACATTGCCTCTATTTCCATTTCAGCGAGTGTGTCGTTTGGATTAAATTTCTGTGAAAATCAGGGTCATTTTAAAAATTAAGTAAATTTGAGTATAATAATAAAAATTCAAAAAACATTGACACCTAAACCTTATTATGGAAGAATGTCTTTGCTTAAACCTCAAATCCAGAGATGATTTCAATCGGATATGAAAGGAGGTGAGGAAAAAACAATCGTCGGAAATCATCAACTTCTGGAATGGCTGTGGATAGATAATTAGGGTAACCTAGTTATTAATATATATAATTCAATTTAAGGAGGATTACAATGAGTAAACGTTTATTGATAGCCGCGATGCTGGTCGCCTTGATGGCCCTTCCGGCTTCCGCTGCCGTGCAGAGCGTCAAGGTCAGCGGTAGTCTGGAATCGACTTGGGTCGTCCGCGACCAGTTTGACCTGGGCGATGTCTCATCAGCCAGCGATTCTGAGTTTTATCAGAACCTGCTGATCACCCAGGCGATCGTTCGTTTCGACGCCGACCTGACAGACAACGTCAGCGTCGTCACCCAGCTCATCAATGAAAGAGCATGGGACGAAGAGGTCAGCTCCAATACCGACATCGACATCAACCTGGCCTATATCGAGATGAGGGAATTCCTCAACTCGAATTTGACGGTCACGGTCGGTCGCCAGGTGCTCAACTACGGCAACGCCTTCATTATCGGCGCCGGCGGTCCCAACAACCGTATCGGGGCCGGCGGTCTCAACGGTGTGGCCGAAGACCTCTCATGGCGGACAGAGTATGACGCCGTCAAGATGGTACTCGACTATGATCCGTTGGTGGTCGATATATTCGCTGCCAAGGTGGACGCCAACCAGTTGACGGGTGTCAGCTCGGCCAACACAAGCGAAGACGATGTCGATCTGTACGGTATTAACGCCAACTGGAATCTCGGTGATGAGAGAAATACCGGTATCGAAGGGTATTTCTTCGCCAAGATCAATCAGGAAGACCTTACTGGTATGCCCACCGGACAGAAGGCCGATACGGTTTATGTTCCGGGTATGCGGATCTACAGCAACCCGATCGAGGGGATGTATACCTCGGTGGAGGTGGCCTGGCAGAGAGGTAACAACGCGTCGGTTGGCGACAACAACGGTGCCGACAACCTCAAACGCGAGGCTATGGGTGCCCAGGTGATCGGCAGTTACGCGATACCCGGAGATACCCTCTCGCAGTATTCGCCGGTTCTCAGCGGTTCCTACACATACGTGTCCGGTGACAGCAATCCGGATGATGAACGGGATCCCAACGCGCCGGCATCTCAAGAAAAATGGACCGCTTGGGACGACATGTTCGAGGATCAAAGCGGTGGCACCATCTACAACACACTCTTTGACCTGACCAATTCCCATATCTACAACGCTGGCCTTCAGATGACACCGATGGAAGATGTCATTGCCAAGATCAGCTGGTGGGGAATCTGGCTTGACAAAGAGATGGATGAAGCCGATTCCGATTCAACCACATCCGATTTCATCATGAGACAGCCTGACGGTACAACTACGACTCCGGTCGTTTCTCTGGATGAAACGCACGTCGGTAATGAGCTCGATGTGGATCTGGTCTTCAACTACACCGAAGACGTCCAGCTTGGCTTCAGCGCCGGCTGGTTCTTCCCGGGAGATGTCTTCTCGGAGGATAACGACGACGTGGCCAAGCAGTTCCTGACCAAGGTTGGTGTTAACTGGTAAGGGATTGTCTGGTTTGAATGTGAAGCCCCCTGCGCCGTGCGGCGCAGGGGGCTTTTTTATGTGATGAAGTGGCAAAATTTTCATTTAATCATTTGCTTTTGAATCATTTGTTACTATAATACAGAAAAGTACAATATATTGTATTAATGGAACGATTGCTTTGTGAAGGCACGATTAATCCCTACAAAATACAAGAGATTTACCGGCGAAATTATTATTTATCCGGTAAGTTTATTATAAACAATTGACTGGTATTTGATATTATGACAAAGCAGGAAATCTACGAACACCTCGCCAATGTCTATTTGGGGAAAACAGTTTTTTCTGAAAAGAGGAGCAAACGGCAACTCAAGCGCAGACTGATATGGAAGATCACGCTGGGCGTGACGGTTTCGGTGACGGCCTTTTACGGATTAACGGCCTTTTTAAACAAAAGAGAACATTTGAAGAGCCAGGTGCTGTTCGGCCTGAATCATTCGCCGATCCGCGTCAAATATGATTTGACGGACCCTTTTCCAAAGATCGAGCAGTTCACCATACAGGTTCCGCCGATGGACGGAAGCCGGTACAGCGAATTGCAGTTCGCCATACGCGGGACGGAGGAAGGCCATCCGGGCATTGTTAAGATCGTCGTGCGCAACAGGAAGAACGAGGTGTCGTCCTACTACGCCCAGGGTATCCGCGTCCAATGGCAGGACTTCAGGATTCCGCTGGAAGAATTCAAGGAGATCAGCGACTGGTCGAACATCAAGAACGTTTCCTTTGTCCTTGAAGAATGGAATGTCGAAAAAAAACGGGGAATCATGCTTGTTGACGACGTGTGTTTTTCCAGTTAAAAAGGAGGTCGAAGTATGCGGATTATTTCGATAGCGAATCAAAAGGGGGGATGCGGCAAGACCACCACCGCCATAAACCTTTCGTCTTCCCTCGCACTGAACGGCAGGCGAGTCCTTTTGATCGACCTTGACCCTCAGTCGCATGCCACACTGGGACTCAATGTGGAGTCCGATTACAGTCTTTACAATGTCATATCGCGCTTGTCACCGCGCAAACTTTCGCTGGCTGATATCATCAAGAACATTTCTCCCGGATTCGACCTTGTGCCTGCCAACATCCTCGTCGGGACCCTGGAACAGGAGTTGTCGGATGAGATCGGTCGGGAACTGAAATTGACCGAGGCCGTTTCCCCGGTCAAGGACAGGTATGACTATATCGTCATCGATTGTCCGCCGAGCTTAGGATTCCTGACCGTCAACGCCTTGCGTGCCAGCGACGAGGTGATTATCCCTGTTGAGCCTTCGCGTTTCTCTCTGCAGGGCGTTGACCGCCTTTTCGACATTATCCATCTGATCAAAGAACGCCTGAACCACCCTGTTGCAGCGAGGATTCTGATAACGATTTTCGATTCACGCTTGCGGCACTCGTTCGCCATGCTCACAAAAATCAAAGAGCAGTTCGGTGATCTGGTTTTTTCGACCATGATCCATGTGAATGTCAAGCTGAAAGAGTCGGTCATGGAAGGATCCACGGTCGCGCAGTACGATAAATATTGCCGGGGATCCAAGGATTATTTCAGCCTTGCCCGCGACGTGATGCTTGAAGAAGATGAGGAAGAATCTAGCGCGCAGGAAGAGACCCGGACATTTCACGATATGTCGCCGGTCATGCAGGGTCTTGTCCGTAAGGAAACGGAAGAGATGATCCGCACAACGTTCCAGCTTGCTGCCCCCGCCGCGGGTTCCGTGTATCTGACCGGCTCCTTTAACGACTGGTCACTGGATGAGGCTTACAGGATGAGGAGCGAGAACGGCCACTGGGTGCTGGATGTCTCTCTACGGCCGGGCGTCTACCGCTACCGCTATATCATCGACGGAAAATGGCGCGAAGACCCCTCAAACCCCAATACGGAAGTCAACTCATTCGGTGACGTCAATTCCTTAATTGAAGTCAAATAAGAGGCCGCCAGCGATGACACCTGCCGATCCGATGAAAACGGTGGAAACCGACGAAGGCAAGATCTTTGCCGTAATGTCCTACCTGTCCATTTTATGCATTTTGCCTCTGCTGCTGAAGAAGGACAATCCTTTTGTCCAGTGTCACGGCAAACAGGGGCTGGTCATTTTCATCGGGGAGGTGGCTGTCTTCATCCTTTCGATCGTCCTGGGGGAAGGATTCCTGCGGCTCGGATTGTTTCTGTTCGGGGTCCTTTCGTTTTGGGGCATCATCGAGGTCTTGAGAGGCAAGGACACTCAACTCCCTGTCGTCTCCGATATCGCCGACAAGATCACCCTCTAAATAATACCCATGGGCATACTGGACAAACTGCTCAGGACCTTTCAAAATGTCTTTCCTGCAGGAAGGAAAAAGAAGTTATCCAAAAAACGAAACCGCACTAAGAAGACCGCGCCGACCCGCACAAAGGCTCCCTCAAAGAAACGAAAGACACCCGTGCGCCGCAAGCCCGCATCACGGAAGTCTGGCCGTATAAAAGGCGCAAGATCCGCGGACTTACGGACCAAGCGCGGCATAAAGAAAAAGAAATCCGGGGTTCCGCCAAGCCGACGAAAACCGATAAGCGGATTAGCCGGCGGCAGCACGTCAAGGCGCAAAACGGGGATCAAAAAGAGGACGTCCGGTGCCGGGCCAGGAAAAAAGCGGACGAAAAAACAAGTGAGGCCGGCCGCGGCCGGAAGAAAAGGCAAGCCCCGCCGGACGGATAAATCATCTGAAGTTAAAAGAACCTTGGTGGGTGAGGTCACGCATTATTTTTCCCGCATTGAAGTGTGTGTCATCAAAATGACGGCCGGAACGATCCGGCTGGGAGAGCGGCTGATTATCGAAAGCCCGGATAACCGGGTGATCCAGGAAGTGCGGTCACTTCAGATCGAGAATTCCGATGTCCGTGAGGCGCGCAAGGGGCAGCTCGTCGGACTAAAGGTCGATCAAAAACTGAAACCCGGCATGCATGTCTACCTAGAGGGGAGATGAGGATTCCTTGCCGCCTTTCTGTTGTTCAAGGCCTCGAGGTTGTGTTATATTTTATAGGGAAGAAAATGGAAAGGCCAGGTAGACATGTTCAAGAACCATAAAGGACAAAGCACCCTGGAGTACTTTATCATGGCGGCCGGGGTCATCGCCGTTCTCGTCGTCTTTTTGAAGCCCGACGGCGTTATCAGAGGCCGTGTCGACGAGGTCATGACCGACAGCCTGGATTTTATGGAGGCCATGGTGGAGGACGTCGAGAGCGAAGTTGATCCGGGCGACCCGCCGTCATCGGACATACGAAGGCCGAAGTAAGGAGGCCGTTTTTCTCGTGGGGTTGGTAAACGGCAGTCGGGACAAATCCATTCAAGCGCCAGGTTGGACATGAAGCTTTCCGAAAACGAAAAGCAATTGATCTTCCGGTATTTCCTGTGGTTCTACAAGATCACGAAGGAAGAGCTCGAGCGCGTCGACCGGAAATTTACGCAGCTTGCGGCCGATGAAGAGGTGCTTTCACGTGTCAGGAAGATGCCGCCGGAAAAATCCGTTGACCCCGCCTACGCGTCAATGGTTAAGGATTTTGAAAAGTATATAACCTCGAAAAGATCGAAGGCCCTTCAGGAGAAATACGACCCCCCCGGGAAAAAGATGCTCAAAAGCGAATACCTTTTCCTCAAAAACCGCCTGAAGGCCGTCGAACAAACCGCACTTCATCTTCTCGGACCGGCCCGTTTAAAGCGGATAAAGTCCCTGTATCAGGAGGAGATGATACGGCGCATTCTGGAATCGAGGGAACACACCTGAGAAGACGGGGGGCAATCAATAATTCTTTAAGGATTCAATCTGACGGCGGTTCTGTTCCTTCATCCGTTCGACTTCGCGTTTATAACTTTCGAGGGAATGCGCGGCCGAGGAATCCCGGAAGCGGTCGATGGTCGCCTGGTTTTCTTCGATGGTCTTTTTCTTTCGATAGCGGAGATCCTGGCGCGAGGCTTCGAATTTACGCCTGGCATCAGCGAGCGTTTCTTCGCCTTCCACAGATCGAATCTCTCCCTGCCGCAGACCCGTCAAAAACATATGGAAGATCCCAACAGACCACAGGATAATAACAATGACGAAGCCAGCGAAAAAGCTTTTGTTCATACCCCTATTATAGAATGAAGGGACGCGAATAACAAGACACTCTTTGCTGAAAGAAAGTAGAAGTTGAAAAGACGGTGTGTCCGTGTTTATAATAGTGTGTTGCTGTCCCAATATTGGTGCCATCCCCGCCGTGTACCTCCCCGGGAGCGTAAGCGGGAATCCATGAAGGACAAGAATGAATCCACGCTTAAGGCATGCGGGGATGACGGATTTTACAGGAATGTGGGGATGGCATGATTTCATGTCTAATATCCATTCCGACAGACACGTAAACGTGAACAGGAACCACAAAAGAGTTAAGGAGGGCCTTATGAAAATCCAGTATGATTTTAAAAAAGAATGGCCGAAGACCAAAGAGATGCTTTTGAAATTCAGCCAGGATGCCCTGGAGCTGGCCAAGAAAGGCGAGGAGAGGATCGTCACCCTTTCCCAGGAAGGCAAGAAGAAGCTTGATGCCACGGCCCTATCCATGAAGAAGGAGCAGATCTATTATCTTATTGGTAAAGAATACGTCGCTGCCCGTTGTCCGAGCGAAAAGACCCCGAAGATAAAAAAATATCTTGCTGAGTTACGCCTGACGGATAAAAAGTTGGATCAAATTCATCGACAGAAGAAAAAGGATAAAACGCAGAGAAGGACAAAGCGGAACACAAAGAATAAAACGGAAGCCCGATCATGAGAAGGCTGGCCGGTTTTACCGTGATCCTTCTGATCGCCATGTCGATGGGTGTCTGTCTGCGTGCGTCTTCGGCCGCTCCTAGATATCGGGGGCAGAAGGAAATCGAGGTTTTTGTTGGCGGCGAGAAATATTCTTCTTTCGAAGAATACAAGAAAAAACGCGAAGAGATGATAAAGAACCAGGAACGTAGCCAGGAAGCCGCGCCGGGCCAATTACAGGAAGAATCGCAAACGGGCGGCCCCGATGGCCGGGAGCGATTGCCGAAAGCCGCGGGAGAACCGGAACAAACCGCTAAAGAACCGGGCCAGGATGACGAGGCCAGCTCGGCTCCCCTGACTCGGGAAGAGATTCAAAGCCTTTTCGAGAAGCTGTCCCGGGATCCGGAAAAGACCCGGCGGGTCATGGATCTATTGAACGAAAAGGAATCCGGTGACACGAATCAGCAGTGAAGAGGGCCTTAATTATACTAATGGGGCCTTGACAAATCACCCCGTCGGAGTAGAATGAACATAAATGTTGTTAAGCTTACCCGTTTAAGTTATTTGCTTTATGGACTTTAAGATTCCCGATACACCCGAAGAGTTATTCCGCCAGGGCCGGCGGGGCATGCATCACGTCAACAAATGGTTGGCCCCCATCCTCGTTATTCTTGTCGTTCTGGGTTTTATCCTCTCCGGATTTTATTCCATTGAACCCGATGAGGTGGGCGTTATCCGGCGTTTCGGGAAATACGTGCGCACCACCTCCCCTGGGCTCCATTTCAAACTGCCTTTCAATATCGAACAATTGAATAAGGTGCCGGTGACCCGGGTCTTCAAGGAGGAGTTCGGTTTCCGTGCCCTGCAACCCGGGGTGAACACGCGCTATTCCCCCAGGAGTTACGACGAAGAATCCCTGATGCTGACCGGAGACCTGAACGTCCTGGATGTGACGTGGATCGTCCAGTTCCGGTTCAGTGATCCGGTCAAGGTCTTGTTCAATATCCGCGACGTCCGCGCCACGGTCCGGGACCTTTCGGAGTCCGTTATGCGTCAGGTTATCGGCGACAGTTCGGTCAGCGAGGCCCTGACATTGCGCCGGGATGAAATCAATAATGAGTTCAAAGACATGCTCCAGGATATACTCGACAATTATGAAAGCGGTGTCCAGATACGGGCCGTTAAATTGCAGGACGTCAATCCTCCCGATGAGGTTAAACCCTCTTTTAACGAAGTTAACGAGGCCAAACAAGAAAAGGAAAAAATGATTAACCAGGCCTGGGAAGCCTACAATAAGGCTATCCCCAAGGCCAGAGGAACGGCCAAAAAGACTGTCCAGCAGGCCGAGGGGTACGCCTTGCAGCGGGTCAATAAAGCCAGGGGGGACGCCGCTAACTTTATGGAGATCTGGAACAGTTATAAGAAGGCCAAGGACGTGACGCGTAAACGGATCTATCTGGAGACCATGGAGGAAATTATCCCGAAGGTGTCGCACGTTTACATCGTCGATCCGGAGAACAAAAACGTTCTTCCTTTACTGAATATCCGCAAATAGAGTTACAGGTTCTTATGAAACAGCTTTCGACATTACTGACCATTGCCGTTATTATCATTATCCTGGCCGTCCTGAGCGGATTCATTTATTTTGTGGATGAGACCAAGCAGGTGGTCGTGACCCAGTTCGGGGAACCGATCGGCGATCCGATCACCGAAGCGGGTATGCATTTCAAGACGCCCTTTATTCAGAAGGCCAATTATTTCGAAAAGCGCATCCTCCGCTGGGATGGCGATCCCAATCAGATCCCCACGCGGGACAAACGGTATATCCAGGTCGATACGACGGCCCGCTGGCGAATCGTTGATCCCTTGAAATTCATGCAGACCGTCGTGAACGAGAGTGGGGCTTACGCCCGGCTGGATGATATTGTGGATGCGGACGTGAGGGACGTCATCTCAAGCCACAATCTCGTTGAGACGGTTCGCAATTCCAACCGTTTGGCGGAAAATCGCAAGAAGGCCACGGAGGAAACCGCCCTGTTTGAAATCGAAACCGGCACGATCGAGAGGATTCAGACAGGCCGTGAGGCCCTGACGCGCGAAATGTTGAGGCGTTCATCCGAAGTCCTGCCCGAATACGGTATCGAGTTGATCGATGTCCGCATCAAACGCCTTAACTACATAGAGGATGTCCGTAAAAAGGTTTATGACAGGATGATATCTGAACGCAAGCGCGCCTCTGAACGCTACCGCTCCGAAGGCCAGGGAAGGAAGGCCGAAATTGAGGGACAGATGCAAAAAGAGCTCGAACAGATAACCTCTGAGGCCTACCGTCAGGCCCAGGAGATCAAGGGAAAGGCGGACGGCGAGGCCATCGACATTTACGCCGACGCCTTCGGAAAAGATCCCGAATTTTACGCTTTTTTCCGGACACTGGACACGTATAAGAAAACCGTCAATGAGAAAACCGATCTTATCCTGACCACGGACGGCGAGTATTACCGCTACATAAAATCTATTGATGGAAACAGCCCTGATCTTTCACAATAATGCCGAGGCCCTCTCGAAGGGTGTGTTGCACTTCAGCTGGTTTCAAGGAGCCATTGAGCGTTTGAAAAAAATGGGGGGAGACGCTCATATTACGAAATTCTCAAAAGGAGAACGGAAGATGGCAAAAGGTAAAGTGAAGTGGTTTAACAATCAAAAGGGCTACGGTTTTATTACACCGGACGATGGCAAGGATGTGTTTGTCCATTATTCGGGTGTCACCGGGGACGGGTTTAAGACGCTGAACGAGGGCGATTTGGTCGAGTTCGAGATTGTTAATACGGAAAAAGGAGAACAGGCGCGGAACGTCGTTAAGTTATAATAAACTCCGAGCAGACAATAGATTAATAAGAAAAAAACTCCGCTTTGAGCGGAGTTTTTTTGTGGCGGCTTTTTCATTAGACATTGCCGGATGTCGAGACGGCCAAATCAACGGGAAACTATCAACCGGTAACGGTTGGTTTTTTGGAAAAGTGCGATATGTTTTGATTGACGAACAAGCCGATTAGCATTAACCTATTCGCGTGTAAAATATTATGAAAGAATGAAAAAACAAAACAATAAAAAAACAGCCGGCGGTCTGCTGGAGTGTTCCCTGACGATCTCTACAAAAGACGGGATTTTGTCCGAGATTATGAGGCAGGTTTTAAGGAATAATGGTTTTGAAGAATCCCAGATCGTAGAAAGGGATGACGGCTACCTGAAGACATTGAGCGTCTATCTGGATCCCCGCGAAAGACATGATGTGTTGAAAAAAAGCGTATTCCAAGTAAAATGGAAACATGTCTTAAGCCGCGTGCGGTTGCTTAAGAAAGAGGATTGGCACGACAGGTGGAAGGAGGACTTCAAGCCCTTTGACCTGACGCCGACGATCACGGTTGTCCCCTATTGGGATAAAAAGGGATTCAAAGGAGGAAAGGGAAGGCGCGCTCTTGTCATTAAAGCGATCGACGCTTTTGGCACGGGACTGCACGAAACAACGGCCGCTATGGCGCGCCTTATTGAGAAATGCGCCGGCCGGTTCGCGACGTTTTGTGACGTTGGGACAGGTTCGGGCATCCTTTCGATTGTCGCTTTTTTAAACCGCGCCACGCATATCATGGCCTTGGATATCGATCAGAAGGCGGTGAAGGCCGCCAGGATTAACGCGAGGATGAACGGTATGGCCTTCGACAAGATTGCGGTGGGAAACGTCGCTCATCTCGGAGACCAGAGGCATTACGACTTTGTCGCCGCCAATCTGATCAGCCATGATCTTATCCAGCATCAGGCAAAACTATTGCGGCTTGTGCAGACCGGGGGCTATCTTGCCGTCTCCGGTATATCGAATGAACATCTGGACATCGTGAGGGATGCATTCCGCCCCCTGCCACTGAGATGCCTGAAGATTGAAAAGGGAAAGTATTGGGCGGCCGTCCTGTACAAGAGGATCGCGACGTGTCAAAAAAGGAAGAATCCAAAGAGGGGGACCTCTCCCGCGAGATGAAACGCTTGGGGATCCGCGAGGAGGATCTCGCGGAACGGTTTGTTCACGCCTCGGGACCGGGGGGGCAAAATGTCAACAAGGTGGCCACATGCGTTCAGCTCCGGCACCGGCCCAGCGGCATAACGGTCAAATGCCAGAAGGCGAGGACCCAGGCCATGAACCGCATCTTTGCCAGGGAGTTGCTGGTCGAGAGGTTCAAAAAGGCCGAGATGAAAAAGCGGCGGGAGGAAGAATGGGAAAAAGAAAAGGACCGCCGCAGGAAACGCCGGTTATCCAAGAAGGCCAAGGAAAGGATGCTTGAGGCCAAGCACCGCCGCTCTGAAAAAAAGAATTCCCGGCGAACGGTGGATTTGAGAAGATTGGATGAAGGATAAAGGCGATGCGGCTTATCGTGAACGCGGATGATGCCGGGATCGATGAATCCCGGAACAGGGGGATTGCCCGGTGCATGCGCGAAGGCATCATCACCAGCCTGTCGGTCATTGTCTGCCAGGCGGGTTGGGACGATATCGTGCAGAGGATCGGGACTACGGGCATCAAGGGCGCGGGACTTCATTTTAATCTTACGGCGGGCCGGCCTCTCGCCGGGAGTCTGAAGACACTGGTGAGGGAAGACGGAACGTTTTTTGACAAATTTGAACTGCTCAAGCGCGCTCGCCAGCAGACACTGGACCTTGAGGAAGTTGAGCAAGAGTTTCTCGCCCAGAAGAGGGCCTTCGCTTCTCTGGGGACACCTGACCATTTCGACGGCCATAACCATATCCATATGCTTCCCGGCATCCGGGATGTCTTCAAACGGGTGGTCCCCAAAGGTTCGTGGGTCCGTATGCCGCGCGAATCAGGCCGGCCGGCAGTTGCCGCGGAATCTGACGAGCCACCACGGTTGCTTTATAATTCAGCGGAACGGCTCGTCAGCTGGATGAACGATCTTTCCCGGGAGGCCGTGAACATATGGGAGGAGCGTTATCTTTATGCGGATGATTTCGGCGGAACGATTCTTGTGGACAATCCGACGCCAGGAGGTTACAAAAATGAGATCCGCCGGTTGCGGGGCGGAATCGCGGAACTGATGTGTCATCCGGGAGGGGCACCCGATGAGAAGTCGGTCAGGTTTTCGCGTTTGGAACAGCGGCAAAGAGAGCGTGATATACTGTGTTCGCCGGATTTAAGAATGTTTCTTGAAGAGAACAATATCGAATTGGTATCATTTAGTGACTTGGTCTAGGTTCATGGACAGATTAGGAGTGCGCTTATTCTTGACGCTTGTTCTTGTCGTGAGTGCGCCGGCCCTTTATGCCGCGGAAGAGCAGGTCCATGTCTTTGCCGCCGCAAGCCTAACCGACGCGATGACAGAAGCGGCCGGGGCCTTTGAACAAGAGACGCGGGCCCGGGTCTATCTTAATTTTGCCGGTTCCAATACGCTGCGGATACAGATCGAAAACGGGGCTCCCTGTGATATCTACCTTTCGGCCAATGAGGACAACGTCAAGCGTCTAGTGCACCAGAAGCGGGTGCTGTCCCAAGACGTCATGATGGTGTTGCCCAACAGCCTGGCGGTTATTACGCAAAAAGATAATCCCGTCAACCTCAAGGACCTGGATGAATTTGAGGAAAAGGTCTTTGATTATTTCGCGCTGGCTGATCCCGATACAGTACCCGCCGGGATTTACGCCAAAGAGGCCATCAGGACGGCTGGTCATTGGGATACCCTGGAAAACAAGGTTCTGCCCGCTTTGGATGTGAGGGCGGCGCTCGCGCAGGTCGAAAACGGAAACGTTCAGTTCGGCATCGTGTATCGGACGGACGCACGGATTTCGGATAAGGTGCGTGTTGTTTTCGAGATTCCTCAACAATATTATTCGCCGATCCGGTATCCGGTTTGCATCATGAAGGAATCGCGGGACAAGGCGTCGGCGAAGGAATTTTTTCATTTTGTGGTTTCGCAGAGAGGCCGGGCGATATTCAAAAAATACGGATTTGATCTTTACTCGGACTGATATGGAACCGATCTGGCTGTCATTAAAGTGCGCTTTGTTCAGCGCCGTGCTTAATATCCCCTGGGGTATAGGGTGGGGCTGGTTGTTTGCCCGAAAGAGATTCAAGGGCAAGGCCTGCCTTGAAACGCTTTTTTACGTCCCGCTTGTATTGCCCCCTGTCTTGACGGGTTATTTTTTGCTGGTGCTCTTCGGCAGGCACGCGCCCTTAGGACGCATCCTTTATGCTGTGGCCGGACTCAGGTTTGTTTTGGACTGGAAAGGGGTCGTCTTGGCCGCTTTTGTCGTTTCATCGCCATTTATGATCCAGCTGGCCAAGGAGGCCTTTGAAAGGGTGGACGGGCGGCTGGAATCAGCGGCACGGACGCTGGGAGCGGGCAGCTGGCGGGTATTCCGGACTGTTACCCTTCCGTTGGCCTGGCCGGGGATTGCCGCCGGATTTTTTCTCGCCTTTGCCCGGAGCGTCGGCGAATTCGGCGCAACCGTCATGTTCGCGGGAAATATTCCGGGTAAAACGCAGACCATCCCCTTGGCGATATACAGCCGTGTTTATCTGGGAAAAGAAGACACCATTCTTCCCTTTATCGCGGCCGCGCTTCTCCTGGCCTATGGCGGCCTGGGGGCGAGCCAGTATTTTAAACGCTTTGTTCATGCAATGTGAATTTGACATACTCAAACGTGCGGGTGATTTCCGTCTCGATGTCCGGGGAGATTTCAGGGAGACCGTCACGGGCATATTCGGCGAGTCCGGTGCCGGCAAGACGACGCTTCTGAACTGCCTCTCGGGTCTCAGCATGCCCGAAAGAGGAGAGATGCGGTTAAACGGACAGGTGATATTCTCCTCGCGGGACAGGGTCAATACCCCGATACAAAAACGGCAGATCGGTTATGTGTTTCAGGACGCGCTTTTGTTCCCGCACATGACGGCTGCGGCCAATATACATTATGGATATAACGGACGAGGCGACGGTGAATTCGTCCAAAGAGTCATCGCTCTCTTCGGTTTGGGAGGCCTGCTTGAGAGATACCCCGGACAGCTTTCCGGAGGCGAGAGGCAGAGGGTCGCCTTGGCCCGTTCACTGGTCCAACGGCCTTCTCTCTTACTGATGGATGAGCCGATCTCCTCACTTGACCTCAAGAGCCGGCGTCAGATCGTGATGCATCTTAAAGAGATCCCCAGGCAGTTGGGCATTCCCGTCATTTATGTCAGCCATTGCGTATCCGAGATGATCTTTCTCGCCAAGAAAGTTTTTATTATACATGAAGGAGTGAGCACCGCTTACGGAGATCCGAACGAAACGCTACTGGATCCGGGCATTATATTGAAATCTGAGGTTTCGGACATCGAAAACATGTATGAACGCGAGGTCCTGGACAATGAATGCCGGCCTTCTTTCCTGGCTGTTCGTTTTATGGGGCAGGTCCTGAAGATGCCCAATCCATTGGCCCGCGTTCCCTCAAAAGTGCGTTTTGCGATCAAGTCTTCGGATATCATGGTTGCCGCGGATCATCCCGGGCGGCTTAGCGCGAGGAATGTGTTCGCCGGCAAGGTCGTCAAGATGAACGCATTTAACGGCATGGTTTTGCTGCATGTCGAGAAGGAAGGGGATAAGTGCTTGTCGGAAATCACGCCGGAGGCATTCAATGAACTGGGGCTTTGCGAGGGGCAGACTGTGTATCTGGTAGTGAAGGCGCGGTCGATTAAGATTATCGGTCTGGGGGAGGGATGGGCATGATACGGCCCGATCAGGCGAAAACCGTTATATTAAAGAAGATCAGGCCGTGTCCTGTTCGAAAGAAGGAGTTTATGGCCGCATGGGGACATGCGCTCGCCCAGTCCATTAAGGCGGTTACCGACCTTCCGCCCTTTGACCGGGCTACCGTTGACGGTTTTGCTCTTCGCTCACTCGACACCCGAAAGGCGAAAGCGGAAGGGGGTATCCCTTTGAACATAGTGGACACTGTTGCCGCCGGCCAGCCGTCAAGAAAGACGGTGAACAAGGACGAGGCCGTCGAGATTATGACCGGCGGGGTGGTCCCTCGCGGCGCCGATGCCGTGTTGATGAAGGAGTTTACGCGCAAACAACGGGGCTCAGTTTATGTTTTGAGAAAAGCGGCCAAAGGCGAGGGTGTCGCTTTCCGGGGTGAGGATATCCGCAAGGGAAGGGTGATTTTGAGGCGCGGTCACAGGATTAACGCCGGGACTGTTTCCCTTTTGGCCGGCATGGGCATGAAACATGTCCTCGTCTACAGAAAGCCACGCGTGGGGATCCTGGTGACGGGTAATGAGCTTTTATCCGTTGGTTCACGGAGAGAATTCGGGAAAATCCTTAGCGCTAACGAATACGGGCTTGCCGTGCAGGTGAAGAGATGCGGCGGTGATTTCGTGATCCTGGGCATTGCCGAGGACCGGTTAAGGGACTTGCGGCGTAAGATCAGGGAAGGGTTGCGGAATGACATGTTATTGATTTCCGGCGGCGTATCGGTCGGTGAATACGACCTGGTGCCCCGCGTACTGCGGGAATTCGGCACGAAGATATATTTTCATAAGGTTGCCGTTCAGCCGGGAAAACCTTTGTTGTTCGGCCGGGCCGGAAAGACATTCATTTTCGGTCTTCCCGGCAATCCGGTTTCCAGCTTGGTCGCCGGTGAGACGTTTGTCGCACCCGCCATCAAAAAGATGGCCGGGCATGCGGAACGGGACCGTTTCCCCCTAACGGCCCAATTGGATAAAACGATTCGTTTTCCTCCGGAGAGGACGAAGATTTTGCGAGGCGTCCTTTTCGAGCGGCGCGGTCGCAGACTCGTCCGGCTTACAGATCACATCGGATCGGGCAATGTCATTTCCATGGCCCGGGCCAATTGTCTCTTTCAGGTCCCCGAGGGCGTAAGCGTCTGCCGGAAGGGGACCCGCGTTGAGGTCGCATATCTCGAATAGGGGATACAAGGGAGAAGAATCATGTCGGGGAATCAAAAGAAAGGTCCTTTCGGAATGGTCGATATAAGCCGAAAACGAGTGACCGCACGGGTGGCCCGGGCAACATGTCTGGTCAAGATGGGACGGTCCTCATTTGAGCATTTTCTGAATAAGGGTTCGCCGAAAGGAGATGCCTGTGCCGCCGCAAAGGTGGCGGGCATAATGGGGGCCAAATCGACTCCTTTCTTGATCCCATTATGCCACACCTTGGACCTGGACAAAGTACACATCGGCTTCAGTTTATTAAAACAAGAAAACGCCGTAAAAATCACCGCCGAGGTGTCTTGTTCGGCGCGGACCGGAGCGGAAATGGAAGCCCTGACCGGCGTTGCAGTAGCCGGTTTGACCGTCTACGATATGATGAAAGGTCTGGATAAGGGGATTGTTATAACGGATATCAGGCTGGAGCATAAACGCGGGGGCAAGAGCGGAACCTATAACCGCAAAAAGGACGCGTAAATATTTTTTTTTGCGAAGGGCTATGATGCGGGAACAGACAAAAAACCTGAAAATCCTTGGACTCGTTATGCTGGCCGTTTTTGTCCTGACCGGGATATTCCTTCGGTGTTACCGGATAACGCAAAACGAGTTCTTTTTTTATGATGAAGGGTACTATTTAAGCTATCACCGTGAATTTCTCGAGGCCTTGGCGCAGATCCGGCCGGTGACATTCCAGGAACATCTTCGGAAGGCCTCCTATTTTTTTAAGTTCTCGCTGGCCACCGGCAAGGCCCTTTATTTCCTCCTCTTCGATTCCCGTGTATTTTGGGGCCATATCGAGGACTGGTTTGTCCCGCGGGTTATTTCCGCTGTGGCGGGCATTCTCACCCTGCCGCTAGTGTTTTTGTTCGCCCGCCGGTATTATCATTCGGTTGCCGTGGCAGCGATGGCCACAATGATCCTGGCGGTCTTTCCAGGACACGTGTTCTATTCACGGCTGGCCATGCAGGAGGCGAGTTCGACCTTATTTTTTGTCGCGGGCATGTATTTTTATGTCTTTCCTCCGCGTTTGGGCTGGCGGACGTTTTGTTCATCGCTTCTGATGTGTTTTGCCTTTTTCTGCAACTACCGCCTCATCTTCATTCCGGTCTTTATGCTCTTCACGGAGGTCTATTTGAAACGCGCCGGCCGTGAAACGCCGGACATGCGCAAGTGGTTCTGGCATTCTCTGGTTTTTACGTTTCTCGTCTTTATGATCGGGGGATTATACGAAGGGGGAAATACGGTTTTGATTTTCGGATGGATGTTTTACCAGGCCCATTTAGCCAAAGAGACGGCGTTGTCATTTCTGAACTTTTTTTCCTATCCGTATTACCTGTTCCGTTTGGAGAGCGCGTTGTTCGCGGCGGTCTTTTTCGGAAACATTCTTTATTTCATCAAACGGCAATGGCGCAAAGGATTTTTTCTGGCCCTATATATTCTGGCAGTTTTATATTTTTCTTTTGCCATGGAAAAGGGGGCGCGTTATGCCTGTGTGTTTATGCCCTTTATGGCGATGGGTGTGGCGGCCTTGATTCACGATGTCTGGCAGATGGCTCGATCCCCGAAGGCCCGGATGACCTCGGCGCTGGTTTTTGTCCTGCTGGTTGGTCATCTTGCCTTTCGGGCGAACAGAGTGGCCCATTTCCGGTCGGATTACAGAACGGCGGTCGTGCATCTTGAACAACGAGAACCCGATGTCAAATTTCTGTCGACCCAGCCTTATGTCCAGAGGCTGTATGTGGATGAGCCGTCACGTGTGCTCAGTGCGCCAAAAGAATACCGCACCCTGCTGGCGCTTTATGCGAACGGTTACCGTTATCTTGTCCTTGATCCCCAGCTCTATATCTCCTGGACACGCAGCGGACGACGTTTTGAAGAGCCGCTGGTCGACTATCTGCAGTTCGTAAGCTACCAGGTGAGGCCGCGGGTGATATATAGCCATTTTTCTCCTGCCATGATAGAACGTTTCGTTTTTGACCATAATCAAAATCTGGCCGTTTCTCTGCGGTTTTTGGACGGGACTTCTCGAGTGTCCCGGGCTATTCGCGTTTATAATATCGCGGACATCCTCCGCACAATCCAGGCGAGGACCAGTGGGATGAACGATGAATAGGCGGACCCTCAAGACATCAAAGCATCTTTCTTTGTGCCTAATTGGGCTCGCTGGCTTGGGTGTATTTTTTATTTTGCTGCTTATTATGGCTGGAGTACCCAAACGGGCTGGCCGTTTGACCTATCGCGATATGCGGATGTCAATGGGCACTGTAGTGGAAATAGCCGTCTGTTATCCGCGGACAAAGAAAGAGGATTTGGAAGAGGCGATAGAGCTGGTCTGGTCGAGGATCGACGATATCAGCTGGCGGATGTACGGGCGAAACGAAGGGAGTGACGTCTTCCGTTTGAACAATGCCGCCGGACGTCCGGTGAAGATCGGTCCGGATACCTACCGTTTGCTGGAGGATGTCCGCGAGTTCAGCCGCAGGACGGGGGGATCCTTCGACATAACGGTCATGCCGGCGATGGAAATCTGGAGGGAAGCTCAAAATCGGAACCGGATGCCTGAAGCCGGTCAGCTGGAAAAATTGAGGGCCGGGATCGGCATGGAAAACCTGGAATTTCAACCGGACGGGTTTGTCCGGATGAAGAATCCCGGAACGATGATCGATCTGGGAGGGGTGGCGAAGGGTTTTGCCGTTGATGAGGCGGCCTCCATTCTGCGGGGAAAAGGTTTTAATGATTTTTTGATAGATGCCGGCGGCGATATTTATGCCGGCGGGATGAATTGCCGCGATGACTTGTGGCGGATCGGGATCCGCGATCCACGTGAGACGGAACGGATTTTGACGGTCGTGCGTGTAAGCGATCAGGCGGTGGCCACATCCGGGGATTACGAACAGCATTTCGAGGTCGAGGGACAAAGGTTTTCCCATATCCTTGACCCGCGCAAGGCCTATCCTTTAAAAGCCGGTATCAGCGCGACCGCGATCGCCCCCACTGCCGTGGAGGCGGACGTGTGGGCCACGGCCCTGTGCGTGCTGGGGCCTTCCGAGGGGCTGGAGCTTATCGGCCGGGAGGGAGAGGGCTTTGCGGGTTTTATCATCGAGGGTTCGGCGGCCTCGCCGTTCAGGATCCATCGCTGCGCAAAATTTGACAGCCTTGTCGACGAGAAATATGAGGTGCCTGCCGCAGACCAGCAATGAAGCGATTCAATGCGGCGCTTTCTAAAAATTAAAAATTTGGTATAATAGGACACAATAAAGACCTGATGACAGCAATGCAAGGAGGCAGTCTTGTCGGAAACGTTTGGTTTTGAACATTTCATCGCATCCATCGAGGGATGGCAGGAGCATTACGCGCCGGACATCGGCGCGGAGCAGTTTTTCCAGTTCCCCACGGCCCCTATCCTGGATGCAGAAAATAACCTTCTTTCTGAATCTCAAAAGTCCATCGCGTATTTTTCCATGGAATACGGTATCGCCCCAAGTATTTATAATTCCTTCCACATGGGCCGGGAGATGAAGCCCGAGAACACGTTTTTTAAACATGATGTCTTTTCCAATTACTGGCTTTGCGATTACCTCTTCAAGGTGAAGATCGATAAGATGCTCGATATCCCGATCTACGGCGGGGGGCTGGGCGTTCTGGCGGGAGATACGATGAAAAGCATTGCCGATATTGGCCTGTCCGTCGTGGGAATCGGGATACTTTGGAACAAAGGCTATTTCAAACAGAATTTTTGGTATAAACACGGGCAGGTCCCCGAAGAGCTTCAGTGGGATCCACGTACGTACCCAGGGCTCATCCCTCTGAAGACTCGCATTGAGATCCCCACCCGCGAAGGGACGCTCCTTCTGCGCCTTTGGAAATATTACATTTTTAGTTTTGACAAGAAAACCGCCAACCCTATCATTCTGCTCGATTCGAACCTGCCGGAAAATCCGGACCATTTCCGCAAGCTCACCGATCAGCTTTACCGTAGCGACCACTCCTGGTGGAAGATCTTCCAGCGGGTGATCCTCGGAGTGGGTGGGGTCAAGGCCATCCGGAAACTGGGATATCATATCCACCGTTATCATCTCAATGAAGGCCACGCCGCCTTTGCCTTTCTTGAACAATGCGTCAGTCTCGATAACGCATCACAGACGGAAGAGCTGAAAAAGCAGTTTGTTTACACCTGCCACACACCGGTGGCGGCCGGACATGACCGGTTTTCCGTCAAGGACCTGGCCAATGTTCTGGACAAGGAGTATGTTGCCGCCGCCGAACAGTTCGCCAAAGAAAGCCCGCAGTCCGCCGACGTTAATCTGACCTTTCTGTGTCTGGACAATTGCAGCAAGGTGAACGCGGTTTCCGAGAAGCACGGCGAGGTCATGCGTGTGCAGTTTCCCAAATTCGCACGCAAGATCAAGTCCATTACCAACGGTGTCCATATGCATACCTGGATTTCGCAAAGCTTCGAAGAATTGTTTGACAGTTATCCGAAGACTTTCGGGGACTGGAAACGCGAGCCGGAGAATCTGCGCAGGGCCGCGGAGTTAAGGGAGGATCAAAAATTCCGTCAAGATCTGTTCTTAGCCCACCAGAAGAACAAGGGGAACCTGATGTCGGTTCTCAGGCGATGGCGCATGAAAGAGGACATCTTCACGCTGGGCTGGGCGAGGCGCATTGCCGGATACAAGCGTCCGAGCCTGATCTTCCATGACTCAAAGAGGCTGGCGCGACTGGCGCATGAGGTGGGCCCGATTCAGATCATTATGGCCGGCAAGGCCCATCCTAATGACAACCTGGGCGGGGTCAAAATAGACGAAATCCTCAACCATATCGATCAGTTGAACGAACACCGGAAGGTCATCCGCGTCATGATCCTGGAGAATTACGATACCTATTTCGGAAAACTGATGACCAATTCGGTTGATGTCTGGCTCAATAATCCGCTTCCGCCTTTCGAGGCGTCGGGAACAAGCGGGATGAAGGCCATCATCAACGGCGTCCTTCAATTGAGCACGCTCGACGGATGGGTCGTGGAAGCCAGGCAAAGCGATATCGGATGGTTCTTCGGCTACCAGCCGGGGAAAGGGGAATTGGGCAGAGAAAACGACCTTCGCCTGGAGGAGGATTCCGATGCCCTCTATGATAATCTCGAGCAGGCCGTCCGCCTGTATTATGACACTTTTCGAGACAAAAAGATCAACCTGAAAAGCTCCTGGATCGACAAGATGGTGCACTCTCTGGAGATGAGCGCCTATTTCAACACCCAGCGCATGGTCCGGCAATACGAGGAATTCATGTGGGGTCAAGATAACACAGCGGCATGAAACAATATCTTGAACTTGTCAGGCATATCCTTGACCACGGCGAGCGAAAAGACGACCGGACCGGAACGGGCACGCTCTCGGTTTTCGGCCATCAGAGCCGATATGACCTGAGGGAAGGATTTCCTGTTTTAACGACCAAGAAGATCCTTTTTGCCGCGGTTGTTCGGGAGCTTCTGTGGTTTTTGAGAGGATCCACAAATATTAACGACGGTCTCACGCAGTACACGCCGATCTGGGATGCCTGGGCCGACGAAAGGGGGGATCTCGGTCCCATTTACGGTTATCAATGGCGGAAGTGGGAAAAATTCACTTGGGATGAGGCGAGCAACGCATATACCGAAGAGCACATTGATCAGATCGGCGAAGCCATCAAGCTTATCAAAGAGGACCCCAATTCACGCCGCATCATCGTCAGCGCATGGAATGTCTCAGACCTGGACAGGATGGCGCTTCCGCCCTGCCATGCCTTTTTTCAGTTTTATGTGAACGGCCGGAGGCTGGACTGCCAGCTCTATCAACGTTCGGCCGATGTAGCCCTTGGCGTGCCTTTCAATATTGCCAGCTATGCCCTGCTGATGAGCATGATCGCCCATGAATGCGGCTTGACTCCCGGTATGTTTGTCCATACTTTAGGAGACGCCCACATTTACTTGAATCATGTCGAAGGCCTCCAAAAACAGCTCCAAAGAGAGCCGAAAAAACTGCCCCGTCTCGAAATCAAGCCCGGACCGATTTTCGACATTGAGTTTGAAGACATTAATCTGCTTAATTATGAACACCATAGCTTCATAAAATTTCCTATATCTGTATAAATGACACATTTTGACATCGTTGTGGCAATGGATTTGAACCGCGGTATCGGAAAGGACGGCGCGATTCCCTGGCGTCTCCCCGGAGACCTCAGGCATTTTCGCGATTTAACTGGAGGCGGGAAGACCTCCGGTAAAAAGAACGCGGTGATTATGGGACGAAAAACGTGGGAATCGATTCCCGAAAGGTACCGGCCGCTTCCGGAACGGATCAATATGGTATTGAGCAGGCAACAAGATCGCGTTTTCCCCTCCGAAGTCATCACGTCCGCTTCTCTGGAAGAGGCCCTTAACCTACTGGAAGGAAAAATGTTGAAAACCATTAGGGATAATATTTTCATTATCGGCGGGGGCCAGATTTACGCCCGGGCCGTGTCCCATCCGTTTTGCCGGCGGATATATGCCACCTTGATTGAGGCTGATTTCCAATGTGACACGTATTTCCCGGAAATCCATAAGGAGTTCATAATTTCTGAAGAAAGTCAAAGCATTTTTGAAAGTAATTTATACTACCGATTTGCGACCTATAAGAGGAAATTAATCATGTCATCCTAATATATTGAAATATAATAAATTGCGAGCATTGAACTGGAAAACGCTTTCTTATAATTTTTGCCTCGTTAATAGAATCTGTGGGTGCCTAAATAGCCAAACATGGCTTAAGTCATTGATAATAAACAACTTGCCAATAAATAAACCTCTGAATTTTTTGAGTTCAGATTCAAGAATAGCCGTAGGGGCCGTGGGATCTGTGGGAAACCTTCGAGAGTTTCGGTTTTCCACAGATTCCATGGCCCATTTCAGTCGATTATTACCCACAGATTCTGAGAAAGAGCCTAATTTTTGAGAAAGCGTTTTCTTAAAATGTGAAAAAAAGGTAGTGGGGTATAGTCATAACTTCTCTTATGTTCTATAATTATTAGGGAATTAATTCAAATTTTACTTTAACCGTTTTGCTCATTTATTATGACCAGCAAGAGAAAAGTCCTGATTGTGGATGATGAACGGAACATTGTCCAGATGCTGACAATGTTGCTGGAAACAAGAGGCTACGATGTCCAGGTGGCCACCAGCGGCCGTGAGGCCTTAGAAAAAGCCGGAAGCAATCCTGATATCATTCTGCTGGACCTGATACTTCCCGACATTGAAGGAACAGATGTATGCCGGAAGCTTCGCGAATCAAACGGCACCCGTTTTATTCCCATCATTATCCTGAGCGTGAAATATCTTTATGAAGACAAAATCGAAAGCCTCTACTTGGGAGCGGATGATTTTCTGAGTAAGCCGTTTGACCATGAAGAGCTTTTTGCCCGAATGGAAGCCGTCTTAAGGAGACGGTTTTCTTTTGACCAGTATTTCCGTGATAAGGAGCCCATTATCCTTGAGTTGAGGAAGATCATCAAGGAAGAACTCATTGAGCCTTTTTATCAACCTATTTTTTCGCTGAACCCATTCAAACTGCTGGGTTTTGAAGTGCTCAGCCGCCCGCCCGTCAAAAGCATACTCTCCAATCCGGAGGTCCTTTTTAAATCCGCTTTGCGCTTCGGACTATACTGCGAGTTGGAGATGCTGGCATGGTCACGGGCGGCCCAGAATCTTCCCGCATGCCCGAAAGGAACGAAGCTTTTTCTGAACTGCAACCCTTATATTATCGAGAGCCCGGAGTTTTACCGAATCAAGTCAACGTTTGATGACACACAGATCGACACGAAGGACGTGGTATTGGAGATCACGGAGCGTTCGGCCATTACGGATTTTAAAATATTTTATGAGCGTCTGCAATTTTACCGCAACTGCGGTGTCGATATAGCCATTGACGATCTGGGAGGTGGATTTGCCAGTCTGGAATCCATCGTTTCGACATCGCCGACTTATGTCAAGATAGACAACCATATTATCCGTAATATGAAGGCAGATACATTAAAAACCAGTATCGTGAAGTTTATTACCGAATTTTGCCGGCAGAATCAGATCACAACTATTGCCGAAGGTATTGAAACCGAGGACGATCTCGAGGCTGTCATGGCCCTGGGTGTGGATGCCGGCCAGGGCTATTTCCTGTGCAGGCCCGCGCAGAAGCTTGACCTCATTGATGTTTATGAGGGTATTAAAGAGAATGCGGGCCTGGGTGTTCACGCTTGAGATCAGAAGCGACCGTCCCCCCTCCGTTCCTCCCAACTTGTTTAACATTTTTTTGAATTCATCGCTAAAATCGCTATAATATACACCTGGACTAGCGGAAAAACCGTACACGTCTCCGGATATCTTTTCAAGTCCACATATAGACGATCCCTTATAGTATCGGTCCATTACCGTTTGCCGGAAGGCAGGAAGATGTCGCACGGGGTAACAGTGCCGGCCGGCTCCAAACGCATCCTATGGAAAGAGGTTTTAGAACATGATCAATTTACTTATGCTTGTTTGCGGCGTGGTCTTCGCGTCGGCTGTTCTTTCTCTGATCGAGGCCGCCCTGCTAAGCCTGCCTCTCTTGCGGGCCAGGTTGCTTTTTGAGGAGAGGCGGCGCAATGCCAAGCCGCTGTTTTTTATCAAAGAAAATATCCACGTAACGATTGCCTCCATCGTCATTATCAATAATGCCGTCAATATCGCCGGTTCGATATTCATTGGTCAAAAAGTCACAATGATTTTCGGCAACCAATGGCTGGGGTTGGCCGCTTTTTGTCTGACCTTCGCGGTGATCGTTTTGGGGGAGGTGATCCCCAAGACTATAGGGGAGCGGTATAAGATCTCGGTCTCGTTATTTTTCGCCCGGCCGGTCCGGCTTCTGGTTTGGTTTATGGGCCCTTTGGTTAAATTTATCCTGAAATTCGAAAGCCCGTTGAAACATCGTTATAAATCCCCGATGCCGAAGGTGACAGAACAGGAGATCAAGATTATGCTGAAATTGGGGCGTGATGCCGGCACGGTGGAGATGGACGAAGAGATGCTCTGCAACCGCATTTTCCGTTTGAATGACCTACGGGCCTTTCAGATGATGAAACCGTTCAATCAGATCTTTTCCCTGCCAGCGGACAAGAACCTTGGTGAACTTAAGGAGGATATCATCCGTTCGCGGTACAGCCGGATCGCCGTGTACGATAAAGACCCTCTCGACATTATCGGTATAGTCCAGCAGAGAGTGCTCCTGCGTGAGATAGCGAAGGATAACTACGGCGCCAAGGTGCGGGATTTCATGCTGAAACCGATTTTTGTCAATCACCTTATTAAGGCCGATGCCCTGCTTGAAAAGTTTCAGGCCTATCACCAGCATCTGTTTATTGTTCAGGACTCCCTGGGCAAAGACGTGGGTCTGATCACTATGGAGGATGTCCTGGAGGAGCTCTTTGGCGAAATATATGATGAAAAGGACATCCTGCACTACGCACGTCCCCGGACAAAAAAGGAAACGATCGATTACGAGATTTAGGCACGGTTGGTCGCCATGACAAGTGTTGTCGGTTTTTTTCAGATATTTGTTTATTATTTCCGTGAAATCTGGTTCTCCCTTCTGATCGGATTTGTCTTGAGCGGAGTTTTGAACGAATTTATTTCCAGCCGGATAATACATCGCTATTTAGGAGCGAGAGGCCTTCGCTCTATCCTTGTCTCGTCCTTTATCGGAGTCTTGTTACCCGTTTGCTGTTTCGGGTCTCTCCCCATCGCCTTGACCATGCAGAGAAAAGGCGCCAATTTTGGTCCGGTACTGGCTTTCCTTATTGCGACGCCGGCCACGTCTGTCTCGGCGATACTGGTCTGCTGGCGTCTCTTGGGCTGGACATTCACGCTATTTATCTTTTTTGCGGCCATTACCATTGGTCTTATTATTGGTCTGCTCGGCGACCGGTACAAGGATTTTCTTATGTCTCGGAAAGCCGAGGATGATCAAGTCAAAACCGGCGGAGAAGAGGCGGCCTGCTGTTGTCACGATCCGGGATTGCACGCCGGCGGTCATACGGACAGACGTCTAAAAGCGGCTTTGCGGTATGCCTTTATCACATTACCCAAGGATATCGGGATCGAACTAATCGTGGGGATCGCTGTCGCCAGCCTGATTATGGTGGCCCAGCCGGTTCAGGACTTTATACGCGTCTATCTGACGGGAGTCTGGGGATACGGATTCAGTCTTGTCGTAGGTTTGGTGAATTATGTGTGTTCCACGGCGAGTGTGCCCATGGTCGATGCCTTGATGAAAAGCGGGCTTGGTCCTGGTCCGGGCATGGTCTATCTCTTGGTCGGGCCGATCACCAGTTACGGGGCCTTGCTGGTGATTCGCAAAGAATTCGGCAGGAGGGTGCTGATTTTTTATATCATTCACCTGTGCGTATTGTCTGTCTTATTCGGCAAGATGTTTCATTTGCTTTTAAGGGGGGCGTTGATCTAAACCGGAGAAAACGGAGTGGGCGTGATGAAAAAGTTATGGATTATTTTATTTTGCTGTCTCTTGTCGGGTCCGGGTTGTGCCACGCAGCCTGCGGCAAGACCCCGGAACCAGGTGATCTTGAAAAACCGCAATAACCAGGTGGTGGACGCGCAGGCACTGAAGGAGGGCGGGAAGCTCGCGGTGATTCCCTTTTTGCCGGGTGAGGGCGTGGTTGCTTCTCGGAAAACGGAATCCTTTTCACTTATGGCTGTCAAGGGGATCGTAGAGACTCTCAGGGAAGAGGGGAGCCCGTTTGAGGTCGTGATGTCAGAAAAGGCCGAGGAGGCACAGATCTTTATTAAAGGATTTATCATCCGCATGGAGAAACCCGGAGGCCTTAAGAGATGGCTCCCCGGGAAAAAGGTCTTCCGGGCCGCGGTTTCGGGCAAGATGTACCGGTTGGAGACGCGCGAGGTCCTGCTCTATTTTTATGAAGACATCGCGCAGCCCGTCTCCGGCGATAATGACATGCAGGAGCTGGGATACAGGCTGGGCCGAAAGATCGGCCAGTACATTGTTGCGCAAATTCAGTGAGGTTTTATGATTATCATTACCGGGGCGGCAGGTTTCATCGGAAGCTGTGTCCTCGCCTTTTTTAACCGGCAGGGTGTCAGGGATGTCCTTGCCGTCGATCACCTCAATCATCCCCTTAAAGAGGCGAATCTCGCCGGCAAGCATTACGAGAGGTATTTTGAAAAAGACGTTTTTCTCAAACTGCTTTGCCGGGATGATCTGCCCGAGGATGTCGAGACGGTTATCCATATGGGCGCCTGCAGTTCGACGACGTTGCAGGACGAAATGTATTACCGTGAAAACAATTTCGAATACTCCCGCTATATCGCCCGGTGGTGCCTTAAACATGACGTTCCCTTGATTTACGCGAGTTCCGCGGCGACATACGGGGACGGGTCAGCGGGCTACAGCGACGACAACGAAACAACCCGCCGTCTTTCGCCCCTGAACCTTTACGGCAGGTCCAAACATGATTTTGATTTGTGGGTTTTGGATGAACGTTTGGATCGGGAATTTGTCGGTTTGAAATTTTTCAATGTTTATGGGCCTAACGAATATCATAAAGGTGAAATGCGCAGTGTGGTCTGCAAGGCCTATCCGGACGCGGCGCATAAGGGCAGAATGCGGCTCTTTCAATCCTGTCATGCGGATTACGATGACGGGGAACAGAAGAGAGATTTTATTTATGTGAAAGACGCCGTGGATATTGTGTTTTATTTCCATGCGCAGCGCAATGTCAAAGGAATCTATAATGTCGGGACAGGCAAGGCGCGCAGCTGGAACGATGTGGCCAAGGCCCTTTTTTCGGCTTTGGACAAACCGGCCGTCATTGAGTATATCCCGATGCCTGAACACCTGAAAGGGCGTTATCAGTATTTCACCCAGGCGCAGATGGGGAAGCTGCGTTCGGCGGGGTACGGGAAAGCCTTCACGGAACTGGAAGACGGCATCGCGGATTACGCGGGATTTCTCAAAGACAACAGACACCTTTGAGCGTCAAGGATTTTGAGAAAAATCATTATCCACAAGGCTATTTAGGAGTATACTAAAGTAAATAGGGTCTGCTGAAAAAATGAGCATGAGAGGTTTTTCTCGACGAGAAACGT
>CAYRXT010000012.1:0-66931 GCA_964428315.1 uncultured Planctomycetales bacterium
TTACGACTTACATTTTATCCCACTTCTGTCTTTATATCAAAAAAACAGGTCAAAAGGAACATGTTAGGTGTACCTCCAAGTGTATGCCCAGCGACACCGGAGCTCCAGTGGACAGATAGGATTGGCGTTGAGGACAAAGAGAAAGGGCCAGGTCTCCCCGGCGGAGACCCGGCCCTTGTCCTTAAAGTCTCTGTTTTCCCTACACCCCCAGAAGCGCCCGGATCGTCGTCCGGGCGGTTTCCATGATGCCCTTGGAGATGGTGCGCAGGTCGTCGTATTCGTTGCTGAATACCGTGTAGTTTTCTTCGAAGAGCTTGTCTTCCTCGCCGCCTGTTTTTTCCGGTTCCCTGATCTCCCGCCAGAGCAGGGACAACATTCTCTCGATGCGTTCGATCTGGTCGATGCAGCCCCTGTAATCCCGGAAAGATTTGTCGTCGGCCAGGCTCCCCAGGGGAAGGATGGAGATGTTATGGCGCCACCGTGCTTTCCCGAAGTCCCAGCACTTGATGAGGAAGTTCAGCGTCTGTTCGTAGGCGAAGTTCCGGTTGTTGATTAACAGCTCCCGGAGGACGGAGGCCTTGAAATTCAGGAACTCCGATCGCGGACGGTGGAGGGGGAGGGAACGAACGCTTCTTGAGATCTCCGGAAACCAGTTGGCCAAAAGGGGGTAAGTGCCGTAAGTGTCGACCAGGCTTTTTGCGCTGTACTTGTCCCCGGTGCCGAAGTCACCGATGGCGATGTCAGGCCCCTGGAGTTCGATAAAGGTCCCGAGGTTGTCGTAAAATTCTACGTCCTCATTGACGTAATCCAGGTCGCCGGGAAGCTGGACGATCCTCCCGACATCGGGGTAATTGTCGAGAACGTGGCCCCAGCCGGCCAGCCAGGTCTGACAGGTGTCGACGGACCATGTCTGCACGACCTCGAGCGAGGGGTACCGTTCATCCTTCAGGAAAGAAACGGCCCCTCCGCGTATGATCGTGTCCCGGGGCACCACGACAACGGGACGGGGGTCGATCTGTTTGCACCGGTCTACCGTCCACCAGAAATACCATTCGCACTGCTCGTTGTTCTCATAGCCGCGGTAGGGAAAGATGATGACCGGTTTCGACTTGCTGTTGTCAGGGGCGTGTCCTTTTGACATGATGACTCTCAGTTCCCGGTTACGCTTTTCCCCGTCGTTCCTCGAGCTGGCGGCGGATATCGTAGGCCTTGTCTTCCGTGAGGGTGATGGTCATGACGATGAAAAGCGCGGCGATGGACGTCACGATGGGGATGCAGACATCGAAGATCCTCATCCACAGGAGCGTTTCGTTGGCCTGTCCCAGTCCGATTTCCTGCCTGAACCCGGTCCCGGTCAGGAGCGCGCCCCCGATGAAGGAGGCGAGCGCCAGCCCCAGCTTGACCATCCACCAGTAGACCGCGCTGAACACCCCTTCGCGTCGCTCTCCGGTTTGAAGCTCGTCGAGGTCGCAGACGTCGGCGACCATGGACAGACAGAGCGTAAAAAGAGATCCGAGTCCGAAGACAATGAAAGGCGCGCACATCAGCAGCAGGTAGGGCGTTTCCTGGTTGTAGCCGATCCATTTCATGGCGTAGCCGACGACCGAAATGGGTATCGTGATAAAAAAGGTGTTCCTCTTGCCGAGCTTTCCGGATATCCACGGGATCAGGGCTATGACACCCACGGTGCAGACCGCGCTGAAGGTCCCGTACCATCCCAGGAGCTGGCCGCCCTGGGAATACGCCGAATCGAGGGTGGGGGCATGCTGGAAGACGTAGAAGAATATGACATACGCGATAAAGGTGGAGCTGAGCATGAAGCCGTTAAAGATGAGGAACGTGATCGCGCAGAGCTTGACGAATTCCTTGTTCTTGAAGGTTATGCCGATGCCCCTGAACATATTGGCGATGACGTCCAGGAAGCTTTTCCCTTTCACGGGTTTGGGAAATTTGTCGAAGTGCTCCTTGTTATAGATGCCGGGGAGGATTCCCCCCAGGAGGACAACGGCCCCGATAATGACGGCCAGCACGCGCCCTCCCAGCACGATATCCGGCCCCCCGGTCTCGGGGTCGGGGAACCAGTTTTTGTTGTGCATGATCGCCCAGCACCAGGGCGCGACCAGCCAGGGGATCTGGGCGAATATCTTGCTGACGCTCTGCAGGCGGGTCCGTTCATGGTAGTCGGGGGTGAGCTCATACCCCAGCGCGATCCAGGGGATGGAATAACACGTGAACGCGGCGAAAAAGAGGATCTGGAAGATCAGGAAATACCAGAAATAATACACCTCGCTGTGCCCCCGGTACAGCTGAAACATCAACGCGTAGCAGATGCCCGCCGCGATCGCGCCGAAGAATATGAACGGCCTGCGGCGACCGTATCTCGTGCGCGCGTTATCCGAACTGTAACCGATTATGGGATCCAGGACAGCGTCGAAGATGCGCGGGATGCATCCGATAACCCCGACGAGAAATGGATTCACCCCCAGGCCGAGGTTCAGGACGATGATCATCTGTCCGATAAAAGCGGCCTGGCTGTCGTTGGCCAGGGAACCCATCCCGTATATGAACTTCTGAAAGAGGGGGATGCGGTCCTCCGGTGCGGTAACGTGGCGGGTTGACGGGGTTTGAGACTGAGCCATTGAGACCTCCGTTTAAATGAGTTCAAGAAACATAAAATTAAAGCGGCGCAATAAGTTGCAGCGGAATCGGGACCCGGTGCGCTGTCCCGATCAGAATGAGGATGGCAGGTGCCGGCAACGCCCGATTTTTTCCAGCAGCGCCGCATTATAACAAAAAAATAAGTCATAAACAATATTATTTCGAAAACAACTCACGTATAATTATAGAATAATTCGGAGAAACCTTATTAATTATGCAACTTTCTGCCCCCCGCAAATGTCTAATATAAATGAAGACGCCATCAAAGACGATATGCGCCGCGTGAACAGGGACATCCCCGAAGACATCATCCGCCGGGCGCAGGCCGGCGATGTTCGCGCCTTCGAGGAGGTTTACCGCCGTTACGGCAGGGACGTTTACGCGATCAGCCTGAGGATCCTGGCGAACACCTCCGACGCGCAGGACGTGACACAAGACGTGTTCGTGACGCTTTTTCGCAAATTGAAGGATTTCCGGTTCAAGGCGGCGCTTAGGACATGGATCTACCGCGTCGCAATCAATGCCGCGCTTAATTGCCGGAAAAAGCGGGCGAGGACCGCCGGCCGCCAGGTCAACCTGGAAGATTACCCCGCGGCGGGCGCGGGCGCGCCCGAGGCGCAAAACCAGGCGGACAATGAGGCTCGCATGCGCCTTGCCGCCGCGCTCATGGACAGGCTTAACCCCGGACAAAAGGCCTGCCTTGTCCTGCGCAGTATTGAAGGGATGAGTTACCGGGAAATCGCCCAGACGCTCAATATCGGCATCAACACGGTGCGCTCCCGGATCCGGCGGGCGCGCCTGACCCTGCTGGCCTTAAGACATGAGGAGACGGAAGGTGAACTGTAGAAAGGCACGGAATATAATATTGACAGATTATATCGACGGCGCGCTCTCCAAAAAAGACGATGATGCCCTTGAGTCGCATCTGTCCGCGTGCGAAAAATGCCGTGTCCTGGCCGCGGAAGCCCGGCGGACGCTCCGAGATCCGTTTCCGGAAGCGTATAACCCCGTACCGCCGGAGGCCATCTGGCGGAACATCGAAAGACAGATCATCGCGGAGCCGCGTGCCGCCTTCCGGCGCCAAGGTATACCGGTATGGGACCGGCTGGCCGGTCTTCGTCTGCCGTCCGTGTACCGTTGGGCACTGGCATCCGCCCTGGCGTTTTTGGTTGCCTTGACCGTTTTTCACCGGCCGGCACCGCGGCAGACGGCAGACGTAGAAGAGATGGACAAGGAGATTTCATACATCGCCTATATGCTGGATGAGGCCGCGCCGGAAGAATCCACCGAGGGTTACGGGACGGTCATTGAAGAATATTTCCTTTAGGGGCGGACGCGGCCCTGGGAGAAACGGCCTGAATCAAGTGACGAAACAAAAGGAGGCCCTCATGAAAAGAAAAATCGTGATTCTGTGTGTTCTGTCTGGATTCGCGGGACTGACCCTATTGACGGCCCCGGCCGGCGCCGGTGAATGGATGACCCGGGACCGGAAGGCCCGGTGGGAAAAGAAGAGGAGCGCCCTCTACGCCGAAATCGGTCTTAGCCCGGAACAGGAGTCCGCGCTTAAGGAGAACCGCAGGACCTATCTAGCCGAGATGAAGAAGATCTACGCCGGGATAAAGGACAAAAGAGAAGCCGTGCGACGTGAATTGCGTAAACCCGAACTGGACCTGCAGCGCGTCAGGCAGCTGCACGGTGAGTTCAAGGAGCTCAAGGCGCAGAAGGATGACCGCCGCCTGGAAGGGATCCTGGAGGTCCGCGGCATCCTGACGGCCGAACAGTTTTCCCGTTTTCTGGACATGAAGGACAGGGCCAAAGAGGGGAGACAACAGAAACGATACGACCGAAAAGGAGGCGTACAATGAGGAGATTCTCGCTTATTCTTTTTTTGTCGGCCGCGATATGCGCGCTGACGGTGAACACGGCCTCGGCCAGGGATTGGGGAAGACAAGGCAAAGCACACGGCCTATCACTCGAGCACAAGGTCTACAAGAAAGTCATGATGATCAAGCATAGACAGGACGAACTGAAATTTTCCGATGAGGACGTCCAGAAGGCGTATGACCTGAAGACCGCGCTTAAGAAGGACCTCATCAAACTCGAGACCGATCTGGACATTGTGGCGCTGGACATCGACAAGGCCATGAGGGCCAAGACCCCTGACGCGCAGGCCATCAGCAAATTGATCGACGAAAAGTATGAGATCAAGAAAAAGAAGGCCAAGCGCGCCCTGGAGGCCTACATTGCCGTGAAGGCCATGTTCAGCGAAGAGCAGAGGGCGAAGCTCAGGAGCCTCTACAAGCAAAAGAAGTTCGGGAATAAAGCCCCGGGCCGGCGTTCATCAGGAAAATGACAGTATTAAGGGGCAGACGTTTTTATGCTGATAATTTCACGCAAAATACATGTAAAAGACGTCTGCCCCTGATATTATAAAGAATTATGCTCACGAAGATCATCGCCTATTTTGTCGACAGGCACCTGTTGACCAACCTCATCTTCATCGCCGTCATCGTCGGGGGGATCGTCAGCTGGCGGCACATTAAAAAAGAAGAGATGCCCGACGTCACCTTCGACCGGGTGCGCATCTCCGCCGCCTATCCCGGGGCCACGGCCGAAGAGGTCGAGCACTTTGTGACGAAGGAGATCGAAGAGTCCGTCGAGGGCCTCGACGGGGTTTACCGGGTGACCAGCAGCGCGAGCCAGGGGGCGACCTCCGTTACCGTCGAGCTGGAACAGGGGTACCCCAGGAGAGACGAGGCCATCACCGAGATCCGCAACGCCGTTCTGGACGTGGCCCTGCCCGAAGACGTCCGTGATGACCCCTCGGTGCGGGTCTTCGAGACCTCCAAAAAGGCCATCCTTGATGTGGTCCTGCTGTACAAAGACGCCCACCTGATGTCCACCGAGCAACGCCAGGTCCTTCAGACTTACGCGGCCGCCCTGGAAAACCATCTCCTGAACCTGCCGCAGGTCAACAGCGTCAACCGCTCCGGTTATTTTCAGGAAGAGATCCAGATCAAGGTGGATCCCCAGAAGCTGATCCGCTACGACATCCCCCTAAGCCAGGTCAGAAACGAGGTCACCGCCAACCATGCCCGCCAGCCCGCCGGGCACATCGAGGTCAAAGACGAACCGAAGGTCACCATCAGCGCACAGCTGGATACGCCGGAGAAGCTTGAAGGGCTCTTCATCCAGGCCGGTTTCGAGGGCAAGGCGGTCCCCTTGAAGGAGATCGCCGAGGTGCGTTACGGTTTCAACAAGGAGAAAGAGATCATCAAGGTCAACGGCCACGAGGCGGTGATCTTTAACGTGGTCAAGAACACCTCCTACGGGATCCTTGAGTCGCTCGAGGCGGTCAAGAAAGTCACGCGGCGTTTCCGGGAGACCCATCTGAAGGACGCTCCCGTCGATCTCGCGCTTCTGGACGATGAATCCATCGACGTGCGTAACCGCCTTAACATTATTTCTCAGAACGGTCTTATCGGTTTTTTTCTGATCCTGGCCCTGCTGTTCCTGTTTCTGAACAGACGTTCGGGTTTTTGGGTGGCGATGGGGATCCCGTTCACTGTCTGTTTTACGCTGATCATGGCCGTGATCCTTGGATACACCATCAACAACACGACGCTGGCGGCGGTGATCATCGTTATGGGGATGGTCGTGGACGACGCCATTGTGGTCGCCGAAAACATCGCGCGTCTGCGCGCCGGGGGCATGCCGTCGCGCGAGGCCGCGATCGAGGGCACGGCCAAGGTCTTCCTGCCGGTTGTGGCCAGCATCGTCACGACCTGCGTCGCGTTTATCCCGCTGTTTTATTTTTCCGGACGTTTCGGGCAGATCAACAGCTTTATCCCGCCCATCATCTTCATGATGCTCGGCGCGAGCCTTTTCGAATCTCTGATCATCCTTCCCGGGCACCTTCATTTTGAGGGCTTTAGTTTCAAAAAACGGAATACCCCGGCCGGCATGGCCAACCCCGCGGTCAAACACTGGTTTGATGCCGTCGAGGACAGGTACGGACGGATTTTACAAAAAGTTCTGCCTTTGAAACATTTTGTGTTTTTGGGTTTTATTTTTCTGCTGGCCCTGTCTTTCTGGATCATGACTGCGAGGATGAAGTTCGTCATGTTCCCCCATGAGGAGACAAGGGACATCGTGATCTCCGGCAAGGCCGGACCTCAGGCCGACCGGTTTGAAACCGCGGCTATGACTCAACAGATTGAAGAGATGCTCAGGCCGTATTTGGGCAAAGAGGTCGTGGGCTACCGCACACAAATCGCGCGCAGCCGCCGGGGCGGGGCCGTCGAGGAGAACAAGTTCCGCATGCTCGTCGAGATCGTGCCCAGGGAAAAACGGCAAAAGAGCGCGGACCAGCTGGTCAGGCGGTGGGAGCCGCAGGCGCAGGCGATCGAAGGCATGACGGAGCTTGTCGTGCAGAAAAGCCGGTGGGGCCATTCCAGCGGCAGTCCGATCGAGGTCCTGATCCAGGAGAACAATGACGCCCTGCGCGCGAGGGCCGCCGATAGTCTTTCCGAGGCGATGAAGAGGCATCCCGCCCTGGAGAACGTGGAGATCGAGGCCCCGATCCGGATCCCGGAATACAAGATCGATTTCAGGCGCGAGAAGATCAAGCGGCTTTCCATCAGCCCGTCGACCCTGACATCGACCTTCCGCAGCGCGCTGGAAGGCTCGATCCTTTACGAATTCCCCAGGGGCGATGAGGAGGTGGACGTGCGGCTTTCGGCGAAAGATGAATCCAAGACGGACATCGGGACCATCCTTCAGATCCCGGTCGAGAATAACCGCGGATACCTTGTGCCGCTGGGGGATCTCGTCAATGTTCAGGAAACCACGACGCCCAACTCGATTTCACGGCGGGACGGCAAACGGACGACCACCGTTTACGCCGACATCAGACCGAAGGCGGGGATGACGCCGCTTGAAGTGGCCGAAGACCTGGAGCAAACAGCCTTTGTCGAAATGGCCAACGAACAGCCGACCTCGACGCTGTCCTTCGCCGGCGAGATTTACGATACGCGGGAGTCCCAGGGAGATTTCAGCAACGCGGTTATCCTTGTCCTCCTTTTGATCTTCGCGATCCTGGCGGTCCTGTACAATTCCCTGACCCGGCCGCTGATCATCATGCTGGCGATCCCCTTCGGCGTGGTAGGCGTGATACTGGCCTTTTTACTTCACGGAAAGATCCTTTACGGGTTCTTCGCCGCGGTCGGCGCCCTTGGTCTGGCGGGGGTGGTCATCAACGATTCGATCATCATGCTCGCCAAACTCGACGAAGAGGTGTATGCCAAAAACAGGGAGGAGGCCCGCGGGCAGATCCCGGACGTCGCCAAGACGCGTCTTCGCGCCGTGGTCCTGACCACAGTGACCACTGTCGCCGGCGTTTTTCCGACGGCGTACGGCCTGGCGGGCTATGACGCCATGCTGGCGGAGATGATGCTGGCCCTGGGATGGGGACTCATATTCGGAACGCTCATCACCCTGGTCCTGGTCCCGTGCATGTACAGCGCGATCCTGGACATGCGTTTTAAAATGGAGAAGGCATTGACATGAAAAGGCTCCGATTGAGAATCCGACCGCTTGTTCTTTTGCTGACACTGGGACTGCTGGCGGGAGGCGGCGGTCAGGCCGCCGACGGCCCGCTTCCGGGACAGGAAGGCACGCCTGCGGTTAAACCTGAACCCGCAGAAGATCAGGACAACGTCCTGGGGCTTGACGAATTTATTGTGCTGGCCACGGGCAGGGACACGGAGTTTGAGGAGATCCTGATCGACGAGCTGACCCTGCAGTACCAAAAGGCCCTGCTCCTCCCGGCCGGGGATATCGTGCTTTCGGTCAAACACCAGCATGAATTTTTTCTCAGCCAGGACCGTGATTCGCCCGACACGACAGTCTCGTTAAGCAAACTCTTTCCCTTTACGGGCACGGAGATCGGCGTGGACTATGAGGCCGGGGCCGGTGTCTCATCGGCGTCGATTTCATCGAGCGCCGGCTTTTCCATCAGCCAGCCGGTCGCCCGGAACGCCTTCGGCCGCTCCACGCGCCTGCTCGACAAGATCATCGGGCTGGAGGTGGAGGTCGCGCGCCACCAGGTCATCGAGGCCTATGAGGATTACATGGCCGTGATCCTGACGGCCTACTATAACTGGTATGAAGACTACGAGAGCCTCAAGGTCGGCAGGTCCGCCTACCGGTCGAATGTTCAGCTTTTGGACAACATGTTCGAGCGACAGAGGCAGAAGATCGCCCTGCCCGTCGACGTCAACAAAGTCAGACTGCAGGTCCTTGCCAAGCAAGAGCGGCTCATCGAACTTGAGGAACAATATCAGAACAGCCTCAATGTCATCGAACGCATCATCCGCTACGAGGGAGATCCTCCTCTGGCGCCCGCCGTCCCCCGGGCGATGGGTTCACGGGAAGAGGGCTTCGGACCGGCGTTCGAGGCCTTCCGCGAAGAGAGCCGCACGTTCGACATCCTGGGCCGGCTGGAGGAGCGGTCTTCTCTCCAGGTCGAACGGGACGCCGACGCGCTCCTGCCCTCCATCAATCTGCTGGCCGGTTACGAACTCAGCGGGGAGGAATACGGCGTCACCGGTGAAGAAGACTTTGTTTACGCCGGGGTGGAGGTGGACTGGCCGCTTCCCGACCGGGTCGACCGCGCCCGGTTCGAGACTTCAAAGATACTAGAGCGCCGCACGCGGCTTTCCACGGTCAATACGTACCACCGTCTTTACACGCAGCTGCGCAACCTCTACCTCCAGATGGAGCGCGAGGAAAAGCTTATCCGGATCGCCGATGAACGCATCGCGCTGGCGGAATCGGTGCTCGAAGACGAGGCGGAAAATTATTCCTTCGGCAAGATCACGTTGAACGACTACATCCAGGCCGTCAACGCGCTGGATACCAACCGGTTCAACAAGATCACCCACGAATCCCTCCACAAAAAGCTCCTCGTCGAATGGCTGAGGCTCACCGACCGGCTGGTCCGTGACGCGGATAGATAGAAACAGGGCCAGCCCTATTTATTAAACCGCCGCCGGATCTCCCGCGCCCGGCGGCGGTTTTTGTTCCAGTCCCAAAACCCTATCCCGGCCGAGGCGGAGGAGGAATAATGGATGGTCTTGGTCTCCTCGTCAAACAGGAATTCCACGTCGTCGGACCACCCCAGCGAATCGGAAACCTCGAACTCCGCGTGGATATAGTCCGGCTCCCGCACGATGATCTTGGCGTTGCCCATGTCCCGCAGGACGTCAATGACCCGTCCGTAAGCCTCCTCTTTTGAGCCCGTATAGTTCAAGGGCTCGATGTGGTGTATGCCTTCCTTATAATAGGACGAAACGCATTTAGGCGCCGGAGGGCACGGGCGCAGTTTGCCGTCTTTCAATCCCGTCTCTTTCGGAAGGAACGCGGAGCATCCCCCCAGGAGGATGGCCACAAGCCATAGGAGGACCGCGGCTTTTCGTGTTTTGTCGATGCGGTCATTCATAACGAAAGACATTATAGGACATCAAAGCCCCTAAAGGCCAGACTTTCTTGTCCGGCGAGCCGGCGGCCCGGCGGGCGGGGTTTTCCCTTCGGGCATGGACTGCGTCATACAGGATCCATACCGGGTTTAAGCGGGTTGACGGCCGGACGGTGCGGTTTAAACTTGGTTGAAAGGCGGCGGTTCGTCCGCGCGTCGCGGTCGGGACGTGCCAATACAAAATCCTTGTCAACCGGCAGGAAGCCGCTTACAATGGAGATGCTTTTGTGACCTTTCAGACGGAAGATTTTATCCCTATGGATAAATACAACCAAAGACTGCAGGTCGACGAAAGAATCCTTTCGGCGGCCGTGCATTTTTCCCAGGATTCGGTGGTCATTACCACTAAAGACCTCGACCTCCCCGGACCGCATATCATTTACGTCAATCCCAAGTTCACGAAGATGACGGGCTATGAACCCGAAGATGTCCTGGGCAAGACGCCCCGGATCCTCCAGGGGCCCAAGACGGACCGTTCGGTTTTACAGAGACTCCGGAGCACTCTCGAGGCCGGGGGAGTCTTTTTCGGCCAGGCCGTCAATTACAGGAAAGACGGGACGGAGTTCTGGAACGAGTGGCACATCGAGCCCATCCGCGACGGACAGGGCAACGTGACCCATTACTTGTCCATCCAGCATGACGTGACCGACCGCAAAAAGGCCGAAGAGATTATCGCTCAAAAAAATAGCGCCTTAAAGGAGATTATCGAACAAATCGAAATCGAAAAAAGGACCATCAAAGAAGACGTACGTTTGAACGTCGAAAAAGTCCTCCTGCCGGCCCTCAGCAGGCTGTACCGGAAGGGGACCCGCCTGGACAAAAAATATATCGGCATTCTTGAAAACAGCTTGAAAGACCTGGCTTCGTCTTTCGGGAGCAGTGTGTCGGCCGACAAGAGCGCGCTTTCTCCCCGTGAAGTGGAAATCGCCAACCTCATTAAAAACGGCGTAAGCAGTAAAGAAATCAGCGGCCTACTTAATATCTCATTCAAGACCGTAGAGACTCACCGCAATAAAATCCGCAGAAAATTTGGGCTTCTCAATAAAGAGGTCAACCTAACTACTTATTTGAGAAGTCTTTAAGATTCATTGGCACAAGTTTTGTGCCATCTATATATGCATACATGATGTCTAAGCTATTAAGAGGCGTTGACCGTCTTCTCCTTTCTGGTAATCTTAGAGTGCGTCACAGGAAAGAAAGGAGAAAGAAATGCTTAAGGCCGTAAACACAACAGGGAAAAGAATGGGAACTGCATTGATCTGCCTGAGCCTCTGGGCCGCCACGGCCCGGACGGCAGCCGCGCAAGAGACCTCCGCGGCCCCCTTCGAGCCAAGCCACCGGGAGGGGAGCTTTGAAATGGCGCTTCAGGGCACCGGCGTCAAGACCATGGTCTTCTTCAAGGCCTTTGCCGCGGCCTTTTACATGAATCCGGAAGACGGCCGCAATCCGCTCGATGAGGTCGCCAAACGCATAGAAGTGGAATACTTTGTCCGGATACCGGCAAAGAAGCTCAGCGATTACACGGTGGAACGCATGAAGGTCAATGTCCTCGAAGACGAGCTTGCCCAGATCCGGGATGAGATCGAGATGATGCGGCAGTACTTCGTCGATCTGAAACCCGGAGACAGGTTCGCGTTGACCTTTATACCGGGCGAGGGCACCAAGTTCGCCTACAACGGCCGGCTGACGGGGGTCATCGAGGGGGACCTGTTCGCCAGGGCCCTGTTCTCCGTGTGGATCGGAGAGAGGCCTTTTGATGAAAGATTAAAGAGGCAGATCCTCGGGCGGGACAGGAAAGAGCCATCGTAAGACCGCTGGTTTCATCACGATAAAAAAGGAGAAGGAGACATGCCGCACAAACCCCTTAACGCGATAGAGTTTTTTGAGAACCTCCGTAAAGATTCGATGCACCTTGTCGAGGAGTTTTATGACGAGAACGTCCGGTTCAGCGATCCCATCGTCAATTTGACCAACCGCCGGCAGGTCAAAGATTACTATGTCAACCTGTACGCCAACGTCGAGTCGATTTCCTGGACATTCCCCGATGTGGTCTCGGAGAAAGACCGCTGCGCGCTCGCCTGGACCATGACCCTGAGGGCAAAAAACTTCAACGGCAACAGGCCGGTTATCGTCGACGGTGTTTCCGTCATCAAGTTCGGGGGCCGGGACGGAAAGGCCGTTTATCACCGCGATTATTTCGACATGGGCGCCTTCGTTTACGAGGGCCTGCCGGTTTTGGGCGGCCTGGTGCGTTTCGCCAAACGAAAGATGGCCGATTACCACAAGGCAGGGCGGCATGGGTGAATATCTGAACATTATCCTGACGGGTTATCTGATCCTGGCGGCCGTCCAGACGGTGCTGTGGATTATTCAGAATTTCACCAAAGACGCCTCAACGACCGATGTCGGCTGGTGCCTGGGGATGCCGGTCCTGGCGGGCTGGTATTTTATCAACCTCGAAGGGTTCGCGCTCAGGAAACTGCTGATCTTTGTCCCGCTTGTCATCTGGTCGCTGCGTTTGTCCTTCCATCTGGTCCGCCGCATGCGCCACGCCGGGAAGGAGGACAGCCGCTACGCCCAGCTCAGGGATGAATGGGGCGGGCACGCCGGCCGGAATTTCTTTTTCATCTACCAGATCCAGCCGGTCTTTGACCTTATTTTGTCGGTACCTTTTTTTATCGTCTTTATGAACCCGGACCCGGCCATCAAGGGCGTTGAGATCGCCGCGTTGTTTTTGTGGGCCGGCGGACTCGCCGGAGAGACGCTGGCCGATGAACAGTTACGGCGTTTCACGGCAAATCCGGCCAACAAGGGGAGAGTATGCCAAAACGGCTTGTGGCGGTATTCGCGCCATCCCAACTTCTTTTTTGAATGGGTCATGTGGGTGGCCTACTTTGTCTTTGCCCTGGGTAGCCCTTACGGTCTGTACGGAGCCGTCGCACCAGCGCTGATGCTTGTTCTGCTCCTCAAGGTCACGGGGATCCCGATCATGGAAGAGCGGGCCCTGAAAAAAAAGGGTGAGGCCTTCAGGGAATATCAGGGGGCCACCAGCTTTTTCTTCCCGATGCCGCCCCGAAAAAAAGCGAGGGAGTCCGATGAGAATTAAGCGGTTGACAAAGTCCAGACGATTTGTCCGGTCCGCATTAGCCGGCGTCTTGTTTGTCCTGGTTGCGGCCGGACCGGGTTTCGCATCCGGGGTGGTCGAATTCGGCCCCGGGGAGACAACGATCGAGGGTTCGATCCGGTACACCGTGATCGGTCATTACGAATTCGAATTCGACAGGTTCAAGGGGGAGATCGCGGTGGATGAAGACTCACGGGAGATCCTGGATGTCTATCTGGAGATCGAGGCGGAGAGCATAGGTTCAGAGTGTTTGTGGTGCGACAAGATCGTGCGTTCCGAACAGCTTCTGCACACGGAAAAACACCCCCTCATCGTCTTCAAGAGTCAAAAGATCTTCCGGGACGAAGAAGGGTATCAGGTGACAGGCATTCTGGATATGCACGGAAAGACGAAGGAGATGACCTTTCCTTTCTCGGCGGAGTTCATCACGGACGAGCAGACCGGGGAAAACGGGATTGCCGTGAACGGCCGGTGGGTCATCAACCGGAAAGACTTCGATATCATATGGAACAGGCTGCTCGACGTCGGCGGGGTCCTTGTGGGCAACCATATTACGGTGGAATGGGGGATCCGGTCCGCAATCTAGAAAGACAGGAGATCATGATGAACAAGATGTTTACGATGTCAGTGGCGGTGATGATTTTGTCCCTGCTGATTGTTCCCGGCGCGCAGGCCGAAGACGGCCCCGTCAAGAAGCTTGCCAGAGGCGTGGTCAACGTCGTGACGGCCCCGATCGAGATCCCCAAGCAGGCCAGGGCCTACTGGGTCGAGGGGGCGCGGGAGACCGACCATATCCTGGTCTGGATCGCCTCGGGAACGGTGTGGGGCATCATTCAGACAGTCAAAAGGGCGGGCTCGGGGGTGTGGGATATCGTGACCTTCCCGGTTGAAAAGCCCGCGGATTATGCCCCCCTGCTTGAACCGGATTACGTGTTCGAACAATGGCCCCGGAACCCGGACAGCGGGAGATAAGGCATGAAATATTCCGTCATCATCCCGACGTACAACGCCCAGCGTCACCTTGAAGGATGTATCCGGTCCGTGTGTGCGGCCCTGCCGGAGAGCGAGATCATTGTGTCCGACGGCGGCAGTCTGGATAAGACGCGGGACATAGGCGTTAGGGAGAAAGCGAGGGTGATCGATTCCCCCAAAGGAAGAGGAGTACAGCTGAACCGGGGCGCGGCCCGCGCGGCCGGAAAGATATTCCTCTTTTTGCACTGCGATTCCCGGCTGGATCCGGAGGCCGGCCGGGTTCTGGAGACATGGTTTGCCCGCGGAGACGTTCAGTCCGGAAAGTTTACCTTGAAATTCGACCGGGATTCGCGTCTGTTGGGGCTTTACGCGGCCCTGGCAAGGTTTGATTCTTTCCTGACGAGTTTTGGGGACCAGGGCATTGTGGTGAGAAAAGAATTATTTTGGAGGTTGGACGGATTTCCGGAATGGCCTCTTTTGGAAGACGTGAGATTTCTTCAAAAGGCCAGGAGGATAACCAAGATCCATACCCTTCCGGCGGTCGTGACGACATCGGCGGAACGCTTCCTTCAAAACGGCGTTATCAGACAGCAATGGCTTAATGCAGGTATTCTGATGAAGTACCGGCTCGGGCATTCGCCGGCGCGCCTCGCTTCGCAATACGAAAAAGGAGGGACGAGGGATGAAGGCATTCTTTAGAGCGGCAATCATAGGAACAGGTCTTTTTATTTTCGGAGGGTTGAACGCCATGAGTTACGCCCAGGAAATGAACCATGAGCTCTTCAGCGGGGTGCTCGGTGATCACGTGGAAAAGGGTCTGGTCGATTACCCGGGCTTATGCGGCGACAAGCGCCTGGAGGCCTACCTGGGGCAACTGGAAGGCACCGATCCAAGCGCTCTTTCGCGAGATGAAGCCATGGCCTTCTGGATCAACGCCTACAACGCCTTCACCCTGGAACTGATCTGCGGGAATTATCCTCTGAAGAGTATCAACGAACTGCATACGGGGGGACTGATTCTCGGCTCCATCTTGAAGAAGACCGCGTGGGACAGGGGTTTTATCGAGATCAACGGGCGGGACTACAGCCTGGGGCAGATAGAGCACAAGATATTGCGGCCGCGGTTTGACGATCCAAGGATCCACTTCGCCATTGTGTGCGCTGCGCGCAGTTGTCCGCCTCTGCGTTCCGAGGCTTATGAGGCCGGGGCGCTTGACCGGCAGCTGGATGACCAGGGCAGGCTATTCCTGGCTGAACGAAGCGATCTGAACGATTACGATCTGGACAAGAAGATCGCGTATCTCTCGCCGATATTTTCCTGGTTTAAGAAAGACTTCGGGGAAGACAGGACGGACCGGCTTCTCTTTCTGGCGGACTACATGCCACCGGAGGCGGCGCGGTCCGTCAGGGCGGCCCCGGAGGAGTGGACGATACGATACAAGACTTATGATTGGAGCCTGAATGAACAGTAGATGCGTTATTACGGTCTTTGTCTTTCTGATCGCGGCTCTTCCCTTGTCCGGCCCGGCCGCGGAGTCCTTCAGCGGCGAAACCCGGGAGAGGGTGGTGACGGTAGACGAGGAGACCGGCGAGGCCCGTTCGGTTTCCCAGGTCCGAATCAAGGGCGTTCCGGATGCGCCGGATTCTTACATCCTCCGCGTCCGGGGCCGGGGCCGGCACAAGACGCTGGAAGAGGCCCGGTGGATGAGCGAAGCATTGTTAACCAAAGAGGACGGCCGCGTGCGTGTTCAAAACAGCGTCAAGACGGTTTATTCCGGCGGGGAGATCGTTTTCCGGGCGAGTAAACGTTACGACTATGAGAACAAGACAGTATCCCTGGAGATAGAGGACAAGGGGAAGGGCCCGACGCTTACAAAGGAATTTCCCATCCGGGGGGCTATCTGCGACGACGTGACGCTTGTCCACGTCCTGGACGCGGTTGTCCCCGCGTCGCCGGAAGGCGGTCCCGGCCGGTTTTATCTGTTGACCAATGAACCCAGGCTTTACCATGTCATGGTCAAAAACAGGGGCAAAGACACCCTGAACCTGCCCCAGGGCAAAAAGGAGGCGGACAAGATCCAGCTTATGGCCGACCTGGGGCCTTTGACGGAGATGGCCGCGAAATGGGTGCCGGCGACGTATGTCTGGATGGACCGGGGCCATTCCGAACGCTGGCTGCAGTATCAGGGGATGGAGGCCGGATACGGCTCGGCCTATATCAAGGCTTTTGTTACTGAAAGGGAGAAACAGCCATGAGAAAGATCCTTGTCATGGGAGCCACCGGTTTTGTGGGCTCAAGACTCGTGGCCCGATTGATGGAAAAAGGCTTTTCGGTCAGGGCCGCCGGACGCTCCCGGCATAAACTCGAAAAACGTTTGGGGAGCGGACGAAACAACCTGGAGTTGGTTGAGGCCGATGTACTTGACGCCGTCTCCCTCGGGAAGGCGTTGCAGGGAGTGGATACCGCTTTTTATCTTGTTCACTCCATGAATCCCCAGAACCCGGACTTCGCCGGGGCGGACAGGAAAGCGGCCGGGAACATGGCCCGTTTGAGCGGGGAGTGCGGAGTCAAAAAGATCATTTATCTGAGCGGACTGGGGGAAGAAGGAGAAGGTCTCAGCAAACACCTCCGGTCCCGGCATGAAGTCGAAGAGATCCTGCGCTCGGGCACAGTCCCGGTGACCGTTCTGCGGGCGGCGATGATCATTGGCGCGGGCAGCGCCTCTTTCGAGATCATGAGGCATCTGGTCAACCGTCTTCCGGTCATGATCACCCCCCGCTGGGTCAGTACGCCTTCCCAGCCCATTGCCGTCGATAACGTTATCCATTATCTATGCGGGTGCATCGACCGGGAGCAGACCTGGGGACAGACTTATGATATCGGAGGAGATGATATCGTCTCTTACCGCGATCTCATGCGTGTTTATGCCGAGGAGGCCGGTCTTCGGAAAAGGTTCGTAATCCCCGTCCCGGTCCTGACGCCCTGGCTGAGCGCCTTATGGATCCATCTGGTCACGCCGATGCCCTCTTATATCGCAAGGCCGCTGGCCGAGGGGCTAAGGAATCCCGTTATCTGTCAGGACCGGCGCATCACAGAGGTTATCCGCCAGGACCTCCTGGACTGCCGGGAGGCGATCCGCAGGGCGTTAAACGATATTCATAATAAGGAAAGGTGAGCTTCCATGAGAAGATTTATGAGTGCCGGTCAGTTTTTACTGGAGAAGGGATGCGTGCCCGACGGACTGGTCCGGATCGGCATCCGCGGACTCTTGAAGGACAAACTCAAAGAGGAAAGACGGCTCGAGAAGACGGCGGGGGCGAGGCGTAAGAGCGACCTGGTCGGTTTTTTGCGTTCATCCCCTATCGCCGTGAACACTCAGGACGCCAATGCCCAGCATTATGAGCTTCCCACGGAGTTTTTCCGTCTGGTTATGGGAAGACACATGAAATACAGCTGCGGTATCTGGAATGAAGGGACCGCTGATCTGGACACCGCGGAACGCGATATGCTGGAACTCACCGTCCGCAGGGCGGAGGTGGCGGACGGACAGAGGATACTTGAACTGGGATGCGGATGGGGTTCCTTGACCCTTTATTTGGCGGAAAAGTTTCCCGCCAGCCGTATCACCGGTGTCTCCAACTCTTCAACGCAGAAAGAATACATCCTGAGGGAGGCCCGTTCCAGGGGGCTGGACAATGTCCGCATCATCACGGCGGACATGAATGATTTCACGATCGATGAACAATTCGACCGGGTCGTCTCGGTCGAGATGTTTGAGCATATGCGCAATTACGGCCGGCTTTTCGAAAAGATCGCCGGTTTCCTGGATGACGGCGGCAAGCTGTTTGTCCACATCTTTGCCCACCGGAAATTCGCCTACCTGTATGAGGAACGCGACCCCCATGACTGGATAGGCCGGTATTTTTTCACCGGCGGTCTCATGCCCAGCGAAGACCTGTTCACGTTCTTTCAGGAGTATTTCTCCATCGAGAGGCAGTGGCGTGTCCCGGGGCATCATTATCAGAAGACAGCGGAGGCCTGGCTGAAGAACACGGACAGGAACAAGGCCAGGATCCTGCCTATTTTGCGGGAGACGTACGGCCCTGATCAGTTCAAGACGTGGTGGATATACTGGCGCGTGTTTTTCATGTCCTGCGCCGAGCTCTGGGGCTACCAAAAAGGGACCGAATGGGTTGTCTGTCATTACCTGTTCACAAAAAGGGGGGCATAAATGGAAAGAATAGCCGTCATCGGCACCGGGATCGCGGGGATGGGCGCCGCCTATTTTTTAAGGGACCGCTATGACGTCACGTTTTACGAGAAGAACGATTATCCCGGCGGGCATACCAACACGGTATCGGTGAATGAGGGCGGACGTGAGGTCCGCATGGACACGGGTTTCATGGTCTATAACGAGGTGACCTACCCCAACCTTACGAGGCTTCTGGGGGAACTGGACGTCAGGACGAAGCCGACCACGATGTCCTTCAGCGTCCAGCATATCCCCACGGGTCTGGAATACCGCGGGACGGGTCTGAACAATCTTTTTTGTCAGCGTAAAAATATGTTCAAGGCGTCTTTCATCAGGATGCTCTGGGAAGTGCACCGTTTCAGGATGGAAGCGGACGAGGTCCTAACCGGGGAGCGGTATCACGACTATACGCTGGCACGGTATGTCCGGGAGAAGGGTTACAGTGAGGACTTCCTGACGAAGTTCCTGGTCCCGATGAGCTCGGCGGTCTGGTCCACACCTCCCGGGATGATGCTGGAGTTTCCCGCCATGGCACTGGTCATGTTTTTCAAAAATCACGGTTTTCTGGGTTTGAAGACCCAGCACCAGTGGTTTACCGTCGATGGGGGGAGCCGGCATTACCGCGATAAAATCATGGACCTTTTCCCCGGGAAGGTGAGGCTCAACACCCCGGCAAAAAAAGTCGCCTTACGCGACGGGAGAGTCTTTGTGGAAGACGGCAAAGGGGAAAGCGGGGCTTACGACAAGGTCATCATCGCCTCGCACGCGGACGAGGCCCTGGCCCTGCTCGAGAAGCCGACCTCCGCCCAGAAAGACCTGCTGGGGCGATTTGCGTACCAGGCCAATCCCACGGTCTTGCATACCGATACGGCCCTCATGCCGCGCATTAAACGCGCCTGGTCGTCGTGGAATTACCGTATAGGTCCCGACAGGACGGGACAAATGCAAACCACGACCATCTACGACATGAACAGCCTTCAGAAGGTGTCGGAGCGGGAGAATTATTTTGTCTCGATCAACGACCCCGGCTGGATCGATCCCGGAAAGATACTCTGGAAGACCGAGTATACCCATCCCGTCTATACTGTCGGGGCGCTTGAGGCGCAGAAGGGACTCGGCCGGCTGAACGACGCGGGGCCCGTCTATTTTTGCGGGAGTTACTTCCGTTACGGTTTCCACGAAGACGCCCTGACCTCGGCTGTCGAGGCCGTCCGGGCGCTCACGGGACGTTATCCGGATGGCTACGGGGGGTTTGCGCCATGAATTCGTGCCTTTACGAAACCCGGATCATGCATTCACGTCTCGAGCCGAAGAAACACCGTTTCGCGTACGGATTCTTTTCCTTTTATCTGGACCTGGACGAGATCGATGAACTGGCGAGGAAAATACCGGGATTCAGCCGAAACCGCTGGGACCTGTATTCCTTCCACGACCGGGATCATGTCGACATGGGACGGGGCAGCGTCAAGCATAATATCCTCGCCTTTCTCGGCGAACACGGGATCGGTCTTGACGGCGGCCGGATTATGCTGTTGACCTATCTCCGGACATTCGGTTATCTTTTCAATCCCGTATCCTTCTTTTTCTGTTTCGATGCCGAGGAGAGGCCGGTCTGCGTCGTGGCCGAAGTGGGCAATACCTTTGGAGAAATGAAGCTGTTCCTGATCCGGGACGGCGCCTTTAAGGACGGCCGTTTCCGCGACAGGCATGACAAATACTATTATGTTTCTCCTTTCACAAAGCTGGACGACCAGCTGGATTTCCGGATCGCCGTCCCGGAGGAGAAGATGACCGTCGGGGTGGACACATCCCGAAACGGGAAGAAGGTCCTGGTGGCGTCGATGACCGGCGAAAGACGCGAGTTGACCGGGGGCAATCTTTTGCGCCTGAGCCTGAAATTCCCCTGGATCACCCTTAAGGTCATTGTCCTGATACACTGGCATGCCCTCTTACTCTGGATCAAGAAGATACCTTATGAACTGAAGACAAGCAATCCCCATTTGCAGAAGGAGGTCCACCGTGTCCGGCGTAAACACTCTCGCTCTGCCTGATACGCGGCGAAATGAAGCCAAGGGCGGTCTCTATGAGAACATCGTTGATCACCTCATGCGCCCTATGCGTCTGGGACGGCTCGAGGTGCGCCTGCCCGGCGGCCGTGTTGTGGCCTACGGCGGAGGAGTCCAAGGCGTGCACGCGCGCATGACGGTTCATCGTCGCGATTTTTTCCGGAAATGCGTCCTTTTCGGCGACGTCGGCTTCGGGGAATCGTACGTGGACGGGGACTGGGACACGGACAGCGTCACGAAGGTCATCGAATGGATGATCCTCAACGTGGAAAGTCATCCGACGCTGATGTCGGACAGAGAGAAGCGTTCTCCGGTCAATCTTTTGAAATTTCTCAACAATCTCCTCATCCCGCTCAGAACAAACACGCTGTCCGGCAGCCGGCGGAATATCCACAGCCATTATGATCTGGGCAACGAATTTTTCCGTCTGTTCCTTGATCCGTCCATGACGTATTCTTCCGCCTTTTTCAGGACGGAGGAAGACACCCTGGAGGAGGCCCAGTATCAGAAGTATGAAACGTTGTGCCGCAAGATAAGGCTGAACAAGGACGATCACGTCCTGGAGATCGGGAGCGGGTGGGGCGGTTTCGCACTCTATGCCGCCAGACGATACGGGTGCCGCGTCACCACGATCACGGTCTCGCGGCAGCAGTACGATTTTGTCCGCGACCGGATAGAGCGGGAAGGGCTGGAGGAAAGAGCCCGGGTCGCCATGAAAGATTACCGGGAAATTGACGGCCGGTTCGACAAGATCGTATCCATCGAAATGCTGGAGGCGGTCGGCCACGCGTATTACGAAGCCTATTTCCGGCAGTGCCACCGTCTGCTCAAGAAGGACGGCATACTTGGTCTGCAGGTTATCCTCTCGCCGGACAACCGTTACGATTCATTCCGCAGGAATGTGGACTGGATTCAGAAACACGTCTTCCCGGGAAGCCTTCTGCCTTCTTTCGCCGTGCTCCAGCGGGCCGTTAACAGGACCGGGGATCTGTGCCTGCACGATTTCGAGGACATGACGCAGTCCTACGCCCGGACTCTGCGCCAGTGGTTTGATAATTTCAACGGCCGGCTGGACGAGGCGCGTTCTCTGGGGCTGTCAGAGGCCTTTATCAGGAAATGGAATTATTATTTGTGTTATTGCGAGGCGGCGTTCAGGATGAGGAACATCGCGGCGGCCCAGATCGTGTTCAGCCGTCCGAACAACGCCATGTTATGAGGACCGAAATGTGAAGGCCAGGACGGTCGTCGTCAACGATAAGATGCAGAAGAATTACCGTTATTGTCGGACGGAGCCGGCCGGGAGACATTTCGCCGCGGAATTCCGGCCCGATCTCACGCCGAGAGAGATGCTCGCGCTCGGGGTGTTCGGGGGCAAATACATGACCGACTGCGGTGCGGAATTTCCCTCAAGCTGGTTCCGCGGGGCGAAATTATGCGCCGAACGCCATGATCCAAGGCTCAATCATTTCGGTGTCAGTGCCAGCCAGCCGCTCAGGGTGTGGGAGAGGAAGGGCTGGATCCATCCGGCGGACCCCCGGGGCTGGTTCCAGTGGTACTGTCGCTATTATATGGGCCGGCGCATGCCCGAGGAAGATCGGCGTCAGATCAAACGGTGGAAGGCCATGAAGCGCCATGCGGCCCAGATCAGAAAGCACTGCCCCCCGGGAGACGGCGGCTGCCGGCCGAGACAGCGCCAGGCCCTGCTGCACTGGGCCTACGACAGCCGGGCCATCTGAGTACAGCGTAAGGCTCTTTATCCTTTTGTCCGAGTTTCTTTGACACGGACACAAGGGCATAGTAATATGATATCCACTAAGTGAAAGACAAGCTTGTGTCGGCATAACGGTTCATCATGGAAGACCATAAAAAGGAGGTTGGACCAATGGATAAAGCGACATTGATCAAAAACCTGAACGAGGACCTGGCTCACGAGTACAGCGCCATCGTCCAGTACATCACCTACGCGGCCAAGGTGACGGGGCCCTACAGGCCTCAGCTGACGCAGTTTTTTCTCGCCGAGGTGGCGGACGAGCAGGGGCACGCGCAGTTCCTGGCGAACAAGATCGTGGCCCTTGGCGGAGAGCCCACCACGACGCCCGCCCCGGTCAAGGCCGCGAACACGGACCGCGAAATGGTGGGGGCCGTCCTGGAGGCCGAGCGCCTGGCCGTGAAGAATTACACGAAGAGGGCCAAAGAGGCGGATGAATTCGGCGACAAGGGACTGGTCGTCCAGATAGAGGACATGATCCGCGATGAGAGCGGTCACTCGGAAGAGAGCGAGAGGATTTTAAAAGACTGGCCGATTTAATCAGGGGTAAGGGGTAAGGGATTCGTGGCAGGAGATAAGAAAAGGGGGGACAGGCTGCTTTGAAGATAAGACAGAAGCAGCCTGTCCCCCCTTTTTTGATTATCCATACCTCAGGGCATGAGCAAGCGCAAAAAGAAAAAAAGAGAAAGATCCGGGAAACGGCCGGTACAGGAAAAGGGTGCCGGTGACGCCGCGTTGCGCGCGCCTTCCGGTACGGCGCGCTGGATCTTTCCCGTCCTCCTGGTCCTGGTCACCGCGGTCTGTTTCTCTCCCTCTCTACGGGGCGACATAAACACATGGGATGACCAGGTCCATCTTTCCCGCCACAAGACCGTGCGCTCCCTTGAGCCGGAGAATATCCGGCGCATGTTTACCGAAACCGTCAACCGCACGTACATCCCCCTCACGACCCTGTCCTTCGCACTGGAATATCATTTCTTCGGCTACGATCCGTTCATCTATCACCTGGACAATATCCTGCTGCATATCGGTGTGGTCCTCTTGCTTTACGGGCTCGGGATCAGGCTCGGACTCGCGCCTCCAGCGGCCTTCGCGGGGTCGCTGATCTTCGCCGTCCATCCCATGCACGTCGAGTCTGTGGCCTGGGCCACGGAACGCAAGGATGTTCTGTATGCCTTCTTTTATATTTTGTCCCTCCGGCTTTACACGGAATACGCGATAAGCGGAAGGAGGCGTCCTTATATTTTGAGCGTGCTCTGCGCGCTCTTGAGCATCCTGGCCAAGGCCATGGCCTTAAGCCTGCCACTGGTTTTGTTTGTGATTGACTGGTTTCTCAAGCGGCGGCGCGGCATCCGGCTGTTTCTTGAAAAGGTCCCCCACATGGCCGCGGTTTTCCCGATCGCATGGATCACGTATTCCCTCCATGCCCGGCCGGTAGGGGAGACCGGAGGCCAGGCCTTTTTGATCTGGGTATGGACGGCGGTTTTTTATCCCTGGAAATTTTTCTTTCCGGCCACCCTGGTCCCCCTATACGAAATGCCCCGGCCGGTCACGGTGACGAATCCCGTCTTCGGGGGAGCCCTGGCGCTCTTTGTCCTTCTTTTGGCGGCGGTTGTGCGCTTGCGCCGGCACCGGTTGTTTCTTTTCGCCGTGTTTTATTATTTTTGCTCGATATTTTTCCTTTTGCGTTACGATGATACCGTCGATCTGAATATCGTCGCCGACCGTTTTATGTATCTTCCCAGCGCCGGGATTTGTCTGTGGCTGGGCCATCTGGTTATCCGGGGCTTCAAGGAGATCAAGGCCCGACGGCCGGCCTTTTTCCCCGTGGTCCTCGCGCTTTGCGCGGCCGCGGCGGCCTGGCTTGGTCTCAAGACGTACCGGCTGACGTCCGTCTGGGAAAACAACAAGGCTTTATGGACGTATGTCAGCCGGCATTATCCCGAAAACCCGCATGCCCTGTTCGGGCTGGGGCAGGTCAGTCTCCGCGAAGGCGACCGGGAGGGCGCTTTGCGCTATTACCAGCGGGCTTACCGGAACAATTACCGTTCACCGAAAATTTTTAATAACCTCGGTGAGCTCTATTACACGGAAGGAAAAAAAGAAAGGGCCTTCCGCCATTTCCAGACCGCCCTGAGGTATAATCCCGACTACATCCCCGCATTGAACAACCTCGGCGCTATGCTTATGGAAAAAGGCCGGTGGGCCGAAGCTTACGCCCTGATCAATCAGGGTCTGTCGATCGAGCCGGACTCCCTGGTCCTTCACCTGACCCTGGGCGACTGGTATTTGTACCGCGGAAGGGTACAGGAAGCGGTAGAGACCTTCCGCAGGGGGGCCGAAGGCACGAGGGATGTTGATCCTGAAAACGTCGCCAAACTTTACAATCACTTGGGCGCGGCCCTTCTCAAAGAGGGGGAATCCGGAGAAGCGAAGGAGGCGTTTGAAAAGGCGCTCGAGATCCGGCCGGACTTTGAGAACGCCAGGCATAACCTGAAACAGATGGAGGCGTCCGGGAACCCTTGAAAAACCGGCGGAGGGTTCCCGTTGTTCATAAAAAATTTTGTCACGGCGCCGGCAGTATGGTATACTCAATCCATACAACCTGAAACCGCGCGGCGTTGCAGCCGCGACGATCACCCATCCAACTGAATATCCAAAACAGGGGGATGGGATTTTTTTTGCCTTATGGAGACAAAAACAAAGATCGCCTTTCTCTTGGTTCTCGCTCTGGCTGTCTGGGCGCGGACCGCTTCTCTGCCGGGAGAGGCCCTGTGCACCGACGAGCTTTTTACCCGGCAGGCGGGGCTGGAGTTTTTCGGTTCGGGTCTGGACGCCGTGCGGTCGGACCTGGTCCACCCGCCGGTTTATTACGTCCTCGTCCATTTGTTTTTGAGGGTTTTCGGCGATCATGCCTTAGGCCTGCGGCTGGTGTCTTTGCTCAGCGGCGTGGCATGCGTCGCCGTTACAATGTTCTGGACGGAGCGGAAAACGGGAAGGCCGTCGGCCGGCATGCTTGCCGGCGCGCTCCTGGCGGTTTCTTCTCCCATGATCTTCTACAGCCAGCAGGCGCGCAGTTACGCCCTGTACGCGCTGTTGTTCTTTCTTGTCATGGCGGCGGCGGATTGGGCATTGAGTTTCCCCGGACAAAGAGGACGCTGGTTAACGCTCTCTTTGCTTATCGCGCTGTTCGTGTTCACCCACTATATCGCGGTCCTGTATCTCGCGGCTCTGGGTCTGGGGATCCTGCTCAACGGCAGGACAAGGATCCGGCTTATCCTAAAATATTTTCTGTCATGTCTCCCCGCGGCAGTACTGATCGGGGCCTGGATGTGTTTTCTCTGGCCGTCTTTCCAGGAAAGGGGAGGACTGGAAGGAAACCTTTCCTGGATCGAAACACCCTTGATTCATTCTCTCGCTTATGTGTTCGGGACGTTCAACGGCGCGCCGCCGGTCAATCACGGAACAGTGTTTTCTCTATTGGTCCTTTTTGGCCTGACGGCTGCTGTGGTCTGCCAAATGTTCATTCTAAGGACGGATGACCGGGCGGGGATCGACCGGCCGATCAAATTCTGCCTGGCGGCCGCCTTTTTTCCGCCGGCCGCGTTGTTTCTCCTGGCCCGGCCGCCGTTTTCCCTCCCGATCTGGGGGTTGAGGCATCTCCTTCCTTCCCAGGCCGCCCTGGTCGTTTTTCTTGTCCTGGGCCTTTGGCGTTTTTTCGGGGAAAGGAAAAAGATCCTGGTGCCGGCATGCGCGCTCCTTATCGGGCTTCAGGCGGGGGGCAGCGCGATGTGGCTTAATCCTCCCGTAAGAATGCCTTATGATAAGGTAGCCCGGGTCCTGGAGGACGGATATCCCCGGAGTTTCGAGGTTTTGGCCGCGTGGGACGGCATCGCCGGACCGGTCAATTATTATTTGAAGGAAAGGCCGTCCGTACAATTGATCCCCGAAAACGCGGACGGCCTGCCGGCAAGTTTCATCTTGCTGTACCGTCCGGCGATCGAGCGGGAGATGGCGTTTTATGAAAGGGCGCGCGACGCAGGATGGGAGGATATGGAAACGAAAGAATTCGACGCTTCTTACGGCCGCAAGGTCCTGCTGAAATTGATGAGCAACCCCCGGAGTGGACGATGACAAGACAGAAGGCCGTGATTGTCGTGCCATGTTTTAACGAGGCCAAACGCCTTCCGGTTGCAACATTCCGCAGATTCATGGGCATGAACAGGCATATCCGGTTTATATTCGTGGATGACGGGAGCACGGATGGAACGCTTTCGGTCCTCAGGGAACTCGCCGCGGACTCCCCGGACCGGGCCCTTGCGCTGCATCTCAAGCGGAATGCCGGCAAGGCCGAGGCGGTGCGGCAGGGGATGCTCAGGGCCGTGGAATACGGTCCGGATATTGTCGGATTCTGGGACGCGGACCTGGCCACGCCCCTGGAGGCTGTCCCTGAGCTGTTGGCTGTTTTCGCAAAACGGCCCATGGTCGAATGGATATTCGGCGCGAGGGTCCAGCTTCTCGGACGCAATATCCGGCGCCGGTCAATGAGGCATTACTCGGGACGAATTTTCGCCACCCTGGCCTCGCTGACGCTGGGGCTTGCCGTCTACGATACCCAGTGCGGCGCCAAGCTTTTCCGCTGCGACAATCTTTTGAAAGCCGTCATCCGCGAAAAATTCCGCACGCGTTGGATCTTCGACGTGGAGCTGATCGCCCGCATGCGCAAGACATTCCGCGACGTCTTTGCGCCCCAGGAGGTCATCTTTGAGTATCCCTTGACGGAATGGATCGATATCGAAGGTTCGAAAGTGAAGGCGCTGGATTTTCTCAGGGCCTTCGGCGATTTGCTGAAGATATGGATTTATCTTTTGAAGCGGTAAGCTCACTGAGCAGTGATCTGTACAAGGCGTGCGTCTCCCTGGCGACGTGGGCCCAGCTGAAGGACTTGAGGACGCGCCGGCGGCCGGCCTTGCCCATCCGGCGGCGCAGGGCCTTATCGTCGACGAGCTGGTTGATGGCCCGGGCCAGGTCCTTTTCAAAGGCCTTCGCGGATTCGGCCTTCATCTGGGCTGAGTCGCCGTTTTTCACCGGCACCAGAATGCCGGTCTCCCCGTCCGCCACGGCCTCTTTGATGCCTCCCACCGCGCTGGCCACCACGGGCGTTTCGCAAGCCATGGCCTCGAGGTTGATGATCCCGAAAGGCTCGTAGACAGACGGACAGCAGAAGACCGCGGCGTGGGAATACAGCGCGACCTTAGCCTGCAGGTCGATGATATTTTTGATCCAGATGATGCCGCCTCGGGCCTTTTCGACCGCCGCCACATGCTCTTCCATCTCGAGCAGGATCTGGGGGGTGTCGGCGGCGGAGGCGCAAAAGACGACCTGTATCTCCTCCTTAAGATAAGGGATCGCGTTCAAAAGATGGAAGATGCCTTTTTGCCGGGTGATCCGACCGACAAAGAGAACATAGGGGCGCGAAAGGTCAATGCCGAGGGATTCGATTGCCCGGGGCGACCGGGTCGGCGTATATTCTTTCGGGTCGATGCCGTTGTGAATGATATGGATTTTTTCCGGCGAGACTTGGAAATGGCCCAGGATGTCTTGACGGGTTTCCTCTGATACGGCCACGACGGCGTCGGCCATCTCAAGGGCGGTCTTTTCAACCCAGCAGCTGAAATCGTATCCTCCGCCGAGCTGTTCCCGTTTCCACGGCCGAAGCGGTTCCAGGGAATGCGTGGTGACGACCAGGGGAATAGAATAATTGAGTTTGGCCAGGATGCCGGCGAAATGGGTGTACCAGGTGTGGACGTGCACGATATCGGCGTCGATCCGGCTCATGTTGAATGCGTTATTTCTCTGGACGGCGTCGAACACGCTCTTCAAGGGTTTGGGAGCCGAGCCCTTGCGTCTGGAGGGCGGAAATCCCCTCACCTTAAGGGTTTTTTCGTGAACCTTCTGTTTGCCGAAACAGCGGACCTCGACCCTGCAGAGCTTGGCCAGCTCGCGGCTGAGATAAGACACGTGAATGCCAGCCCCGCCGTAGATATGGGGCGGATACTCGTTGGATAAAAGAAGGACTTTCATATTCGGGGTCCCGCAGCTTGAATGCTATTTTATAATAAAATATTCCGGCTGTCCCAAAGTATTTTGTCAAACTTCCGGAAAATGAGAGAATAATGCGAGTAAGGGGAGGGGCTTATGTGAACGAAGAAATCCCTTGTTGTTCAATAAAGGAAGACCTAAAATAAACACAACATTCGACGAAGCCATTAGGACGGGAGGTGAGCATGGCGTTCCTGCAATGGGTCAACACAAAGATCAGCAAAATGACGTATTGGGATATCGGCATTCTCAAGCTGTGCCTGGTCGCCTTTACGCTCATGATCGCGAGTCTTTTTCCACGTCTGACGCAGGTGTCCTGGCCCTGGTACGGCGCGGTGTTTTTCGTGAGTTATCTCTATTTGATGTATAAATTATTCATTAAGAATTGACCGGGACAAAAGGCCATGCACGTGTCCGCGCACTTTACCTGCAATTTGACCATTCTGGTCCTCGGCGTTTCTCTTGTCCTGGCTTTGGTCTGGGTGATGCTTCTGCGCAGATCCCTGCGACGGGAGAGGCGCCGGCAGTTTTTCCCCTTTCTTGGCATGTATTTTGACGACGGTCTTATGGGTTTCTATCTCGTTAATGAAAGTCAGCATCCGGCCCGGTCTGTCGTGATCGAGGATATCCCCGTGACTGTGGATTACGGGTTCAAGAAGCACCTGCTTCTGAAGTTCGAGGCCATCGATCTGCTCAAACCGGGTGAGACGATGAAACTGGATTACCGGGTCTGGGAAGGCGACGCCCCTTTTGCGGAGGGCGTCTCGGAGGATCTGGCCGGCCAGCTGACGGCCTCACTCCAGGAGGTGAGGATTCATTACCGCAATTTGAGCCGCGCCGGTTTTCGCGCCGTCCTTTCCAAACAGGGAAAACGTCTGGTCATCGACCGTATCATTCCCGATAAACAAGACAATTGACAACAGGAGTGTGTCCCGTGACGGACATGGTCTGTCTGCGCGGATACCCAAGTATGGGGGGCTTTATCAGCAGCCGTTATCTTGAGAAAACAGACACTTGAAAGAACCGTTATCCTTTGCTTAAGCCTCCTTGTCTCCTATCTGGTCGGTGTGGCGTGGCGCATGGAGGTGAACTATTTCGACAGTTACAGCATTCTCATCAACGCACGCATTTTGGCCCACGGGACGAACCTGCCGTATGCCTGGATCCGCCCGCCGCTTCTGCCGGCCTTGCTGATACCTTTCTTTCTGATTGAGAACATGACGGGCCTGCCGGAATTTGGCTATACGGCCGCGCATCTTTTCATGGCGGGGATATTCGCGGTTTTTGTCTATATGGCCAAGGAGTTCTTTGTTCTCTTCCTGGAGAGGCCCTGGCCGTGGATCACCGCGGGGTTGTTGTCGCTCAATCCTGTCCTCGTTCACCAGGCTCCCTTTATTAAAGAAGATCTGCTGGCGGCGTTTCTGGCAGCGGCGGCCTTGTTCTCTTTCCTGCGCTGGAAACAAAAAGGGGGGGGCGTCCGTCTTTGCGCGACCAGCTCCTTGATCGCGTTTTCTCTCTTGGCCCGTTATAACATCGCGCCGGTCCTTTTTTTCCTGGTCGTTGTCTTTACACTTATCCCGCGGCAGAGGCCTCTGCCCTGGAGAGAGCTCTGGCAGGTTCTCGTCTTTCTCATCATTATCCCGGCGGGGATTTTCGCCGGGACGCAGGTTTTCATTTATGCGGCACTGGATATCGCGCCGCTTCACCGGGCGCCGGCGCAGGCCTGGACCGACCTCAGGCATTTTTTCATGACGACGCGGACGTCCGAATCCCCCCTTGAGAATTTCGGGTTTCTTTTCTATTCGGTTTCCTGGCCGCTGTGCCTCAGCGCGTTATACGGGGCCGTTGTGGCCCTGCGGCACAAGGCGCGCGGGGCGGTCTTCTGCGGGTTGTGGTTCCTCGCCGTTTTCTTGCTTCAAACATATTTTTTCGGCCATAAGGAGGCCAGGTACCTGATGCCCGGGCTCATACCGTTGTATTTTTTTGCGGTATTGGGTTTGAAATCCTTCATGGAGATAATGGGGCAAAAGAATGTCCGCGGCTGTTTTCGCGCGGTGTTCTTTATCGCGCTGTTGATGATTCCCCTTAACAATGCCCTGCGCGAGTGCGCGAAATTCCTCGACCCATTCTACGCGAAACCGGCCGCGGAAAATGTCAGCCTCATGGCCCGGCAGGTCGCCGGGCCCGGGAAAGCTGTCTACTGGGTGGGGGAAGGGTATCCTCTTGTCCCCGCTGATTATGCTTTCCTGCCTGCCGACGATTACGGTTACATTTATCATCTGGATACCAATGCCCTCATGTATTATCTCGGAGAGAAGGTCCAGGGGTTCAGGGGGGCGTTCTTTTTTCCGTCATCCCTGGAGGCGCAGGCGCGGCCAAGGGTGTCAGGACAGAGCCTGAAACGGCACGGGATATTTGTACGGGGCGTCAAAAATTACGTGGACGATGGCGATGTCCTGGTGGTGAACATCGAGCCGCGGCCCTACACGGCGGCAACCCGGCCCAAGACCCTCGATCCGCTTTATATCCAGAAGGTCCGCCGTCTTTCATTCAGTCTGTCGAAAGGGCCGGTTGGCCGGTCTCTGGTATTTGCCTCTGATGCCGGCGGAGGGGCGGTCTTTCTGTCAAAAAAAAGAAACGGTTTCCAGCTTCGGGTCGAAGGACTGCCGGAAGGCTATTATGAGCCTTATCTGCGTGTGCCCGGAAGTAAGAATGATCCGAGCTTCCGTCCGTTTTCCGTTAAAGACGGCGTGGGACAGGCCTTTTTCGCGCATCCACTTCCCGGGGACGTGGGACGCGTCATCCTCCTCACGTACGATCTCGTCCGGGCGTATTTTCCTTAAGCCTCGTTAATAGAATCTGTGGGTGCCTAAATAGCCAAACATGGCTTAAGTCATTGATAATAAACAACTTGCCAATAAATAAACCTCTGAATTTTTTGAGTTCAGATTCAAGAATAGCCGTAGGGGCCGTGGGATCTGTGGGAAACCTTCGAGAGTTTCGGTTTTCCACAGATTCCATGGCCCATTTTAGTCGATTATTACCCACAGATTCTGAGAAAGAGCCTTCCTTAAATATGTTTCGCACCGGCTCTTTTCCGTTTAACGCATTCCGGATCCCGCCGACGATTCCGGCAACGGTATCTTTGCGGGGTATGAGGGAACCTTATTACGGCACGGGTGGTTTTTTTACGGGGGGATTCTTTACTTTGGGCAGGACACAGAAGATCCCGTAAAGGATAAAGGGAATCAAATAGAGGACTGCCATCTTGACCGCCACTACGGGATCGAAGGATTTGTATTTTTGCAGGACTTGCGCGGGAAGGGCCTGCGCCGTGTGTGTGGCCCGGGTCAGGAGGTAGATGACATAAAGCGGTCCCGCCTTGAAAACCGCCTTGGCCATTTCCGCGGGATGGAAGAGAAGGGTTTTCCAGATCTCGGCCTGATAGGTGTTGTTCGACCAGTCATGAACGCCGAAGTACTGTTCGGTCAGGGTCATGGTCAGGTTAGTGGCGTTGCCTTCGAAAGCGAGCATTGACATCATCGGCAGGATCGCCAGCGTAATCATCACCCGCCGCAGCACAGGTTTACTTTCCACGGATTGAAGAAGGGCGCAGAAAGGATAGACCACAAGGGGGATGGCGGCCGCGAGGATATACCGGTAACCGTACCATCCGCCCTGAGTCCGGTACATAATAATGCCGTAAAGATTGAATACAAGCGGAATAAGAAGGACCAAAAGATATCTTTTAAGGGGAGAGCGCGGTATAAAGAAAAGATAGCCAAGCCCGATAAGAAGGAAAGGCGCCGTGAAGACAAGCCCCCAGTCTATGCCGATGAGGATGTGCGCAAGACGCCGGATATAGAACAGGGGTTCTTTGATCATGTAAAACTGGGAGATCAGTCTGGAAGCGTATCCTTCGGTATAAGTATACATTGAAGGCCAGATTTTGAAGACCAAGATTAGGGTGAAGGCCACTGCGAAGACGGCGCCCAGACCCTGTAGGACCATGCCGCGGTTCCGCCCGCGGTTTTTCTGGATCAGGAGGACCACGGGCCAGAAGACGGCAAGGGCGATGTTATTGAGCCTCACCAGGACCGTCAGGCCGCTGAGGATGCCCACAAGGACCGCGTAGCCTGATCCGATTCCGGAAGACACCCGGTTTTTCTTGATCTCGGCGAAGTTTTTAAGAAGAAGGAACACGAAAACGCATTGTATGAAGAATTCATAAATATGGGAGAACAGCGGACGCCTGAAAGCAAAAAGCGGCAGGCCCTGTGCAAGGACCATCAGGATGACGCACAGCGCGGCATGCTTTCGGGAGAAGTGGAAACCGAGGCCTTCAAAGAGCAGGAAACACCCCAGCCAGAAATAGACCACGGAGGATACGATGAACCCGAATTCGGTGAAACTGAGCATGGTATTTTTTTTCGTCCGCTCTTCAAAGATGCCGGGATTCCCGATCCGGTCGAACTGGGAAAAAGCCAGGACAAAGGGCGAGGCCATGAGGCCGGCCCCGATGGAGCATTCCGGACCGTCGGCGCGGTAGCCTTTCTCGGCGAAGGCCATCTCTTTGTCGTATGAAGGAAATTCCCCGAAGACCAGGGCCGTGGAATGCGCCAGATAATCGTAATCGTCGTGGGTGTACATCAGGCCGTTGTACTGAAGCTTGTACGGCCGAAGGAGGAGGAAGAGACAAAGAAAAAAGAAGAGGGTGATTCTTTTCACTTAAACCGTCATGATCCTGTTTGTCCGGTGTTTGGTGACCATCATAACATAAATTAAGCTTGAGTTGGGCGAAAATATTTAGGTCTGTGATTTGAGTCTGTCTTTGAGTCTGTCATTTAAGCCCTATATTTCCGTGATGGTTCAAAGAGCGCTCCCGTACTTCCCGTCCTGGATGTCCAGGCATCCCGGCGGAGTGGGCAGGTCCCGAAAACGTAATGGGTTCCTTGTTATACAATAAACGCCCCTTCAATCTTCACATGCAATTTTCTCTTCTCCCTCAATTTTCCCTTGCCTTTCTTTGACTAAAGAGATAACATACATTCTCGTTTTGGATTATGAATCAAGGAGGATGAAAATGCCTGACCTCGATAGATTATTTCGTATCCGTCCCCGCATTGTGCTTGTCATGTGGTTCCTCTCGTTATGCGCTGTTTGTTTGAAGGCGGAAGCCTTTGAAAACATTGAATATATCGGCCAGTTTTCGCCGTCATTATCCAGTCCCGTTGATATCGCCCTCCTGGATAACCAGGAGATTATCATCCTTGATGAACAAGACGCGAGGATCATCTTCCTGGATCCCCAGGGGCAGACAATGCGCATTATCGGGGCCCGGGGATCCCGAACGGGGCAGTTCCGCAGGCCCCGCTCATTAGCCGTTTCACCGCGGGGCACGATCATTGTGGCCGATACCGGCAACGACAGGATCCAGGTCTTCGATACCAAGGGTGATTTCCTTTTCGCTTTCGGGAACAGCGGTTCCCGCAGCGGTGAATTCAGCGGGCCTGCGGGAGTGGCCGTGGACCCGGACGGCTACATCTATGTTGCGGATTATGGCAACAAGAGGATTCAAAGTTTCACGCCCCGCGGGGTCTTTATCAGCGCCTTGGCGACCGATGAGCGGCCGCTTGATATTGAACTGGACTTGCAGAAAAATATTTATGTCCTGCAGCCGGAAACCGGCGTCATCGCGGTCTATTCTCCCGACGGGGAAAAGAAGGAGGCCGTATCTTTTAAGACGAAAGGCCGTAATTTCGTCAAAAGGGGCAGGGCCATCGCCGTCGACCGGCGCGGGGATCTTTACATGACCGAGAGGGGCGAGCATAGCGTCAAAAAGACGGACGGGCAGAACCTTCTTCTGTCTTTCGGCTCACAGGGAGAAGGCCGGGGGCAGTTCGAAGATCCCGCCGGCCTGGCCGTGGACAAGACGGACAGGATTTTTGTGGCCGACGCCGCCAACCAACGCATTCAGGTGTTCAAGGTCAGCGGGACGCAAAAGAAGCCCTTAGAGACCGGAGCCGCGCTGGAAATGCCCGTCATTGAATTCGCTTCGGTCATTCCTTCGGGTGAGGGGATTGCCGACCTCTTCTATCAACCGGGAAAAGGTCTCTTTGCCTTGTCGGATGAGCGCGACGCCGTCTTAAGCTTTGATGCCGACCGCAAGGTCTTCGGCCGGGAGGGCCGTGAATCGGGAGAATTCCGCGGTCCGGAGGCCTTATTTGTGGATCACGAGGGAAGACTATTTGTCGCGGACAGCCAAAACCAGCGTGTCCAGATTTTGTCTCCGGAAGGCCGTCCTCTTCATGCGTTCGGGACGGGCGGAGACCTGAATGGCCAGTTCCGCTATCCCAGAGGGATAGCGGTCAATTCGAGAGAAAGGATTTATGTCGCGGACACCTTAAACGACAGGATCCAGATTTTCAGCAAAGACGGTATTTTTCTTAAAGCCTTCGGCGATGAACTGCTACCCGGTGGAGAAAAGACCCTTCAGTCGCCCGAAGCCCTGGCCGTCGATTCGCGTGACCGGATTTATGCCGTGGATACCGAACATCACCAAATATCGGTGTTTGACGAGCTCGGTACGAGGCTGATGGTCTTGGGCAAACGCGGGGGAGGCCCGGGAGAATTCAATCAGCCGGTGGACGTGGCGGTGGACGAAAAGGACTTCCTTTATGTCGCCGACCGGGGGAACAACCGGGTCCAGGTTTTTGACCCGCGGGGACGCTGGCTGTTCGCTTTCGGTGCCTATGGCCAGGGGCCGAGCTTTTTCCCGTCCCTGTCGGGGGTTGAAGCCGCTTCTGGCAAGATCTATGTAGCCAATGAAGGAATGGAACAGATCAAGGTCTTTGATTTTGAACGGGAAAAGTTCGGATTAACCGGTTCGACGGATCAAGAGGTTGTGCCCCTGGGGAAAAAGACGGAAGGGGATGCGAACGAGACAACGGCTGCAGTTCACGAGAAGAAAGTCCCCGAAAAGGATGTCCCCAGTACAGAGGATCCAGTTCAGGAAGAGAAAGCATCCGTAGCCGTAGAGCCCGAGGTTAAAGAAAAGGCCCGGCGGCAATCCGTTCAGTCAGAAAATGAAACGGAAAAAGCAACGGAAAAAGTGTCAGAAAAGAAAGCGGAAAAAGTAATGGAAGAAGAAGCGGCAAACGAAGCGGAAAAAGAAACGGACGCGTCTCTGGCCGCGGAAGACGATATCCGAAGAGTGCTGGATGAAACCCGTGTTTATGTCACCAAGACTTTTTACCTCCCGCCAAGCGGTTCCCCTCCCGCGGATGCCATAATGCAGAAAGTCCGGCTCCTTACGACGAACGAAGCCCTGAAGACCCTGGCCGAGAAGACGGGCATGCCCATAGAGAAAGTGAAAAACTACGCTAAGGTCGAACATGAGGAAATGGACGATGGCGGCACGTTCAAGCTGACCTTGAGCGTTCCCAAGGATCTGAGGGAGAAAGAGCACAGATCTTCCGGACCCGAGAAGAGAAGGAAGGCCGGGAATTCGCCGCAGGAAGACGATGTCCTGTCCCAAGACGGTCCGCCGTCCGTCGGAACGCGGCTGACCCCTTAGTTTTGCGTCTTAAGAATCCATTACACCGTGGAAACCCGTAAAAGCCATATGTCCGCTGGCGGGTGGTGCGGGCTGCTTTGATGTCCGGCCCGTGAAGCCGCGTGAACATAGTCCTGTTGACGATCGGCCGTCCTATTCCGTATCCCGGATTGCCGGCAGGAGAACATTGTCGGAATAAAACCATGAAACCTCAGACGACACAACTTCGGGACAAAACCGCGATTCTTGCCATCGGCGATAAAAGCGATTTTGACTCCTTCCAGAAGCTGCAATTCAATAAGCGGGATTTCCGCCGGTGCGGATTTATTTATCATTCCACTGATTACGAACGCGTCATGAACGGAGTCCTGCCTTCAATCGGGCCGGAAAGGATCGTCATCTTCCTGTTTTTTCCCTTCACTTACTGGAATGATCATATCGAACACAAGAACTATCGCGGCGTGTACGGGAACCGCACGTTCCACCGGAAATTTGTCCGGTTCTGGAAAGCGGTCGAGGATAAGATCCGCAGACAATATGCCCACAAGCGGATCTTTTTCATAAACCGCCCCCATTTGTGTGCGGCCTACCGTGACAAACTTAACGTCATCAACACCCTCAGAGAGGAGAAGATCCCTCAGCCCACCGTTTATGACTATACGTATCACGATATCCGCCGGAATCTGACCAACGGCCAGCGCTATTATCTGAAGCCGCGTTTCGGCTCCATGGGCAAGGGCATTACGTTTCTCAGCCGGAAGATATGGAAAACGAATTTTATTTATCAGAAGAACCGCATCGTCAGCCTGAAGTCCGATTACGGGTGGCGTTTTGAGGACATCACCGGAAATGATAATTTCCTGAAGGCCCTCTTGGGCAAAGATATTATCGTCGAGCGCGGCATGAACCACTTCCGGTTCAACGGAGACATCGTGGATTTGAGGGTCTATGTATTTCTCAATGAAGTGATCTTTATTTATCCCCGCCGTAACAGGGCCGACCGGGTGACCACGAATATTTCCCAGGGCGGACGCGGGGCGCCGCGTCTGGTGCGCAAGCTCCCCAGGGATCTTCTCGAAAAGACGCGCCGCGAAGCGCGCAGGACGACCACCTCACTGGACATCGGTTTCGTGGGCATGGACATTATCCCTGACCCGGTTACGCGCACCGCCTATGTGATTGACGTCAATCTCTTTGCCGGTTTTCCACGCCGGCAGACCTTCAACATGGCCCGCCACCTGGCCGAATCCCTGCGCCGGGAAATCAAATCCGGCCGCCTGCGCTTTACCTGATGCCTTTTTTGAGCGGACTGGATTGCATAAGACGACGGCAGAGCTCGATATTTTTCCGCGGGCGGACGGCCTGTGGATCCAGAAAGGATGCCCTCTCGAAACAGCGGAGGGCCTTTTCGTAACGGCCTTCTTCCATGAATACCACGCCCAGGTCATTAAGGACCGACATGCCGGCAGGATTAAGGGCAAGACTCAGGCGGTACATCTTTTCTGCTTCACGGTTGTTCCGGCGCATGCGGAAGTTTTTCCCGATGGCGTAATAGGTCTCCGCCCTCCCCGGGTCCCGGAGCCCGAGAGGAATGAACGAAGCGAGCAGGGACGTGAGGCCGATGAGACACAGAGCCAGCCCCACGGTTTTCCAGTTTTTCCGGCGGATGTCAGCGCAGAGGGTGAGCAGGCAGAAGGCGGAGAAGATCATCACGAACGGCATGGCCGGCATAAGATAGTGCGTTTTCATCTGGAAGAAAAAGATGAACGATTCTCCGAAGAGAAAGGCGTAAGCCAGAAGGAACCGCCGCGGCGTCCGCAGAGACAGGATCAGGCCTGGCAGGGAAAGGGTGAAGACGAGCGCTGAGGACAAGAGGGCAAAAGGTGTCATGCGGATATAGCGCTCAAAGGCATAAACGTCTTCGGTCCGCAGGAACTCGCGTCCGGTCACGACGGTCAGGATTTTTCCTCTGCTTAATTTATAAAACGTAAGACAACGGCGGTGACGTTGTCGGCGGCGAAGTTTGCCAGCCGCCAGTCCACGAGGGTCCGCGCGTCGGCGCCCTGTTCCAGCAGGCGGATGATGTTTTCGGTCTCCCGGGCGGACCCGAAGTGTCCGGGGTCGGATAACCCGTCGGTGGCCACGCAAATGAAACTGTTTCCGTTTAAAGGGATCTCGGCTGTTGCGGGAGAACGCGTGAGGATCTCATCGAGATGCCGGTCGCCGAGGGCCCGGCTCAACTGAAGGCCGTGGCTGCCGCGGATGGTTTGCACGAAGATATAGCTTCCGTCATAAACAGCGCCGCGTGAGACGGCGATCTTCCGTTCTTCTTCGTTGGTGCGGACGTTGTGGTCAGGGCCGGTATAGATCCGGCCGGAGGCGTCTTTGATGATAATCGGGGAATCGCCCAGCACGGCCGTATAGGCCTGCCGGCCGTTTCCGGGTACAAAGACCATGCTGAGCGATGATCCGGATCTTTCTTCTTTTGTCAGGTGGTGGAGTTCGGCCGTTGTGCGGATCATGACCTTGTCCATATCTTCGCCGATGATTGGGGCAAGGCGGTTATCAAAACAGGAAGGCAGGTGTTTTTGGATGAGCTCGGCAGTTTCGTATCCTCCGTGCCCGTCCATGACAGCCAGCAGCCACCCGCCCTCCGGGGCGCTTGGAGCGGGGGACACATGGTGCACCGCCAATCGGTCTTCCTGGCAGGGGCGTGGCCCCTGTTCGCTGGCGTGGGTGATCTGAAATACCATGGCGTCTCTCCGTGCCCATTGTACTACAAAAGCGGGTATTTGAAAGCCCTATAAAAGCCCTATAATAGAGAAGCTTTGTGCTGGAGAATTTGCGTTTGCAAAATGCGCACACGGTTTTAGAATAGGGCGTAATGTTGAAAAAGGAGGAGAAGGATATGGCCGAGGAACGATCACAGGATACAGTCGAGCTTCTTCATGCGGTGAAGGCCGTGCACCGTAAGGTACGGTTTATTTATATTTCCAATCTTGTGTTATGGGTGCTGGTCATTCTTATCGGGCTGTGCTTTATATTCAAACGCTGAGGCAAAACGCTGGGGCCGTATTGCGGATTTCGGAATTCGCGGTATAATAAACACCTGTCTTCCGCCTTATAACCGTTAAAAGAAAGACTAAAGGAGCTGTTATGCATGACGCATTGATTGAACAGGCGAAAGAGAAATTCGGGAATCTCGTCCGGGAACAACTTGAACGCGTTGAACACATGAAGGCCCACCGGGAGAAGACGGATTTTGCCACGCTGAAGCCCCTTTTTATCGGGGTCTGTTTTGGGGACGGGATCGGCGAGTTCATATCCAAACAGGCCGAACGCCTGCTCGCGCATGTCCTTCAAAAAGAGGTGGCCGCCGGCAAGGTGCAGTTCCGGGATATCAGAGGTCTGACCATCGAAAACCGCGCCCGGCACAAGAAGGCGATTCCCGACGGCGTTCTGGAGGAGATCAAGGCCTGCCATGTGATTCTCAAGGGGCCGACGACGACGCCCCAGGCGGGAGACGAATGGCCGAACATCGAGAGCGCGAATGTGGCCATGCGCCGGCATCTGGACCTGTTCGCCAATGTCCGGCCTGTCAAGATCTCTAAAGAAGGGGTCGACTGGACCTTTTTCCGGGAAAACACCGAAGGCGCCTATGTCCTGGGCTCGAGGGGATTCGACGTCTCGGAGGATTTGAGTTTTGATTTTAAGGTCATCACCGAACAGGGGGCGGAGCGCATCATCCGGATGGCCTTTGAATACGCCAGGGCGAACGGCAAACAACGTGTCACGGCGGTCACCAAGAGCAACGTGGTCAAGACAACAGACGGTCGGTTTTCGCGGGCGGCCAAACGGATCGCCGGTGAATACAAGGACATTGTACTCGATGAGTGGTACATCGACATCATGACGGCCAAGCTGATTGATCCGGCGCGGCGCCGGGAATTTCAGGTGATGGTCATGCCGAACCTTTACGGGGACATCCTTACCGACGAGGCCGCCCAGCTTCAGGGCGGGGTCGGGACCGCCGGCAGCGCCAACATCGGCTGGCGGTGGGCGATGTTCGAGGCCATCCACGGCAGCGCGCCGCGCATGGTCAAAGAAGGCCGCGCCCGCTATGCCGACCCCTCCTCCATGATCCGGGCGGCGGCCATGCTTTTGCGCCATATCGGTCATTCCGAGCAGGCCCGGAAAGTGGAGATGGCCCTGGAGGTGTGCGGGCAGTTCGAAAAAAAGGTGCAGATCACCGGGCGCGATAACGGCGCGGCCGGAGACGAATATACGGACTATCTTATTTCCTGGGTTGACAATCCCGGATTGCAAGACCGCTGGAGCGAAGGCGCCGGACAGTCGCAATCATGAGCGGACGTTGTCCCGTCGGGTCCGCGGGGACATCCGTCGGGAATTTTGTCCAATTAAAGAAGAACTTTTGATACGCCCGGCCGTTTCGTGATTTTTCTGCCTGCTTTACATCGAAAACCGTTATGGTAAAATGGAATCAATCAAATCCCTGCCAAAATAATGTAGTGAATTAAGGAGAATCACGCGCAATGAAAGAGATTGTGTTCGGACTCGCGGGCGGGCTCGGGCTGTTTGTTTTCGGTATGAAGTATCTGTCGGACGGCATGCAGAAGGTCGCCGGCACGAAGCTCCGCCGCATTTTGAGATCCTTGACGCAGAACCGTTTACGCGGCGCAGCCCTGGGGACGATGGTCACAAGCGTAATCCAGAGCAGCAGCGTGACAACCGTCATCCTAGTCGGCTTGATCAATGCCGGAGTTATCAGCCTCATGCAGTCGGCCAGCGTCATTATCGGAGCCAATATCGGGACGACCATTACGGCGCAGATCATTGCCTTTAAGATTTCCCAGTACGCCCTGCCCGCCATCGGGGTCGGCGTGGCCATGATGCTGATGTCTCGGAAGAAAAAGACGCAGTTCTGGGGGCAGGTCATCCTGTCTCTCGGCATGGTCTTTTTGGGCCTGTCGACGATGTCGGGCGTTATGAAACCGATGAAAGATTATCCTGCTGTCCTGGATTTCTTTGTTTCTCTCAGCGACAAACCGGTCCTGGCCATACTCCTGGGAGTCGTCTTTACGGTGATGGTCCAGTCCAGCAGCGCGTCCATCGGGCTGGTCCTGGCACTGGCCAGCGCGGGACTGATCGATTTCCAGGCCTCGCTCTTTCTGATCCTCGGCGACAACATAGGAACGACGGTGACGGCCTGGCTGGCGAGCATCGGGGGGAGCACTTCGGCCAAACGCATGGCATGTTTTCACAGCATCTTCAATATCGTCGGTGTGGCCTATTTTGCTTTCCTTGTCTATTCTGGTGTTTATCCCAAATTCATTGATTTGATCACACCGGGCGCGGTGACGAGCGAGACGATCGCGCGGCATATCGCCAACGCGCATACCTGCTTCAATGTCTTTAACGGCATGGTGTTTATTTTTGTTATGGGGCCGATCGTGCGTTTTATCGAGCGGATTATTCCCGGCCGAGATATGTATGTCTCGACGGAATTCAAATATCTCCAGGACAAGCTGTTGTCGAGCCCGGAAATCGCCATCGACAGCGCCAAAAAGGAGCTGGCTGTTATGGGACAGCTGGTTCAGAAGACGGTGAAGACGGGGGTGGAGGGATTTTTCTCGCGGGATAACAAGTCCATACCGCATGTCCATACCCAGGAAAGCGCGACGGATCATCTCCAGCATGACATAACTTTCTATCTGGCGAAGCTGGCTACCCAAGAGCTGACGAGCGAGCTGGGCGGACAGCTGCCCGCGTTGCTGCATTCAATCAATGACATGGAACGGATTGGCGATCATGCCATGAACATCGCCGAGTTAACCGAACGCGTCTATTCCGACAACCTGGTCTTTTCCAATAAGGCCATGGCGGAGATGCGCACCTTTTACGGCAAGATCGAAGACATGTTCGATGACGCGCTGAGGACACTCGAGAAGGGTGACAGAAATGCGGCCGACAGGGTGATGCATTACGAAGGCCAGGTGAACATGATGCAGCGAGAATTCCTTGACAACCATTCACAGCGCCTCTGTCAGGGTAAATGCGATCCGCACAGCGCGCTGGTCTTTGTCGATTTTGTCAACAACTTGGAGAAGATCGGGGATCATCTGACCAATGTCGTCCAGGCCTCACGCGGCGGGTTCGCGATGGAGGGTATGGGAGACGAGGACGAGCAATACACGCCGGTAGGCTCTTCCGGCTGAGGGGATTAAAGTAATAAACGGCCCCCTTCCCCTCCGCTTAAAGCGGAGGGGTAGGGGGCCGTTTTTTTAACAGCCAGCTTAGTAATGTCTCCGGGGCCTTCGGGTCAAGAGGGCCGTCAGTGCCAGGAGGCTCAGGAACGAAACAGCTATCCCCCAATAAAACGCGACGGGAACGAACCGGAAACGGATGACATGCGTCCCGGACGGGACGAAGACGGCCCGCAGGAGATGATTGGCGGGGAAAACCCGCGTCTCCTTGCCGTCGAGGGCGGCCCGCCAGTCGGGATGGTAGGTGTCCGCCAAGACGACAAACCCGGAATTCTCCATATCCGCGGCGAGAACGACTTCATTGGGCGAATACTGGACTAAGGTGACTTTCGAGTTGTCTTTGAGCGGCGCGCGGAGTGTGTCCCGAATGATGGCGGGGACGGGAGGATGCGTGACCACGATGCCTTTGGAAAAATTCCCGAACAATCTTTTCATATGGTTGAATGCCGATGTCTTTGATTCGACGAAGACGGCCCGGTGGACAATAAATGCCCGGGGAAAACTGGAGTTGTGGCGGTAGATATTGACTTCCCGCGAGTAAATGGGAGTGTCCTGAAGCGGCGGCATTTTTTCCATGATCTCTCTTGCCGAAGGGGAAGGCGAGACGGTGTATTTAAGATTCAGGATGTCCAGAAAGGCATGTTTGTCCGATGGGCGACTGAGCGGGACAACAAAAAAGGCGCTGCGTTCGGTATCTTTATCGAAATAATCGGGAAAGATAAATTCGTTGACGTATTCGACGAATCTTTTCATTAAAAGCCCTTGGTTGATGCTGAGATCATCGATACGGTATCCGGTGGCCGTATTGGGATAGAGCGTCCAGAGGATCCCGTAGACCCGCTCGCGTTCGGCTAGCGTCTTGAGGCGCTCGATATACGGAACCCGGGGAAATGAATCGTAGCGCTTCACCCGTCCGCCCGGAATATAGAGGAAGATTTCCGCGAGGAGCAGGAAAACGATGATCCAGGAAGCCGAACCCGCGACTCTTCCGCGAAAAACGACGGCGGCGTTAAAGGCGGCCAGAATGATCAATCCCGTCACGGTAGCTTTGACCGAAAGCATAAAGTGTCCGGCTCCCCGGTAATGAACAAGTCCCTCAAGGGCGAGGGCGAGGAGGATCGCGCTGAAAACGGCCGCCGCCGGCCAAAGACGGAATCGTTTCGCCATCCATACGCGTATCCCCATGCCGGCCAGGATAGAGAATGAAAAGGCAAAGAGGTGTGGGGTGTGAAAATAAAAACGCAGTATCCGCAGGACAGGAAGATGTCCGACCCAGTTGGTCAACGGGAAGTCAAGATAATTCTTGGCGAAGAGAAGAAAAACAGCTGCGGCAAAAAAATAGTTCAGCCCCTGGCGCTGGCGTCTGACCAGGCTGATGGCTGCCAGCCCCGATGGAAATATCCCGATATACCCCCACCAGTTCGGCCGGGAGAAATCAAGCGTCACCGGCACGTCCTGGACGAAATGGGGGAAAAAGAATCCCAGGACGGATTCCCGTATAATGGGCTGGCCCTCCACCTCTGCCCCCATAAAGGGCTGATGGGCGTGCCAGAACGCAACCAGCCAATCCCGCAGAAAAGGGAAAAAGACCGCCGCGCCCAGGCCGATACCCAGGGCGTAAGCGCCTCCCAGACGAAGAACGGCCTTGGCGCGCCGCGGCCTCGGGCGGACGGTTAACGACCGGAACCAGAAGTAAAGAAAGCCCATGCCGTTGACCAGAAGGACATGCTCGGGATGTCCCGCATAAAATGTCATGGCCACGCCTGCGGCGGCCAGCCCCATACGGCGGTTGTCGGGCGAGCGGATAAGCCGTTCAATAAAGAGAAGAAGGAGGGGAGTGAGGATCTCCACGTTGGCAAAACCGTACTGGAGAACCACCATCGGACCGCTGAGCATATAACAGACGCCTGCGCCGAAAGAAGGGATGCGGCCGAAACGGAGCCCCCGCATGAAAAGATAAGTGAAAAGACCGGCCAGGAGGAACCGGCAGAGGATCAGGGCGTCCCACCCGTAGGCCGACGGCAGAAAATAAAGCAGGAAATTCAGCGGCCAGAAAAAACCCAGGTGCATCATGCTGATGAAAGGATACCCGCAGCCCTGATGGGGATTCCATAACGGAAAGAAGCCTTCCCGGAGGCAACCCTTGATAAAGGCGTACATCGGCTCTTCCATGAAAGAGGTCGTTGTGCTCTGGACGGGGAAAAAGGCGGGCTTGTTGTCCTCCTGGCCCAAGGGACCTGAATAGAGCGCCTGCGGATTGCCGGTTCCGATCTTAAAGGTGTGTCCCGAAAAGACAACGTCCGAGAAACAAAGGGCCAGAACAAAAGCGAAAAGGAGGACTATGAGGCTGTATTCTTTGAAAAGGGAACGTTTCATAGGATCAAAGTGAAGAGCATGATTTTGAATGACTTTATATTACAAGGCGAAGAGTTGTCTTTCAAGCCGATTCTTCGGGACGAAAAGAACATATTTTTTATGCAATTTTTCCCGAAATGTTTTACAATGAGCAATAGGTCATATCGCTTACGGCTCAATGGGATGTTGCGGCGTAACACTTGACGCCCTCCCGCTGAGATTTTCGGGCAATCCCAAAAAACATTCTGTCGTGAACCAAAAAGACGCAAGACCCGCAAATTACAATTATCTGAAAATCCTGAAAGACTTTCTGGGCGGCAGTCTGGATAGGGTCTTCAACGGTGAGATCGTCTATCCCCGTCAGCTCGAGATCCATCTGCCCTCTAACAAGAAGGTCGCCTGCGATTTCCACTGTTACTGGTGCCAGGGCGGCAAACTCGACCAGACCCTGGCGATGGATGAAGAGAAGGCCCTGCGGTTGGTCGATGAGATCGGTCCGGGGAAATGCGAGTATTACATTTACGGGGGTGCCTATACCGAGCCGCTGTTGAATCCGTACATGATGGATTTCCTGCGTGTCACCAAAAAGCATAAGGTGCTTTTCGGCATCCATACCAACGGCTCTCAGCTTAAACCCCTGGAGGAAAAGAGCGGTTTTCTCAGCGAGGCCTTTGCGATGATGGAGCATAAGGACTATATCTCTGTGAGCCTGGACGCCGGCCGGCCCGAGAGCCACATGAAGACCAAAAATCTCAAACACAACGTCTTTGACCAGATCATTGAGGGCATCCGTATGATGACCGAACGCCGTGACCGCAATCCCGAGCGGCCGGCGGTGCGCGTATGTTATTTGCTGAACAAGTTCAATTCATCAGCAGGGGAGCTGGAGGGCATGGTGCGGCTCGCCCGTGAACTGCGGGTGGACTCCCTGCGGTTCTCCATCCCCTACGACCATTACGGGAAGAATTTCGGGAAGGTCCGTGACTACAAAAAAAACGTGGAGATCCCGCAGAACGAAATCTACGAAGAACGTCTGCGGCCCATTGTCTCCCGGAGCCCTTCGGAACGTCCGTATGTTTTTTATTTCCCCCCGGAGAACCAGGACGTCGACCGGATGAATTTCAGGCAGTGCGTGTACACGTATTACCAGATCACCCTGGCCGCCGACGGCAATGTCTACCGGTGTTCCAGCATCGCGTCACCGACTTTTTCTCACGGCATCGTCGGCCCTATCCCGGATTCCAAACGTGAATTCGAGGAAATGATCATACGCGCCCAGGATGCCCGGTTCGACTGTAATACATGCTGGAAGGCCGGCGCCCGCTGCAACCGTATGGCCCTGGAGATCAACAGCGCCTTCAATGCCGGGAGGGAGGAGCAGGAACCCGAACCCCTATCGCAAGATCCCGCTTATCGATGACAAAACATCGCGTCGCCCTGATCGGGTACGGTTATTGGGGAAAAAAACTCTTCGGTTATCTTAAAGAAAACCAGGCGTCCCGCCCCGTCTTCGTGCATTTCCGGTCTCTCAAAAAAATGCCGCCGCGACAGATCGCCGCCGAGTACGGCCCGGAGTTCATCCCTTCATGCGGACAGATCTGGGAAGACACGGCGGTCGACAGCGTCATTCTCGCCACCCCCATCGATTCTCATTACCGTTTGGTCAAGGAGGCCTTGTCCCGCGGCAAGCACGTGCTTTGCGAAAAACCTCTCGCCTTAAGGCGGACCGAGGCTGAGGAACTGCGGTCCCTGGCCCGCCGGAAAGGTCTCGTCCTTATGACGGATTACACGTACACCTTTTCCCGGGCCGTGCACAAGGCATTGGCGGTTATCCGGGATAACGGCATTGGCACGATGGAAAAAATCGCCGTACGCCTGCTTCAGCCGGGACGGTTTACGGGATTCGACGTCTTCGCCCTGCTTGGTGTCCACGCCCTTTCGGTCATAGGCATGACTGTGGACCTGGACGCGTGTGTTTTTAAAGACGTTAAACCATCCAGGTATCAGGACGGACTGGTTTCGGAGGCGGCGGTGCATTTCGAGAAAGACCATAAGCGAAGCCGAAGCCGGGTGTCCGGCGAGATCCGGCTCAGCCTCCATCATCCGCAGAAAGAAAAAACGTTTATCTTTACCGGATCTGAAGGAGAGATCCGGTATTCTCCTCTGCAAAAAAATCCATTGATGTTCCGACGGACAGCAGGGGTTGGCCGGTCTCCGGAAACCGGTGCCGCCGAAAACTCTGCATTTGACGAAGGACACAATCTCCGTTTCGCACTGGAAGAATTCTTCGCGGCGGTCAATGGGGAAAGGGCCGACAACCTGGATTTTTCAGTCGCCGTGACTGGCGCAATGGAGCGCATAGTCAAAAAGGCTTCACGTGGCAAGTGTTAGGTACATGCTTAAGCGGCAGGCCTTATGGAACCATGTCTCTTGAAATCGGACGCCTTCTGGTTATATTATGCGGAAGAAGATAAAACATTGGTACTATTTTGCCGGTCTTGCGGCGTTTCTCCTGCTTGTCGCCCGGTCGGATCCTTCAAAGATCAACGAGGCCCTTGCGGCGTCCGATACCGGCCTTCTGCTGGCAGCCGCGTTACTTTCCTTGGGTGTGCAGTTCGTCAAGACGCTTCGCTGGATGGCCTTGCTTCGGCTTTACGGCATCCTCCTGCCGCTGGGATCGGCCTTTTCCATTTATCTGACCGGCACCTTCCTGGGGACGGTTACGCCGGGACGCCTTGGCGATGCCAGCCGGATATTTTATCTGAAAAAAAGGCCGGGTGGCGATCTCCCGGCCGGACAGCTGTTGGCTAACATCGTGGCGGACCGGATAACGGACATCGTGACGGTGTTCCTGGTAGCCTTTACAGGGGTGGTTTACTACCTGAAGGACCACCGGCTTTGGGTTATCCCGGCGGGGCTATTCACCGCGTGTTTAGTTCCCGCGCTCTATATTTTTCGGCACCGGGCACTGGATGTGATTGGCAGTTTGCTGAGACTCGCAGGGAAATCAATCCCGGGCATACACTGGGAGAACCACCTGGATGAATTTGTTGAAGGCCTGCGAAGGCTGCGCACAGCCGGGATCGCGTCCGCCGCGGGCTGGAACGCCGCGGCCTACGGTGTCTTCTACGCCGCCGTTGTGCTGATCGCCCGGTCGATTGGGATAACAACCCCCGTATTGTATTTGATAACAGCCTTGTCCGCGGCGATGCTGGTGTCGGTCCTGCCGGTTTCTGTGGCCGGTATCGGCGTGAGGGACGCGGTCCTTTTGTTTTTCCTTTTCCTGCCGGGCGGTGTAAAATATGAAATGGTTTTGGTTTTTTCGATGATGTACCTGTTTCTTTTGCTTATCCTGCCGGCACTTTTGGGGGGCGTGCTGTATTTCGGTTGTTTTCCCGGAACCGAGGAGATTCGACACGGCTATAAACCATTGAAGGGAAAAGGGGGTTAAATATGGATGTCCCGATGGTCTCAGTCGTGGTCCCACTGTATAACGAGGCAAAGAATCTGGAAGAGCTGGCAGAACGCTGCCGTGCTTCTCTGCAGAGGGAGGGCATGGCGTTCGAGCTGATTTTCGTCAATGACGGTTCCACGGATGAGAGCGAAGATGTCCTCGCCGGTCTGCACGGGGATCATGCTTGCGTATCGGTCGTTCATCTCAGGACGAGGACAGGCAAGGCCGGGGCCCTGGAGGCGGGGTTCCGTCTTGTCGGCGGCAAATACGTTGTCGTGATCGACAGCGACCTGCAGCACGCCCCCGAAGATATCCCCGTCATCATAAAAAAACTCGAAGATGGTTACGACGTGATCTCCGGAAAAAGACGCGACCGCCAGGACGCCTCCGGGAAACTCATGAGTTCCAGGCTGTTCAACGGGCTGATCCGCGTCATGACGGGTTCCCGGCTGGAAGACCTCTTTTCCGGATTGAAGGGTTTTCGCATGGATGTGGTCAACGGACTGCGCCTGTACGGAGATCTTTACCGTTTTGTCCCGGTACTGGCGGCGCGGTACGGTTATCGCGTGAGGGAGATCCCCGTCGGACATTTTCCGCGCAAACACGGGGAGTCCCGTTATTCCTCCGGCGCGCGCTGGCGCAGGGCGCTGGGCGATCTGGCCATGGTGATGTTTACGGTGAATCTCAATCCGGAGAGATTGACGCATCTTTTTTTCTTCGGCGTCTTGTGCCTTGTGACGGCCTCGGCCCTGTATCTTGCCGGCGGATCGGGTGTTTCGTGCCAGGGTTTTGCAGGGCCTTTGGCCTGGCTTGGAGGAATCCTGGTTGTCCTGCGCGCGGCAGGTTATGCATTCCATAAAGTCCAGAGGAAGATGAAGGCCGTCCGTTCGGCCAATGTAAGGTGCGTTCTCCGATGAAGACAATAAAGATCGGTATTTCCAATATCACGCTGCAGGGTTGTCTTTTCCCCGACGTGTTTGACCAGTTGACGCGGCGCGGTATCTCCGGTCTTGAGATTGCGCCGACTCTCGTCTGGGATAAGCCTTTGGATGTCCCGCACAAGACGCGCAGGGCCTTCAGGCACCGTATCGAGGATTACGGCATGCGGGTCATCGGTCTGCAGTCCTTGTATTACAACCGTCCGGATCTGCAGGTGTTCGGACCGCCCGCTGTCCGAAAGAAGTGTCTGGAGCACCTGGCCGGCATGATACGGCTCTGCCGCGACATCGGCGGACGGATCGTGACCTTCGGGGCCTATAAAAACAGAAAAAGGGGAAAAAAGACCAGAAAGGAAGCCCGGATGATCGCCGCGGCATTTTTCGCTCAGGCGGCCGGCATCGCCCAAGACAACAATGTGGTCATCTGTTTCGAACCCATCGCGGCCGCGTACGGATGCGACTTCGCCACGACCCTGCACGAGGGCCGCCGTCTCGTCGAGACAGTCGGGCATCCGTATTTCCGTCTTCATCTGGACACGGGGAGCGTGATCCTTAACCGTAAAGACCCGGTGGCCGTTTTCGAAGACTGCGTTTGCGCCCTGGAGCATATCCATATTAACGATCCCCGACTTTACCCGCCTTTGAAGAAGATCGACCTGCCGCGATTTATGCGCGCCCTGAAAAGGAGCCCATACGAGAAGTGGGTCGCGCTGGAATTCCTGACACAGCCGGATATGCTGGGAAATATCCTCAATGACATCGCGAAACACTTTTAAGACGAGGCAGAGAACGAAAACACGATGTCTGCTTTTTTTGGCGGCAGGGATTCTTGTTTTTGCGCTGCTGTCGGGCGGGAGGGCGGCGCTCCCGGTCTTCGCGCAGTTGCTTAAAGAGGACTTCCCCCTCCTGGAAGACCGGATCGTAGAAAAGATAAACCGCACCCGCGCAAAGAAGGCGGATGCGCTGAGCACGCAGGCCATGCGCCATATGCGCGAGGGGAACCCGAAAGCCGCCGCACGTTTGCTCCGGCAGGCCCTGGAGGTCTCCCCCAATTATTCCAAGGCTTATACCCTGCTGGCGCAGATCCATCTCATCCGCGGCGAGGACGATGAGGCGTGGAAGGTCCTGGAACAGTCGGGGCGTTATCCGACCAAATCGGATTTCATTTACGCGTTTCTCGAAGGCTACACATCCAGAACATCCCGCCGGAAAGAACACACCCGGATTTATCTGGCGCCCTTCAAGGATGACAAGGAGTGCGCTGTATCTTTAAGCTTTGATGACGGCTTCTCGACGATTTTCACGGAGATCCTTCCGGTTTTCGACAAATACGGTTTCAAGGCAAGCTTGTTTATCAATCCCGGCGTTATCCCCGATGAACCGGTTGCCGGACAGGTGTGGAGGGGGAGCTGGGCGTACTGGCGGGATGCAAGGAAACGGGGGTTTGAGATCGGCAGTCATTCTTTGACCCACCGGGACCTTACAAAGGTCCCTCCTGGCGTGCTGGAGGAGGAGATCAGGGAAAGCCGCCGGCTCATTGAAGAGAAGGTTGGAGGACCGGCGGTATCCTTCGCCTTTCCCTTCGACCGTGCCAACAGCCGGGTGATCAAAAAGGTTCGGCAATACTATGAGGCCGTCCGCGATCACGACGTGTTGAAAGAGACATATCCGCGTGTCTTCCTTCCGGTTTTCGGCGGAGAGCATTTTTCACTGAAGACCGCTGTGGACATAACCCGGCTGGCGATACAAAAGAACCTCTGGCTGATCCCTGAGCTGCACGCTTTGAAAATGGAGGATATGCCGGCCTTTAAACCCGTCACCGTGCAGTTTATCGAGGATTATCTGGCGTTTTTGAGGGAGCGGGAGTCTTCCGTATGGGTGGACACGTTTATCAACGTGTTCCGCTACTTGAGGACAAAAAAGGATGTGTCGCTGGATGTTATCGAGGAAACGGAGGATTCGGTTGTCTTTGCTCTTTGGGGTCCTCCAGAAGGCGGGTGGGCTGGCGAGCCCCTGACCGTGGTGATCCAAGAGCGTATACCATCTTTCAAGAATATCCGTGCCGTGTACGGAGACGGAACGCCCCTTGCGTCGCCCGATGTAAGGGGCTCCAAAGTCCTGCTGTCCGTGATTCCCGACGGCAGGAGGGTCAAAGTTAGCTGGAAAAAAGAAAAGAGGGAAGACCGGCAGTAGACCGTCTTCCGGGGCTCCTCGCCTCTGTCCCGCCATTTCCATCGGGAGAGAGATCTGTTCTCAGACGGGGATGTCAAAAAACGCAACTATGACTTGTTTAGTGGACATTCACTCTTATAATGAAGGCAGGACACTTTTTATGCATCTAGTCTCCCAAATCCTGCGATGAAAAAAGGCATAACGAGAACGGGTATCGTGTTTTTAAGTGCGGCCTTTTTTATGCTTTTCCGGTGTCCCGTCGCCCTCAGCCGGCCCCGGCCTTCTTTTGAATCCGATAATCAAAGGCAGATCCATATCGTCCAGCGCGAACTGGATTGCGTCGAAGCCTCCCGAATGAAAAATGTTCCTTGTTCATGGGAGGACATTTGTTATACGGGAACGGTGTATCACGGCGCGTCCCGCCAGCGAGCCGTCGAGGAGGCCCTGGATAAACAGGAATCCCGTCGCAGGACGTCCGTCAAGATACCCGGGGATCCCATATACGTCGAAAGCCCGGTAACCGACATGCCGGTGACGCGTTTTGTGGGACGTTATGACTTTGCACGAGAAGACCTGCCCGCCCTGCCCCTGGATGAAGATTACGGCTACCTTGATTCCCCTTCGGGAGGGAACAAAAAGCCTTTCAGGATCGGGCCTTATATCTCGATGATTCAATACAAAGAGCCCGGCGTGATGAAAGAGACAGGCATGATGTGCGGTCTCCAGGGAGCCTACACACACCGCTTTCACGAGAACCCGGTTATCCGTTCTTTCAGGGATATCTTCACCTCCCAGAACAAGATTAACCTGGTGCGCGTCGACGGTCTTTTCAGCTGGGGGTATGTGGATTATGAGGGAAGTCACAACGAAGACGATATCCGGGACTATATGGTCGAGACCCGCGGCGTCTTCGGCTATGACATCAACATGCCGAAAGGTTTGCGCGTGACGCCTTATGTCGGATTCGGATACCGCTATCTCAACGATGGTTTCGACAAGACGCCCGCGAAGACGGTGAACGGGGTGAATTATTACAGCGGTTACGAGCGCGAGAGCCGGTATTATTATGTCCCATTCGGCTTCGAGGGGGAAAAGAAGATGAGGAACGACTGGGCCCTTGAGTTCATGTTTGAGTACGATTTCTTTTCCCAGGGCGAACAGAAAAGCCATCTCGAGGACCAGCAGTTCGGTGGAGTGAATCCGGGATATGACACGCTGACCAATGACCAGTCCGAAGGCTATGGATTAAAAAGCAGTGTCGGGATGAAAAAGGAATCGGGAGATTATGATTTCTTTTTTGAGACCTTTCTGCGGTATTGGTGGATCAATGATTCGAATGTGGAATTTCTGCGCAAAAACGGGGCCTTGGTGCCGGTGCCGGGTCAGCCGGGCTATTATGAGGCCGGTTATGAACCGGAAAACAACTCGACCGAATTCGGCATACGTGTCGGGGCTAATTTTTAGGGATCAAGGGGAGGAAGGCGGGCCATGAGAATCGGCAACAAGAAGGTGACGGTCTTTAAGATCAAAAACCGGCGCGGGTTCGCGGCGGTGTGCGAGAGGCACCTGACGGAAGGCAAGGACCGCGGTGAGGCCGTGGAACGGTTGAAGAAGGCCCTGAAGCGGACGAAGAAACGGACAACATAGAAGGCGGAAGAAAAAAAGGGCCCTGCACCGTACGGTGCAGGGCCCTTTCACTTTTCATCAGCGCCCGATGTTGCTATAATGGGAACCCGGTACGAACCGTCTGACACAAGGAGAAACGAATGCGTCGAACGCGTGTCCTTATAACCCTGGCCGTCCTTTTGCTTTTTGCCGGATGCGCTCCCTCTGGTGAAAAGACCCTGCATGTCGCCATGAGCCTCACCGAACAGGAGTGGAAGGTGATGCGCGAAGACGTCTTCCCGAGGTTCGAGGAGGAAACCGGATGGACCGTCCGCTCCTACCAGATCCAGTCCGGTCAGCTCGAGATGAAACTGGAGGCCCTGGCCAGGGCCGGAAAGGCCAAGATCGACGTCTTCGCACAGGACAACATGAGCCTGGCGTCCCTGGTCAACAAGGGGCTGGTGGAAGACCTTTCGGCGTATGAAGAGGACATCGACGATCATGTGATGCCCAACATCATCCTCGCCGGAAAGTTTGAGAAAAGACTGTTGTTCATGCCGTTCAGGCCCAATGTGCAGGTCGCATATTATAACGAGAATGCGTTTTCGAAGTACGGCCTGAATCCTCCGCGGAACTGGGAGGAACTTATTGAGACGGCCAGGACGTTTAAGGAAAAGGAAGGTGTCGGACGATTCGTGTTCAAGGCCTACGGCGGCAATCCCACCGCGACCCAGGTTTACGAATTCATCCTCCAGGCCGGAGGGGACCCTTACAGCTTTGACGATGAGGGATGTGTCAGGGCCTTTGCCTTCCTTCAGTCGCTGAGGCCTTATTTTTCGCCGGACTCAAACCGGGCCAAGTGGGACACGGTCAACGATATCCTGGCCAAACAAAACGGTTATCTGGCGCAGAACTGGCCTTTCGGCGTCCTGATCCTCATCGATGAATACAAGCTGGATTTTATCAGGACATACAGCGGATGGAGCGGGCCGGCAGGAGAATATCATGTGATCGGGGGGGATGTCTTCGGGATCCCCAGGAAATCACGGCACAAACAGCAGGCCCTGGAGTTTATCCGGTTCATGCAGTCGAAAGACGTGCAGGAGGTCCTCGTCGCCGCACTCGGATGGCCGTCCATACGTGACGACGTTTACGCGCGGGTCGCGGACTGGCAGAAACCGTATTTCGACTCCGTCCAGAAGGCGCTTGCCAAAGGACAATTCCGCAAGAACGTCACGTGGTGGCCCGCCTACACAAAGTATATCTCGCGCGCCTTTCAGAAAATCGTCTTGGAGGGCGCCGATGTGAGAACGACATTGGCTGATTATAAAGAGAAGCTTCAAAAAGAGAAAAGGACTCTCAGGTGAGCTTTCCCCCGCGATGGTTGTTTCGATACCGATTCGAGCTTTTCTGTTTGACGCCCCTTGTCGTCTACCTGGCGGTATTTACGCTGGGGCCAGTCATCCGTGTTGTTCAGATCAGCTTCACGGATTCCCTCGCCGGGGGCTGGACGCTCAGCCATTACCAGGACCTCTTATCCAATGAGGAATTCCGCGGCGCGTTCCGGAATACCCTCGTCGTGGCGCTGGGATCCCTGACGCTGGAAATCACCGCCGGGCTCATCCTGGCGATGATCCTTTCCGCCCGTCCCGCCGGGATGGGACTCCTGCGTTCTCTGTTTATGCTGCCTCTGGCAATCCCGACGGTAGTGGCCGCGGTCATGATGAGCTACATGTTTTCCACGTCCGGATGGGTGAACCGGATTCTTACGGACACGGGCCTGATCTCCTCGTCTGTTAACTGGATGGAAGGCGGCGGCAAGAGCCTGTTCACCGTCATCGTGGCGGACAGCTGGAAGGTGACGCCCCTGGTGATGCTGATCCTCCTGGCCGGCCTGCAGTCCATTAACCGCGAACTCTACCGCGCGGCCCGTATCGACGGCGCCGGTCCCCTGACGGTTTTCCGGAAGGTGACCCTGCCGCTTTTGATGCCGTCTTTAAGCGCGGCGATGATCGTGCGGGGGATCGACGCCTTCCGGATATTTTCCCTGGCCCTGGTCCTGATGGGGGAAAACCTCAAGGTGATCGGAACCTACGCCTATCTGGAGTACGCTGAATACGACAACACGCATCTTTCGGCCGCCAGTTCGGTGATTCTTTTTGTCATCATCTTTGCGGCGGTGATGCTCTATATCCGCATCGTCGGCAAAAGAGGAGTTCAGGCGACATGAGAGAAGGCCCCCGCACGTTAGCGATATGGTTGATCGCCCTTGTCTTCATCGCGTTTTCCCTTTTTCCTTTATACATCATGCTGAAGACGGCGCTCAGCGCGCCGGCGGATGTCTTCACGCAGAGGCCCCCGTATCTTATTGAGCACTTCACCTGGGACCATTTCCGTGATGTCCTGACATCCGGTGAATCTTTTTACGGCCCTTTGAGAAAAAGTCTGTTGACGGCGTTTTGGGCCACGGTCCTCAGCCTGCTTATCGCGACGCCCGCGGCCTACGCCATCGCCCGGTTTCATTACCGCGCGCGATACGCCATCGTACTGGTCATCTTCATGAGCCGCATGATCCCGGAGGTCAGCATCGCGCTGCCCGTTTCCATAAGGTTCATCGAACTGGGGCTGTTCGACACGACCCTAGGACTGGTGCTGGCTCATCTCATCCGGATCCTGCCGGTGAGCTGTTTCATTCTGGTCGGGGTTTTCAGCGAATTCCCGCGCGATATCGAGAACCAGGCGCGCATCGACGGCTATTCGCGCGTAAAGGCCGTGACGAAGGTGGTCCTGCCTTTGTCTTTGACCGGGATCAGTGTGGCGGGGATATTCTCGTTTCTTCTCTCCTGGGACGAGTTCATCTACGCGTCGTACCTGACGCTGGCCGAGCCGACGATGCCGATCAAGGTGTATTATTATGTCACCCGGGGAAATCTCTTCCACTCGGCGACGTATGCGGTGATCATCACCCTCCCGGTCCTGGTCATGACGTTCGCCCTGCAGAGATATATACGTCCGGAATATCTATCCGGCTCGGTGAAAGGATAGACTATGGGGTACCTTCGGCTTGAACATATTGAGAAACGCTTCGGAGGCCACGAGGTCCTTCGGGACATCAACCTGGATATCCGTCGGGAAGAGTTCTGCGTCATCCTCGGCCCGTCAGGCTGCGGAAAATCGACCCTGCTGAACATCGTGGCCGGGCTGGAAGAGCCCACATCAGGCCGGCTTATCATCGACGGAAGAGACGTGACGGAACTCCCGCCCCACAAGAGGAACATCGCCATGGTCTTCCAGAATTACGCTCTTTATCCGCACCTTTCGGTTTACGAAAACATGGCCTTTGGCCTGCGCATCAAGAAGATGCCGGAGCCGGATATCGAAAAAAAGATCAAAGAGGTCAGCCGGATCCTGGATATCGAAGACAAACTCGAGGCCTTCCCGCGCCAGCTTTCGGGCGGACAGCGTCAGCGGGTGGCCACCGGGCGCGCCATCGTAAGGGATCCAAGCCTGTTTTTGTTCGACGAGCCCCTGTCCAATCTTGACGCGCGCCTGAGGCTCGAGGTGCGCAAGGAATTCCTGAAGCTGCAGAAAAGACTGAAGACGACGTCTCTTTACGTGACCCATGACCAGAGCGAGGCCCTGGCCTTGGGCGACACCGTCGTCGTGATCAAGGACGCCGGGATCCAGCAGGCATCTTCCCCGCAGGCGCTGTTTGACGAACCCCGGAACCTTTTCGTCGCCGGCTTTATCGGTTCCATCCCGATGAATATCCTGGCCGGCCGGATCAAAAGGGAGGGAGGGGAGATGAAGGTCGCCGCGGGCGGCTTCGAACTGGCTGTACCAGCGAGGTTCCACGGCGCGCTTGAATCGCAAACGGGATCCGGGGTGTATTTCGGCATTCGGCCCGCCGCGATAAAAATGGGGTGCGGAGGGTACACAGGCCGGGTGTCTTTGGTGGAGACGTTGGGGGAACAGAGCCTGGTTTACGTGCGTCTGGGAGAGGCGTGCGAGATCAAAATAGTGGTTGAAGGAAAAGCGGGCGTGCGTCCGGAGGAGGCCACGGCCCTCTCTTTTCATGAGGACAGTATCTACCTGTTCGCGGAAGACGGCGAAAGGATCAGGCCGCATGGAGAGTAGCCGGTACGCTCCGAAAAAGCCCCCGCGGCCCGTCATGATCTTCGACGGGGATTGTCCTTTCTGTCAAAGATGGATCGATATCTGGCGGTCTGTCACCGGCGATAAAATTGTTTATGTTCCTTATCAGGAAAAAGCCAGTGAATTCCCCCAGGTGTCGATAGAGGACTGCCGGAAGGCCGTTCAGCTGCTGATGCCCGACGGTGAAATGTTTGAGGCGGCGGAGGCCGTCTTCCGGTCACTGGCTGTTTCGGGCCGGCAGAGCGGTTGGCTGTGGTGTTACCGGCACTGCCCGGGCTTTCGTCAGGGTTCCGAAGCCCTCTACAGGTTTGTGGCCGGCCACCGGCCGTTTTTCTCTCGTTTGACAAACAGGTTTTTCGGCGCACAATGAAATGAATCTGCACTGGGATAAAAAGGGCATCCGGGAATCGTTTCTAATTGTCTGCTGGGCGTTCTATGATCTGGCCAACCAGTTCTTCGCGCTCAATGTGATTTCGGTATATTTTCCCCGCTGGCTGACTTCGCAAAAACAGGCCCCGGCCGTGTTGTACAGCCTGGCGTTTGGGGCCTCCATGGTCATCGTCGCCGTGCTGGCCCCCGTTTTGGGCACGATCTCCGATCTTCAGAAGAAAAAGAAGAGCTATCTGACGGTCCTGACTCTTCTTTCGGTGGTGTTCACGATCCTATTGAGCCGGACCGAGGACCTGCCTGTGGCCTTGTTCTGTTTTGTGGTCGCGAATATAGGATGCCAGTTGGCGATCGTATTTTATAACGCCCTCCTGGTCCGGGTCGCCGAAGCCAGGCGACTGGGTTTTGTCTCCGGTGTGGGACGGATGTTCGCCTATATGGGCGCGATCCTGGCGATGCTGCTGAGCAAACCGCTTATCGCGCGCTATGGTTATTCGTCGACATTCCTTATGACAGGCGTTGCCTTTTTTATTTTTGCGCTTCCGGCGCTGATATTTATCAGGGAACCCAGACCCTCCCGCGCGGAGCCTTTCATCTCATTTTTGAACGCGGAAAACCTTATCCCGATCTGGGAAAAACTGAAGAGTGTCTTTCGGAAGAGCACGGAGTTCGCGGAAATCCGCCGTTTCCTCATCGCCTTTTTTTACGGCCTGTGCGCCCTGCAGACCGTCATGCTTTTCATGTCCGTTTACGCCGGGGAGGCCTTCGGGTTAACCGAGACGGCCATTGTGGATCTTGTTATTTTCTCAACGCTGTTCGCGGTCGCCGGGAGCATCCTTTCAGGTGTTATCAGCGACCGCGTCGGCACCAAAAGGGCCATGGTTGGCGTGTTCGTTTTGTGGTTTGTGAGTTTTTTGGCGGGGGCCTTTCTTAAAGCGCCTTTCCACTGGCTGATCGGGGCTCTGGTGGGATTTGCGTTAAGTTCGACGTGGGTCGTGGCCCGGGCATGGGTCGTCCGCCTTGTGCCGGAAGACAATATCGGCGAGATTTTCGGATTTTTTAACCTCGTTGCCTATGTGGCGGGTGTTGTCGGTCCGTTATACTGGGGCGGGATGTTGCTTGTATTGTCTCCTTTCGGCCCCTGGCGTTACCGTCTGGCCTTACTGAGCCTGGTCGTATTCATCATCCTGGCATTTTATCATTTAATCAAAATACCGAAGGAAAGGCAAAAGGAGGGATCACATGGATTGGATGAGCAGTCTTGATGCCGCCTTCCGTATCGCGGCGGCTTTTGTTTTGGGATCGATCATCGGTTACGAGCGGGAGGTCAAAGGACGGGCCGCCGGCCTGCGCACGCATGTTTTGGTATGTATCGGCTCGGCGGCATCAATGCTGATTTCTCTGCATCTGCAGCAGACCTATGCCTCGGGTCCCGCGCTGGACCCTTCCCGGATCGCCGCCGGTGTTCTGACCGGGATCGGTTTTCTGGGTGCCGGGACAATCATCAAGACCCAGGAGAGGGCCATGGGGCTGACCACGGCGGCCACCATATGGGTGTCCGCCATCATCGGACTGGCGGTGGGCAGCGGCTATTACCTCGGCGGAGTATTGGCCTCGGTGCTGGCGCTGGCGGCCTTGCGCGGACTGAAGGTCTTTGAATAGAATATTCCCAGAAACCAGGGCCATTGAGGCGGGCATGATTCAGCAGTCAAATGATGAACACAAGGACCGGGGAGCCGCTTACGTCATGGCGGCATCCGGCTAGAACCGTGATGATGAGGAGGGCTTAGTGAAAATCTCAAAAAAGATTTCTCTTCTTATACTATTCCTTTTGGCGGCGCTGGCGTCCAATACGCTGATCGGCCTTCATCAGCTGAACCGGATCGCCCAGGAATTGAGGGATGTGGCACGGAAGGATATCGCCTTGAGAGAGTATGCCTCCGCCATCATGCAGCATCAGCTTGAGAGGGCCATCCTCTTTGAAAGGATGATCAGCATCGCGGAAGAGCTTGGTTTCGAAGATCCGGCTGAAACCCGGCGGGTTTACCTTTTGGATCAGCTTCAGTTGACCAAGGAGGGGTTTGGGAAAATCGCCGAACTCGGGGCCGTCAATATCCTCAAAGCGAGAGAGGTTATCGAACAAGGATTGTCGGCGGCCCGGAAAGATCCAAGGCGCGAAGAACTGGAAAAGCTCGGTGATTTCCTGGATGAGATCGAGCGGGCCCATATCGCGTATGACGCCACGGTTAGCAGGATTTTTAAGTTGATCAGTGCGGGCGACTATCAACTGAGCCTGGCGGACCTCAATGCCATTGAACGCAAACAACAGCTCTTGTCGGCTGAATTGAAGGGCCTCGTCGGAGAAGTACGCCGGCGCACCGCGCGTTCACTCCGCCATGCCGAACAGGTGGAATCTCTCGCCAGAAACATCCTTCTTCTGGGACTGGCCATCAGCCTGGTCGTCGGGGCGGTCATAGCCGGTCTTATTGTCCGCGGCATAGTCCTTCCCCTGAGGGATCTCGAGAGGGCTGCAGGACAAATCGCCGAGGGGGATTTCGCGGTCCATCTGCCGGTGGTGTCCCGGGATGAGACCGGAGAGGTCAGCCGCGCCTTTAACACAATGTCGGACAAACTCGTGGAATTCCGCTCTCAGATCGAGCAGAAAAACCGGATGCTGGCCGCCAACCTGGAACTGACCGATTCCCAGAAAAAAGACCTGGAGCGGATTAACACGGAGCTGGACAGCTTTGTTTACACGGTCAGCCATGATATCGCCGCGCCGTTAACGGGCATCGCCGGCTACGGATCATATCTGGAAAAGAATTACCGGGATGTCCTGGATGAGAAAGGCATGCGTTCGGTCAAGGGCATCAGGCGCAGTGCCGAGCGGCTCAACGCCCTTATCAAGGATCTCCTGACATTGAGCCGCATATCCCGTATCAAGAACCCGTATGAGAACGCGAATATCCAGAGAGTGGCGGAGTCCGTGCTGGAGCGGCTGGAATTCAACATCCGTGAGGCTGACGTCGATGTGCATGTTCCGGAAAATCTTCCGGTGGTGCGCTGTGACCGTATCAAGATCACGGAGGTCTTTTTTAACCTGATCAACAACGCCGTCAAATTTTCCTCAAGAGACAACAAGACACGCCCGCGCGTGGAGATTGGCTATGCCGACCGCCACCATTATCATGAATTTTATGTCCGGGACAACGGAATCGGCATCGATCCCAAGGATCATAAGGAGGTCTTCGGAATGTTCAGGCGGCTGAACCCTTCCAGAGAGTATGAAGGGACGGGGGCGGGGCTGAGCATTGTCAAGAAGATCGTTGAAGACCACGGCGGCAAGATCTGGATAGATTCGCGGGTAGGTGAAGGGTCCGCTTTCTTTTTTACCATCCCCAAACACCTCTGATTTCTATCCGTTTTTGTCTTCGGTTCATCACTCCGGCATTTTATAACTGAAGAACGCACTGTTTGTCGGACAAACAAACCGGCAAACCAGAAAAAAGTCAATAATTGGCAGAACCGGCCAATTGGTATTTTTGCGAAAGGTCTATATAAATAGGCAAGAAAGGAAAAGGGGGGTGCCGGTCGAGCAGATGACCCAGCACAAGGCCGTTATTGTCCGCAAAAAACAGCAGGCCCGGGAAGCCCGGCCGGCGGGATGGGACTACAATCCTTACCGGTGGAATTGCCGTGGACCAATCATTGTTATGGCCGTACTGGATGTCCTGGTCGCCGGATATCTGGCCCTTTACCAGTACCGCGTCATTCCGACGGTATGGGAGCCGTTTTTCGGAGGAGGAAGCCGGACGGTGCTCAATTCCTGGCTGTCGCACGTCCTGCAGGTTTCCGATGCCGCGCTGGGGGCGTTGGCGTACACGGCCGATGCCGTCACGGGGTTGATCGGCGGGGAAGGCCGCTGGCGGACAAAACCGTGGGCGGTGATCGCCTTCGCGATTCTTGTCGGACCGGTGGGCGCGGTCAGTATCCTCTTGGTAATCGCCCAGCCGGCGGTGTTTAACGCCTGGTGCACGTCGTGCATCGTCTCGGCGATTTTGTCGATAGCGATGATCGGACCGGCCATGGAGGAGGCCCTGGCCTGTTTGCAGTTTTTAAGGAAGATAAAACGCGACCAAAAAGCCAACTTCTGGAATGTGTTTTGGGGGAGGGCTTATGTGGGCGCAGATCGTTAATATCTTTTTTGGCATCGCGGTCACGGCCGCGCCGGCCGTGACCCGTTACGGTCCGGCAGGGGCGACGAACAACTTCATCGCGGGCCCCCTGATTGCCTCCGCGGCCTGCATCGCGGTCTGGGAGGCCAACAGGGGTTTTCGGAAGGTCAACATTGCGCTTGGAGCCTGGCTGCTCGTCTCGGCTTTGCTGTTTGAGATGTCAGCCGCGGCAACGATCCTCAACGTTGATTCCGGACTAGTCATCGCGCTTTTGTCGTTCGTGGAAGGGAAGAAACGCCATTCGTATGCGGGCGGGTGGACAGCCGTTTGGAAATAGAAGAAGGAGGTGAAAACATGCCGCGCAAACAGGGAAACCGTCCAGTTATTGTCATCACGGGTTGCTGTGGATTTATCGGTCAGGCGGTCATGAAGGCCCTGCCGGATTCTTATGATATCTTCGGCGTTGACCTCGCCGAACCTAAAACCCCTTTTCCTGATAACGCCGAATACCATCAGATCGATCTGACCGATGATGACAGCGTGGAGGAGGTGCTGGATGTCCTTCACAAAAGAAAGGCCGCGGTGGCCTCGGTCATTCACCTGGCGGCCTATTACGATTTTTCGGGCGAGTCGAGCCCGATGTATGAGAAGCTCTCGGTCGCTGGCTCCGGGAGGATGGTCAGAAAGATGAGGGAATTCCCGGAGGAGCAGTTCCTTTTTACCAGCACGATGCTGGTCCATGAACCCTGCGCAAAGAACGAACACATAACCGAAGATTGGCTCCGCGAAGGCAAATGGCCTTATCCGCAGTCCAAAATAAAAACCGAGGACCTTCTGATTCGGGAGCACGGGGCGACACCGCTTGTCATTATGCGGATTGCCGGCGTCTACGATAATTATTGCGATACCCCTCTCGCATCAGATCCAGCGTATTTACGAAAAGAGGCTGACCAGCCATGTCTACCCGGCGGACGCTTCATGCGGACAGTATTTCATGCATCTGGAGGATCTGGTGGACGTGATTGTCCGCGCTGTCGAACGACGGAAAAAGCTGGACAAAGAAACAGCCCTTCTCATCGGAGAGCCCGACACTTACAGCTATGAGCGTATTCAGAACGAACTGGGACGATTAATCCACGATGTCCGCAGTTGGGAAACCTTCACAGTGCCCAAGACCATGGCCAGGGCCGGGACGTGGGTAGAGCAGAAGATCCCGGGCATTGAGGACCCTTTCATCAAGCCCTGGATGGTGGAAGTGGCGGACGACCATTATGTCCTGGATATCGCGAAGGCCAGGAGCCTTCTGGACTGGGAGCCAAGGCACAGGTTGATCGAGACCCTTCCCAGCATGATCAAGGCGCTGAAATCGGATCCGGAAGGATGGTACCGTCGTCATAAAATCCACATGCCCGGCAAAGTCAAAGAGGAGGTGCGCGCGGGCGAATAAATTTTGTTAAGGATAAAACCGGACAGGAAAACACAAAACGGAGGCTAAAATCGGACCATGAAATATTCTATTGAAGAAAAGATGACCAGCTTTGCCCAGGCTTACGGTCTTCATGCGCTGCGCTGGAGTCTTGGCGTCATTTACGTGTGGTTTGGATGGCTCAAAATCATCGGGCAGAGTCCCGTCGAGGAGCTCTTAAGCCGTCTGCTTTTTTGGTTCCCGCCGCAGGCGAGCCTGATCTCGCTCGGCGTCGCCGAGGTGATCATCGGATTGGGCCTGTTGTGCCGTTACTTTTTGCGCGTCACATTGCTTGTCTTTTTTCTCCATATGATCGGGACATTTTTCGTCTTTCCCTTTGTGCCGGAACTTGCCTTTCAGAACGGCAATCCTTTACTGCTCACGGCCGAAGGCGAATTTGTCCTTAAGAACCTGGTCTTCCTTTCGGCGGGGCTTGTGCTGTGGGGCGGCCTGCCTGTCCTGAAGCGAAGACAAGGCCGGAATCAAAAGCAGGGCGGCGGTGAATAAGGCGGTTGGTTGCCGGAGGAGAATCTTGCATAGATCGGGGGCATGAATAATGAAAGACAACGTTCTTAAAAAGGCCGTCGAACTTTCGCAGAAGGGGTGTCTGTGCGTGGCCTCGCCTGAAGAAAAGGAAGCCCCGATGGTGGCCATCATCGGACGGCTGGATTTTCTTTCAAAACAGAGTGTGGCGATTTCCGGATCGTTTAACGATGAAGTCAGAGACATATTGAAAAAAACACGAAAGGTCCTCATCGAGATATGGGACGGCAATGAAATATTCGCCATTCAGATGGGCGGCGCCATAAAGGACATCAAGGATAAAGGGGTTCGCCGCCCTCGGGCGTCCGGAAGGACGGCCGTTTTTCCGAAGGAAGGGAAAAGGCGCATAATCGTGGAGATCCGCAGGATTTCCGAATTCCGTCACGTGAGTTGCCGGGAATTTGATCGTTAAGGGAGACCGGAGGGATTGAAGGCGGACGTGTTGGGGGCCGACGGGAAACGTTTTGGAGATCCTATCCGGCAGAAGAAGGCGCGTATGGGAAACCCGGCCCGCCTGGAAAGTCTCGCGCGGCCGTCTGTTCTTTATCCCCGGGATGTCGGCGGGCGGTTGCGGAACTCGCCGGGCGGGGTTCCCCATGCGCGCGGGCTAATGTGAAAGTTGGAGAAATTTTACGGGTGTCCCGATTGCCTGCGGAGGCCGCACATGTTAGAATAGAACTGGATTCCCGCGGGCATGCCCGCGGACTTCATCTTCCGAGCAAGGCAATCTTTCGACTCGCTTCTCACTGGCGTTCGGCGCTCGCTCAGGGTGGTTTGATGCGAGACGAACGATAAACGGAACCTGACAGACATGGACTATGAGAATGACAAGCCTGATCATAACGCTTTGCCTATTGGGATTGCTTCAGATCCGCGGAGAGGCGGCTGAGATGAACACGGGAAGGGAGACGCAAAAGGCCACTTTTGCCGGCGGGTGTTTCTGGTGCATGGAGCCTCCCTTCGAGAAACTGGAAGGCGTGAAGGAGGTCGTTTCCGGATATACGGGGGGGACGGTGGAGGACCCGTCCTATGAGGAGGTGTCCGCCGGAGATACGGGGCACGCCGAGGCGGTGGAGGTCCGTTATGACCCTACCCGCATAAGCTACGAGAAGCTCCTCGATGTCTTTTGGAAGAACATCAATCCCACCACGCCCGGCCGCCAGTTCGCCGATGTCGGTTCTCAGTATCGCTCGGCGGTTTTTTATCACAACGAAGAACAAAAACGAGTGGCGGAGCAATCCAAGAGGCGGCTCGAAGAGAGCGGACGTTTTGACAATCCTGTCGTGACTGAGATAGCTCCCGCCGGGGCATTTTATCAAGCGGAAGATTATCACCAGGATTATTACAGGAAACATCCCGCGAAGTACAAGACATACAGGATGTTTTCCGGACGGGATCAATATCTGAAGACCAAATGGACCGATGATTAGACATGGATTCCGGATCGTCGTCCGGGTGCTTCTGACGGCCCTCATCTTCCCGCCGATCGTTCGCGAGAGCGCCGCCCAGCAGGCAATGGAATACACGGCGGCGCCCCATAGCCTTCAACTTTCGTTGACCGATTATGTCCACCGGACTATCGACGAGAACCTTAAAGAGATTTTCCGTAAACAGCTTTACCTGATCGAAGACCGGCGCGCGCAGGACCTGCCCCTCCCGGTTATTGAAGAGGCCGTTGAGCGCGCCCTGGTCCGGGCGCAGGATGATCCTGTGATTGGCCCGGCCATGGAGACGGCTTACAATCAGAGCCTTCCCTTTGCCAGGCGCAGGACCACGAGAAAAGAAACCGATACACAGGCTGTGCAGAAGAAGATCGATGAGAAGGTGCGCGGCGTGCTCTCCTCACGGGATATCGAAAAGGCCGCCTACTCGCTGGCCGAGGCGGCCCTGGATCAGGTCTTGTCGGAATTGTCGGGATACGGCCTGTGGCCATCGAGGTGAGAGAACGTTCTTAGGAAAGGAGAGTGCATGGAGATTGTGTTCGGAGGGATGGCGATTCTTATTTTCATTTTGTGCGCGCTTTTTTGGGGACTAATTTACCCGATCTGGGCGATCGTGCAATGCGCAAATTCCCAAAGAGGCAGTACTGCCAAGACCATATGGATTGTCGCAATGATATTCATCTGGCCGCTGGCCAGTTTTGTTTACGGGCTTTTTGCCTCACGACGTCCGGTCTTCCGGTGGATTTCCGCAATAGGTCTTTTCATGTTTGTGCTCAGCTTGGCGGCTTATTTTTCGGTTTCCACGCGAGTGAACCGGCAGAGTATGACATCCTACAACAAGACGATTCTGTCCAATGAGGAGATCGATATGCGACAGCTCCTTTCCTTTGAGAGAAACAAGCTGAATGAATGTCTTCGTCAGCTTCGCTATGAAAGTCAGTCTACAGTACTGGAACCGGAAAGAAGACAAAGGGCCGGGAGCCTGCTGGCGGGATTTGAGGACATGACGGCCGACGGAGATTTTACCGCGGACGAGTACCGCCGGTGGATGAAGCATTATGAGGAGAGATTGAGCGTTCCCCCGGGCGGCAGCGGTTCGCGGTATCAGATTTAGGGGTATGGATTAAGTTTTGCGTGATAAGGGCCCCGCCCCGTCCGCCTTTTCGGCGGACGGGGCGGGGCCCTTTCTATTTATGAAGGAGTAGAAATAAATCAGGAACAAGGGGCAAGAGGCCATTCCGTATTCTCCGATCTTTACCATAATGGGTCGTGGAGAAAGGCATAATAAGGTCTCTTTATCGGTTTCGCATTAGAGATGTATGAAGCAGAGACGGAATACGGGGAATCCTACAAGGAGATGATACGATAACAATCAAATGATGCGGTGTTGACTTTTGACGTAGAATATGGAGCCCCACGGGCAAGCCCGTGGGGCTCCATAGGGACAATTTCGGTTGGATTGAGGAAATTTCATTGACGTATACGCTCATCAAGACATGGGACAATCGGCGGCTTGTCGTCCCCAACAGTGTCTTCTCCAACGAAGTTATCGAGAACTGGACGATTAAAGATCCATCTCTTTTGGGAGAGGTCATCCTGTTTGTGGATTACACCTGTGATATCGGGCGCATACAGGACTGGGTCCAGGAGATTGTCAAAGAGAGTGACAACAGCACGGAAGAAAAGATAGGGGTTGTGCAGGTGGTGGATTTTACCGAAAAGACCATGAAGGTCAGAATTTTAGCTCAAGGGCCTGACGCCCCGGCTACGTGGAACCTTCGATGTGAGATCCGCGAAGAACTTATAGGAAGATTTATCAAGAGAGGGTTGCCCCTTCCGCAGTTCCGTGTTTTTGACAAACATTTTGGCCTCTTTGAAGTTTTGAGTGGGTAATCGGTTTAATCGGTTATAATCCTGGGAGG
>CAYRXT010000013.1:0-62513 GCA_964428315.1 uncultured Planctomycetales bacterium
CCGAATTCCGAATTTCAGACGGATCAGAAAAGTTTTTGTCATTGCGAGCGACCAAAGGGAGCGAAGCAATCTCATAAAGATTATTCTGACAAAGATTGCTTCGGCGCTCCTTGCCGTCGCTTCTCGCAAAGACGGAGAGGGTGTACGGTCTAAGGATTCGATATTCAGGATTGGGAATTTATTCGGGATTTGGGATTTGGCATTGGGAATTTTGAAATCCAAAGGAGGTGAAAAATGGTTACCAAAGCGGATTATTTCGACCTGGCGTTCGATCATGTCATCGAGATCGCCCGACTCGACTGCGTCTTCGCGGCAACGCGCGAGCGCCGGACGGGCAAGACCCGGCTCTTCCTTATTTACAACCATACCGGCAAGGTTTATTTTCGCGATTCTCTTCGTGACAGGTGGGTTGAGCTGGAGGAGAGGGAGTACAACATCTTCCGTTCCCTCGCCGACCACGCCCTCATGGACCGCAGGATTCCCCGCCTCAGGACCGACGATATCCCTGATCTCAACTGAGCCGACCGGATGGCAGGGGACTCTCTCGGGTTGCGCCGATCCCCTCAGGCTGGTCCCCCTGGATATGGCGGTTTTTATCATCTGCTCCTGGCTGATGCTGAAACTGGACATCTTCTTCCTTGAGCGCGCCGCACGCAGGCGGTCCAGGGGTTACGTCACGGGACTGGCCCTGAGTCTGCTGTTGACGTCTCCGTTAGTCGTGAAGTCAGCGCGGTGGATCAAAGGCGGCGGTTCGCCGGTTATACTGCCGGAAGGAACCTGCGCGGCCGTCGCGGGGGCCATTGGCCTTTCGGTATCGGGTCTGGAGCGGCTGATTACCGCCGTGACCCTCGTGGCGGCCGTCCTGATGTTCGACCACCTGTTTTTCAGAAAGATCTGGAAAAGGTTTAAAGAGAGCAACCCCACCGCGGCGACCATAAACACGTTCCGTTCCCTGGCGAGGTTTGGGTTTATCATGTCGTCCCTCGCGGTTTGTGTCGCCATAACGGTCATGGGGCCGGCGGCGCGGGATTCATCCGATCGGGAAAAGGCCGCATTGTCACAGGACAGCCGTCCCGCGGCGTTTTGCTCAGCGGAGCAGCTTGAGGCCGCGCTTGTGCGTATCAGCCGCACGTGGCGGGAGGAAGGCCGGTACCTTTTTATCAGCTTCCCGGACGGGCTTAACCTTTTTATTCCGCTGGACGAGGCGGTACGGGCCATGGGGCCGAGGCCGTCGGACTCCGATGACAACGTGAGCGGCGTGACGTTGTTCACGACCTCGGGCGAAGATATCAGCACCAGGGCTGTCCTTACCCACGTTACTGCGGTCGTCCGCGATGGGCGCGTTTGCGAAGTCCTGCTTCCGGCCGGTGACAGGCGTTCCCGCCGGACGATACTGGACATGGTGGAGAAACATGAGACCGGCTACAGCCTGGAAGGCAGACTGGTTCTGCCCCAAAATGACGATGACGATCAGATTAAAACCGTCGTGGAAGAACACATCAAACAAAACCTGGTCAACGAGCGAATGAAGGTGAAAAAGGTTGTCATCGCCGGAGGAAGTTCCGCCCTTCACGCCGGCTTCGGGTTTGGGTGGATCAAGAAACTGTGGGCGGGGATTGTGAGGCTGGTCGGGAAGGAATCAGGAATGACAACTGACAGATGCCGAATAAATGTCGAATCCCGAATTCCGAATTTCAGACGGATCAGAAAAGTTTTTGTCATTGCGAGCGACCAAAGGGAGCGAAGCAATCTCATAAAGATTATTCTGACAAAGATTGCTTCGGCGCTCCTTGCCGTCGCTTCTCGCAAAGACGGAGAGGGTGTACGGTCTAAGGATTTGATATTCAGGATTGGGAATTTATTCGGGATTTGGGATTCGGTATTGGGGATTTTGCAGTCCGCCTTGAGGATCCTGAGGCGGATGGTCCCGGCTTTGAGCTCCCGCGCCGCGGCGGTGTCGGCGTTCCTGACGGTCTTTTTCTTCAGCAGTGACCTGCTGGCGGCCGGAAACCAGGCCGCGAGGTCTTCCGGCCTGGAAGGCCTGGTGATCCTGCTGGCGCTGGTATGTGCAATGATAGAAAAAGCTGACCCTAATGGACCGGAAATCCGCGAATTGACGAAAGACGAATTGATAGAAAAAGCCATAAGTATTATCAGAAAGCATAATGAAAATAAAGGGGTTATGCCAAGTTTTGCAAAAATCACGGTCCAGCCGGGTATGGACTACAGAAGGTTAGAAAAATGTCTATGGGACGTCTATCAGGGCTTGAAGTTGGAGGACATTTCATACGAGACATTTTTGTTGAAGATCCAATATGACCAATTCATAGGCGAAGAGAGGTGGTCATCTCTGCGGGATTTGGTGAATAATGTTTCAGAAGAAGTTTTGTCGTATTATGAAAAGCACGGAAAACTAATGAGGCTTCGCGCTATTAAGGATATTTCACGTGGCCAATACAATTTTATATATCCCCTTTTGGCAGAACGATTAATAAAACTTTTTGCAGAAGAAAAGAAAATCAGCGGCCAGAATCAGGAAGACATTGTTGTTATGATTCACAAAAAATTTAAAACGACAACAACCCGGCCTAATGCCGAAGAAAACCGGATGACGCTTTCCGGAGAGGGGTGGAAAAAACTGTTTTATGAGGCTGGGGCTGGAGCCGGATTTGATGATAAGAAGTATTGGGATACCCTGGCAGGGGGGATTGACAATTTGCACGTGGCCGAGACCCAAAGAAAGGTCATTTTTGCCGCGGCGAAAATCTTGAAAAAAGACGTTGATCCCGATGGACTTATCCGCGATTTTATTTGCTCGAAGGCATTTGTTTTCGGCTTGATCGAGGAATTCGCCGGATGGTTTTGGAATAAGAAGGTTGCTGGTTCGGCGGAGTCTCCCGGGAAAGGAGATTCAGGGACGGGCGGTATAGATCGCCGTATTATTTATTGGTCGACATTGGTAAGCAATACTCCTATTAACATGGAAAAAGCGTGCTTAGAGGCGACTGTGGAGTCTCTTTTAAGGGTTAAGGAAAGGCCCGTTGTTATTCGTATCGACTGGCAGAAAGCCCTCCAGTTCGTTGAATCATCCAGTATTAGTCTTTTCCGGGTTGTTTCTACCATCGGGACGCTTTTAGGAGGATTCGAGGGGCCGGAGCGCAAGTTTTTTGATGAAGCGGATATTGTTCTCAAGAACAAGGTTATTTCTCAATTGAATCCACGGTTGTGTCAATCCTTGGCCGAAGAGTTTATTAGTATGCTGGGCTGTCGCGGGGAGGACCGGTCAGTGGACTTATTTAAAAATTTAATGGACGATGATTCACGCCTGCATGTCCTACAGGAAATTTTTAAAGATTTCGTGGCGTCCCCAAGTACCCCTTCGAGATCGGGATCTAGCCGGGAAGAGATTGAGAAGGAAGACAAACGGAAAGACATTTTGAGATATTTCCTGCAGAGATGGTCTGGGGTATCCGTATTCGTAAAGGAAAACGCGGGGCATTTCACATTGTCCTCGATCCTGGCCGAGTACTTTTTAACCCTGTTAGAGGAAGAAAACCTTGATATGACTGATGAGAGCTTTTTTCCTGCGCAAAGGATTGGGAAGTTAGGGGAATACTTGGGAGAATACGAAGAAATCATTGAGAACCAGGGGGAACGCGTCCGGAGGATCGGTGAAGAACAGCAGAAGGTTTTACGCGACGGCTGGAAAAAGCTTGAGCTGGATGGTGTCATAGAGGACTCTCTTAATCAAATTTTGAACAATGAGACGGAACTGGGATTTGACCTTGTGTTTGCGCGGGAGGTCTACCGGCGTCTGTTCAACAAAGAACTCGTTATCAAGCATGTGAGTGAATTCTTGACGATCCTTCAGCCCTTTTTGGATGAAAGCCCCCAGAAAAGTTCTCTGGAAGATGCGGTGTATATCGCAGAAAGACATTGTACGAGTAGGGAGCATGCGTTTATTTTGGTGATTGTGCCTATGGTTTGGGCGGTCATTCGCTTGAAAATTTTAAAAAAGTTTAAAGAATTGGGATTCAGGATTTGGAATGTGTCCGGGGTTCGGGATTTGTTATTTGGGATTATAAGCGGGGCCTTCGGCACGACGAAAAACTTCGGAGTCCTGATGCGGGACTTCGCGGCATTCTTCCGGCGGCTGAAGACCTCGCCGCCTGCGCAGCCGCTTCAGGCCTTCTTCAAGCGTGACAGGAATTCCCGGGGCGTGAGGACGGGGATATGGCGGAACTTTTTTAAAGCCAGAAGATGGCTGTCGCCGGAGATGAACACGTTTGTGTCAATGACGGCTTTAAGCATGGTTCTCGCGGCAGGCCTTTATTTCTTCGGCAATGTCCTCGCTGGAGACGGGGAAGCGTTTCAGCCTCCGGTCGATCATCTTTTCGCTCTGCTGTATTTTAAGGTCAAGGCTTATTTTGATCATGTCGGGGGCCTTCGTATGTTTGTTAACCAATATAGCATGCGCCCCGGGAATAGGCAAGACAAGCCCGCGGATGCTGGTTTTGAAAAAGGAAGAGCCGTCGCCCTTCGCGCCGGCTTCGGGTTTGGGTGGATCAAGAAACTGCGGGCGGGGGTGGCGATAGCGGCGTTCATGTTTACGGCCTCGCCGTGTCTGGCCGGCGTTATCATGCCGCAGAAACAGCAGGGGGTGTGGGAAGGCCGGGTGCAGGGGATGATTATGATAATCCTGGGATTGTTATGGATTTATAATATTTGGAAAAAGTGGATAAGAGAACGCAAGATTTTGGAGAAGATGCAAGAAGCGGACGATGATTCGGATTTTGACGTGATGTCCGCCTTCTCCGGCGCCGAGGCGCTCCTCGCCCTCCTCGCGGCGGTGAAGAGGCTGTGGACGGCGGGCCTGAAGCTGGTCGGAAAGAAATCAGGAATGACAACTGACAGATGCCGAATAAATGTCGAATCCCGAATTCCGAATTTCAGACGGATCAGAAAAGTTTTTGTCATTGCGAGCGACCAAAGGGAGCGAAGCAATCTCATAAAGATTATTCTGACAAAGATTGCTTCGGCGCTCCTTGCCGTCGCTTCTCGCAAAGACGGAGAGGGTGTACGGTCTAAGGATTTGATATTCAGGATTGGGAATTTATTCGGGATTTGGGATTCGGTATTGGGGATTTTGCAGTCCGCCTTGAGGATCCTGAGGCGGATGGTCCCGGCGAGCGCCGTTCTTTTTGCCATGGTTTGGGCCGTGGTTCACTGTGCAATGAGGCTGTTTGATGCTGACATCCCATGGGCCGACGAGGCCGCGGCCATGGGGATGGCGGTTCTTCCGAACGCGATCCTGAAAGATCAAAATCTTAAAAATCGCGCCGCGCAGGTCGTCCGCAGGTTCACGAGCCTCTTCCAGGATAATTCTGATTCGGTGCGTGGGAAAATCTTCGGCGGGGATTTTGTCCCGAGGCGTTATTCTGTTTATCTGAAACAGCTTGAGAGCGAAAGCGCTTGGGTGGAAGGCGATAGGGTCCTTGTGGACACGTACTTGGCCGCATGGTCGTCCGGACAAAGTTCTGAGGTGCTGTCATGTATGTGCCGCCGGGCCTCCATAAGGTATCACCTTGATCCAATAGAGGATACGCATCCGTCGCCCGGACAGGTGCGGCTTCTTATTTTCACTTTGAAAATCACGAAAGCAAAGTTTCGGGGAAAGACAGCGGCTGATATGCACCGTCTTTTTTCCAGAAAGGACAACGCGGCTTCCTACGCCCTGTTTGAGAACCGCGTCTCTATGGACGGATTCTCCTGGTTGATGAATGACGAACCCGTCCGCGGGCGGGTGCTGAAGGCCGTTTGTGCCGCGGGGAACAGGACAGGTAATTTCTCGCTTTTCCTTGAGATCACCGCTCTCGGCCGGGAGGCCGAACCGGACATCCGGGTTCTGCACAGATTCATGGATAACTGTGACGGTTCGGACGAAAACATCGCGGCCCCATTCTTGAGTCTGCACGGGGACGATTTCCGGTTATACCGTTATGTCATGGATACATTGAAGGTGAAGGAGGAGCGGGACCGTGGATCCCGAATATGGTCGGCCGGGCCCTCGCAGATAATCCCTCTTGTGACGAGCGGCTGTGATTCGCGAGAGGTCCAGGACCGCGCCGAAGATGTCCGGCCGTTTCTGCGTGTCCTGGAGGACTACGCGTCGCAGGCCGGGAGGCATTACAAAAACGGCAGATTACTAAAGGCCGTTATGTTTTACCGCATGGCATGGGACATTGTAAGATATCTGGACGGTCCCGGAGAACGCGTCAGCCCCCGCGGGCTGTCGCCGGACCGGGACACGGGGAAGGCCGTCGCAAAGGCGAAGGCCTTAACGGCGTTCGGCTATCTGCATTCACTCGATCGCGCGGCGCTTCATCAGGAGGCCTCCGTCCGTATTACCGGTATCCCCCGACAGAACCGCGGCGTTATCCAGATGGAACATGCGGTCGTACACCTGGCTGGTGTCCTGAGAAATCTGGGAGAATATGAAGAGGCCTTGAAGCTGATGACCGCCTCCCCGGACGGCACAGAACTCCGGAAAGATATTGTTTGGATTCAGGCCCGGGACAAGGCTTTCACGCTTCTCATCCGCGTCTGGACGGAAATGGCCGAACGCGAGACGCAAGACTGGGAGGGTTTTATGCGGCGTTTTAAGGCTTTGATGACAGAAAGGAGAATCAGCAGGACAAGTTATGAAAAGAGACATGAAGAGCCCTTTGCATTTTCCGGCCGGGAAAGCAGGGCGGCGTCTCCTGTATTTCGCGGCAAGATGGATATAGAGACATTCGAAGGTGACCGGCGGGAGGTCCAGATTCCTTTTCCGTTTTCCGATCCGCTGGAGGCGGAGAAAACAATTTACCTGTTTGTCTTTCGTCTTATGCAGGCGGAGGACTTCAAGAAAAGGTTAATCGGCAGTATTGACTATGGGACGCTTGCCGCAGAAGAGATGGCCAGGATCCTCGGGCTGAAGCCGAAAGAGGTTGATATGGAGTTTAATGCGGTGACTTGTGAGCATCAGTTTTTAACAAATAGCCTTTTGGTAAAGGAATTTCTTAGGACTGTCTGGTGCAAGCCGGTTGTTCTCGTCCGGTCCGGCGGTAAAACCTATTTGATAAGCGGCCGGATCATACAGACAGACAAAGAAAGCGCCCGACAACTTTTCGCCAGGACGCTTTACGATCACCTTCGTCTTGTCCCGTCCTCTTGTCTGCCGGACATGACAGAAGATTTCGAGGTTACCCTGTTGCCGAAGGATTTTGAGCGTCAGATTGTTCCTCTTGGATTAAACGGACAGGGCGGGCGGGCGTGTACCGTCATGAAGGCCGGACCGGAACATGTCCTGGCAGGATTGGGCAGGGGACCTGTCGGTGACATAGCCCCGGACTTCCTGGATTACGTGACGGTCTCGCGTTTGAACACGCTCATTTTTACGGAAGCGCTTCCTGATCAGGTCAAAGAGTTGTATCGGCTTCTTGTTGCTTCCGACGTGAAGGTGTTATGGATGACGGAACCGGCTTTCGTTTTGACTAAAGACTTATGGGAGCATGATGTAGTAGGGTCCAAAAAGGAATATTTGGGGGTTTCGCGCATTATTAAAGACTTGTTGGAGACAATCGCGCATGTTCATTTTTCCCGGTGGTATAAGCTGGGTGATGAGCTGACACTGTTAGTTTCCCGGGCCGGAGGTTTGCCCGGCAACGGCATTCTGTTATTCGGCACGCCCGGGGGATTTATCATGGAGGCGGGTCCGCGTTCACTGAAAGGCTCGGTATTAACGGAGGACGCGCAGGTGCCTGGTTATCCGGTGGACTGCCTTGTGAAACGGGTCGCTCCTTTATCCGTTACGGGCGGTGAGACCAAAAACCGGAAAGAGGACCTGGCCGGTCATGTGGCGCGGGTCATCCGCCGGGGAGGACATGTCTTCATCAGCGCTTGCGCGGTCGGAGCAGCCCAGGAATTTCTGTCACTCCTGATCCAAAAGCAAAAGCAGTCCGGTTATCCGGAGTTTTCCGTCTATGTCGCGGGATCGGTCTCAAGCATCACGGATTTAATAGACCGATATCCGAGGGTTTTCCCTGTCCGTCCCGGGGAGAGGCAGCGGCAGGATCCGGGACATGTCTTCATTCATGGCCGCGGCCCGGTGCGGAAACTGGAGGCCTTGCCAGATATGAATAATGTATTGGGTGTGCCGGGGGTTTTTGTGGTTCCCGAGGACTGGCAGAAAAATCCGAAGTGCCGTTGGATTTTCCGTCGGGTGGCGGCCGGAGCGAAGAACATGGTTATTGATGACGGCCCACCGGGGCGGGGCCTTCCGTCCTGGACCGGCGGGCCCGGGATGCCCGCTGCTGTCACCGCCGAGACTCTGAAGACCGACATTCTGCCTCCCGACAACCCGCAGGATACCGCCGCATTTATCCGAAACGTTGACCCGGCCAGGGTCATCATTACCGGGGTGACACCGCGAGGGGCCGGGCTGTGGAAGAGGGTTCTGGAGGACGGGCTGAATGGCAGCTATCGCATTGAGACGGCCCGGCCTATGGTCCCGATGCATTTACCATTATCCGCTGACAGAAAGACGCTATTCGATTCTATACTAATGACAAAGGAAAGGGGCAGTTTTTACGGTTTATTCATGGCCGCCGAAGCCGCGCTGGCGTTTTGGGTTGCCGGGGTCCTGCGCGCGGCGGCGCGGCTTCTGTCCCTGCCCGGTTTCGCCGCCTGGTTCGCGCGGACACACACGCGGTTTAAATCACGAATGACAAATAACAAATACCGAATTCCGAATTTCAGACGGATCAGAAAAGTTTTTGTCATTGCGAGCGACCAAAGGGAGCGAAGCAATCTCATAAAGATTATTCTGACAAAGATTGCTTCGGCGCTCCTTGCCGTCGCTTCTCGCAAAGACGGAGAGGGTGTACGGTCTAAGGATTTGATATTCAGGATTGGGAATTTATTCGGGATTTGGGATTCGGTATTGGGGATTTTGAAATCCGCCGCCGGAGTGGCGAAAAACTTCGGCGTCCTCGCGCGGGACTTCCTGACATTCTTCCGCCGGCTGAAGACCTCGCCGCCTGCGCAGCCGCTTCAGGCCTTCTTCAAGCGTGACAGGAATTCCCGGGGAGTGAGGATAGGGATATGGCGGAACTTTTTTAAAGCCAGAAGATGGCTGTCACCGGATACGATGAGATCGGCGCCTTCCATGGCCGCTTCCAGGAAACGGTTATCCTGGGGATCTTCTTTGATGACGGTTAATGTCCTGCGCGGTCTGACCGCCACGGCCTGGATATGGATTGTTTCGATGAGTCTGGCGGCGATGTCGCGGGTGATGACGGGATGGAACTTCGGTCTTGACAGGACGTCGATGAGTTCTTTGAGCGTGGCCGGCGATATGATGAGCTTGAACCTGTTGTTTTTTAACGCTGAGATGATCTTTCGGTTTGTGGAATCTTTGAGCAGGCCGGAGATGAACACGTTTGTGTCAATGACGGCTTTAAGCATGGTTCTCGCGGCAGGCCTTTATTTCTTCGGCAATGTCCTCGCTGGAGACGGGGAAGCGTTTCAGCCTCCGGTCGATGTCACTCAAAATGCCGCTCCAGCGCCGGCGGAGGGTCTTCCGTTCAAGGTTGCGGAGAAGTCTGAGTTTCTGCGTAACCGGAAGGCGGTCAATCATCTTTTCGATCTGCTGTATTTTAAGGTCAAGGCTTATTTTGATCATTTCGGGTGCCTCCGTGTGTTTATTAAGCAATATAGCATACAGCCCGGGAATAGGCAAGACAAGGGACGCCGTCGCGTCTTCTGGGCGGCGAGGAAGCTGTGGGCGGCGGTGGCGATAGCGGCGTTCATGTTTACGGCCTCGCCGTGTCTGGCCGGCGTTATCATGCCGCAGAAACAGCAGGGGGTGTGGGAAGGCCGGGTGCAGGGGATGATTATGATAATCCTGGGATTGTTATGGATTTATAATATTTGGAAAAAGTGGATAAGAGAACGCAAGATTTTGGAGAAGATGCAAGAAGCGGACGATGATTCGGATTTTGACGTGATGTCCGCCTTCTCCGGCGCCGAGGCGCTCCTCGCCCTCCTCGCGGCGGCGAGGAGGCTGTGGGCGGCGGGCCTGAAGCTGGTCGGGAAGAAATCACAAATGACAAATGCCAAATGCCGAATAAATGTCAAATTCCGAATTCCGAATTTTGAACGGGATCGCAAAGACGGAGAGGGTGTACGGTCTAAGGATTTGATATTCAGGATTGGGAATTTATTCGGGATTTGGGATTCGGTATTGGGGATTTTGAAATCCGCCGCCGGAGTGGCGAAAAACTTCGGCGTCCTCGCGCGGGACTTCCTGACATTCTTCCGCCGGCTGAAGACCTCGCCGCCTGAGTGGACCGGACAATTCCCCATCCCTCCGCTGGGTTGCCTTGCCGTCGCCTGTCCTTCCGCGGCCGGACTCAACTCTATCACAGGCTATTGGCCCTGGGCGGCCGGCATCCTGCTGTGGCTGGCCATCCGCCGGGCTGTTTTGCGTAACCGCATTCCCTCCTTCCTTGTCACCAACCGTACCGAGAGGCTAGAGGCCGTGGCGGCTGTTCGGTCAGCCATCAGAGAAGAGATCCCCGTTGGCGGATGGCAGACGGCTCCCCTCAGCTATCTGCAGTATATCGAGTGGCTTTTGTCGAGGCTTCCCGAAGAGCGGAAAAATATTGAAGGCATCCGGATTATCCCATGGTATCTGAGCTTTGGGTTTCTTACCGGCCGTTTGGGAGGATTTTCGAAGAAGTCAAACGTGTTGACGGTCGTGTATCTTCCTTTCGGGAAAGTGTTCAAGAGGATTTGGGACCACGAGACAATCCATGTCCTGCTGGAGCATAATACGGAAGGCCGCGAGGAATTTACGGAGCACTGCTGGCATAATGTGGACCGCAGTAACCTGCGGACAGTTTTGAAGCTCGGCCTTGAGGCCTTAGCCTCATTTATTATTAACGTGGCAGCCCAAACCTTATTGCTTTCAGCCGTTTTGGCGCTCGAAGCGACAAAGGCGCTGAGTCTTGCCTTTTTGGGGTATGCTGTCGTGTTCCTGTTCACGGATACATTATTGTTCCGTTTTCTGCTCCTGCTGTTCAATCAAAAAATCGAGGAGGTGAAGATGGGAGAGTCAGCGCATATGGTGAGCCTTTACGCGTTGACAAACCCCGACGAGGATGGAGCGGAAACCGGAGCCAGTATCCTGGCTGGAGAGACAGGCGTGTTGACGGAGGGGCCTCTTTTCGATAAAGCGGAAACACTCAAACAAAAAGTCATTAAGGACGAAGATTTGTGCGCCCTGATGGAAGGGGCGAGACGTTTTGCGCATTCGGCCGTTTCCTATACCCTGACGGTCCGCTCCGCGCTCGTTGCCAGCTTTCTGGGCCATGCGTGGGTCATTACTTTCCTGGCGGCGGGGATGGATTCGGATTTTCACTGGATCACGCTGAAAGCGGCGCTGTACGCCGCGTTGGTCATGGGCTTTGCGATACATGCTTCCCGGTTCCGATCCCGTTTTGGGATCAACAGCCGCCTGGCGGGCGTAGTGAGGATTTGGCATGACGCCATGCGGCCGGTTGCTTTCATCGCGGTTTTACTTAATCTGTTTATTTCCAGCCCTGTGGAAATGAAGATCAGGGAATATCTTTCAGAAAAGTTGAGCAGTGATCCGAATTATTATATCAATTTGAGGATCCCGGGGCACGAGACGGAAAGGCCGGCTCGATTGATCCTGACGGACTGGCGGATGACTCCCGAAGACGCGTCAAGGGTTGAGATTGAACCGGAAGAATTCCGTGAGGAGGCCTCAGAGAAGCCGGCGCGTCAGGCCGCGCCGCAGCGCGCGGGCTGTTACAGGTTTGAGTGGCCGCGCAGTTATAATGTTGGCGGCAGATATATTCCGGATCCTTTTGCCAAGGACAGTTCGGATTTTGCGGAAGCGGGCTTTGCCGTGACCCTCATGGAATTCGGACCGGAGGACGACAACCTATGGCCTCCTCCTTACGGGAAGGCGGTCCTGCTGGACGATTTGTCTGAGTTCGAGGGAATACGGATCTCAGTCGAGAAAGCGGATCCCGGTACAATAGAGTTGATTTTTACTCTTGTGGTGTATTGTAACGAAAGGGGCACCAGATATAGGTTTGCTGAAATTGTGCTGCCCTTAACATTGTCCGGCGAGGACAACCAGGTCCTGTATGTCCCCGTGGAAAGCCTGCCTAATTGCAAATGGAATTACGGTATAAAACTTTATTATTTGCAGTTCTTTTTCAGTCCGGCCGGCCAGACGCCCATCAGGGCCAGGATTAAAGAGATCGAGTTTGTGCCCAAGGCGGGGACGGCTTGCTCGGAGAGCCGCCCGATATCGTCTCAACCGGGTGTGTCAGAAGCGGAGACCGGAAAAGAAAACGCGTCCGCCCTTTACGCCGGCTTCGGGTTTGGGTGGATCAAGAAACTGTGGGCGGCGGTGGCGATAGCGGCGTTCATGTTTACGGCCTCGCCGTGTCTGGCCGGCGTTATCATGCCGCAGAAACAGCAGGGGATGTGGGAAGGCCGGGTGCAGGGGATGATTATGACAATCCTGGGATTGTTATGGATTTATAATATTTGGAAAAAGCGGATAAGAGAACGCAAGATTTTGGAGAAGATGCAAGAAGCGGTCGATGATTCGGATTCAGGCTTGATGTCCGCCTTCTCCGACGCCGAGGCGCTCCTCGCCCTCCTCGCGGCGGCGAGGAGGATGCGGGCAAAAGTCTTGTCATTGCGGGGAGCCGCCGGGACATTGTCGCGCGAGATCGCCGTCACTGCGAGCGACCAAAGGGAGCGAAGCAATCTTTGTCAGAATGTAATTAATGTAATGAATGAGATTGCTTCGCTCTTCCGGACTCGCAATGACAGAAAGATTAATAAGCTGCTGTCCAGATTCTTGTCATTGCGAGCGACCAGCGGGAGCGAAGCAATCCCTGCTATTGTGAAGGCTTCTTCCCCTACGATTCGGCATTTGTCTGGCGCTTGGGATTCGGTATCGGGGATTTTGAAATCCGTGATGGCAGTTCACTTTATCGGGAGGCTGCCGGGCGCTTTGTTAACCTCTATCCGTGGCTGGTGGAGACAAAGACCGCGTAAACCGATAGCCTCCTTCCACTTTATTAGGTCAGGAGGGTGCGAAAGCTCGCAGTATTCGGATGCGTATTATGCTTCTTCTTTTGGACTGCTGGAATTCCTGCAATCGGCAAGTGGGCTCTTGCATATGGCACGTGTTGTTATTCAACGACTTGGCGGGGAAGAGAATCGGGTGACAATGGATCATGTCCATTATACAAGTAATGATGTGCAAAAAATTGATGAGCTGGCGGCTCATTTTAAAGAGAAAAATGCGGCCTGTACTGTACGGTATTGGAAGCAAGGAGGAAAGGCCGTCAGGGTTATGAGTCTTGAGAAGCCTTTGCAGCACGGTTCAGAACTTGGGGTGAAGACGGTGATGATAACAACCCTGGACGGCGGGGAGGCGTGTGGAACGGAAGGGGGTTCATGGCAGGCCGGATTTTATTACAGGGGAAAGGCCGGGGATCTGAAATTGCCGGAACCGTGGGGGGGTGTCGCTTATAAGGGATCGTCGTATGAGGTGAAAAGGAGAAATCCTTATGCGATTGAGGTGGAGAGCGGGGCAGACTTGTTCGTTATCAGAAGCCTGCCGCTGTGCGGAAAAGAGAAAGAAATCAAATTGATCAAGGCTCACATGGGCATGGTCAGGAAGATTGCTGCTAGTTCTGGCGGGAAAAAAAGAGCGGGCTTCAACGAGCTTGTTGCCGCGGGAAATTTGGGGCTGACAGAGGCCGCAAAAGCATTCGCCGTGGAAATAGGAGTTCAGTTTTACACATTCGCAGTCAGACGAATAAAGGGTGCAATAACAGATTATCTGAGAGCCCTAAGCTGTGGGAAAAGGAAGAGTCATGAATGGGTAACAAAGGACCTTAACCCCTTTATAGAGCAGTTTGCCCAGGAGAACAGCCGGTTGCCGACGGAACAGGAGATCCTGGAAGGCTTGGGATGCACCGAAGCAGAGTCGCGCTACAGGATTGAAACCAGTTCTTTTCAATGGCCTAGTTTGCAGGATTCCTTTAGGAATAGCAAAGGCGAGGAATGCAGATCAATAACAATGGCGGATCGCATTCCTGACGGGTCTGTCGAATCACCCCTGGCTCACATGATTCATAAGGAGGATATGCGAAGAATTTGGAAAGCTTTTAAAGAAGTGGGAGGCAGGCAATGGAAGAGAAACAAGGAAATATTTATAATGTATTTTTACGACGGCCTCCCGTGTTGGGAAATCGCAGATTATTTTGGGCTAACAGAATCTGCGATCTCTTTGATTATTACAAAAATAATAAAAAGTCTGCGAAAAACACTGGGGCGTGAAGACAGGGACGACGATCGGCCCGGCAGTCTGGATGCGACAGCCATGAAGGATTTGGCGGCGCGGCTTCTAGAGAGCGCGCTGAGAGGCTTCGGACAACCGGACCGCACTGTTCAAGAGGAGCGGGAAGGAATAATCCTAGAGCTTTTTTCAAATGTGAAAGGTGAAAAATCGAAAAGAGCCTTGATGATCATGAAAATGTTATATTTAGACGAATTACCACCGAAGCAAATCGCAAATCATTTTGAACTGACAACAGCCTGTATCAATGAGATTCGGGAGCGAATGATAGATGGAATAGAGATGGAAATATGGCGCCGGGAAGACAATAACGAGGAGGCCCAGAGTTTGACAGGACTATTCCCCGTTACCGGCGACGGGCTGGCGCTCGCCATGGCCGCGGCGGTCATTCTCCTGGCGCGGCTGGTGTACGGTGTGCGCGCGGCCGGGAGATCCGCCGCGCTGGCGTACGGCATGGATGTCTTTGTCAAGGCGGTCAACGCGTTCAGCCTGCGCGGGGCGGACAGAGAAAGACTGGCCCGCGCGCGCGTCCTGGTCTTGGCCGGCGGCAGCGGCGCGGGGCGCTCCCATATCATCAGTCTTCTGATCCGGAACGGGAACGCCGGCCGCGGCAGGGAGGCCCGGCACCTGAGGCTCGTCACCAGTCGGCCGGCCAGGAGCAGTGGAGATGACAAGGAATGCGTGTCCATGTTCCGTTTCCTTAGGATGATGTTCGGCGGAAAGCTTGTGGACGTTCGGTTCCATTGGGAAGAGCTGGCCTTCTACGCGTTCAGGAAAGACGCCATCCTCCGGGACGGCGAGGATGAGACCGTCTGGCTCGCGGACGTACTGAGGTTCGAAAGCTTCCTCAAACTCCAAAAGATCTTCCCGGACATCGCGCTGGTCTACATCTCTCCGTTGCCCGTCGAAGAGCTGGAAGACGGCACGGCGGCGCTGGAGGCCGAGCTGACCCGGCGGCTCAGGGCCAGAAACGGCGGCATGACAGAGGAAAAGATCAGGCGCAGGGTCCGTCTGAGCACGGTTGAGTATCACAAGTTTATGCGGCATATGGATGAAAACAGCGGTGGCGTTATCTTCATCAACACGATCCCCGGCCCGGGCGGATGGACGATGAAGAGAAAGATAGCTGATTTTCAATATTCATTTCCCGCGGCTGTCCGGCCTCCTGCGCCACTGCCCAACGGGCCGGAGGCTTCAATGACCCGGGACGGGCCCAATGCCGGGACACATCCGGCGAAAAGATGGGTGCGGGAGCCCGGCACCACCGGATTTCATGAAGGCCACGATCCCTTGGCCCATCATTGGCAGACTGCAAACAATAACTATATAGGTTTGAACCATGCTTTTGACGCCGTGAATGGCAATGACGATAGAACTCCCGCCGGGGGGGGGATTGATCCTCTTGAGGGCGTCCGGATGATCCGGGCGGCGTTGCAAAATCAGTATGGGGATGCGTCTCGGCGGGACGCCGCCCGCCCGGACGGTCTTCACAGCCTCCTCTTCTGGGGCGGGATGCTGGCGACCGGGGTCTTCTTCTACCGGCTGGTCCGCTCTTCGCTGTTAAAGGACTCCCTGCTTGCAGGGCGAGTTCTCACTCCGACGGTATCGCTGGCCGGGCTGGCCGACCGGTTGTTATTCAGGAAGATCTGGAAAAAGTTCGGTGAAGGCAGCGCCTTCGTGGCGACCTTGAACACGTTCCGCAGGATACCAAGGCTCGGGCTCTTCCTTTTGGTCATCTCGGTCACCGTCGCGCTGGTGGGGAGCGCGCTTTCGGAGAGAAAGAAGAGATCTGTCCCCCTGCAACCTTCCGAGAAGGTTGAGCCCGCGCGGAGCGCCGGCACGGCGCTGAGGAGCGTTGATGCGCTGAGCGGGATTATATTTATTGGATTAGCGGCTGTGACCGTGCTCATGGCCTGGTTCATTTCGATGTGGGAAGACTGGAAGCCGGCCCGGAATCGAGCGGTGAAGTATGCGCGCGTTACGGCAGGGTACGTGGTCATTATCGGTCTGGGCGCGTGGCTGACGGATAACTTGTTGGTGATGTTACTATTCAGTTCCATCGGGTATGGATTTTTATATACATGCTTCAGTGAATCGGGAGACCGTGGAGCAAATGACAGAAAGGTTTACACAATTTCCGATTTGATATTTGGGATTGGGAATTTGTCCGGTGCCCGGGATTGGTTTTTTGGGATTTTGAAACCCGCCTTGAGGCCCCTGAGGCGGATGGTCCCGGCTTTGAGCTCCCGCGTCGCGGCGGTGTTGGCGTTCCTGACGTCCTTCTTCTTCAGCAGTGGCCTGCTGGCGGCCGGAAAGCAGGCCGCGCGGTCTTCCGGCCTGGAAGGCCTGGTGATCCTGCTGGCGCTGGGCGTGGTCGCGCTGGGGATGTGCCGGTATCATGCGGCAAAACATGAAGAGGCGCCGGGCCTCTCCGACGCCGGCGAAATCATGCGCCGCTGGCTTTACGGACGGGAAGACCTCCTCGCGCTTGCCGGCGGTGACCCTGAGACCGCCGAGGAGGTCCTCAAGACCATCGAACTGCTTACTGCCGAAGCGTCCGCGGCCGGAAAGAATATCCACCGGCAGGACGAAGAAGGGTTCACGGGAGGCCGGGACCGGTTCAGCGATGATTTGCAAAACCGGGGTGTTTCCCATGGAGAACTGCTCGCGCTCATGGAGTCTCTCAGGGAGAAGGCGGGCCGGGCCGCCGCAACCGGGGTGGAGTTGAAGGAGGAGGCGGACCTTGTGCGGTGCGGCCAGGAGGCGCGGACCGGCGTTTCCATGGCGAAATGGATCGGATGGGCGACTATTGCCGCCGGGCTCGTCGGACTGTTCGGCCGGCTGGCGCTGACCGGAGTGGTGGAAGCCGGCATCTCCTGGCTGGCCGGCGGCATAATTGTGGCCGGGGCGGCCACAATTCTCCTGGACCTGGTTGTCCTGGGGTGGGACGGTTTCGTTGAGAGCCTGAAGGAAGAGAGGGCCGCAGAAGATGTCGGGGCGCGCCGGACAGCCCGGCTCCTGAAACGGGCATGGCTGACCGCCGGTATTATATTCCTGGCCTTTCTGGCGGCGGCGGCCCTGACGGTGCCGGGGCTGTTCGGGGAAGCGATGGCGGGTGCGGCCGTCCAGAAGGCGGCCCTTTCGTCGGGCATCCTGGGGCTTATCAGCATCGCCGTGGGCCTGGGATACGGGAAGGCCGAAGAAGGCTCGTTCCAGATGAACCTGCGTTCGGGGCGGTTGTTCCGGTTCTTCATGTTCGCCTTGGCGGCGTTCATGGCCGGGTCCATGGCGGTGGACGCGGCACAGGCCTTTGCCGCGGGCCCGGCGCCGGACGCGGACGGCGGCGCGGATGGTGACGGGGGGCTGTCCCCGTCAGGGGACCCCTCCGAAGGAGGAGCTGTGTCTCCGGCAGAAGGCGTAGTGCCGGCTGTGGACCGTCCTCAGCCGGACACGCCGCGGGAGGAGGGGCCGGAAGAAATGGCGCTGACGGATGCCCCTGCGAAAGAGCCGGTCTCCGTTGTTACGCAGGAGACGCGGGTGAATCCGGCGCGGGATCCGGAAAAGGCGTCCGCTCCGGACGGTACCAAAGGCACAGTCATATCCGCCGGAGATGACGGCGGGGATTCCTTCCTGTCGCGCGCGCGGGATTTTGCCGCGAAGGTCTGGGACGGCGTTTCTTTTGTGGGCACTGCCGCGGCGGCCGAATCCTCCCCGGCGGCCGGGCCGCCTTCGCCGCCTTCGTCGCCTTCGCCGCCTTCGCCGCCTTCGCCGCCGAAGAGGCCGCGGGATAAACCGACGGACGCTGCCGTTGCTGTGGAAGCGTCCGGCTTCTGGGCCGCTGTGGCCGCGGACAGTGTTTACACGCCGGAGGACGTCGCGGCGATGGCGCGCGCGACCGACAGCCTGTCTCGCGCCAAGGGCATCCCGGACAGCGATGACTTTAAAAGACTTCTGGCGCCGGCCCTGCGGACGGCCGCGACCGCGCGGGATTCGCTGGAGGCGGTCAGGGCGCTGTTCATTCCGCGGGGAGCGGGGGCATTCAGATTTCCGGACGAAGAGGTCCTTATTGCGCGGTCTTTTGCCGCGCCGCTGGCCGCGACAGACAGCCTGCGAAGGATCTTGAGCGGAGAACAAGGGCCGGAAGGGGTCATGAAATTTCTGGGCGAAGGCTGTATTTTAACCGTGTCTTACGCCGGGGCGGGCCTGTCGCGCGTAATGGCGGAGACCGTGTTTGAAACAAGGGTCATGGTTCTTCCGGGGCATAAATGTCTTTTCGTGAGCCTGCCCGGAGAAGAAGAGGGCTTTGTCTTTGACAGCGCGCTGCTGACAACCGGCCCGGTCTTCCGGCTGGCACAGTACACGGAGAAGAAAGGGGAGACCTATTATTTCAAAGAGGCGTTTTATGCCGATGTCATGCCCCGGGGATGGGCCGCCTACAAGGAGAATTTTACGAAATTCCGGCTGGGCCGCGTTGAGAAATTCGCGGCAGGCCTTTTATACAATATCGGCCGTTATTACGACGATCATTATGACTTTGCCGCGGGGGCGGATTATTTCAGGCGCGCGGCGGCGGTTGATCCGTCGGACACCGAGGCGTGGCATTTGCTGGGCGAAAGCTATCTGGAATTAGGAGAGCTTGGGCACGCGGTCGCATCCTTCAGGCGGGCCTTCGCGGCGGATCCGCTCCTGCTGGAGAGCTGGCATAACCGCGGAACCATGTTCTATCTTTCTGAGAATTATGATAAAGCCGCGAAATATTTCCTGGTTGTTTCGTCGGTGGCCCCGAAGACCACCGGCCTCTGGTCCTCCCTGCTGGCCGGCGGCGTTTACACGCCGGAGGACGTCGCGGCGATGGCGCGCGTGACCGACAGCCTGTCTCGCGCCAAGGGCATCCCGGACGCGGATGACTTCAAAAGACTCCTGGCGCCGGCCCTGCGGACGGCCGCGACCGCGCGGGATTCGCTGGAGGCGGTCCGGAGTGGCTTCGCGTCCCGGGGCCTCGAGCAGAGGCTCGGCGCCTACAACACCGGCGAACACATGTCCCTCTTAAAGACCTTCGCCCTTCCGCTGGTCCGGGACGACAGCCTCCGGGCGTTGCTGGCGGACCCGGCCCGGACGGACGAGATAATACAGTACACAGGCGAGGGCTGTGCCCTGGACATGCCTTACGCGGGCATCACGCTGAAACGTTTTCTGGAAGGCACCGGATTCGAGGTCAGGAAGATGAAACTGCCGGGGCATGTCTGTCTGTATGTCATCCTCGGCAAGGATTACGGCTTTATCTTTGACAGCTTTCACCGGACGTTCAGCCCGCCTTTCCGTCTGGAGCAGTACACGGAACGCAGAGGAGAGGGGCCGGTTTATTATTTCAAAGAGGCGTTTTACGCCGATGTCATGCCCCCGCGCTGGAAGCCCTTTAAAGACGAGCTGATCAAATTCACCCTCAGCGATCCCGGGACGTTTCCCGGGGACATGCTGGGGAACCTGGGCGTCGGCTATTATGCGGACAAAAATTATGAAGTGTCGCTGGAATATTTCGCGGCGGCTTCGGCCCTCGATACGGCCGAAATGGTTTACGCGCGCGGGACGGCCGACGCGTATTATGCGATGAAGGAAAACAAGCAAGCGGAGTATTACTACCGCAGGACGCTGGAACTGGACCCCGATAACCTGGGGGCGTTGTACACCATCGGGGTGATGTTCGAGGAAGCGCGTGAATATGAACAGGCGGCGGCATTCCTTTCAAGGGCCCTGGACCAGGACTCCACGGACGCGGACGTGCTCGAATACCTGGGGCGCGCCTGCTATTACCTGGATCAGGATACACTGGCGGCCGGATACCTTGAGAGGGCCCTCGCCGAGGATCCCGCGGACGCGGACGTCCTCAAGTATCTGGGCATGACGTATTATTATATGGATAGAAACGCGGAGGCGGCGGGGCTTCTGGAGAGGGCCGCTGCCGCCGACCCCGCGAGTTCCCTGATCCGCAGGTTCCTCGGGCTGTCCTATTTCTATCTGGACCGGCCGGCGGAGGCGGTCATCCGGCTGAAGCAAGCCCTGGACATGGTCCCCGGCGACGTTGAGGCCCTGACCTATCTGGGGCACGCGTATCTGGAGATGGATGAATACGAAAAGGCGGCGGATTATTTCGGGAAAGCCCTGGGGATAAACCCCGGCGACAAAGACTTGCAGGAATACTGGATCGAGGCCCGGGGGAAAATGAACGAGGATGGCTGGGCCGCGCCCGGTTCCGCGGATTCTTCCGGGACGAATAACCCGCGGGATTCGTCAGACACCCGGCCCTATTCGCTCCTCACCGTGCCGGAAGGCTGGGATGGCGGCGGGCGGACCTTCCGTTCGGCCGTGGTCCGGCGGGACGGGCGCTATGTCATCCAGGAAGAGGATCCGGCCGGGCTCTTCGCGGACATCCAGGCGGCGCTGGACCAGCTGCCCCATCTCTGGCCCCGGGACGTGCGCGGCCCGCCGGAGAGGTTCGAACTTGTGCTCACCGCCGACCGCCGGAAGCTGGGGACCGACCCCGAAACCGGCCTGACCTGCGCCGCATCCTCCGATACTGTCCGCGACACCGTTTATGTCCACCCGTACCTCAGGGACATCCTGCACGACACCGGAAGAGAGCTGAAAAACAACGAGAGTTTACGCGAACTGTACTTCCTGTTTTCCGGCCATATCGGTGTCAGTCATATTTACTACGACATATTTACCGAGAATCTCCTGATCGAAATCATAACGCACGAGCTGTTCCACCTCGCCGAAGACATGGACGAGCCCGAGGCGCTGGAACTGACCTGGAGGTTCAGGGAAAACATTCCCCATTCGGTCCGGGTCGCCCTGAAGCCGTCCCTGACCGCTTTCGGTGAAAGCGACACGGTGTATCTTTCTCCGAGGATTCACATCAGCATGAAAGACAGGGTGAAGACAAGGCCGCAGGACAGGGCATTCGCGCGTGACGTGTCCGACATCCTCTACGGAGCCTGGCTGGATTCCTTTACGGCCGGGAACGGGCCGACCATCGGCAATAACGGGGTGATTTTGCGTTTTCTGGAACGGAAAGGGAATGAGGGCATTGAGAACATGACCTTTCTGCCCGAGATGACCCCGGAGGAAACGGACACGCTGTTAAAGATCACCGCCCCCGGCGGCGTTAGAAGCTGGGAGACGCTGGCTGTTATCATGCGGGATAAAAAGGTGCGCGAACCCGCCCTCGTTGCTGCGGGGTTATATCCGGCCCTCTTCGGCCCGTCGTTGTATTTATACAGCCGGGCTTTTATCGCCGGGACGGACATCGTCGCCGGCGAAGACGGGGCGCTGAAATGGACGGCCATGGTCACGCAGGACATGGCCGAAAAAGCCAGGGAGACTCTCAATGACCATAACCGGAACGGGCGGTTCGACCAACTGATCCCGTTTGTGCGAGAGACGGATTTGAGGATGACCGCGGCCGGCGAAGAGACGCAGGCGGACAGCGCGTCCGCCCTGTGTCCGCTGGCCCCGGAGCTGGCCCGCAACCTCCTGGTCCAGGTTATCCGTTTCCACGCGGCGAATCTCAGACGTGACGAATATGTTTCCGAGGCCGCGCTCTCCACGCCGGGCCCCGTCTTCGTCGAGCGGGGCATGGCGCATCTCGCGAACGTCCGCTGGCTCCTCGCGGACCTCTACCGTCCCGTCCTCGTCGAAAACACGCCCGATTCGGCGGTGCTGAGCGTCCTGACGACGCGGTTCGCCGAAAGCGCGCGGCTGGTTGTTTACGGCGGCGAAGGGCAGGAGATTGTGTCCCTCGAGCTGAACCCCGGAGACAACAGGGTCGTCCTCACGTGGTCTTCGCCAAACATGAAAGACGCGGACCGGGCCGTGGTGTGGCGCGACGGCCTGCCTTTCAGGGAGATCCGTTTCAAGAGGCCCGAGCCGGCCGATACCCGCGATACCCGGAAAAATGGCCCCGCGCCCTCGCGTCCGGACGAAACAGGCGCCCTCATCCCGGCAGAAGAAAACAGAAAGGAAGAAGGACTCGCGGCCGTTCTCGACCACGCGCTGGCCGGCGAGGAATTCAGGATGACCGCCACGGCGTCGCTGGACGGGGCCGCGGGCGCTCTCAACGACCTGGCCCGTTCGAAATGGCCCCTGCGTTCGGCCCTGCGGTCAGGCCGTCTTTATGTCAGGGAGAGCTGTCTTGATTCCGCGGGCATGAACAGCGAATTCCGGTTTTATGAGCAAGAACTCGGGAGGTTCAAGGACCTCGGTTTCGCGGTCCTCTTCGACAACGCGGCGAAGGAGCCGCTGGAGACTGTCGTCGGCCGGATAGACGATGTGTATTTCGATGATACGGCGGCCGCCGGCTTTGAATTTGTCGACGCGTCCCTGCTGACCGACTGGGAAGGCTTCACGCCGGGTGAAGCCGGGCTGTTTGACTCCCCGCAGATCCAGGCGGCCGCCGAAGAGGTGTTCGATGAATGGTTCCGTTCCCTGGCCGGGAAGAAAGAAGAGGACCGGACAAGTCGCGTCTTGATCAGGCAGTACGAAATGCAGACGGGGCGCAGGGCCTCCTTCCGCGGCCTGGCCGGCTGGATAAAGGAGGGGAAACTGGAGCCGCACAGGGGCATGGATGTCATCACCGGAGACAGGCGTTCCCCGCGCGGGTTACTGCGCGGCGCGGTGATACAGGCACTGCTGGAGATGATCGCGGACAACACAGGTTATAAAGACGACGCCTTTAACCCGCTGTCGATGCTGAGGGCTCACACCGACGGAAATTATTACCGCGACTGCGTGGGGTCCTGTATCCTGTTCATGCTCGGGGCGCGGCAGTTCGGAGGGCTTCTCGACAACTGCGAGATTTTTGTCCTTTACAGGGAAGACGGCTTCCATCCGGTGGTCATCGTCAGGGAGGAAGGGCGCTTGGCGTCCGTCCTCGAACCCCAGACGGCCCAGCAGTGGGACCGGTTCAGCGACGACGGCTGGTATGCCGCGATGGGTTTTGACTCGGTCGGGGTGAGGATATTTGACCCTGAGAACAGAACTTTTGCGGACACTATGATGGGCCTGCGGGAATTTGAAGAGCGGTGTCTGAGCGGCCGCGGCAGGGCGGACAACTTTTACGGGCTCTCTTCTCCCGTGGACATGAACGGCCTGATCGCCTGGAGATACGCGCTGGCCGGAGATAAATATTATAAGAGAGGGGACTTCCTCAAGGCCCGGGATTATTACGGCCTGGCCCTGAAGGTCTCGCCCGGCGACGAGTACAGTCAAAAAATGTCCGCGCGAGCGCGAGACAGAACGTCTTCGGCGCCGGCCGTGGAAAGCGGGATGCCTGAGTTTCAGACTGATTTTGCATTTACCCCGGTAGGCGGGATCCCCGTAAGGAAGGAATGGAGCAGGTCCGAATTATACCGTCTGGATTTCCCCGATCATATGCTGATGATCGATCTTGTCCAGGGCCGCTTTGAAGAGGCCATGCTGAGGATGGAATCCGACCTCTTCCTGGCCGGGCTGGCCGGAGAGGTAGACAAGGTGGTCGCGGCCAAGCTTCATTTCCTGGAAAAGGCTTTGGATGAATTTTTAGGCATGAGGGAGGATGTCACCGCACAAATCAAAGAGTACTTGAGGGCTTCCGGCGGGGAGAACGGCATAGAAAGCGGGCAGGCCAAAGACAGCCGGTATTTCGCCCGGCGCCTTTTGGCCAGACTGAAAGACATGGATCCGGACGTGCCGGATGAGGCACGCCTTAGGGGTGACCGCGCGATGGCTTCTCAGCCGGCGTTTTACCTGGGGAATCTTTCTGATGGGGCCAGAGGGGAGATTGAGGATCATTTCATGGGAGGGCTGTATTCAGAGTTCCAGGAGCAGGGGACGATCATTCCGAAGGGATATAAGGAGGTTCATACTGTCGTGATGCGCGGGCCGTTTTTTCATGCACCGGATGTCTTTATCTTCGGCATAGAGACGGGCGGATCTTTCGGGTGTAAGGAGAGCAGGAAGTTATATATCTGCTATTCCCCGAAGGCCCGGCAAATATTCATGGACCAGGCTCAAATCCTGGTTGAGTCTGGAGGGGAACGGCTGTGTAAAGTTCTGTATAACGCCGTTCGCATTCACGAAGGCGTCGAGATAAGGCTGTTGGCCCGGGGGTACTCTTACGGATATGCGCATGGGATAGCCCTTACCGAAGAGCGCGGGTACACGGCTGACTATCCGGAAATCCAAATGGTCTTGGAGTGGATAAGAAGGCGATACTCGGACAATTGGGAGGGGTCCTTCGGGGACGCGCGTGAGCCCGCCGGAAATGCCGGATTTAAGTACGCCGACGCGTCCCTGTTGTCCGACTGGGAAGGCTTCACGCCGGGAAGGGCGGCGCGATCTGCTCCGGCGCGCACGCGGGACGCATCCGCGGACACGGCGTCCGGGGAAGAAGGACCTCTTTTCCGCGGCCTGACCATGGGCGGTATTTACGATTATATCGCCCTGCTGAGGGAATACAAAGACACTGTTGTCCGCGCGTATTTTGGTTCTCCCGACCGGGCCGCGAGGGCGGCGGACATCCGGGAGGGTTACGCCGAAATGGTCCGGATCGTGCTCCGGGAAAAAGGCGTGCCCGGCGACCCGCTCGAATACGTCGTCGCGTCTTATGCAGGGGAATGGATGACGGGCGAGGCGGTCTTCGGGTTCACCCGGCAAGAGGCGGATTCAATCCTGACCGGGAAAGACTACGCGTACAGCCGCGCCCCGGTCGGCCGGCTTTATTCTCTTCTCGAGGATTGCGCGGACAGGCAGTCGTGGAACACGCGGTATTCGGTCACCCAGGTCCTTGTGCAATCAGGGCGCGTCGCGTTCGCGGAAGACGCGCAGGAGCGTTTCGGCCGCCTGTCCAGAAAACATGAAGGTAACAGGTTTGTGGGTATCAGGGAGGACGCGCCTTATATTGATATGAATGTGTACACGCGGGAATACATTTTGCAAGTTAAGGGAAGCGGGATCGGGCTTTACCTTCCCGTGTCCACGGACCCGTCCCGGCCCCGGCTGAAGCCTTTCGACGACGTCGACACGCTGATGACTTATCTGGAAACCGCGATGCGGGCGCAGGAAGGCGGCGACAGGGAGACGGCCCTGCTTAATCTTAAGAACGCCCTGTGGCGCGCGGAGAAGATCGACGAGGCCGACGGGAACGGATGGTGGAAACGGCTGATCATCGCGGACAAGGTCATTGAGTTCATCCGGGACTATATCGAGCAGTATTTGAGCCCGGACAAAGAGAAAAGGCATGAGCCCGCCGGAGAAATATTCTACGGACAGAAGGGAGGCAGGAGCGGGCCGGTTATGGCCTCGGTGGCGGCGGGCTGGGCGCCGCTGATGGCGCGGGCGGCCGCCTGGCTCGCGGGGTTTGTGATGCCGGACCAAAACAGGTGCGGTTTGCCTCCGGCGGCTGAGAGGTCCGGGCTGTCGGTCCGGTATGTCTCCCGCGAGAACGCCGGGTCATTCATCGATGCGGGAGATCCGTCCGCCGGGCCGGGCGTCGGCATCGTCTATAAAGACAGACAAGGCGCTGACAAACCCGGCGTCTTTTGCGTCTACGATACCGGCGGCCGGAAGGTTTATGAAACAATGGAGGTCTATCCGGAGGCCGGGCGCTGGGACTTCTTCTGGAGGGGGACGGATGCGTGCGGCAGCCGCGTGCCCGACGGAGTTTACCTGGTAAGCTTCCGTTCGGACGCGAAGACGGCCCGCGCGAAGGTCGTTTCCTTCCTGTCCATGGAAGAGGCGCTGGAAGACGCGTTTGAACGCCTTGCCTGGAATTTGAGAAAGGACCTGACCGCCGCGGTCGCCTTGGTCCAGAAGGATACCGCCGGGCTCGCGATAACCGGGGATCTCACGATAGAGGCGGCATTTCGCCTGAATAGTTGGACGCGCGCCGCGTCCGGTTACCTGGCCGGGAACGAGGAGATCGATTTCGGCCGCCTGAAAGAGCGGGCCCTGTTCGATATCGATCTGGGCCTGTACCTGGAGAGAAACGGGTGGGAGCCGCTGAATAGTTGGACGCGCGCCGCGTCCGGTTACCTGGCCGGGAACGAGGAGATCGATTTCGGCCGCCTGAAAGAGCGGGCCCTGTTCGATATCGATCTGGGCCTGTACCTGGAGAGAAACGGGTGGGAGCCGCGCGGCGCGGATTCCCTCATCGTGTTCAAGGACCGGCAGGGCTTCCCGCCGGTGTCCTGGGCAGAGCGGTCGCAGTACAGGAAGATAAAAGACATCCTGGAGCTTATGATTGGCGCGGGTTTCAGGTCCTGCGGCCCGGACGTCCGGCCGGACGCATTGCTCGCCTTCGGCGAGATGGAAACGGTCGTGGACAGCCTCAAGGGGTCCTGCCGCGGGTTGTCGCTGGTCTACGACGCGTACGCCCATGCCGCGGGGCTTGATGTCCAGATGCGGGAAAGCTGCGGTGGATCTGATTCGGCCTGGGACCACGTCTTTTTGACCGTCCGGGACAGCGCGTCCGGACTGACCTATCTCGTCGAGACTAACGACGGTGAGTGCGGCCTTGTCACCTTCGGTTTCATATGGGAAGAGGTCTTTCAATGGAAGTTTTCCGCGAACTGCTTCATCCGGAAAGGGCCGCTGACGGTCACCGTCATAAAAGAAGAAAACGGCGGGCGGCAGGTTCGTACCTTGCAGATATCCGACAAGTTCTATCACAGCGTGAGGAAGAGTTTTCCCGTCCGGGATTACAATAAATTTTCTGTGATATCCCGAAGAGACAAGGACGGCCTGATCAAGGCAATCGAGCTGGATTACAAGTGGGACAATCTCCGCCCGGCGGACCCCATGCTGGAAAATCTCGAAGAGTCCTGGAGCCGCGGCTACGAATACTACGCTGAGGGACAATTTGCGCGGGCGGACTCCTGTTTTATGCGGGTTAATTGCATCCTGTCCAAGACTCCGGAATTGCAGGGTTATATGAATGAAGTCGGGGCCCTGCGGCAGAAAATCAGGGGCCTGATGGACCGGGACGCGAAAACCGTCGTCTATCAGCGGGGCCCGGTGAGCGGTTCGATCGTGATGGGCTGGGCGCCGCTGACGGCGCGGGCGGCCGCCTGGCTCGCGGGTGATGCGGCGACACAAATCACTCAGGAGGAAGACCGGATACTTGACATGATCCGCCAGAGACGCAACGAGACGGTGCTGATTATTTATGCCCTGGTTAAATATCAGGGGGACGCGGATAAAGAGGTGCGGGCAGATATGCTGAAGGCGGAGGGCCATATCCGGTACCTGCTGGATGTCTCCACGGATCAAGAGTACTATGAGCGTCGCGTGCCGGGTGAAAGAGCCAGGTTAAGGATTATGGCAGCGGCCGCGCGGGCGGTTCAGGATATCAGGAACGTGATTTTGGAGGAAATAAACAAGAGAAGCGGCATCGCAGAGGTCCAAGCCTGGCTGAAGCGACAAAGAGATATCATCGGCCGCGGGCCCGGGCAGGCGCCGGGCAGAGGCAGTATCGACCCGCGGGAAGAGGAGATCCTGATGGCCGGCGTTGGTTCCGGACGGCGGGAGTGGTTCAAGACGGCGCTCCGGGATTTTCTCGGCCTTTTTTCGGTGTCCGAGGCGATCGCGGCGGAGGGACAGGCGGAACGTACTTGGATCCCGACCGGGGTTATGGGCGATCTGAAAGTGAAAATTCAGGACGTGCAATGTATTACGACGGACAGGGCCGTCGCGGTGGGGGGACATCGTTTCCTCTCCTGGATGGGCGGGTTTGTCGCGCTTTCGACCGACGGGGGCCGGACTTGGCGGCGGGTCGGCGAAGAAGTCGAAGAAATGATCAACGGCATGAACGCCGTCTATTTTACTGATGACCGGAACGGATGGGCAGCTGGAGCGAACGGTGTAATTATTTCTACGGTGGACGGGGGAGAGACATGGGCCCTGGAAGATGTCCCGACACTTAATGATGACCGGTGGCTCGGGGACGTGTTTGTCCTTTCCGGAGGAAGCGGATGGGCCGTCGGTTATTCAGGGCTTCTCTTCAAGAGGCGCGAAGGCCGATGGAGGCCACTCGGCGTGGAGGGGCTCACGGAGAACGAACATCTTCTCTCTGTCTTTTTCATGGACGAACAGCGCGGGTGGACGGTCGGGTTCTCCTCCTCTTATCGGGCCGTCGCGCTCAGAACGGATGACGGCGGACAAACGTGGCGGCATATTCAGGATATCGAAAAACCCGGCATCAGTTTGTTTTACCGCGTTTTCTTTTCCGACAGCCTCAGGGGCTGGATCATCGGCACAGGGGGATCCCTCTTTAAAACCGTGGACGGCGGAGAGACATGGAACGCGCAGACCCTGCCCGTTTCATTAAAGGATCGTGATTTTGCCGATATTGGTTTTGTCGATGAAAACACGGGTTATATGGCCGGTAATGCCGTGGCCTTCACGCGGGACGGGGGAAAGACCTGGACGGGGGAACCGACCGGACACCCCGTTTCTTTGACCGGGCTTTCCGTGTATGACAAGGGGGCACGATGGGGTGCGCTGGCATCGGATGTCGAAGGATACGTGTGGCGGCTCGTCTGGGGGCCGCCGCAGGCGCCGGGCAGGCCTATTTTTACGGATATAACAACGCAGTCGCTGACTGTTTCCTGGAGGCGGGATCCTTCCGAACGGACCCTTTTCTATAATGTCTACCGTAAGAAGGATTCGGAGGCCGCCTTTCCCGCAAAGCCGGTCGCAAAGATCCTTTCCACGGATACTTCTTATGTGGATCAAAATATTCAATGCGGTCAAACGTATGATTATCTTGTTGAGGCCGAAAACAACAGCGGGAAATTCCGGGGACCGTCGAACCAGGTGACTGTCGACTGCCTTTGTGATTTGAGCATCAGGATGGAAGATATCCCCGAATGGGTTGAACCTGGAGCGATGGTTTCTCTCGTTTTCTCGGTTGAAAATCATGGTCCGGCCGATTGTGACACAAGTTTTGCCGTTCAATTTTCTGAAAGCTGCTGGGGGATCAATGAGGTCTTTAAGAGTGAGCGGGTCTTGGATGTTATCCGTTATGATAGCATAAAAGCCCATCAAACTTTAACGGATACTTTATACTGGTCGGCTTACTGCCAGGGCGATGATTCCTTGGATAACGGGTATATATACTATATCGATGCTGAAGCGGATGCGTTTGATGAGGTTAAAGAATTAAAGGAGTCTAATAATCGTGATCTTGATGGAACAAACGTCCGGTGTCCGTTTCTGCCCGATTTCGCCTTTATCCCGGATAGTTTTCATGTGAACGGCGAATACCTGCATGACAACACTCTAAAGGGCGGGAGCTGTGTGATTTTTTCCATTCCCATCATTAATCAAGGCAGGATAGGATTAGATTATATATTGGAGATGGATTACATTGAAGTCTTTTGTGAAATTGATTTGAATAATGACGGCGGCGAGGCATTTCAAAGGGATGTTATTCTCAGTTCTCAGCAGGGAGAAATTTTATTGCCGGACGCGGGGTCACAAATAGACATTGTTTTCAAAAAATGGATCAATATTCCTCCGGGAACGCATATGGTCGCGTTGGAGATTTATAATGAAAATATCGACGAGTCGGATGTGGAAAACAATTATTTTACGACCTGGATAAGGGTTGAAAACATGGATAAGGATTTTTCCCTGCCGTTTTTTGATGATTTTGACACGGAAGACGCCCGGCAGTGGTGGCACGCGGACTTGCCCTGGTCGGTCGACAACGGCCGTTATGTGCCCGGTCATCCACAATATAATTTTGAAAAAAATGTCGTGTATGCCGGCAGCGAACAATGGACCGATTATGATTACAGGGTGACGACGGGAGGTCACGACAGTCTGATGGCGGGCCTGATCTTCCGGGACGGCGACGTCCGTCATTACAGGTTGATTTACGTAAAGAGGCCGGCGTCTTCTTTCGGGCTTTTGAGGTTGTATCAGGGAGAGCATGGATGGCCGACCTGCATAATTTTGAAAGACGCGGTGGTCCCCCCTTGCGGGGACGCGCCGGTTGAATTGCGCGTTGTCTGCCGGGATTCCCATATCGTGGCGGGGCTCGACGGAAAGGTCTTTATTGATGTCACCGACGACTGGTCCCCGCGGGGGAACATCGGGTTGATTAATGTGGGTGATCCTTCCGGGGTATGGTTTGATTCCGTTCGCGTTACCGGTTTTGATGACGGGGCCGCTTCCGCCTTTCCTGATCTGCCGGACAATGTGTTTGTCGGGGAAGGGCTTCCCTTTACAATGGACCTGTTTTCTCCCGGGGAATGGCAAGCCAGGTTCCTGGCCGTGGCGGAGGTGGATGCGCCCCTGCCGGGAGACCTAACCCGGGAAGAAGACAGAATAGCGTGGATCCCGCCCTATACGACCGTCGACTCCGGAGAAACAGAAGGATATCCGTTAAAGGTGCGGTTCAAAGATCGGCAGACCGGACAGGTCTTAAAACAGGAGACGGTCACGGTTACCGTCGGGGATGTCCCGCGTCAGGCCGCGTCCTTTAAAAATTTCTTGATATCCGCCTACAGTTTTCATTTGGAGAGTCCCTATTCCTGCGATCTGGGGCTTAACGTCTGGCACCCCTATGACGCGCGGGACGCCGAACAGATGTTAAAAGAGGCCAAGGCACTCGGGGTCAAAATCATTATGGGAGGATTTCACTATGACGGCCGATGGATTGCCTGGCATGATGTTTTAACGGTTTATGCTTTGCAGGGCGTGAAAGGATTAAGGCAGATCGCCCGGCAGACTTTGAGTCGTCTTAATGAACTGGACGCGCTTTCGGAGGTGTTTGCCTTTTATCTGGTGGACGAACCGGTTTACCGTACCGATAAAGAGAGGGAAGCGGCGCGGATTCTTAACTCCTTCTTGAAAGAATGCGACCCGCAGCGGCCGGGCATTGTTTCTATGGGCGGCTACTTGTACAGGACGCACGGCGATCTTGCTTTTGACGACCTGAATCTGAATTATTACTGGAGCAATACGTATCCGGTTTTTGCCGTCACTCAGACAGAAGATCATTTTCAGGAAAGGTTAGATATTTACATCATTTCTTTGGAATACGATCAGAAAAGGGCTTCTGAGGCCGGCGTGTTCTTTATGGCCGGCGTGCAGGCGCACGAATGGGCGCGTTTGCAGCAGGCGCTCAGACAGACGACACCCGGAGAGATGCGTGTTCTGGTCTGGCTGGCGCTTGCTTACGGCGCCAAGGGTATCTCTTATTTTGCCTATGATTTGAGTCCGCATTATAACGCCCTTTTAGGATTGGACGGAAACCCGACGGAATGTTATTACGAGGCGCAGGATTTGAATTGTAATGTTCTTAAACCTCTGGGTTCTGTGTTGATGAAACTGCGATGGACCGGGGCCTGGCATGTCCGCGGGCACAAGAATCTTTCCGGAGAAATGCCGTACGTGAATACTATAACCGGTACGGACGCGAATATCCAGGTCTCTTCGTTCAAGCATGCCGATGACGGGTCTTATTATATTATGCTGGTTAACAGAAATCCTGATGAAGTAACGGATGTGACCGTAACCTTTAATTCTTCCGCAGATTTTGTCTGTTTGCAGGATGTCCTTACCGCGCAGCAGATATCGCTTTCGGGGCAAAGGGCCGAAATTCATCTTGAACCGGGTTCGGGAAGGCTGCTGAAGACGCCGCTTTTTGTCATACCGGTGGAGAAAGTGGAGAAAAAAGACGACGAAGGTGAACTGCGTTTTCAGCTGCTTCAGAATTTCCCCAACCCCTTTGACGGGTCGACGAAGATCCGCTACACGCTGGAGAAGGCCGGGCGGGTCACCGTCGAGGTTTACAACCTGCTGGGGCGCAGCGTCCGCGCCCTGGCGCAGGGCCGTCAGGCCGCCGGGGAACACGCGGTGACGTGGGACGGCCGGGACGACGCCGGGAACGAGGTCGCGGCCGGCGTGTACCTGTATGTCCTGAAGGTCGACGGCAGGGTTGTCGGCAAAAAGAAGCTGCTCCTCCTCTCGTGCGGGGAGGGGGACAGCGCGGGACCCGACATATCCTATGCCGGCGTGAACCTCGCCGGCGTCACGGGCTTCTTTGGCAGGGCCAAGGAGGCGATTGTTAATGTGGGGGCCAAGCTCTGGGATGCAATCGACTCCAAGGCCATGGCGGAATCTTCTCTGAGGACGGTGACCTCCAAAGGCCCTTCAGGAAAGGTCGTCCCTTGCCCAAGGTTAAAGGAGGCGGTTCATTATCCACATCAAGATACGATCATTCATGAAGCCGAATATTCTTTACAGAGAAATAACCCCCTGGATTCTTATGTGGTCAGCCGGACCGTCGTCAATCAAAAAGAAAGAAGTTATGAGCCCGGCGTGATCGCGGTTAAATTAACCCCTTCCCCCGCCGCTACTCATTACACGACGGCCCAGCCGGTCCGAAATCGTTTCCCCTCGTCACAAAGAATAGAAACACTTAACAGGACATTCGCCTTGAGCGATCCGCGGCCCTTTTTCTCGAAGGTCATCAGGGAACACATCGCTGGCAGGAGAGCGGACCGTTCATTGAGGAAAGGCAACGCTGGTCCGGCCCCCTCCGCGCACGATTTGTCGTTATGGTACATGATTGAAGTTCGGCCCGGAGAGGAACGGGAGGCTGTCCGCCAGTACGCCGGGGCTCGAGCGATCGAACGCGCCCAGCTGATTCACAGGCACACGCGTTTTTCTCATCTGCCTTACGACACTTATGTCAATCCGACGGGAGACGGCGTGACATGGAGCGGGGGAGTGTTCGCGAGAATCGAATTGGAGCTGGAAGATTCATGGTGGGCCAAACGGGGAAAGGTTTTTGAGGCCAGAGAGTATTTGAGGAATAGAGGCCTGCTCGATGGTTCCCAGACAAAGATTCCCCTTGGCTTTGTCGATACGGGAATTGATCCCGACCATCCCGATCTTGAAGGAAAAGTCAGGTTTAATCCGGATGAAATTCCCGATAACGGTCTGGATGACGACGGAAACGGTTATATTGATGATTTCTGGGGATTTGATTTTAAAGGGGGAACATTTAATTCTGGAACCGGGCTTTGGATCAATGACCGGGACGGACCATACGACCTTAGCGGACACGGGACCATGACGGCTGGGATTGCGGCGGCCATTAACAACAACGCGGAAGGCATTGCCGGGATTGCGGATGGTCTTGTCGAAATTGTCGTGGCCAGGGCCCTGGGGGGAGACGGGGCGACCGACATTATTTTATCCAACGCGCTCATGTATCTTGCCATTCGGGGAGCGCGCATTATTAACAACAGCTGGGGGCCCGCTCAACCTGTCGCGTCGAATCCTCTGATCGAAGACGTTATCAAGACGCTCACTTATGATTATGGAATCATGGTGTTCTTTGCCGCCGGCAACAGCGGGGTCAATGTCGAGTACGTTTCTCCGATGAATCTGGGCGAAACTTACAGCATTACGGCGACCAATCCTTTTGATCAGTGGGAGCCGTGGTCGCCTTTTGGACACGGGCCGAACTACGGACCGTTGAACGACCTGGCCGCTCCGGGATACAAAATCCTTTCCACCGTTCCTCCTGACGCGCGCAATCTTAATCCGTGGCAGAAGGTGCCTTATGGCAGTATGCCCGGGCTGTATTATTGGGATAACGGAACTTCCTATTCCTCTCCCATGCCGGCCGCCGCGGCCGCGCTTGTCATAACGGCTAATCCGGAATTAAACAAGCCCACGGTTCTTAACAACATGACGATTGGTCAGATCCTTATTGATACGGCCGATTCCCTTGACGGCGAAAACTACGCCGGCACCGGGATCATCAATATGCTTAAGGCTGTCAAAAAAGATCCCGGGTCAGTTCTTCCCGCGAGAATCACGTGCCCCGGGCCGGGAGAGGTCGTTTCAGGACCGCTCGAGCTGACCGGGACAGCGGCAGGAGACCTTTTTGAAAGCTACAGCTTATATGTTAACACCGGAGACTCATGGGAGATGATCGGCCAGACGCAAAGGGATCCCGTGGTCAACGGAGCGCTGCTTGGCTGGGACTCGGGCATGCTTTCCGACGGACGCTATCCCCTGAAGCTTGTCGTGAAAGGCGGGGACGGAAATCACAGTGAGCATCAGACGGTCTTGCAGATTCAGAACAATTATATCAGTTATCCTCAAGCGGAAGATATCTTCAACAGAAAAGATAAAATTATTATCCGGGGAAAGGTTTCTCCGGTCGATTTTGTATCTTACAGGATTGAATATAAAGAGACGAATCAGAACGGCTGGAAGACGGAAGGGATGGTCTTACTCGATGGAGGAACGGCTGCGCCGGGCGATGATCGTCTGGCCGAATGGGATATTTCCCGCATACCCTTTGGATTATATACCCTTCGCATGAGTGTCGTCACCCGCGATGATTTAGGAACGGAGGTCGAGACGGTTATCAAGGTCCCGAGGGTGTTGATTGAAACGGCAGATGAAATACCGTCTCAGGCGGGCTGGCCCAAAAGCACGCCGACTCAATTCATGACCGCCGCCGACATAAACAACGACGGCTATAATGAGATTCTATTCTATTCGACAGATAAGGGGAGAGGAAACGGCATTCACATGTACCTCCACGACGGCAGACCGGTGCCGGGATGGTTTGATGCGCAGGGCCGGCCCGTCCACCGCGTTGGTGCTATTCCCAAGTTTGCCGTGGGCGATGTCAACGGAGATCAGAGAGTCGAAGTGGTCGGATTTTCGGTCCATGACAGCCTTTTTGTCTTTAACGCAGAAGGAGCCCTGCTGGACAAAAAGTTCGTGGGGCCGGGTCAACGATCGAATATGCCTCACGCGGCGGCCGTCTTGACGGATCAGACCGGAGACGGAATTTTGGATATTGTTATTGCCTCGGTTGATGCCAAGCTTTATACCTTCCAGTGTATCGGTAATACGATCCAGGAGCCCTGGACTCATCTGTCGCTGCCATATGCCGAGCTTCAAGCAGCGACTCCGGCCGTGGGGAATCTGGACAACGAAGGCCTGGAAGAAATTGTTCTCAGGCCGCATAACGGACGGATTTTTGTGGTGCGCCGGGACACAATTGTGACCTCGAACGCCCAGGCCGGCCATGGAGCCGCAGCTTCGCCTGTCTTGGCCGATCTGGATAATGACGGAAAGCCAGAAATAATTCTTCCTTTAGGGCTTGAAGGCAACGGCGGGGTTATCGTTTATCAGTCTATGGACGATAAATTGCACACTATGCCGGGATGGCCTCAATACACAAATGATCCGGGGCACACGTACACGAACGAGATTTATGCGCATCCGGCCGTCGGTTTGATCAACAGCGATCAGCATCCGGATATTCTCTGCGTTTCTTTATTTAATGAACTCTACGGTTGGAGTCATGAGGGTTACCGGATCTGGGAGGATCCTCTTCAAATCAACGGATTGGGAGGGACGCGGGATAATCCCGGCGCTTCTTATTATAACACGCCCCTGGTGGGCGATCTTGACGGGGACAGCGTCCCGGATATCGTCGTTGGAGTAAATAATGACCTTTATATCTTCAGCTGGGTTCCGCGGGAAGGGGCGAGAGTGTCTTACGTCTTCCACCTCGAGAATTCGGGATCTTTCTTCTATGGAGGGATTATCGATGATATCGACAAAGACGGGGATACCGATCTTCTCATCAGCGCTATGGACGGCGTGTACGCCTGGGATTTTCCCGGCGCGTATAATCCTGAGACAGTTCACTGGGGGGAGTGGCGCAACGGCCCGAGAAATACAGGCCTTTACAGAGCCCCCGACTTACCGACACATGTTGTTCCGGAACAATCGGCTCCGCAAACATTCGCTCTTTCGCAGAATTATCCCAATCCGTTTAGTCTTTCCACAACCATCCGGTATAACGTTGCCGAGCCGGGCCCAGTGCGGCTGGTGGTTTATAACATTAACGGGCGGAAGGTTCGGACATTGGTCGATGAGTTACAGGAAGCCGGCACGAAGAGCGTGGCGTGGGACGGCCGGGACGACGCCGGGAACGAGGTCGCGGCCGGCGTTTACCTGTATGTCCTGAAGGTCGACGGCAGGGTTGTCGGCAAAAAGAAGCTGCTCCTCCTCGCGTGCGGGGAGGGGGGGGATGATGAGGATCCTCTGACGCAAGGCCGGGAGAAACCGGCGGCGCGGTTTGCGTCTCCCGGAGGGATCGCGTGCATAGGCGTCTCGGTGCGGATGATGCTGTTGCGGCTGGCAAACAGCGGCAGGCTTAACGTTTTTGACGCGAAGCCGGCTAATGGGGAAAATGGGGGCCGTCCCTATTTATCCCATTTATCAGGGCCGGTTGCTCTGAACAAAAAGAGAACGTCAGCTTTTAAGGAGTTGGATGAAATCTTCGGCAGGGATCCCGGCGCCTTTGAGGATAGCCTGGAAGGTTCCCGTTTTAATGATTTTCGATCCGTGGAGAGGGATGACGCATCTGCGCCGGAGGTCGCTTTTATGCCGCATGACGACATGAGAGCCTTTTTGACGGAGGATAATGAAGCCGGCCCTGCCCAGGCACGCGACGATCTGTTTACCGGAAACCCGCGGCAGGCGGGTCATACGGAGACCTCGACGTCTTCCACCATGACATCGATGTCTGCGGACGGGACAGGAAGCCCGTCCATGCGAAGAGATTCGACATACAGCGCTATGGCTTCCTTGATATTGGCCAGGCCTTCGGCAACGGTCTCGCCCTGGCTTGCGCAGCCGGACAGCGAGGGAACAAAGAGGCTGTATCCGCCTTCAGGATCTTTCTCGATAACAACCTTGAATCGTTTGACCATTTTTTCACCTCCGTTAAAAAATATACTACGATTGTCCGGGGAAGTCAATTCATACACTTCTCAGACACGGATAGTCCATTCGGGAAACAGGGGCCGCCCCTGTATAGCTTGCGACGCGTCGGAGAAAGACCTGTCGCCGGAGGCGTTGGCGGGGTACGTGGATTATTTCGGCGGGATCGGGGAATTCACGCCCGTCGAGGATATCTATGGACGGCTGGAGGTCCGGGAGGCCCTGTCCGCCGCCGGCCTCTTCGCCGGCGACGCGCGGGCGCGCCTGCGGGGGAAGGGCGTGCGGTTCGTGCGTCCGCCTTCAAGCTGGAACCTGAAGTGGGAATACGGCGCGGCGGTCTATGTCGAAAATGAAAACGACATTTACATCATCCTTCCGGAGGGTACGTCCTCGCTGGTCATCGCCCACGAGATCTGGGCCGCCCTTAATCTTGATTCCGGACACGAAGACAATCCCTTTGTCATCAAAGAGCCGGGATTCCGGAAGACGCTGGTCTCGATGCTCCCGTGGGTGAAACCCGATCCCCTTGACGGCGTTGAGATCGTCAACGACTACACGCGCAAACTCATAGAAGAGAAAAGGGACTACGGCCGGGCGCTCGGGGTCTCGCTCCCGGCCTACGAACGGTCGCAGGACGAAAAGGTCCTGCGCCTCCTCATCCCCGCGCTGGTCTTGACCAACAATATCTCGGAGGCCGAAAGCCTCTACCTGCGCGCTGCGCCCGAGGACCGGGCCGAGGTCATCGATAACCTGGCCCGCGCCCTTGTCTGGTCAGTGACCGACTACAAGAGGGGATATGAGTTAATGGCCCTTTTCCTCGCGACGGGGGATTCGCCCGCGTCTTACATGCGTTTCATGGGCCGATTTATGAAGACGTTTTTTATCCGGTATTTCAACGGGCCGGCTCACGACGTCCATTTGGAGAATCTCGCGGCGTTTAAGGCGGGCCGGCTCCCCGCGGCGCTGACACGGGACTACGGTCCGGTCGGATCCTTCCGGGAGGGCTTCGACCCCGGCGTCTTTCCGGAGATGACGTTCGCCGTGCCCGCGGACATCGGTTCCATGAACGCGCTGGGCAGGGCCCTGTTCGCGGCGGTCCGGGACGACGCCCGGCCTCGCAAGTTCGTACGGATCGACGGCCAGGAGGGGCTGGAACTCTCCATCCTGGAAGACGACCGGGTCCATGCCGAGATGTACGGCCGCATCCACGCCTTCCTGGAAGACGCCCGGTATCACGGTACTATCGTACAGGGCAAACACCTGCCGACGGCCCTGAACGGCAGCCGCAGATTCCTCGGCAACGATTTCCGGGGCGAGGACCTGGCCGCCTATTTCAACAAGGCGGCCGCAGACACGGTGCCCCTCGATGCGTATGAGAGGTTCCTGCTGGATTATCTTCTGAATGAAAGAGGCGTCCTGGCCCTGAACGATGACGGCGCGTACGAAAGCCGCAAGAAGTATTTCCTCGCCACGGTCTGCATGGACGGGTTTTACAAGGATTACATGAAGGAGCATCTCTTCGGCCATGAACTGCGGCATTACATGCTTTACATGTCTCCCTCTTACGAAAAAGACCTGTGGGCTGTCTGGAAAGAGGACCTCAAGGAGGAAGAAAGGGAGGTGGTGGAAGACTTCTTCCACGGCCGGGGCTACGACAAGGGTAACGGGTGGCTGATGGTCAAGGAGCTCCCGGCGTGGATCTACCATCCGGATTTTATGAAGGCGACCAAGATCCGGCCTCAGGTGGTCGAAAAACTCAAGGAGAGGGAGGACGCCGCCTTCAGGGAGATCTTTCTTAGCCGGCATGGCTCCAGCGGCGAAGAGATGTTTGGCGAGGCCACCCGGCCGCGCGCGCGCGAAGGTTCGGCTCTCCCCGTCATCGCCGGGCCGAAGCACTGCGTCGTCAATGCGGTCTTCATGGCGGTGAACCTGATCCGGTCGGCGCTGTCCCGGGGAAATAGTGAAAACGGGGACGGAACCTGTTTATCGAAATCCTCCAACTTCAGCGCCGCCGAGATGGACGAGGTAGCGCGGATGCTGGAGGAGGGTGACAAGGAGGCGGCGGCGCGCGCCTGGAAGTACGCTTCGATGATGCGGGCGCTGGAGCATCAGACAGGCGGCAAGGTGATCGAGCTGGAAGGGAACCTTATTTCCTGCAATCCGCAATTAAGCACGCCCGGCGGAGGGGCCTTTGACGTGAAGAAGATCCTCGCGGTCCTGGAGGTGAGCCCGGATTACACTATTACCAGCCGCACATATCAGGATGTTCATAACCTGATCGCCGCGCTTTATGTGATTAAAAGGCTCGAGTATTATGACAAAACAAAAGACAAACTTGCGCATGCCCGGGATGTTATCGGCTCGTGGGATGAGCTCTGGGCGCCGCTGATTGCCGGGCGGATATATTCGCCGGCGCAAGTCGCTGACATCCTGCGCGCGACCGCGCGTTTATCCCGGCTTAGGGGCGTGCCCGGCAGCGAAGAGGCGAGAAGTGTGCTGTTCCGGGCCCTGCAAACGGCGCCGACGGCAGAGGATTCAGTGGAGACGGTGCGACGGTTATTCACGGGATGGGATTTGAAGCGTAAACTTCAACTGGCCTTGTCGTCGATGCGGGAGGTTGCGCGCGAACTGGAATTGTTCAGTATGGATTTATGGGGACCTGAACGCAAGGTGAAAGCGGTTTTGTTTTCGGCCTGGGCTTTCAGTCATAGATCGTCGCGGTCTCTGCTTTTTTCGTGGGATCTCGAGGAGAAGCTCGGGCTTGAAAATGACAGCCAATACCTGCTCCTGTCACATATTTTCGCTGCGCCGCTGGCCTCGGAGACTTCTTTGCGCCAGATATTTGAGGGAGCCCGGGGCAAAGACGCGGCCGAAGAAATCCTGGGACAGGGATGTGTTCTCGCTATGCCTTATGCGGGAATCGTTCTTTGCCGTTTCCTTGGGGCCTTTGATATTGTCATCAAACTGATGCGGCTTCAGACGCACTGCTGTTTGATGGTTATGAAGGATGGATATGCTTTTATTTTTGACAGCGGTTATTCGACGGCCAGCCGGTCTTTCCGGTTAGAGGACTATACGGAAAGGGACGGTGAAACTTACCATTTTAAAGAGGCGTTTTTCCGCGACGTCTGTCCCGAGGGGTGGAAACACACACATTTTAAATGGTTTAAATTGTACGATATTTACGGGTTCCCCGGATTTATACAAAACAATATAGATCTCAATATATATAAAACAAAAACAGAAACAGAAACAAAAACAAAAACAGGTGACAGTCACCAAACAGGTGACAGTCACCGTCCGGGGACAGGGATGACCGGGCCCGGCGAGGCCACCCGGCCGCGCGCGCGCGAAGGTTCGGCTCTCCCCGTCATCGCCGGGCCGAAGCACTGCGTCGTCAATGCGGTCTTCATGGCGGTGAACCTGATCCGGTCGGCGCTGTCCCGGGGAAATAGTGAAAACGGGGACGGAACCTGTTTATCAGTTTTGAACAGCCGCCTTCTCTTTGGTGATGCGTTGCGAAATCCATTTCTGCGGGAGTTCTCCGGGGGAGAGGCCGGCCTTGCAGGCCAGCTTGTCAAGGATCCTGATCTGCCGGGGCTTAAGGTCGAGGACGATGTGTTTGGGGCGGGGGGGCCGCGCATTTCTTGCGGGCCTGATGTCCTCCGGGAAATCCGTTATGCTGTGGGTATCCCAGAAGGCCCGCTCTTCACGGACAGATTTGAATTCCGGGGTTTTTCCGGTCTTTTTCATCCCTCTTTATATTTTGTGGATTCTATAACGACCTTTTCTGATGACAGCCAAATGACCGGTCAGATCTTGTCGAGCCACTCGGGAAAGGAAGTCGCGGAGGAGTTCGTTGATTTCGCTGATGGTAAGCAGATGGACCCTCAGGAGAATAATCCCGCAATTAGACGGGGGAGGGTACCTGAGGATATTGCTAAAATCGGTATCTCTGGTAATGAGTATACAGGAATCACGTTGAATCCTTTCGAAAATTTCTTCATCCGTGGACTGCGGATTGATATCCCGGATATCAACAGCATCATGCCCCATAGTTTCGCACGTACTTTTAATGGACCGGGGGCAATCGGCATCGATCAGAAATCTCATAGTTTAGGAAGGTTGTTTGATAAGTTCTTGTTCGTCAGTGAGCATTGCGGCGAACAGAAGGCAGGCATGAATATCTTCCATAGTAATGGGAGCGTATTCTCTAACAACCTCTTCGAAGGGCATCCCGCAGGCAAGAGCTTCGAGAACTACATGAACAGGTATGCGTGTGGCTTTAATACATGGCCGACCATGCTGAACCGCGGGGTCGGTAGTGATGTGTTTCTCAATAAGTCTTTTATTGACCATTTTTATCCTCTTTTAATGATTCCAAATATAACATGGAATAATAATATTGTCAATTTAGAAGGGATTTTTGATAGAAATAAAGGTGACTGTCACCGTAACCGTAAACGGCCCTACTCTCTCCTCACCGTGCCGGAGGTGTATGGGGATAATGGAGAAGAGGGAGACGGGGGAGAAGGGGGCCGCGGGCCGCGTCCTCCGCGGCAGGGTTCTTCTGAATCTTCATTAACGCGGCCCGCGGCCCTTGACAGCTTCACGGCCGTGTGGAACGGGGACGCATACGGGTATGAAACAGGCAGCAGCGTCCGGCTGTACGGGGACATGGAAGACCATCTGAAACAGGCCGGGCTCCTGCTGAGCGAAAGCGGCCGCGACCCGCCGGAGCGGATCACCGTTATCATCACCGCCGACGCCGAACTCTTGGGCGTTGACCCGCGGACCGGCCGGACCTACGTCATGGCCAGCCGGACCGATCCCGACGCACGTTTCCTCATCTTCATCCACCCCTACTATTTCACCCTGCGGGAAAACATAGACGGGGAACTCGCAAGCAACCGTAACGAGTCCCTGAGAGGTATCTACGACGCGTACACACGTGTCTTTGAGGTACGGTTTTTGCCCCGTGCCGACTTCGCCCGTCTCCTGATGATTGAGATGCCGGCGCACGAGTTCCTGCATTTCGCGGGGATGGACGAGGCGCAGGCGCTGGAGGCCACCTTCGTCTTGAGGGAGAGACTGGTGGAGGAGAGAAGGGCGGAGGACGTCCAATGGTATATCCGGGCGGTTAAACAACTCCAGCGGCCTGATACGCGTGAGGAGGGCCGCGTTGCTTTAATGCGCATGAGGCATAAATCTGTTGTGCCCTCCCTCCGTCTCAAAGCGGATTCGGTCCTCTGCGCGATCCCGTTCTCTCCGGACTATCCTGTGGGCTTGCGCAGGGCCGTTGTTCAGGTTGTAGAAGACGGATTGACGCGCCGGCCTTATGCCGGACGTTACGGAGAAAGAGATATCCGGCTTCTTGAGAAATTGTCCTTCGCGGAGGCGGCCGGATGGAAAGTCCGCAAAGCGGCTCTGGAAACACTAATAGGCATAGCCCGCAAACAAAACCTGGTGGTCCCCGGGCACAGAAGGACAGCCCTGGAGGGCCTGGAGGAATTCATCATATCCATCGATGACGATAAGTTGCGACATCTTGTTTTGAAAGCGATCACCATGAATGCTTTCCGTCCATCGCTTCCGGAAAACATAAACCGAGAGAATCTTGAGAGTCTGTTGCGTCTCTATGAAGCCCTTGGGGGGTCCCTCAAGATGATTGTCCTTGAACAGCTCAAGACGGTTTCGTCTCATGTGCGTTATAACGAAGTTAAAGAGGCCCTGTTCCGGTATTTTGCCGGTCAGTTGGACGCGCGTTCTGTTCCGGACGGCGGCATGGAGACCGTCTGCGCCCTGCTCGCGCGGACGATGAGCGTCTCGTCGACAATGCTCGCGCTCGGCGACAGCCTGATCAGCGCGGACAACCAGTATTATTACGCCGTGGACCTCGGGTTCGTTCCCGGTGAAGTCCGGACCGTTTATGAGGACGGTTTTATCCTGGCCGCGGAGCCGGACGCGGGACTGCGGCTCGGGCTGGCCTTTGCCGTGGCCAAATACCTTAACGACCACGGCAAGGAAGTCTGTCCGTCCAACATCAGTGCCTTAGGAGGGTTTGTGGCCGGTCTGAGGAAGGAATTCTCGGAAAGAGAATACATTTCACCTGAGACAGATTATATGCTGAATATTTACGACCGTTTGGATCGCGAAGTCTGTTTTAGGGATATAGCCGGGACTTGGGCCGGCCTTTCGGCCGGGTTCATCGGGGATTCCGTGAAGATAAAGCTTGCCAGCACGGGCGGCGGGCGGGATTTGCGCAGATCCCTGAATGAGGCCGGGCGGAAGGCCCGGGAGGGAAAAATCTTTGCGGGAGTGTTTGGCCACGGTTCCGGAGGGAAAGCAGGGGCCGTGAAGAGTCTGTTTGGCAGGCTGTTTCTGGACCCGACATGGCGGGAGGCCATTGAGATCAATCAAGATGTGATCCCGGCCGGCCGGATTATGAAAGGACTGATGAGCGGAACAGCCGCTGATTCGAATAAGAAGGTGCACCTGTCGGCATGTTTTGCCGAAGACAACGCCGTGGCCTGTGCCTGGTGGATTGCCCGGCGTTTCGATGTGAGTGCGTACAGGCCTGTTGACGCCCTGATAAGCGTAACCAGTTTGAGGCAGAAGGCGCTGCCCGGTATCTATGAGGAGGCCGCGCGCTCTTTTATCGAGGATAACCTCAAGGACGGCCGAGTAAAGAATCCTAAAGGACAGTGGACGGGGCGGGATTATTTCGAGCTTGAAAAACGGCTGATAAGGCAAAGACGCTATAAGCAGAAACCGTCAATCATCATCGGGCTGACGCCCCCCCAGCGGGAGGAGCTGATAAAGATCGAGGAGACATTGATCGACCGAGGGACGCCCAGGCCCGCGCCCCGCGTGAAGCAGTTCGGCGCCTACCCGGAGACCATCCCCGACGGGTTCATGAAGATCTCTGGTAATGTGGACAAAGACGACAGGGACAAAGGGGCCAGTCCCCGAAAGGGGACTGGCCCCTTTGATGGCCCCTTCAAGGGGACTGCGCCCGTTGCGTCCCGGTTCACCGCCAGCATCGCCGGCTCCCATGCCCTTATCTTCAACTGGCTGGCGTCGGCGCTGGGCCGGGGAGGGGAAGCGGATGTCCCGGCGCGCGCGAAAGGCGCGAGCGCGGTCGAGGACCTTTACGTCGACGACAACGCGGCCGAAAACGGGGACGGGCTGAGCGCGCGGACGGCCTTCCTGACGGTCGGTGAGGCCACCGCCTTTATCGATTCTCTGCGGCAGGCCGGGGAAGCGCAGAGAGTGACGATCCATGTTGCGGCGGGTACCTACCGGGAGCAGGTCGTTCTCGGGGACAACACGACCCTGCGGGGCGAAGGCCGGGACGCGACGGAAATTTATCTTCCGATCAAATGGGGCGCCATGGTGCGCGTCACGGGCGTTGACGTGCGGATCGAGGATATCGAGATTGAGATTAAACCCGTTATGGGCGGCCCGGCGGGGCTCCATGTCGAAATGCCCATGGGTCTGAACTGCGAGGTCAAAAACAGCCGGATCGTGGCGTATATGTCCTGTGGGACGGCGGTGGTTCTTTCGGGCAGTACCGGGCTGTTTGAAGGCAATGAGGTCATCGGCTTTGACTTCGGGCTTATCGTGAATGGCCATGGATGGCTGGTAAAGGACAACTATTTTGCAGGCTCGACGTTTGAGGAAATAAGGGTGTACGGCCAAACTCTGGTCCAAGACAACACGATTGACGGGGAGATCGCCGTTTTCACGACGCCGCAGGGCACGCCGGCCCTGCTGAAGCGGATCGAAGCCGATCCCACCCTTTTCGGCATGGACAAGCTGACGGACAAGTTTTATTACAACGAGATTTTGCGGGGCAGGTGCGCACCCGATATGCCGGACGCCCTTTCTTCCGGGTATAACGCCGAGATCAAAGGTAACCTGCTCAATGGCTACCTTAACCTGGCCTCGGGAAACAATTATGTCCATCATAACGTCATTCGTAACGCAGGGAAAGCCGTGGACGTGGGCTGGTGGGCGTGGACATGCCACGGCAACAGGATCGAATCGAACCGGATCATCGACTGCGATGCCGGCATCCTCATCCACAAGGGCCGGGGCCACGTCGTCGAGAGGAACCTTATCGCGGTTTTCGATTACGGTGTCAATATTCGCAAAGAAAACATCGAAGGGCCGACCGTGCCCGGGGACGCGCAATTTGTGAACAACACCATCGTATCGACCGGAGAGGGCGGCCGTGGCGGGATCATCGTCTGGTCAAATGGCGGCGGCAACAGTGTCACGAACAATATCATCGTCATCCATGATCCGCAGACCGGGCGTTGTGTGTCTAACAATACAGGCAGGCCTTCGGATGTGAATGTGGCCTATAATGATCTGTACCGGATTGGCTTTTCAGACGAGCCGGATCCTTACCGTGATACTTACACAAACGAGGCCGGCAATATCTACGCCGACCCGCTGTTCACGGTGGGGAGCGGTTACCGTCTTGATGCGGCTTCGCCCTGTATAGATGCGGGCAACCCGGCGATGACCGATCCCGGGACTTTTTCCCGGGCGGATATGGGCTGCTACCCCTACAGGGTTCCGCGTGAGCCGTACAGCTTAGCCATCGCTTCCATAGGGGATCAAAGGGAACGCCGGCCGTTTTGGATCAGCTTGACCGCCATTGACAGCCTGGGCTTGCCTGTAACGGGCTTTACGGGCAGGGTGGATGTGACGGATCTGACCGGCACCCTCAGGCCGCGGATGAGCGAACCGTTCATCGACGGCCGGCTACGCCAGCAGGTGGTTGTGGACAGTGCGGCCAGGCAGGACCGGATTATCGTGGCTTTCTCCGGCGGTAACAAGACGTTTATGTCCGAACCATTTGACGTCTTGGATGTCTACGATTTATGCCATGTTTATCTGGACGGTTCTGCCGCGTCCGGCGGCGACGGGTCGCTGGCGCGGCCTTATGACAGATTCAACAATGCCATAGCAGGTGCGGCCAAACTGGCTCTTGACTATGAGTACAGGGAGGAGGTTACGATCCATGTGTTCCCGGGAAGGTACGAGATATCCGGTTCGCTCAATATCCCTCCGATGGTCAATCTTGTTTCCTTCAGCGGGGAAGGGGCGGGTACCGGTGATGTGGAGATCGTTACGAGCGGCTTCCCGTCAACGGGACGGCACCGTGCAGTGGAAAAATACGGTACGGGCGTTGTTCGCGGTCTTGTTTTTCTTAACGGAGACAGCGAGAAGAACGTCATAGCGCTTGAGCTCGACGCGTACGGACGGGAGACCGGGGACAGGACGACCGTGGTGGAAGACTGCCTTTTCGAGGGGTTCACGGAAAGCATCCTAGCCTATCTTAAGACCGAAGGGGACATCCTGATACAGAGAAATACGATAAGATCAAGGTGGTTTGATATCACGTATATCGGATACTCGTCTGACGAGGGAGCTCTTGTCGTGAGAAGAAATATTCTCCAGGGTGCCCACGCCGGATTTTTATATGAAGGCCGTGACGAAGAGATCCCGCAGACGGAGGTCTTGATCCACAACAATACGTTTTACGGCGAGGACGGATGGCGGGGTATTAATATCTCCGATCCCATGCCGTATGCCACCAGGATCGAGAATAATATCCTCTGCGGATGGGAGACTCCGGTGCGGGATCCTCACTTGGTCTCCGAGGGCGGCGTTAACTACAACCTGTTTTTCGACAACACGTACGATTATGCGGGCGGTGGGACCGGCAACATCACGGGTGATCCGTTATTTGTATATGAGAAAGGGAGCGATTTCCGTCTCATGCCGCTTTCGCCCTGTATCGACGCCGGCAATCCCGATCCGCAGTACAGAGACCCCGACGGGACGCGCAACGACATCGGCCGGCATGACTGCGCGTCGCGTTACGGCTATTTCGTCGTCGATTCTATAGCGGCACAGGCGGCGGGCCGGGACTTCCGGGTCAACATCACGGCCTACAAGAGAGGGGACGCAGGGGTCTGGAAAGATTTCAACGGGCAGGCGCGGATCCTGGACCGCACCGGTGACCTTACCTGTCTTCAGCCTGTATATTTCGAGGACGGAAGATGGACGGGGACGGTCCGCGTCGAGGAACACCTGGTCGACAACATGCTTCGGGTGGAATCTCAGGAGGGCGTGCTGGGGTATTCTAACCTTTTTAGCGTCTACGATCCGCAATGGATGACGGTTTACGTCGACACAAACGGAACAGGAGGCGCGAGCGGCCGCGCCGACGATCCGTTTTCTTCGGTCATCGAGGCCGTGTCAGCGGCCAGCACGCGGGCCGAAGAATATCATATTCCCGTCACCGTCCGCGTGAGGGGCGGCAGGTACGATATCGTTCCTCCGGCGGGAGAGTTTTACGGGTGCGTTCTCGCGGACGGCGTCAGCCTGGAAGGCGATCCTGAGGACAGGCCCGTGTTTGTTGCCCGGCACTCGCCTTCTCAACATCTGTTGATCAGTGCGTATCTGCTGAAGAAGGGGGCGGGCAACATCAAGGACATCATTCTCTTTAACGGGGCTGACCAGGCCAATTCTTCCGGCATCAGGACGGACAGCCGCGCCCGAACGGTGATACGTAACGTTCGGGTGGAAGACTTTGCGTCGCCTATCAGCGCGTGGCGTTTCGCGAAGGTGACGGTGGACCACTGCCTGATCGCACGCTCTCCGGTAACGGCGGGCCTGACGGCTGGCAGCGGGGACACCCTCGTCGTTCGCAACACCACCTTCGCGGACACCCGGGGCGCGGTATGCTGGCGCAGCGCCGGGGTTTACAGCGAGTTCCTTAATAATATTGTCGTGAACCGCCAGGAAGACATCTTTGTCGATCCTTCCGGTGACGCGCGGATTAGCTTCAACTGTACATATCACCTGGATTCGGGGACTGGTTACACCGGAGGGACAGGGAACATCGTCCTTGATCCAGCCCTGGATGCGGAGTGGCGCCTGACCGCGGATTCGCCGTGGCAGTGCAGGCAGGGATGGCATGCCATGGGCGATACCGCCGCATACTGGGGCTGTTATCCCTTTGTCATGACTGAGACCGAACCCGCCGTGTCTGTGCGGATTCCCGAGGAAGTTATCCTTGAGCAGAACCACCCGAACCCCTTCAGGCCGGACACGCGCATCCGTTTCGGCCTGCCCGTAGCCGGGCGGGTGACCCTGGAGATCTTCAACCTGCTGGGGCAGGAAGTCAGGACGCTCGTGGCCGGCGGGGACTATCCGGCGGGTTACCATGCCGTGACGTGGGACGGCCGCGATAACAACGGCGCGGCGGTCAGCGCGGGGATTTATTTCGCGCGCCTGCGGTTCAGGGACAAGGTGTTGACCTCCAAGATGATGATGACGCGCCTCGAGCGGGACAACGACAAAGACGACAAAGACAAAGGGGCCAGTCCCCGAAAGGGGACTGGCCCCTTTGATGGCCCCTTCAAGGGGACTGCGCCCGTTGCGTCCCGGTTCACCGCCAGCATCGCCGGCTCCCATGCCCTTATCTTCAACTGGCTGGCGTCGGCGCTGGGCCGGGGAGGGGAAGCGGATGTCCCGGCGCGCGCGAAAGGCGCGAGCGCTAGGGAAGACCTTTACACCGATGCCGACGCGGCAGGTTTCCTGGAGCTGCTTTCCGCCGGAAATTTCTACACGACGGAAGAGGCCGCCGAAATCATACGTGCCACCGACAGCCTTTCAAGCGCGCACGGCGCGCCCGATCCCGATTCTCTGAACGGGCGGATCAGGGAAGAATTGAAGACGGCGCGCACGGCCGAGGACTCTCTAAAAGCCGTATGGCAGGCTATTGAGTCGCAAGGGCTGTCCGAAAAACTCCGTTTCCAGAACGACGAAGAATATCTGCTGCTGTCGCGGGTGTTCGCCGCGCCGCTGGTCCGGGAGGAACCCTTGAAGGGTATGTTTTCCGGGCGTCCGGATGACGGGATGTTTGGGCGGCTGCTGACAGCCCGAATGCGTTCCGGAATGGCAATCAACATAGGATTAGAGGAGGCGATCCAGGGCGCCAAGCTGTCGTTTAGTGAAGGCTGTGTCTTAAATATGTTTTACGTGGCGGTCACGCTGCCGCGCCTTACCAAGGGGACAGGCCTTTATGTCCGCGTCATGGAACTGCCCGGGCATGTCTGCTTTATGCTTATGAAGGGAAAACGCGCGTTCATCTTTGACACTTCTGGGGGAATCAGCGAAGGACCGTTCCGTCTCGGACGCTATACGCAAAAGGAAGGTTCCACGTATTATTTCAACGCGGCGTTTTTTGAGGAGATTTTTCCCGAAGAATGGAAACCTCACCGAAAAGATTACACGCGATTCCGGCTGTATGACGTCGGGAGCTTTCCCCTCTTTGGCATGAATAATATCGGCGCGATATACGACTTGATCGGTGAAAAACACCTCGCCAGGGAATATTGGGAAGGGATTATTTCAAAAGACCTCGGCCAGGTCCTTGCCCTGGAAAATCTGGGTTCCGTTTGTTTTGAGTCGGCGGCGTACGCCAAGGCCGCTGAACACTGGTCACAGGCCCTGTCTTTGGATCCCCGGAGCGGACGGATCCGTAATAACCTGAAGAGCGCACTGCTGGGGCAGGCCTCCCGGTCCCTCCAGGAAGGAAACCATTCGCAGGCGATTGAAGCCTTTTGGCGGGTACTGGAAATCGAGCCAGGGGATTTTCAGGCCGGTATCGGATTGTCCCTGGCTTATCTTGGGCAGTACCGGGGCGTTATCCTGTTTGTGTGTTACGGCGTTTACCTTGCGGCCGCGCTGTACTTCATTGTCTTCTGGCTCGCCCTTGCGTTCAGGCGGGCGCTCCGCGCCCTGCGCGGACTCCGGGGGAAAGGGCAAGTTGCCGATAAAGAGGCAAAAACCGGCCATCCCAACGAAGCCCAAGACATATATAACGAATGGCAGGCTCAATACGGTAATAAAGCGGATGTCATCATTTCATCTTTTGGAGAATTGGTTCTTGCCAAAGAAGGCGCCAAGCGATTTATTGAGAGAGTTATTGAGATTTTTGCGAAAGATATCAATCCCCAAGCAGAGGTGAAAGATACAATTGAGAAAGTGAAAGATACTCGTTTTAGAGAATTTATTTGGTGGCTTCTTTCGATCGTTTCCTACGGGGAACCATGGAATATGTTTATTTCTTGTTTTGCAAACGAAGATCTTTTGCGCGTCGTTATTAAACATCGTGTTCCTGCAAAGAAATTTATAGATGCCTCAGATATCTATGACAAGGCAGGGCAATCAGGCGGGAAGGCTTACCATAAAGAGTATAGAGCATTGAGAGAGAAAAGGGGAGAAGAGCCTATACCGAAGGTCTTTGTTGGTTTTCATTCGGATTTTGAAGCTATCAATTGGAATGCAAATCTTATCAGAGGAATCGAGGAACCTTCAGGGATCAAAGGGATTAAAGGATATAAGTTGACAATTATTAAAGCAATGGTTAAAGGTGATCTTCAATATTTGTTTATCAAAACAAAGGACCAAAAATTGATTAAGGATCTTTGGGACATTTTTAATTTGGATGAGTGGACGAAGACAGAATTATTAAAAAACAATTTTGATAAGTTTTTGCCCGTCTATTTGCTGCAGGTTAAAGAGGTAAAGAATGTTGATAGGAAAGGGATTTTTATTTATGAATACCAGCCTTTAGTAAGGGTTCCAAGGGATGCCAGTCAAGACTTGAAGGATTTTATGGGTGCTGTGGAGAAGTACGTTTCATTTGTTGCTAGTCATTATCCTGAAAAGTTAATCAGGGATAATGGTAAGATTTCTGAAATTCTTTTCCCCACCACGGGACATTTCATGATAAATGAAGGAATACTTTTTCAGCCATCCCTGTTCTTGAACAGGTATGGGTATTGGTTGAAGGATAGAGGTTATAGATTGGCAGTGCTTGATGAGCCGATTAAGTATACGCATCTGGATCAGCGAATTGGTGCCGTCCATTTTGTGTGGCAGAAAGAAAGATCTGTTAGACACTCAAGATGTTTTATCATCCGTAAATTAATTAAAAATGGTAAAGATACCACCCATAGGTTGAATGTCTTTGGCGTCATGGCGGCGGTTGGGCAGGTAGCAATAGCGATAGTTTTCTTGGCGATTGCCGCGTGGGAGTTGCCGCGCATAGGGAAATTAATACTGAGAAACAGCGGGAGGTCCAAAAAGATAGATGGGGAAAAAGTTGCGATATTGGCAATAGAAGACTACTCCCCTGGAAAGAAGGGGTCAAAAGAGAAAGAGCCAGATATCAAAATAGCCGCCGATATCCTTAAAAAGGCGGGAACCTACTCACAAAAGGAAAAAACAGCGCGATACGCTCCGAAGAACGTGGATTTTGCGGATATCGTTAAAATCATCAAAGAGAAATCCGTCACGATCCGCGGCATTCTTGAGGGCCGGGAAGGTATGTTACCGAAGGAAGAGAGGATCGTGCGGGTGCTCGTGAAGGCTCTGCGGGACGCGGGATGGGGTGGCAAGATCCGGGTTTCCGGTTCGAAAAGGCCCAGATACAAGGGGAGGACACAGCAGGAGGATAAAAGAATCGTGATCGTCCAGGAGGATTTTGATCTGGTGAGGAAATCGAACCTGTCGATAGGCACGACGCTTGGGGTGTTTGACGGCGGGGAATGTATAGGCGCCGTGTCTCTGTTGAATGGTCCGATAACGACTATGATGACAGCGGGGGAGGAAGGAATACGGCATTTCGCCTATGACGGTGAAGCGTTCATCAAGCGGCGGGAAATTCTTGATTTAAGTCTGCCGACCGACAAGAAATCGACAGTCGCCTTGGGGGGACGATACACTGAGTGGCATCCGTTATTTCAAAACTACTATAAGGATAACGGGAAAGGGATCCCGGGCAGTGACGGCAAACATTTAAAGACGCGATACGGAGGGATTGTGAGGAGAGACGGGCGTGTGTACAGCGCACTGGCCGCGAATATGTACAACGCTTTTTGCAACAATGGGTTTGTGAGCGACATTGTGAGCCTGGAAGAGGCGAAGATCTATGAGAGGTTCACCCGCGCGGCCAAAGGCCGGATGTTATTCATGACGGAATACGGTCGTGAAGCCCAGGAAGAAACTTTGGCAGGACAAACAGTGCAGGTGTATTTTGGCAACGGCGATGCGGTCAACAGGTTAGAAAAATATTCGGAAGAGAAAAAAGATGGGCATGATAAAGCCCCGTTTGAGGCGCGGGCAGGTCCGCGGGCCGGATATCAGGGATGGCGTCTGGTCTTAAGAGTCCCGGGCGTTCTGCTGTCCCGGCTCAGGTGGAAGAAGAGTTTAAAGACATTCGTTAAAAGGCATATGCCGGCGGAGGAATGGAGAGACGATGTGATAAGCGGGGTATTGGCTGTGGCGGAGGCCGCGAAGTGTGTGAGAATATTATACGTCGAGGGAGGAGAGGGCACGGGGAAGATGGATTCCGGAGGGGCGGAGATGCGGAGGATAGACGCGGAGACGGATGAAATGCTCGCCAAAAATCTGAAGCCGCATGTCAAGATATATTACTCGGAGGATGCCGGTATATTCCAGTCGTTTGAGAACGGAGAAGGTTTTCAAGGGCAAGGCAAGCATATCTGGTACTCCGGTGACGGACTGGACGGATCCTCGCTGGTTAAAAGCAACTGCGGAGGGGGGACGATTGGGGCTTTCAGGAAATTCTATGCGGAATCTCCCATCGTCGGCAGGGATGGGAGGCATATTGTCGGTTCGATGTTCGTGACCTACGGCGTCAAGGTCGCGTTGATCGTCAGGATCGGCAATAAGGTCTATGAATTTGAGTTAAGGGAAGAGGAATTTTACAAGACAGGCCGGATCAGATTGCACCGGAAAAGGAAGGCGCGCGCGAAGGACAAACGCATCGCCGTGGGAGGATCACGCAAACAATGGCCCGAAGGACTGGAGAAATTTTTTGACAGGTGGTTTGAGGGAGGCGCGGTTCTCGGATACGCGGGCGCGCTAGTCACGGATATCTACGGGATGATAAAGTTTATCCAGGACGGAGGGAATGGGCTGTTTTCCTATCCCGCCAACAAATTGAGGGTGCGCTCCGAACTGCAGGCGATAGCGGGTATCATAGAGGCGGCGGGAGGGAGAAGTATCACCTATGTCCATAAAGACGGGGAATCGGCACAAGACATTCAAAGTCTGCTTGATCTGCCACTGACTCATGAGCCGGACAGCCTTCAACAGCAGAAGGCGCCTTCTGCGTTTGGGGACGAAAACAGCATAAATGAATTGGAAAGGGCCCTGTCCGGTTCCGGGCGTTATGGCGGGGGATCTGCCGTTCTTTTTGGGACAACAATACCGCCGACTGTCATATTAGCCGTGGCATTAATTGCTGTATGGCTGTTGGCAAACAGCATTCTCCGGTCGATGCGAAAAGACTTGGCAGGCGGGGCCTCTGAGAAAAAGTCCGGTTCCAAAGGGGTTATCGCGGTCATCATTATCGTTTTGATATTGGGATTCTTTCTGTGTGTGAAGACAGACGCCAAGGGCGCTTCTTTGCGTACCCGGCCGGAGCGTCAAACGGAGAGTCTTGCGGAGCCGGACCGGACAAATCCCGCGGCCGGCAGCACGCGTTTGTATTTAAATATCGGGTATGTGGCCGGGATTATTATGATTGCGCTTATAATTTATTTGTATTTGGTTTTGGATGAGGAGGCTCGGGGAGGAGCGAAAATACTGATGGCGGGAATTCTCATGACCTATTATTTGCTGGGGATGCCCGGGACATCGCCCCAGTCGCGTCTTCCGCGCGGGCTGGATTACGGCGAACTGAACGGAATTTCGGCGGGAGATCCTCTCGCGCGGGTCACAAGCCAACGGCGTTATTTGGGTATTCCCGATTCCATGGAGATCCAGAACGTGAGGCCCCTGCCCGGGCGCGGGCGCGCGTACTTCGAGGTCCGCATCAACGGACCCCCGGGAAGCCCTCCCCCGCCCAAAATCGCCATGATCATGGGCTGTCCCGCCAGGGATGCCTCCGCGCCTCTGACAAGGTTTAACGGCTGGTTCCCTGTTTTCCTGGTCCTCCTGATGGCCATCACGCTCATCTGGCCCAAGATGGTGAAGCGGTATTCCGGCAAAAGGACCAATGATATCCCCGTGTATATCTTCCGTTATTCCGAAGGGAACAATGCCTGGAAATTCCTTTGGCTTTACTTGGGCCTGACGATCTTCACGCTCGGGCTGTTCACCTGGTTCACGCCCGCCCAGAATGACGCGGGGATTCTTCTGCGGATGGTGCTGTTTTTCTTAAATTCCTGCCTGATGATCGAAGGGATCTTCCTCTTGCTTGCCAATGCCTCTCTGTCCCGAGTCAATCCGCTTAAAGTCATTCTGAATTTCTCTCCCGCTTTCGCGGCGCTGGTAGCCGTGCTCTTCCAGCTCGATGAAGCCGTCCTGACCGGGTCGTTTGCCGTGCTGTTCTTTGTTCAGTTTGTCTATTTTGCGTCACTGTTTGGACCAATTTTTGTCATGGGTGTTTCAGGAATCCGTTATGCGCGTTCCGTGGCCGCGGCGCTTGTATTGAGCGCTCTATTGTTTTTCGGCGTGAGCGCCTTTTTCCTGGAGCGGCCGCAACCCGCGGGCGGCGCAGACAGTCCTTTAGTCCGGGAGCAGGTGGAAAATTCGCCTGGGGCGGAGGCGTTCAAAAAGCGTATGGCGGACATTATCCTCTCCAGGCTGGGCGCGCCCGGCGCACCGTTCAGGGACTGGAAACGCTGGCCTTTCGTGGAGGAATTCTGGGAAGAGGCGGGCATGACGCCCGAAGAGGCCGCGCGGGCCGCCGGGTTGTTCCATGAAGAACTCAAAGGCATCCTTTTCTGGTGCGAGGCGCGTTTCGCGCAAGAATATATGAAGACGCAGAGAAGTCTGCCGGGCGGAGGATTTACGTTTAAGCCTGAATGGGAGTACGACGTGGTTGTACTGACGGTGCTCAGGCTGAAAGGAGAGTCCTGGGAGGCGGTGTGGGCGGTCATCGACAGACTGACCGGCCTTTGGGTGGAGGAGACAATCGAGGACCATAAGGAAGAGGGACTGTTCAGGAAAACCGGCTGCGGGTCTTCTACCACTCACATTGGCTTCGGGTCAAAGAATTCTGAGTATACGGTTCTGAATTCAAAAGCCGCATTGGCTGCCGCGATTCTGATTGTTTTCGTGTTTTCAAGTTGTCTTGCGTACATCATCTACCGTTTGAATCGCCATGCCCGCGAACGACGCGGCATTCCTGACGCCCGAGAAGGGAGGCCGGTGCCGGGTGTCCTCCCGTATCAGGACGAGGTGCCCCTTGCCATTGAACGGGCCGGCCATGATGAGGTTATGAAACGGGTCAAAGAAATAGTCGGTTCAACGGCATCGCCGGAACTGCCCTTAATCCGCTTTGAACCGGTCACCGTGAAGGATCTCCTCGGCATGATTCGACAAGAATTCTTCAGCCGGGCACCGTCAGAAAAAACCCTGAGCACCTGGATCGAGAAAGACTCGGCCGTGGTGAAACCGCACATGGGCCCGATGGTTCTCCGGGCCGATTTTCAGACTCTTTTAAATAAGAGATATATTATCGGGATCATCCGGCCCGGATCCGGGTGCCGTTATGTCGCGTGCTCGGAGTTCGGAAAAGAAAAGAGGCTCGCGCGTCTTCTGATGCCCGGAGAGAGGGCGCCGGTTTACATTGAGCAATCAAGCTTGCAAGCCCTTGAAGGAAAGACTCTCCGGCTCCTGGGCCGCGCCGGGATGCATACCTTGGACAAGGATGCCGTCGTCCGGGAGGAAGATGTCCACCTCCTGATCAAGGAGGGCCGGGTCGTCCGGGGGATCATGGAGGGCGAAGATGTCCTCATCACAAAATTCGCCCTTTCCCGAAACCGGAAATACCGGGACGCCCAGTGGCGGTGGCGGCTCAAGGAGATCACGGACGGACTGCCCGGGGACCCGGCTGTCGCTTTTGCGGCCTTCGAGAAGGCCCTGGAAGGACTCGGCGAATCCCAGTGGGAGAAAAACGGGGACGTTTATGCTATCGACGCCCTCCTGGACCTGGCCGCGCTGGTGAAGGAGACGGCCCTTGAGGTCGTAACACACGGGTGTCCCTTTGCCACGGCCGGGCTTATCGCGGCGGCCCTGCTCCTGCCCGTCCAGTCGAAGACCTTGCGTCGCCGGCGGCTTTTAAACGGCCTGGCCTGCTCCGAAGATTTCGATCCCGCTGCCGTCGTCCAGAGGGTTCGCCAGGTCCGGAAGACCATGGAGGATTTTGACCTGCGCAACCTTAACAAGGACCGCGGATACGTCCAGAAACACCTGAAGATGGTCATCGACATGTTCCTCCACAGGCCCGAGGTCGCGCTCCTTTTCATGGCGGCGGAGCTCCACGACCTGCGCGACTGTGCCGGACCGGATAAGGCCCTGGAGGAAAATGAAAGCCATGTTCTGATGCTGCGGGCCGTGGCCGAGGCACTGTTCATGAAGAAGATCATGCGCCGGATCGAGGGTCTGACGGTGTTGCCGGAAACAATCAAGGAAATAGACGGTGAAGTCCGAGGCTTATACGGCATGGGCCTGGAAGCCATCAGGAGACAGCGGCATAGGATCGAGCTGTATATCCGGAACGCCCTGAAAAAAGAGGGGATGACTTCGTTTCGTGTTTCCGGACGGGAAAAGACTTTGCACTCGATCAAGAGGAAGATGGATTGCAGAAAGCCGATTAATGAGATGTACGATCTCATAGCGTTTCGTGTGGTTGTAGAGGATTGGGAGACAGCCGAACGGATCACAAGTGTTTTACAGAAAGACAAGGCCTTGGGGGATGGCGTCGTAAATCTGGAGGTTAGGTCTAAGACCAGCGTGCCGACGCGATCAGGTTTTCAGGCCATTTACCTTGTTTTTGGCATCCCGCTTCCGGAGAGCGTCAGCAGGGTGACGGGGAGAGCGGGTTTTCTGCCCTTTGAGGTGCAGATCCAGACGCGAGACGCTTTTGAATTGGGTGAATTCGGCAAGGCCAACCACGCGGGTTACGAATTTGATCTGCGGGGCTGGGGTTACCTTCCGCCCAGGACGATCGCGCGGATGAAAGACGACGACCTAGTACGCAACCTCGAGAGCTATTTCGAAGCGAACGGCCTGAGAGGCAAGAACTTCGTGCGTTTCCGCGTGCGTTTCCGCGAGAAGGAGTCCGGAAAACGAACGTACACGGTCATTGCCGAGGTGCCGGAGATACAAAATGGAGACTTGCGAGGGTACAGCACGTTCCTGGACGCGCAGGCCGAGCCGGAGATCGACAAGTTCGGTTGTTACAAAACGGGCCGCCTGTATATGTTTGACGGATCAGAGAAAGATATCGATGCCGCCTACGCGAAGCTCCTGAGCGGGGACCTTGTCGAGGTGGATTTTGCCGATAAACCGCCTGAGAAGCTGGTGAAAAAGAAGATAATGTTCTGGCAAAAGGAGAAGGATAAGGATTGCGGTAAGCATGAGTCCAACCCTCCTATGTGGGTGCCCGTGGCCCCTGTCCAGTCGCCCCGCACAAAGATGCTGGTTTATTTGCTCGGAAAGTGGGATCCCGAAAGCTTGGAACACCTCCTGGGCCGCGAGGACAAGGGTTATTATATCCAGATTAGCATAAATGCTCTGCGAGACAAAAGGCGCCTGAAGATCGTGACGGACAAAACGAAAGCCTGTGAAGAGGAGAAAGAACTCCTGGACGCTAGGACGATCCCCTGGCCTGATCCGAAAGAGCTGGACACGGTCCTCCTGCCCCTGATCCTCTGGGTCGCCCAAAGAGGCAAAGCGGCCCTTGAGGAATTGAAAATCTTGGCCGGTGATGACGAGTTTGGGGCACAGGAGAGCGCGCTTACTGACAAATACAAAGAGAAGGGTGAGCACTTGCAGACCGTTATTACGGCCCGGATGCTCACAAAAGTTCTGAAGGAGGAGTACGGGCTGACGGAAATTCAGGATAGAAATCAAAAATGGAAAGAGATCCGGGAGCTTTTGCAAGAGTGGGGCCTGTTCTTAAAAAAGGAGGAAGATGCCTGGAAAGTTGACGCGGATAAAACAAAAAGGGAGTGGAAAAGAAGAAAAGAGATTCTCGATAAAAAGCCGGTCCTGGGGGTGGTTGATCTCCTCGGGGCAACCGATCCCGAGACCCGGGAAAACGTTGACATTTTGCAGACCCTGGCGGAAAGGCTCGGGTTCAAGTCCATGGAAAACGACAGGGGTCTGGCAGAGATCCTAGTCGCTGCCGTGACGGTGGACGATGTTCAGGACCGGCTGATGGAGTTGATCAAAGAGGAAAAAGGATACAGACGCCGGTTGAAGGAGAAGATGCAGGTTTCGCTTTGGGCCTTCCCCGGACCGCTTGCCGCGGCCTTGATGCTGCCGGGCGTTCTGACGGTTTGGTTAAAGTTAAATCTGAAGGGGCCGGTCCCTTATGGGGACGGCTGGGCAAAAGAGAATCATCCGCGCCGGGGCAGTCGTAAGACGACCACCCTCTTTCCGTGGCTGGTGGAGGGTCGCCGGCCCGGCGCGGATTTATCTTTAACCCCAGCCCCAGGTGACTGTCACCGCTGTGGTGACTGTCACCTGGGGCTTTTGCACAGCCTCGGCTGGGGCGATGTTTTCAATTATCTGAGGGGGTTGCTTCGCCGAAGGGGGCTTCGCCGCCCCCGGCATACTTCGTCACGGGGGTTCGCGATGACAGCGGGCTTGGGCGGCAAGGCCGCGGCGGCGGTCATTGTCGCGCTGGTCCTTTCCCGCCTGGGTGTTCCTCTGGCTTGGACCCTGCCTCTTGTGCTGGCTGCCCTGTCTTTCCAGGCGGGAGGCGGCGGTCAGCGGGACGCGGACACTCCGGAAAAGGTGATCCGGAAACTGGCAGGTCAGTTTGCATATACCCAGGATCAAGTGCACGAGCTTGTCCGAAGATTCCGGGAGCGGGGCCTGGCCGCCGCGCGGGAGGGAGAAAAGACAGGCGAGCTGTTCAAAACGGTGGTTATCCCGGTTGAGCGGGTGCCCGGGACCCTGTACCACGAGGAGGCGTATATCTTCGCCCGGGCCATGGGGCTCGACGCGCGTATCGTGGAGTTGTCTCCGGCTTCCGGCCGGGATTTCGAAGGGTACGGGGTCATGATCCGCGAAAAAGAAAAAGTCTGGCTGATCGACCTGAGCAATGTCCGGGCGCCCCTGGGAGGGCCGTTCGACGCGGTCGTTGATAAGGAGAAAGGCGAGGATATCCTCCTTAAAAAAGAAGAAAAGGTTCACGTCCTGGCGCGGGTCCTGGACACGGACGCTGTTCTCGCCCTGAGATGCCGCCTGACCGGCGACCTCTTGCGTGATGAAAGATATTTCAAGAGCGCCGCCGCGCTTTATGAACAGGGCCTGGAGTACCTGCCGGGAAACACTACGCTCCTTTTGCGGCTGGGCATGGTCTATACGCTTTGGGCCCGGCGGGAGGCCGCGCGCGCCCAAAAAACAACCACGTGGCGCTATGAGGCCGGGAAGCGTTACGACAAAGCCCTTCACTATTACCTGGAGGCGCTGGCCTTACAGAAAGACGACAGGTCTTTGTTAAACACGATTGGCGGCGTGCACAAGTCCCTCGGGGACATCGCGAAAAACCGCGAGGGAGCTGTCTTCCGCTACAACATGGCGCTCTTACTTTACAAGAGGGCCCTGGATCTGACCGGTGAGGATGACAACGCCGAAAAGAGCATCTTCAGTTTCAACGCCGGGGTTGTCTCCGAGCTGACCGGACAGTTTGAAACCGCGGCCGGGTTTTACAGGGAGGCTGCGGAGTTAGACCCGGCCAATCCGGCCCCCCGCATCAAGCTGGGGCATGTGTATTTTGAAATGAAAGACTGGGACCAGGCCGCCGCGAGTTATGAAAAGGTGCTGGAAGAGTTCGGATGGACGGAAGCATGGGAGGAACGGATCAGGGATGAACGAGTCATGTATCGGCTGGGTTTTGTTTACCTTCACAAGGCCAGGGCGGTCATGAGTCCGCACTTGGAAGGAACCGAAGAATATAAAACAGGTGTGGATGTGGGGCGCATGCTGAAGGCTTTGACAGAGGGCGGCGGGCACCTGGTCAGGGCCTGTCTCGCGCAGGCATCGTATTATTTTGAAACAAACATATCGCTGGATCCGGACTGCCGGGAAAACAGAACAGAATTGAAGAGAAGCTATAAAGATCTCCCGGTTTTCAAAGAAATGGAAGAGTACGAACAGGTCTTGCTAAAGATGATGCTGGAAGAGGATTTTGTTCGGGGAACAACCTGGGGGCTCAACGCGCTGACGGCCTTCGACCTCCTGCGGCTGGCCCGCGCCTGGATTTGCGCGCTGTTGAGGTTGCTTCGCCTGTCAACCACGTTTGTCTCCAATCATCCGTCATCTCCATCTGCTTCTATGCATCCGTCATCACCGCGTGTTTTAAGCGGGGATCGGTCCTTGTCCTTACTGGGTCCCCGCTTGCGCGGGAACGGCACTCCGGCGGCACAGACCGCCCTCCGGTCAACGGGCGCGGAGGCCGTCATTTCGGGGGTGATTGGTTTAGTATGGATATTATGGGTTGTTTCTCTTGCCCTGAGTCTATCCAATGATAAACTACTACCCTTCGCCGTGGTTCTGGATATATTTCTTCTCCCGTTTATAATTTTATCCGCGTCTTATGTAACTTTCATGAAGTTTCTTTTTTTTGGTTATGTAGGTTACTTTGCCTTCCTATACATCCCTTTTGTATTTAGGGGAGAGGTTTTCTTAAATAAGCTTTGTAACCGCACCCTTTTTCCCTGGACCCTTTTGTCTGTCGGGGGTATCTTCTTCCTGCATTACGGCCCGGCCGCCGGCCTGGGATATGCTGTAACCATTCTCATTCTAGTCATGTCCTGGAAGAGGATAAAGGCCTTTTCCTTTGCCGGGGGAGGGGCGTCGGCCGGTGATTTAAAGATTCTTTTCAACGGACTGCCCAGGCCGGAATTTTCCGTCAAAAGGGAGACACTCACAAAGTTCCTGAATTACGGTGTTTTCGCTGTCGTCTCCTTGACCTGCGCTTTAATGGGAAGGAATTTCGGCCCGAAAGCCTTTATCCTTTTTTTAAGCCTTTTCCTAGTCTGGAAAATTATAATTGCTCCCTCTGTTTCAAAAGGGAAAAGCTGGTTCGGGGTATCGTATGTCCTTTTCACCGGGGCGTTCTGGTGGCAGGCCCTATTGCCGCGGGGCTTCGGGTTCCTGGGTCTTCCCAAAATAACCGCGGCCGCGGGCATGGGGTGGCAGTTCATGGTTTTCGCCCTGGTCATGGCCGGATTTTTCCTGTATCTGATCCACGAGGTCTCGCGCCTGCCCCTTAAGGAGAATGAGGACCATCTTCGCGGACACGGGATCGCGTTCCTTGCCGTCCTGGGTCTTTTTGTGATCGCCGTTTTTAACCCGGACGTGGCGGCGCTGGGGTCGGGGATCAGCGGATACGGGTTCCGGGCGCTGAGGAACGGCATCATCATGACGGCGGGTTACGGGGTCGGGCGGCTGGTCCAGCAGATCTGGTTCGGGGCGGAGCCTTTAAGCCTGAAGAAGGTGTTTTTCAGGTCGCCTTTCGGCATGGCGCACGGGGTCTTCAATTTCTTCCTTTTCGCAGCGCTCTACGGCGGTATCGCCTCCGAGTGGAAGGCGACGGTCCTGTTCAACGCGGCCACGCCGGTGTATTTCGTTCCGGTTTTTATCCTGTGGGAGAAGTGGGGCGAGATGACGGACTACAGCATCGGGAAGAGCGCGCGGGGCTTTTTCAGCCTGGCGGGCTGGCGGTGGTTCAAGGAAGAGGACGGGGTGCGGGAGATCGTCAAGGAGGTAGAGAAGCTGTTCTGGGAATTTTCCGTTCTCTGGAACACCCTGACGATCATCAACGTCAATGCCGTGAATCATTTTCATTGGGCCCAGGACTATGTCCTGTATCTTATCGGCCTTGAGGTTTTCGGATACGGCATCGCGCGGGCCATGCTGGGCCGGAAAGACGACGCCAAGAGGCTGGTGGACCCCGAGAAGGCCTTGGCTGAGCTGGAAGACAAAAGCATCATGATGTGCGGGGCGCTGCATTTCCATCACGTTTTGGCGGAAAAACCCCAAGGGCCGGGCTCAACCCTTTTCAACGCGAGAAGGGGGCAAATGGTTTTGATGCGGAAATGATAGTGACAAAAGTAACATGAAAGAAAAATGACAAAAAAATAGATTTTGT
>CAYRXT010000014.1:0-61525 GCA_964428315.1 uncultured Planctomycetales bacterium
ATTCAAAATAATAAATTACAAGAAACTAAATTTTCTTAACGGGACACTACTGACCCCTCATATAATCAAAAAAAGCTTAATTATAACTAATTTAATAATCACAAACTGTTCATATAAAACAACTTATGAAATACAAATAATATAAAACTTGCTTTATTAATCTAATAAAATTCTTATTTAATCAGCTATTTTCCAAAGACTATTTCGTGTATTACCAATGGGTATAATTTTGCCAAGACGTCTTAGCTCTTGAAGAATATTAGATATATCCTGAGGGAAACATTCAGGAAAACCGCTTAATAAATCTTTTCGACTAGATGGCTTCCCGTCCCTAAGATGATTCAGAATTAACTCTTTAATTTGATCACGTGTTAATCCTTTTATCCGAGTATGTTTCCCGCTCTTACCGATTTTTTCATAATAGCGGTGTGATAAAATATATCGTGTCCCTCGTCCTTTTCCAACCATTTCAACAATTCCTGCTTTAAGAAATTTATCTTTAAATTCCGGGACATTCATCTTTTGCCCCTCACGGATTCTTTCAAGCTCATAAATTTCCTCAAATGACAAATTGATTTGACTCTCATCGGCAACTCGCTCTAAATACAAAATAAAGTTTTCATCTTTAACTTGAGCGGGAATACTTAAGCAAACAGTATCACCATCACTTCGAGAGAGATCCGGCATACCTTTTCCATCACGAATAGATTTCTCAAAAATATCATCCAACCCCTGACTTGAACGTTCAGCAAACCCAATTTTTTCAAAAGCTTCTGCGAGCAGTCTATTACGCCATTCTTTTTTGCGAAGAATATTTTCCAGTGTGATCCCCGCAGGGAATCCCCCAGGACTCTCAATAAAAAATTCCTGTGGCGAGGCCTTGATAAAAATTGACCTTCCTTTTATAGAATAATCCCTGTGCATAACCGCGTTGTGAACAGCTTCCCGGATAGACTTTTCATCAAATGCCCAGACTTCCCGCTGAAAAAATCCCTCCTGAAAAGGAATCCGCAAATTACGGGCATTAATTGTATCCCAAATCTCATCATCCACATTAGCAATGGGAGCACGCCAATTCTTCCTGAAATCATAATGCGTTTGTTTGGAATCATGCCTCCACTCAAAAATAATCTCCGCATCCGGAAGATAACGCCGTATGGCTTCAGATTTACCGACGAGAATCAATCCCGCGTATGCAATGCCATTATCTTCCGCTAACCCCGAATTCTCTAAAATTTTCTTGTGATCAAAAGAAAGATATTCACCACGTTTTGATTCTTTCGCCCATTTTTTCCTGAAAGCTTCTATCGCTGCGACATCCAGATCATCAAACGACAATCCTGGAACAATTCCAGCAGTAAAATCCGGCTGTGCTTCATTTAAAATCTCCCGCGTTTTCTGGTCATCCATCTCCCCGAGCGATTCACCACGTCTAATCGGATACACATATTTATCACCTTTGCCACCCGACTTAATCCGCCTTCCTGCCGGATGTTTCGGAATATGAAAAATCAAAATTCTTTTTCCCTGATAAGAAAATTCTTCAACATCCACATGAATATAAATACGCTGCCAAATTTCTTGAGCGAGACCATTATGGGTTCCTTGCTTAAAATAAGTTCCAACAATTGCTCGGGGTCTTTCTTGAACACCTAAGATAAGTTTCCCGCCACTGCCATTGGCAAACGCCGCACAATAATCAAACAAAGATCCTTTGCTATTATCGAATTGATTCTTAGCCTGTTTAAATTCCAAGCTTTCATCTTCTTCAGAATTTAACCACTGTTGAAATTGTTCTTCGGATGTTTTAATCATGCGATATTAACCTCAATCATTTTTGTTGTGTCATTGCCGAAAATATCGACCACTTTCACGGCGATCTTACGTCGCCCTTTTGGCACTTCTTTTTCGGCTGAAACAAGCTCAAGCGAGCGGTCTTTCTTTGTCCTGAATGACTGCCATTCATTTTCAAAAATATATGCCCCTGTCCAAATTTCTTCTTCAGAAGAAATTTGCCCTGAGCCTGTCGAAGGGCTTCCACTTTCATTCTTAATAATTCGCACAATCTCTTTTTTGCTTTCCATATCAAAATCTACCGACCAATAATCCACCCAATCCGTCCATTTTTTCGTTAAAACTTCCTTACTGATTGCGTTTGTTTTCTTGTCCTTGCTGATCTTGATAACCTGACCGTTTTCAATAACAATCTTGCTCCCGCCCGCCTTGAGTGAACCTTCTGTTTCTTCCACGCTGTCCTGATTATAAAACACACTGAAATCACACAACTCAACGGCTATTGTTTTATTATTGCCTCGACCTTTGATAATCGGCTTGATCTCAATATACGCCACGTCATAAAACTTCACATGACCCCGCTCAACCGCCCGCTTGTCAAACACTTCCCGAGGGATGATCTTGAATTGAATATCAATGCCGTGCGTTTTCTGTAATTCCTGAAAATCAATGCCCATCTCATAATCAAACCCCAGCACATCGCACTTGGTGACCTTGTTGGCTTTGGCTTCCGCAAGCACATCCTCAACAAAACCGTAAGTTACTGCCGTGCTAATCGGTCCGACTGCCACAAGCCGATCCCGCTTCTTTCCCATAAAATTATTGTATGAATCAACCGGCTGGGCTTTGTAAGCGTGAAGAATTAAATCCACAAATTCCCGTTCTTTGCGGGTCAAATAAACCTTTTGCTCCGGCTCGCTCAATTTATCATGCGTATTGACATAATATTCCCGCTCATATTTACCGAGATTAAGAATTTCAAACGCCCGAAAATCCTTCCCGTCTTTTTTCATTTCCCGTTGAACCTGAATCATCCGCTTTCGAGTTGTATGAATAGCAAATCTTCCCAAATCCGTCCCGATCCATTTACGTCCTAACTTTTCAGCAACAGCAATAGTTGTTCCCGAACCACAGAAGAAATCAGCGACAAGATCGCCTTCATTTGAAGAAGCTCTAATTATCCGTTCAAGTAAAGTTAAAGGCTTTTGAGTAGGATAACCCAACGCTTCTTTAGCTGAGTTGTTAATCTTATCTAAATCCCAGACGTCATCAACAACCACGCCTTGTTCCATAACCTCATCAAGATAACGCTTAATTCTTTTACCACCACCAGCATCAGATAAAACATATTCTCGTCCATCTTCGTCTTTTCTTATCTTCTGTTTTCTAGCTTTAACATAATCCTCTTTTGAAGCCCACGGCTGGAAATAAGAATTAAAAATTGGAGCCTCAGATTTCGAATAAAATAAAATGTTGTCATGCCTTCTTTCATATGATCTATTCAACTTCTTGTTCCAACCGCTGTAATGCCAAGCAATCGAGTTACTAAACATTTCTTTCCCAAAAATCTCATCCAAAACCATTCTCATATAGGAATTAACACGATGATCACAATGAACATAAATACTGCCGTCATCCGCTAAAAGACCGTGCATAAGTTTGAGACGTTCATAGATCATGGCAATAAAACTGTCCGCACCTTTACCCCAAGTGTCACGATAAGCGACTTCTTCAATCACAGAAGGTTTCTTGGTGAAAGATTCAACTTGCCCTGAGCCTGTCGAAGGGTCCCCGATCTCAACATTCATAGAAAAGTCCGCCCCGACATCAAATGGCGGGTCGATATAGATGAGTTTCAATCCGCCTTGCTTGTCAATTTCCCGACGCATGGGACCGTTTTTGAGCGATGAAAGAATAAGTTTATTGTCGCCCCAGATAAGTTTGTTCGTCCAGCCCCGTATTTGCCTGCCTGAAGGATCGTAAAAATCAAAGGTTCCTTGTTCTTTTCCTTGTTTAATGCGTTCAGTGCGAGGCTCATCAATATGCTCAATTACCTGAAACGGCAGAACCAGATTGCACACCTCCTGTGTTTTACCGTTCCATAGAAGCTCAACCTCACGGTCATCATCAAACAATAAAAACCGATACTTGTCCGGCAATGGCTTGCTCTGCTGTATCAGCTTAATAGCGTCTCTTTTTTCATTATCAGATAAATTCATTATTTCCTAATTCTTCCCTTTAAAAATTTATCAATATGATACTGCTGTATCTTGTTCGGTCGTGTTTTGCCGTTCAGCCAACGGCTCACGGTCGAGAAATTTACGCCTATCTCGTCCGCAAGTTCCTGTTGTGTGATCCTGTTTTCTAAACGGTATAATTCAAGTTGTTTGATTAAGTCATCCATAGCGATCCGTTAGCCTTTGATTAAAGGGTAGTGACAATTTGTCCCCGCCCTTGGTGTCTAAAAACTGTCCGCTTGTATATCTTGCATTTTATCGCAAAAGCCCAATAATAACAATAGCAAAGTTAATTCGCTTGAGACAGGCAAACTAAACGTTGACGACCTCGCCCCGAGGATTAAAGAGCTTAAAACACAAATTGACACGCTTGAACAAAAAAAACATGAAATACTTGAAGAAATAGACCCGCCTCAAAGCCCGCCGTTTAACGCGCAAAGCCTAAAAGCGTATGTGCAAGACCTTGCCGATCTCCTCAGCAAAGGCTCGATTGTCGAGCAAAAGTCCTTCCTTCGCTCCTTTATCGAGCGGATTGTTGTTAACCACCCGGAAGCGGAAGTTTTCTATAACATCCCCATAATAAACAACAAAGGCAGAACCTCAAAAAGTGAAGTTCTGCCCATGTTACAAATTGGCTCCCCCGCGAGGGCTTCCTGCTTCGCGTCAAAACTTCCGTTTGGACGCTTCGCAGGACTTCGCGAACCTATCCTTGGGATAGGTTCTTCGTATCCTCACAAAGAAATGTATTTTGATTGGACGCCCAAAAGGGCGTCCAATCAAAATTAACTCCCCGGTCTATACGGCTGGCTCCGGACCTCAGGGCGCCCGTCCGCCTTCCCCGTTGACAAACCGGAAACTCTCGACGATCTTTTCCATCAAAGGCCGGACCTGCTCCCACTGCTCCTTCGGCCGGACGGCAAACATGACCGTGTAGAGCCTCAGGTCATGAAGGACATAAAAATCGTGCAGGCGCGTATCGGGCCGGTCGCCGGCAACGCCCTTAGCCAAAACGGCATCCTTGCCGGCGAAAGAAACGCCTCGCTCGACCGTGAACCCGTCCGCGTACTGTCCTATCTCCTTTATGACCGGCCGGTTGACCTGCTGGTCAAAGAGGACGGGACTGTCGGAGGCGGCCACCGTCAGGGTGGCCAGGGGTTCACGCGTCATGACGACGAAGATCACGCCCTCATCGGTCTCCAGCTCCCAGTCCGGATCGCAGTAAAACCGTATCCCCAGCTTCGCGTCTTCGCATTCATAAAGTTCGATTGTCTTGACCTGCTCTTGGCTTTCCTCCCGGGCGGAAGCCGCGTCCAGGGACAGGGCCAGAAGCCCGGTTATCATGACGGCTTTCAGAAAACAGTGAACGGCATTATTCATTCTCTCCCTCCCTGATCATGGGAACGAACCGGACGGGAAAAACGCTCTCGCGTTCCAGGCCGCTCTCGGTCTTGGTGATTACAAGCAGTTCCTGATACACCGACCCCACGGGGATCACCATACGCCCGCCGGCCTTGAGCTGGTCCGCCAGCGCCTGGGGCACATCCTCCGGCGCCGCCGTGACGATAATGGCATCAAAGGGCGCGTGCTGAGGCCACCCCTTGTATCCGTCGCCGTGTTTGACATGGACATTCCCGTACCCCAGCTCCTCCAGGCGCTCTGCCGCGCTTTTGGCCAGCGGTTCGACGATTTCGATCGTGTACACCTTATCCGCTATTTCCCCCAGGATCGCGGCCTGATAACCGGAGCCGGTCCCGATCTCCAGCACTTTGTCATCCTTATCCAGCCGGGCCGCCTCGGTCATGTACGCGACGATGTACGGCTGGGAGATCGTCTGGCCGTGGCCGATGGGCAGGGGGCCGTCATTGTACGCCCACATCCGGGACGCGGCCGGGACAAACAGATGCCGCTCCACTTTCCGCATCGCTTCCAGCACCCCGGGATCCCTGACGCCGCGGTCTTCGATCTGATGTTTCACCATGGCTTCGCGCTTTTCCATAAATCCATCCCTCCCCTCGGCCAGAAGCAGGCCGGACGCAAACAGCAATCCTAAGACAACAATAACGCCGGCCCATTTCATAAAGTGTTTTTTCTCCTGCGATCTGTTTTGTTCTTTCTGGAATTTCATAAGCGATCTGATTTATCCGAAAAGCTGGATTTGCGTTTCGGTCTTTTTGGTCTTGCGGGTCCGGGCCTTGTCGCGTTCGATGAGCTCTTCTTTGATTTTCGACAAGAACCGAGAAGGGGCGTTGCGCAGGGCCTTTCCGAAGAGAACCCGTTGCGCGGCCCTCACCAAAAATAAGCGCTCCCCGGCCCGCGTCATCCCGACATAGAACAGCCTGCGCTCCTCTTCTTCATCCGCGGCCATGTTCAATATATTCAAGGGAAGGAGGTTCTCTTCGCACCCGACGACAAAGACGACCGGGAATTCCAGCCCCTTGGCGGCGTGCAGAGTCATCAGAGTCACCTTTTCCGGTTCGACTTCGGGTTCGACGATGCCGCCGGAGGGAATGTCCGTCCGGTCTTCTGCGGAGGACATCTCCTCTTTACCCGAGACATGATAGGGGATGCCGCTTCGGTCCAAGGCCTCCTTAAGCGGCCGCGCCTGGGCCCTGAGCCGGTAGAGGACCGCGATATCCCCGAATGTCATCTCTCCCAGGTCCTCCGCGCCGACCCGCCCGGAATCCTGCGAAAACAAGCTGGTCCCTCCGACGAGTTTTTCTATCTGATGGACGACATATTCGGCCTCGGCCTTGTCCGTCGGTGCCGCGTGCACCGTAAGGCGTCCCTGCCGGATGATTTTCGCGGTCAAAGGCGGCACCGTGAACCGGCTCCCGGCGATGACCTGTCCGGAGGCGGCCAGGAGGCCCGCGGCGGATCGGTAATTTTCCTCCAGAAAGCACCGCTCGGCCCCGGGAAAGTCATCTTCGAAACTTTCAAAATATCCGACATCCGCGCCGCGGAAGCCGTAGACCGCCTGGTTGGGATCACCGATGGCCGTGAGCCGGTTTCCCGGCCCGGCGATCGTTCTCAACAGGGCGTGCTGGACGGGATTGATATCCTGGTATTCGTCGACAAAGATCTGTGTGTACAACGACCTCGTTTCCCGGCGGATGTCCGGCCGGTCGATCAGAAGGAACAGTGTTTCCCTCAAGATGTCGTCGAAATCAAGCCAGCTGCGCTCCCGGAGCCACGCGTTGTATCGGGCCACGGGACCGGGGCATTCTCTGTCGAGGCTGACGGCCTTCCAGCGGATGATTGCCTCTGCGGCGTCCCTGGATTCGTTTAAGGACCTGATATATCTCTGCAGGGCATCCTCGGGCGCGACGGACACCTGTTTTCCCCCGTTAAATTCCGCCGCGTGGTCCCTCAGAACCGCGAGGCAGAACTGATGGAAGGTCCCGGTAAAAATATTGTTTAACCGGGCGGGGACAAGGGCGGCCAGCCTGTCTTTCATCTCGCCGGCGGCCTTGTTAGTAAAAGTCACGGCCAGGATCTTCCGGCCCGGGGGGAGGTCTCCGGCATTGCGTGCGATCCGGCGGGTCAGGGTATGGGTCTTGCCCGTGCCGGGTCCGGCCACGATGAGCAGATGTTCCGCCGGATGGTTTACGGCCCGCCACTGGGCGTCGTTGATGTCGGGGGGGCGTTTCATTCGGTTATTAGAACGCACCAGTTCCACCTCGTAGGTGGAACCTGGTTCCACCTACGAGGTGGAACTGGTATCAGAACAGGGTCATCTGCCCTTCTTTTTTCCGGCGGTCTTCTTCGGTAAAGATCGCGACCTTGCCGTATTCCCCGTCATAGCCGGCCGCGATGTTCACCTCGCCGCTTCTCACCCGGGCGATCCCTTCGGCCGCCAGGTCTCCCGCGCACTCCTTAATCCTGTCCAAAGGCGCCTCCCGGAGGATAAACATCTCATTGCCTAAACCGGCGAGCATCTCCCTGAACACATGCTGCACCGCCTTCGTATTCGGCCCCACACCCCGCGCGTCGGCGATGATCTCGGGCAGGGGGATCAGACTTGAGAAGGGGCGCCACCGCGGGGACTTCCGCCCCTCCGGATGGTCGGCGAGATCCTCCACCCTGGCCATGACCCCGACGGTTACCGGTTTGCCGCAGACCGGACACAGGCCCTTGTTGTCCCTCGTTTCGCGCGGACACAGGCGCGTCCGGCACTGGCGGTGCCCGTCGTAATGATATTTCCCCTCCTGCGGGTAAAATTCCACCGTCCCTTCCAGTCCTGCGTTATCGGGATCCCGGAGGGCCCCGTAAATCCCGCGGTAAGAAAATTCCGTGTTATAGACCGTGGCCTCGCGGCCGAGCTTGCCCGGCGAGTGGGCGTCGGAATGCGAAACAAGGACATAGGGGTCGAGCTGGCTTAGACGCCAGTTCATGGGCGGATCGGACGAGAGACCGGTCTCCACCGCGAAAATATGACCGGTGAGATCCCCGAAACAGTCCTCTATCCTGTCGAAACCGCCTTTCGAGCCAAGCACCGAAAACCACGGCGTCCAGATGTGCGCGGGGACAAGGCAGCTCAAAGGATCCGATTCCAGCACGATCTCCAGCAGGTCGCGGGAATCCAGTCCGAGGATCGGCCGCCCGTCGGAGCGGATATTGCCGATCGTCTCGAGCTTTTTCTGGACTTTTTTCGCCGCGGCGAATGACGGGAAAAAAACGACGTTATGGACCTTGCGCACCCTGTCCATCCGCTTGTAGATATTGGAGATCTCGACGGTAAGCATGAAGCGCACCGTCCCCCGGCAGGAAACGGGCAGTTCTTTTTCGAGGGGGCCGGCATATTCCGGCCTTAAGGAAAACAGGCCTTCTTCGGCTGGTTCGAGTTTGTCCTCAAGTTCTTTCAGCCAGCCGGGATGGACGCAGTCTCCGGTCCCCGCGACCTGGATGCCTTTCCTCTGGGCCCAGAGCCAGAGGTGTTCCAGGTCGAGGTCCTTGCTCGTCGCGCGGGAAAAACGGGAATGGACGTGGAGGTCGGCATAAAACCGCATCGGGATTTCCTTTCGGCAGTACGGGACTGGCTTCAGAAATACTACCAAAAGGAAAATGGAATTGCAACCGAAAAAACCATCGGAGAGCGGATCATCAGGGCGTGACGGCCCCCGCGCCGTCGCGGGAAGAGCTTCGGACAAAGAGCGAAGCCAGGACCGGGTCAAAAGAGGCCGCCCCCCTCCACTTAACACTTAACACTTAACACTTAACGCTTACAATCAGCTCGCCTTTTCCTGGTATCCGCACTTTGCGCAGACCCAGCGGTGCTCGCTCTTGCCCCCCAGCCGGGAGGCCCAGATGATGAGCGGCACCCCGATCAGACATCCGACGACGGTCATGCACAACAGGCCCCCGATGATGATCAGAAACACGACCAAGCCCTTGCCGTGCACCTTCACATCCTGGGTGCGCATCATCCCATCGCATTTCTTGCAGTGTAACGTGCTGGTATCGACCATAGTCTCCCTTTCCTTTGTTTGACGGCCATTGTTGTTAAACGGACGCGGCTTATCTTTTGAGATAGTTCAGGATGCCTTCTTTAAACCGCGCAAAGTCAGTTAACTTCGTCGTCGCCTTCTCAAACACCAGTTCATCATTAATATCCGCGTATTCATGAACGAGGATGTTCCGTAACCCCCTCATCTCTTTCAATAACCGCGCCGTCTCTTCAGGAATAACATCCTCATTGCGCAGTTTGTCAAAGAGGTCATTCTCATCCGCCGGCAGTCCGGACCTCAATCCCGAAACCATTAACTTGCAGATGTCAATCGTGCATTCAACACTTAACTGGAGAAGGCGTTCGCAGCTTCGTTTAATTTCCGTTCTTTGATACCGGGAAAATTCCGCCGGCGTCACGCCCCTCAATTCTTTCAAATATCCGTCCAATTCATCGATCTTCGCCAGGACGCGGCTCTCATCCACCATTTTTGACCTCCTCCAGATACTCTCTGTAGATATGCTCAAAGTCGGAAAATTCGCGGATGACCTTGAAGGCCTCCTCATACAGGCGGTCTTCATCCCGGCAAAAAAGGACCTTGCCGTCCTTCAGGATCCTCTGGCGGATGTAGATCGGGACCTGCTGAAAAATCCGGACATCCAGGTCCGGGCAATCGGCAAGATAATCCAGTCTCTTTTGCGACACGGCCCTGGGGGCGCGGCCGCCCGGCTCCAGGACCAGGGCCACGTCCGTATCGGAAAGAGGCCCGCCCTCGTCCCGGCCCCTGCTGCCGAACAGGAACACCGCAAGGACCTCCGGGTCCCCCCGCGCGCGCCGCAGAAGTTTATCCAATTCTGGGTTTGTATTTTTCGCGTCCATGTGTTAATTTAAATTGTCACCGGGCCGGCGCCTCTCCGGCACGAATAATGATATTATACCCCAATAAGCTCGTCTGACCAGAGGCAAGCACGGATTTTTTTGCGTCACACCTAAACAACAGCCGTTTATGCTCAAAGGCCTCAAACATCTTTACAGTTACCGGGATCTGTTCCTAATCCTTGTCTGGCGCGATCTCAGTGTGCGCTACCAACAGGCCGTTCTGGGCATCGCCTGGGCCGTAATCCAACCTTTAAGCATGATGCTGTTGTTTACTTTTATTTTTACTTATATAATGCCAGTGAAGATTTCTAATATTCCAAAACCCGTCTTTTTTTATGCAGGACTTCTCCCGTGGACATTTTTTCTCTCTTCAGTAAATGATGCTATTCCCAGCCTTATCGTTAATTATAATCTAGTTAAAAAGATTTATTTTCCAAAAATTTTTCTTCCAACTACCGGGTTAGTAGTGGCCAAGGTTGATTTTTTGATATCATTAGTCCTGTTCTTTGGTCTCCTTTCTATTTTCAAAATTCCATTAACATGGTCAATTCTGTGGATTATCCCCTTATTTATTCTTCTTATACTCTTTACTCTTTCATTAGCTCTGATCTTGTCAGCCCTCAATGTCTATTATCGGGATGTCAGCTTGGCATCTGCATTCTTGCTACGACTCCTTTTTTTTGCCTCCCCCATCCTTTACAGCATTAATGACGTGTCGGAAAGGCTAAAACTAGTTTTGATGATAAATCCTATGACTTTCATCATTGAAAATATGCGTCGATGCATGGTGGAAGGACGAACAACCAACCCTTGGCAATATGCCATCATGCTTGCATTCTCTTCCATCCTTTTAATTATGAGTTACCAATTTTTTAGACGAACCGAGAAAAAATTTTCCGATGTTATCTAATAATAGCGCCATAGAATTTAAGAATATCTGGAAAAAATATTCTCGAAGCAGAATATTTCACCGATCATTAAGGGAGGATTTATCTAATATTTTCTGTCAGACGAAACAAGAAAACGAGTTGCATAAAGATGAGTTTTGGGCGCTTCAAAATATCAATTTTCAGATAAAAAAGGGCGAAACAGTCGGTTTTTGGGGGGGCAATGGAGCAGGAAAAAGCACCATCTTAAAAATGATTGCTAATATTACTTACCCTTCTCGCGGCTCACTCATCGCCCAGGGAAAAATCGCTCCTCTTCTCGAAATCGGAGCCGGATTTCATCAAGATTTAAGCGGACGGGAAAACATCTTTATTAACGGAGCTATCCTTGGGATGACCATTAAAGAAATTAAAGCAAAACTTGACTCCATCATTGACTTCTCTGAGGTCAAAGCGTTTATTGACATGCCTGTCAAGAAATATTCAAGCGGCATGTACCTAAAACTTGCTTTTGCTATCGCTATCCACAGCGAAGCGGATATTTATCTGTTTGATGAAATAATTGCCGTGGGAGATGAAGCCTTCCGTAAAAAATGTTTAGAGAAGATTTCGGATTTGCAAAAGGAGCAAAAAACAATTCTTTTTGTTTCACATAACAAACAGTTGCTTTATGAAAAATCTCACCGTGTTTTAAACATATCAAAAGGGTCAATAATCAATCAAAATTAATAAAAGCACCACGGAGCAAGCGCATAAAACTTTGTTCATCGGTTTTATGTAACAAAGAAATGTTCATGCCACATAAGAAGATGAGATGCCTCAGGACACCTGTCAATATCCTCATTTAAAAAATGCTCAATGTTCTCGATATTAAATCCCTTTCCCGAAAAAGCACCTGCTGCATCGGGAGATTTAGAAAGTAGCCTTTTGGAAGGCATTTGAGATTCTGCCTTGATCCTCTTCAGAATCTTTCCCTTAAGAATTCTTGTCGAGACATCATAAAACCGCCTTCTTATTCCCTGCAAATCGGCTGGTAAATATTGACCTCCAGATACTGTCGCCACATTGAAAAAATCAGGGTACATCCGTTTAAGAAGAGTTCGATAAAACTTATCCTGTAGTTTCATGTAAGGGGGGATAGTTAAGGCAAATTCAACAAGATCTTTATCCATTAAAGGACAAAAGGTTTCGGCCTTTGTTAAAACTAAAAGAGGGACCAAGGAGGAATTTCGTCTTATTCTGTTTTGCAAATAGAAAAGAGACACTTTGTTAGGTGTATTTAGATCGATTAAATCTTTTTTGATAAAATCAAAAGACTTTTCGATCATGCAATCCGAATATCTATTTCGGAATAACTTTTTTACTATCTTGACCCTATCGGCTTTCTCTTTTCGCAATATATTCAATATTCCATCATTATTATTTTCAAAAGAATACCTTACATTTGTTTCAGTAAGCATAACCCCTCTCCCGAAAAGATCTCCTCCCATTCCTTCAAAATTAACAAGCGTGCCCCGCCCCAAAGAGAATATTAAAGGCATTAACCAAAGGTGCAAGGGGCAAAGTCCATCAGTTATGTAAAACCACTTTTCTCTATGCATCTCTAAACTGTCAGGCCCGTAATAAGCAATTGTATGATTAAGTTTCAATCTTCTTGCCACTTGTACTGCCAAAAGACAATCCATTATATTCTTATAGGCTATTTTGGGAGTTGTGTACGTTTTGAAGTCTAACGTTTGGGGCATAAGTTGAGATATGGTATAAGCGATACACCGGCTATCATAGCCTCCGCTGAGAAAACAAATGGCCTCTTTCAGCCCTTTGATTTGGCGTTTCACTGCTTGCTCTATTAAAGTTTTCCCTTTTTCAAGGAAATAATTTTCGGATTGGTTTTCTTCGATTTTTATCTCTTTCCCCTCCCAATATTTATACAGAAAGAGCCTTCCCCCTTCGTATATTAAAGTGCTTGCGGCAGGCAGGGCAAAAATGTTCTCAAAGAAGGTTTCGTTACCATTAACTCCTTCAAAAATAAAGAAATCCCCCCATGCTTTCCAGTTTATTTTTCTTTCTAAGCTTTTGTCTGCAAGGAGACCTTTGACTTCGGAAGCAAAAATAAATTTTTCTTTGTCAGCATAATAATATAATGGTCGCATTCCATATCTATCATTAACAATCACAACCCGTTTATTTTCCTCGTCCCAGATAGCAAACGTAAAGAGGCCGTATAAATCCTTTATAAAACTAGTCCCTTTTTCTTCATAGCAGTGCAAAATAAATTCAGCATCATTCTCGAGATATCGAAAGGCATGGCCTCTTTTTTCTAATTCCGTGCGCATAGTTGAGTAATCAAATATTTTTCCAGCCATGACAATACATTTCGTTCTGCACTGATTCCAAATAGGTTGCGGCTCCAAGTTGAATTTCTGAATAGACAGATGCCCCATCGCAATATATTGAAAAGACTTCTGCTCTATTTTATGCCAGCTTTCATGTCGCATAGAATAAAGCATCCGCCTTATCAAACGATTTTTATGTTCTATGTCATTTTTCCTGCTGACAATGCCACAAATTTTACTCATTCAAAATATACCTCTTTTACTATTGATTCTCTGGCCTTCCCGGAACATTCATCTTGATTTATAAAATGGTCTTTTCAACAAAATTGTTAAATTTCTCGGAAGTCTTCAATATGCCCAAATCGATCAACTGCTGGCTGTTAGTAAACTTAACGGAGTCTGGACAATATAAATTTATATCAGGTTTCCTTTTGACGACGTCCATATATAATTTATATTCTATTGCTTTATTCCAATATTCTTTTCGTTTTATTTCCTCTTTAGTCTTATCGATAAAATCATCAAAAAATTTAAAATGAAACAATGCGCCATGGACATTAGAAATAATCGCATCCTGGATTTTATGGGCTCCCCGGCTTAGAGACATGGATGGTGTTAGTTTAAATAAAGGAAATTTTGTTAAGTTCAATCTATTCAGGCCAAAAACGCGACTTCGCATGCCACCAAAATACCGGAAATCTTGGGAAGACCGGCAACCCGGAAAATTATACTTTTCTTTATAATGCGATCTCGCATCAAAGTATGGACATACTAATAGAGGGTTTTCGCCTTCACGGTACTTGGTAGAAACAATTGGCCTGTTTGAATACATATCCAACAAAAGACATTGCAAGGCATTAAATCCTTCCTGATCAAGATAATGACATAAATCGGCAAGAGAGACATCTTCTTTACGAGGATACATCAGGATTTCATCTGTATCAACGACAATACACCAGTGATTTATGCCGTAGCGGTGTAGAAGAATATCCAGCCATAACTCCTTTTTTACAAAACTTTCGCCTGTTTGAAAAAGATGAACGTTTTTATGTCCTTTCAGGATTTGGATTGTGTTGTCCGTTGAATTATTATTAATAGCAATGATTCGATCAACTCCAAGATCAAAATAGTATTTGAGAAAAAACGGCAATCGAAGGGATTCATTTCTAACGACAAGAAATAATCTTATTTCGGCAGAATTGTTCGGGATATCTTGTTTATTAAGGCGTTTCATCCGAAAAGAAGACACTGTTCGCAAGAAGAATCGGAAACAATTATTAAACTCCTTAGATCTCTTTAATAGATTCTTCATAGCAGTCTTGTTGCCAAAGGTTACCTCGTGTTTTCTATTTTTCCAGGTCATTTTAATGACATGATCATAGAATCTGTATACTTCAACATAACAGTGACACTTTAAATCTTTTGAGAATATTTATTGGCAACTTTTAATGAAGGCATCGAATTTTTCTGAACTCAGCATAATCTTAAAATCAAGCAATTGCTGATTCTTGAGTAATTTTTTTGATTTATCACAATATAATATTAGTCCCGGGTTCTTCAGGATCTTTTCCCGATACATTTTATATTGAAAAGCATCATTCCAATACTGCTTTCGAGCGGATTCCACATTAGATTGTGAGATAAAATCATCAAAATATTTGAAATGCAGCAAAGCACCCTGGATATTTGAAATAGCAGCTCCATCGACACCGTGAGTTCCCGAATGAAGATACATTTCAGGATTAAATTTTAAAAGCGGAAATTTTGATAAAGTGACTGTATCCAGCCCAAAGACACGTTTTCTCATCCCTCCGCAGAACAAATATTTAGGCGCATTTTTGCAATTCCAAAAACGAGGAATAAAGGGAATATGAGTATCTGAATCAAAATGGGATGCCACAGATAAAGGATTCTCTCCTTTACGATAGATGGTTTGGAAGATAGGTTTGTTGGAATACATATCCAACAAAAAACAATGCAAAGCGTCGCACTTTTCTTGAGCCAAGAAAGCGCATAATCGTCTCAAAGAAACAAATTCGCAGTAGGGGTAAATAAAAATCTCATCGACATCGACGACTAAACACCAATTTCCTTTTCCGTACTTATGTAAAAGCAAATCGATCCAGTTGACGTGCTGTCGGTAGTTTTCTTCCGTTTGAAAAACGTGAATCTGGCTTTGGTTTCCATTCAAAAGAAGGTCCAAAGTGCCATCCGTGGATCCGTTATCGACGAATAACATGCGATCGACCCCGAGATCAAAATAATATTTAAGAAAATACGGTAGTCTTAAGGATTCATTCCGGACGCATACAAACAATCGTATTTCGTTCTTAGTATCCGGCACGTTGTTTGAACTTAATAGCTTCATTTGTGCTTCAGAACGAATACGTCTTCGTCGTCGTATCATCTTATTGAAATATTTATTCTGACAAAACCATGTCAAGTTGCAGAGAAAATTTCGCAATGACATTAATTCCTTCTTCCCCCAGGAAACAATCAGAGATCTGTTAACCTTTTATAAATCTTAAGCAATTCATTATTTAAGTATAGCAGATTGAACCTTTCCTCAATGACAGCTCTTCCCGCCAACCTGATGCCCGCCCAAATTTCAGGATGATTTATTAAGTAGTCAATTTTCTCAGCCAAGGCACAGATGTCTTTTTCATGGACGAGAAACCCGGAGACGCCATCCTCCACAAGCTCCGGAATTCCGCTGTGATAGGTTGACACCACGGGAACCCCTGCGGCCATGGCTTCTTTTAACACGTTTGGTATCCCCTCCTGGTCGCCATCAGAGGCTGTCATACTAGGTGCAAGCAAGATATCATAATCCTCCAGGATTTTAGCAATCTCATCCCGCTCTCTCTCCGAGAATAAACGAACTGCTTTTTCTAAATTCAGCTGCCGAATTAGTGTCTCCAGGGATTCTTTGAGAGGACCATTTCCATAAATATGATAGTTAATATTCTTATGGGTTTTCCATAATTGGGCGATAGCTAAGATGCTGTATTTAAACCCTTTTTTTTCAACCAGCCGGCCAATGGATATTATTCTAAACGAATTATGAGAAAAACTTTTTTGTGGAGTAAAAGGGATTTTTGGGCAGTCAATTCCGCTATGGTGAACAGTGATCTTTCTTTCTTCACAACCCAGATGAATCAAGCGATTTTTGAAATACTCACAAACTGGCAGAAACGCGTTGCCTTTTTGAAACAAGTCAAAATATGGATTATAACCGTTTTCCTGCAGATAACGGGATATATCAAGCCCCCGGAATGACGTTATGATTTTTCCTCTCAGGATACCGATTTTTTCCAGTTGAAGAACAACCAGTCCTGCTTGTCCAAAATGGCAGTGAATGATATCAAAAGAACCCTTGTCTTTCAGAAGTGTCGCGAGATGAAATAATTCTCGGCGAGAAATAACGGCTGGGTATGATTTGAAATTCTTTAACGTTTTTAAAAGGATGGGAATATTTCTTCGAAGATCAGAACAAAGTATCCTAACCATTTTTCTCAAAAAAGGGAAAAACCCCAAAGGCATTTGATAATAATATGTCATCTCGAGAAGATTATATTGTTCAACCTGCAAATGAATCTTTGATGTATCCTGTGGTTTTCTGGCAAATATCAAAACTTCATGTCCTGCATCCAACAATCCTATGATTTGATTTAAGATAAACGTTTCTGTTATGCATGGGAATTGGAAGACGAAACAAGCTATTCTCATAATGGAAAACTACTCCTCACTTGTCAGTAAATGCTCAATGACTTTGCTGGCCAGCGTGCAATACGTATTTGCGTAGAATCTTTTATAGTTAAAAAAATGGATCATTACCTCCCTATCCTTAATATAACATTTTATTGTTTCCGGAGTTGGAAGAAACGCTTTATATCTTTCTTCCCCTAATGGCTGGAGAGGACAATTCGTTTTTTTTGCAATCAAGTTAAAAAAACCCTGACTCCATTTCCATGTATGTCCGGGCTCATGGATTACTTTCTGAAGGGCATGTTCAATGACAGCAAAATCGATGATCTGTTTATTATAACCTGCGAAACCGATATTAATATTGCCGACTTCCTCTAATCGATATTTTCTGAATAAATCACTGTGGGGCAAAAGAGTTTCCACATGATAAATTAATGTTTGTGAATTGTTTCGGATCCAAGAAATAATCTCCGTTGGTCTCTTCAAAAAGAGTAAATCACTATCAAATGAAAAGATCCGTTGGGTCTTGCTAAGAAGAGAATAGTCAAACAACTGCTTGGCATTGGGATATATTTTACGAAAATACCGACAGTTTGAAAATGAAGAAAGAGCCTCTAAGACTTTCGCGTCTGCTTCCTGCAAACTAATGATTGAGACATCTTTAATATGGGCCTCAAGAATAGCTTTGTCGCTATCGTTCAGTGTCCCGTCGTCATGAACAATAACGGCGATGTCTTTAAAAAATCTCAAAAAAGATTTTATCGCAAGAAGATACATCAGACAGTCGTTATGGCTGACAAGAGAATGAAATTCGATATCAGCTTTTGGATGACAAGACATTTGTCTTGTCTGGAGGATTTTCCTGAACAGGAGCCTTTTAACAAAAGGAACCTTGGAAGCCAGCATATTAAACGATGCATAAAAAAAATAATGATAGGAGTATTTGCGGCTAACAAAAGTATTGTACAAAACATGCACATTGTTCTTTTGTTGCAGAAAAAAAGAACAAACGATAGGCAACCCTCCTTTTAAACGGATATACGTATAATGGAAAGCCCCTATGATTTCCCTAATTATACAAGGCCTTTCATCGAAAGAATCCCAAAACTTTATATTATGGAAACCGATGGTTACTCTCATCCAATAAAACAAATATAGAAATTCTCCTGAAAAAATGCGCTTTAGATAGTAGGCCCCCCGACCGTGGTCATAAAATCTTATGACTTTCGCCAACTCAAGGCTTTTGGGTTTACGGCCATGGTGGTGATAGACCGTAAGTTCAGGAATAACTGCCCCCGTAAAACCAACCTTGGAAGCTCTTGCCAGAATATCTGTATCTGAATCCGAAAAAGGTGTTCCCACGCCAATGAAAGGATCAAAGTTTCCGACTCTTTCTAAGACTTTCCTTTTAAAAACCATATTACAACCAGAAATTTTTCCTGAAACAACAATGCTTTTGGGAGGGATTATTTCAAAATTATTCTGAAAGTTACAGCAAAAATGGGAATCAGATGGATCGTACGGAAGCATTCGTCCACCGCAATAATCAAACCTGTTGGAATCCATTACTTTTTTTACTTGCATTAAATAACCTTCTTCTAAATAACAATCATCATCTGTGAAAATTATAATCTCCCCTTCGGCTTTTGCAGCTCCTGCATTTCTAGCATTAGATAATCCCACCTTCTTCTCGTCGACAATCTTGACGGGAAATAAAGCTTTTTTTTGAAATGACAAAATGACTTGTTTGGTCTTATCTGTTGATGCATTATCGACAATGATTAATTCACTCCGGGTTTCCAGCATCTCTGCCCGAGAAATTGTTTCGAGAGATTTTTCCAAAACCAACGCTCTGTTTCGAGAACATATAATTAGCGAAATAAGTGGTTTACTCATGAGCAACCCTTGTTTTCCCTCACGGCATCCCTATGAGCAGATTATCTCCCTTTTCTTATTGTCCAATTTTAACAGGGGTCGAAAAGGATTTTATGTGGTGTTTTGTGTCTCATTTTAAAGACTCTGGCATCCTCATTTTCGCTGTTGCTCCTTTAATCTCATCTTATTATTTTGCTCAACAGAATACACCTTTTGTATAAATGCCTGCGGCATAAAAAAATACACTAAACAGCCAATACAAAAAGCTGTGTGAAGAATGAAATGCCCGGGGTACGCACAGACAGTTTGCAACCCGCTCCTTGCTTTTGCCGCACTGCCGTGATAATACGGCAAATAAAGAAATAGAACCAAGCACAGGAATACGGCCTCACCCGTAAAAGGCGCCCCTAAATATCCAATAAGCAGAAACACAAGCATAAATATCATCAGGTAACTGCCGCATGGCAAATACGGAAAATGCCTGAATTTAACAAGCATATAAGTTGTTACATAACCATATAAAAACTGCTGCACGATGCTGCCTTTAAGCGTGTTGCGATGAGAGTGAGAAACTATTGCCTGATGGGTATAAAATACTTTATACCCGTGTCTGCGGCACTGCCAACACAGCTCTGTATCATCGCCAGCAGCAAACTTCAAACGTTCATTATACGGATGTCGTAACACAAATTCTCGGCGGAAAGCCATATTACACCCTATGACCCTTTTGATATATCCACTGTCATGCGCAACAAAAGTATTAAAACCATTATTCACCATCTGCCAATAATTCCGAGCAGGCATATCAACCACTCTGCCACCAACAATCATTATATTTTTATCCTGGTAAAAAGGCTTGATCAGCTCTGTGAGCCAGTCCGGGTCAGCGATACAATCCGAATCAATCATAACAACAAACTCCCCGCGACTCAATTCCACCCCCTGATTACGTGCGCAACTGACCCCTCTATTGTTTTCCTGAAAATACAGTTTTATCCTTCGGGCATATTTGTCGAGTATTTCCCGAGTTCCATCTGTCGACCCATCGTCAACAACAATAACCTCATAATCGCTCATAGTCTGATTGAACACAGAATTCAGGCATTTTTTAAGAAATTTGTCTCTGTTAAAAACCGGAATAACTACGGAAACAAGCATTTTCATTAACACTCAATAATAGAATAACCGTTTCTTGAATGGCCCTAACAAAACACCCAAACTGATGTTACCCCACTGGCGTTTCCTGCATGTCGGAACGAAATAATAAGGAAGAAATCTCAGGGCGTTGAGATAAACTAGGATCCATACCGGCAGGGAATACTCTCTCCGAAGATTCATGATGGACTGCCCGATGCATAAGGGCTTCCTAAGGGAGTCAAAAAATAATGGCGGGTGAAAATAGCAGGCCGCGTCCGTACTGGCGACCGTCACCCCCTTCAAAGACAGCCGGATCTCGATTTCGACATCCTCGTAAGTGGCCATGCAGTGCTTAAAACCTCTCACGCCCAAAAGGGTTTCCCGCCTGTAAACACAGCAGCGGTTGGAAAAAGAATATTCATCGAGAAAATCATATCTTTGCCGCACGAGACCGTAGAGGGGGCTTGCGCGAACCAAAAGGACATCCGGCCCCCCCTTTGAGAATATAGACAGGACCGTCGAAAGGAAATCCCTTTGCAGAATGCGGGTATCATCATCCAGCAGGACGATATATTCGCCCCGGGCCATGGCCAGACTCATATTCCTCAAACGTCCGAGCACCCTGACCTGCGGGTCAAGACTCCGGGAAACGACGTGCATCGTGTGTGCGTAACGCCCGATAATGTCATCGACCGCCCGTCCTCCGCCGTCGTTCACGACGACGACCTCGTACCTCTCCTTTTCGAGGCTCTGGCCGGCAAGGTCTCCCAAGAGACCATCGAGTTCGGATAGACGGCGGGCCGTGCACACCAGACAGCACGAGACGAAACCCGGCCGCGCCTCCCGGATGTCTTCCGTTAAGTCTCCGCTTAAATCAAACGGGAAACGACGGTACACCCATTTAAGGAATCCTGTCCTTTTTTCTTTCATGTCATCAGCCAAAGTGTAGTTCGAATCATGCCTCTCATCTCTACGGCCGGATAAACTTATGGACCATTCTTTCGCGCGAAGACCGTAATGTTATCGTTCTTCCGCAAGACCACGCCGGCCCCGATCAAAGGGAGAGTCGGTAACAATCGCATAAAAACAGGGACTTTTCGGTAACATCTCCCCCAGAATGATCCCTCGCCTAAAAGGCGGGCGAGACTCGGCGCATACCATAAAGGCGAAGCTGTTTGGTACAGGCATTCGATCTTAAATCCTTGATTCTCCAATAGTCTCCGCAAGATTCGAGGCGTAAAAAAATGCAAGTGCCAGGGCAAGACCCATTCCCAGTTTTCACGAAATAAATGCCGTCCGACACAATCGATGTTGGGAACGACAATGAGAAAGACCCCGTCTTTTTTTAATATTTTTTTCACCTGCATAAGAACCTTATCAGGCTGTGCGATGTGTTCCAGAACATGGCGCATGATAACGATGTCAAAGTCCTGACCGGTTTCATACTCCTCAACAGGTTTTGTGATGACGTTTAAACCATAACGTTCTCTCGCAACGTGATATCGTGTTTCTGAAGATTCAAGACCCGTGACAACAAACCCGTTCTCCCGCCAGATGCCTGTTGTCCAACCTGTCCCGCATCCTATATCCAGAAGTCTAGGCGAAGGGGTTTTGATAATTTTTTTTACGTTGCGTATTTCTCTCATGATAACCATATTCTTGTATAACCGCTTCAATAATTTGCTGCCGAACAATTCCGCATCCTCAACACTTTCCATCCGCCGGGAAGGGAAATCTGTCAATGGAAGAGGATGCGCAAACAAGTGGCCGCAAAGATGGCAACGAACGATATCCACGGCCTTGCCCTCATAATCGTACTGATAAACGGCCTCCGCTGCCGAACTGCCACATACCGCGCAGGGGCATTCTCTTTGTGCGTCCTTTTCGATTTTTTTTAACACCGCCATCCCGTCACCCCGCCCACAGCTTCCGGGCAACCGCCCCCAGGACCTCGTCCATGTCCAGGTGCCGCATGCAATGGCAGTTTTCCCGGCAGGAGACGACCGTGTAGCCGAAATACGTGCAGGGCGAACACTTTTCCTTGGTCGAGAGGATCGCGTGCATGTCGCCGCGCGGCCCCCACTTCTTCCGGTTGCCGGGGCCGAACAGTGCCACGGCGGGCTTCCCCACCGCGCAGGCCAGGTGCATGATCCCCGAATCCGCTCCGACAAACAGACGGCTGCGTTCGATCAGCGCCGCGGTCTGTGTCAATGTCGTCCTTCCCGCGTAATTGTGCGCCCGCTCATCCTTCAGCGCCCCGCAGACCGCCCCGGCCTGCGCGGCGGCCTCCCCTCCGCCGAGAAAGACCGCATGGTAACCTTTCTCCAGGACAAAGCCGGCTATCGTCTTCACCTGGTCGTCCGTCAGCCGCCTTGCCGGGACCGAGCCGCCCAGACCAAGCGTCACGCACGTCCTGACCGGCCGGCGCAGGGCCCACTCCTGGTCCTCCTCGGGCACGTCGAAGGCGTAATTTATGTTGTCCAGCCTTTCGGTCCCCTCCAGCAGGAACGCGAACAGATTCCTGAAATTGTTCAGCTCGTATTCGTCCTGGCGGTAGCCTGCGCGATGCTCAAAAAGTTTCGCGCGGAGAGGGCGGGATTCGAACCCCACACGGAAATCGCTTTTGAGAAAGTAGGCCGTCAGGGCGCTGGCGTAGTGCCACTGCTCGGTGTCCACGACGACATCGAACCGTTTCCTGAACAGGGTCCGCAACGCGCCCCCGTCATCCCAGCAGACGACCTCGTCGCAGAGCCCCTTCTGGGAGGCCAAGACCGCGCGGTTGCGTCTTTCGCAAAGGACGCTCAGGCGCGCGGCCGGATGGCGCCTGCGCACGGCCTTGAGGACCGGCAGGAGGAACACGGCGTCCCCGATGCCGCCGGGACGAATCACCAGGATCGAATCCGGCGCGATCAGCGGGGTCACGACGATCCTCCGGCCCCGGACCAGGCGGGCGGCCAGTCCGCCCGCCAGGTGGTCGACAAGTTTGATGAACCTGAGGCGGGCCGTCCCCTGCGAACGGATGATATCCCAAAAACCGATGCGGACGTCTTCTTTCATGTCGGCGTCCCGTTACCCTCCGAAGGGATAATAAAGCATGAACACAATATAGATGACCCACAACGCCAGGTTGACGAGCGAGGCCCGGTCGGAAAGGATCACATCGCCGGGGTCATCGCCGGTTTTTTTGACGTTCACCAGATAAATATACCGGAAGATCCCGTAAATCACAAAGACCAGCGAGTACACCATGCTCTCGCGCGCCATGCCCTGCCCGTCGTCGGACGAAAAGGTGTAGAGGCTGTAAAACACGACGGTCAGCGTCGCGGTGATCATAATCAGCTGGTCAAGGACGTAGACCGGATAATGCGCCAGGGCCCCCCTGTGCCGGACGGCCCTTTCCCGCAGGATGTTCAGCTCGCTCTTGCGTTTGGCCAGCGCAAGAAAAAGGGCGATAAGGAACACGCAGGTCTGCAGCCAGACCGACGGCAGGACCCCCGCCGCCACCGACCCCGCCCAGATCCTGAGATGGTACCCGACGGCCACAAAGATCACGTCCACGAGAACCATGCGCTTGGCGAAATAGTTGTAACCCAGATGCAGGGCGATATAGACCACGGCCACGGACAGGACAAAAGGGCTGACCGCGGAGCATAACAGCAGGCCCAGGGCCGTGGCCAGGAACATGACGCCGCGGGCGCACCCCGCGGAACAGGCGCCCCCGGCCAGGGGCCTCGCGGCCTTCTTGGGATGGATCCGGTCCGCCTCCACGTCCATGAGGTCGTTAAGGATATAGATCCCTCCGGCGATGCCGCAAAACCCCAAAAAGGTCAGCAGGCTGTCCAGGGCCAGGTCCGGCCGGAACAGGCGTCCGGAGAAGATCAGGGGGAAAAAGACAAACAGGTTCTTCAGCCATTGTTTGACCCTCAAGAGATTCAGAAAATTCACGACATGGTTCATCGCGCGTCTCCCTGTACTGTGAGCGTTAAAATGTTCTGGAAATGCTTCTGCGGGTGGAGCAGGTCCGGCTGCGAAGACTCCAGCTCCGCCATGCGGTCGCGGCTGATATTCTCCAGCCCCACGAAGAGGAGGTATTCGCCGGGCGGCGTCTCGGGAAGCTGCAGCCAGAAGTTCTCCCTGTAAAACCGGTCCGGCCTCCAGTGATCGGACTGGTACACCCCGTAACCGACGTCATGGCGAACGATCTCCACCTCCCGCCCCTTCCGGACCAGCGAAAAGACCATCCTGTATTTGTCCGCGACCTCCTCCCTCGCCTTCCAGTAGACCGAAAGAGGCTCAACGCCTTTCAGGGGCCGGAACGAGTCCGGGTTCTTGGCCACGACACATTCAATAAGCCCGTCGGCGACGATCCGCGGCGCCTGCCCGGGAACCCCGGCAAAGGGATCGGGCCTCTCTTCCCATAAAACCTCCCCCGCGCCCCGCCGTTTCCTTTCCAGCAGGACCACGTCGCCCGCCGCGCCGGTCACGGCCCAGGGGTTCTCCTCCAAAAAGGCCCGCACGCGTCGCGTCACCCTCCGGGAAACCTCTTCTCCCTTAAGATAGAGACGGTGCGTCAGCCAGCCGTCCGAGAAGTCGACCAGCGCGTACCCGACGTGCGCAGGCAGGACGTACGCGCGCCCCTCCGAATGGAAAAAATCATCGTAGACCATATGGAGCGCGTAAAGATACCGCCGCGCGGACAACTCGGGAAGGAAGGCAAACGTGGCGGCGGCCGGCGCGTCACGGGGAATCCTCCCGACTAGCTCCCATTTGTTCCGGTTCAGGAGACCGTGCGTCTCGTAATGACGGATCCGATGATCGATATTGTCTTCGTGCCACCAGATGTTGAAGAGGTGCAGTCCGACGAACATCAGAAGGAGGACGTAATATGCCCAGCGGCACCGCCGTTGTTTCAGCCGGCGGTCAATCCTCCGCATGACGAAGAAAAAGGCCAGAAAAAGAAACGGCATCACCGGCAGCATATAATGATAATAGATGCTGTGCTCCTGGACCTGGTTCGAAAGGAGATGCTGGAAGAGCACCGGCGCGCACAGAAGCACAACCCGCGGACAAAGAAGCGGCAGGAACAAAAAGGGCAGAAAAAGGTTCAGCAGCAGGATGCCGTTCTGCTCGAGGGCCAGCTGCCTGAAGATCGTCCCGGGCCGGGAGATCGCGCCCAAGACCATGTTGTCCGAACCCGCGCCCAGGTGGGCGTAGTGGCCCAGATACGGGTGGGCGTCCGTCCCGCTGAAGGCCGGAATGACCCTGGCCGTCAAAAGAAAAAACACGGCCAGGCTCACCCCTAAAGGGATCACGCCCCAGGCCAGACGGCTGCGGCCGCCGGACAACAGGCCGCAGACCCCGAACACGGCGACCACCAGCGGCATGTTCTCCTTCAATGTCATCAGGAGGGCCGACGTGATCCAGAAGGCGCGGATCCTCTTTTCGGAAAAAAAATAAAACAGCAGGAAAAGCATGACCGGGGACAGGCTTTCAAAATGGAATTCATACAACACGCCGTAGATATTGGGGAGCGAGACAAGGTAGAGGAGCATGAACAGCAGGCCGGTACCCTTCCCCGTCCGTTTTTGGACGAAATAGTAGAACACGAAGCCAGCGGACAAATAGGCAAGGAGCTTGAGGAAGACAAGCGTCAGAGGGTGCGGGAAAACAGCGTAGAGCGGCAACAGCAGCAAGGCAAAAAAATTGGAATGATTGGCAAAGAAAGGAATGCCGAAGAGAGAGACATGAAGACGTCCCGAGAGGAGATTCCACATGGCCTGGTTAAAAAAGGCCAGGTCCCAGTCGTAATATTGGAAGTAATAATATTTATAGAGCAGAATCCAGACCCAGAGGATCAGGAAGAAAACCCCTAGAGAAAAGGCCAAAAGATGGGCGCGGCAAAAGCGCGCCATCTTTTCGAAAACCGGTCTGGGATGAAAGATGTTCAAGCGTGTCCCGGATGAGTTCTTGTTTTATGGTTCGTTTTTATTTTATCGTAAATCCGTTGTTTTTCAATACTAACATCGGTGGAGTTTCCCCGTTTCTTGCATTAGCCCGCGCAGACGGGGAAACCCGCCCGGCGGCCCGCGCAGGCAGGATAAAGTTTCCTGGGTTATGCCGCGGGTTTGTGTTATGATAAGTCAAACTTAATCGAGCCATGACGCCGCCAATTGACCAAACGACACTTGTCTTCTGGACCCTGACCACCGGAATCTTCAGCGCCCTGGCCACCGGGCTCGGCGCGATCCCCGTCCACTTTCTCCGTAACAGCTCGCGTTTCATCCGGAGTTTTTCCTCGGCGGTCGCCGCCGGCATGATGATCTCGGCCTCGGTCTTTTCTCTGGCCCAGGAAGGCATATCGCTCAAGGCGAGGTTTCCCTGGGCGCCCTATCTTGTCATCGCGGGACTGCTCCTGGGGGCGGGGTTCTTCTGGTGGACGGAAAGACGCTTTTCCGGTGAAAATGTGGATATTGCCTTTATGGGAAAAGGGGCCGGGAACCGCCGCGGCATGCTCATCCTCCTGTCGATGTTCATCCACTCTATCCCCGAAGGCATCGCGATAGGCGTCGGGTTCGCGACCGGCAACTTCCAGTTCGGCCTCATCATGGCGCTGGCCATCTCTGTCCACAACATACCCGAGGGCATCTCCATCTCCCTGCCCTTAAAAAGCGACGGCGCATCGACCCTGCGATGCGCCATGCTCTCCATTCTGTCCAGTCTGCCTCAGCCCGTCATGGCCGTGCCCGCCGCGCTGCTGACCTGGCTGTTCCTTCCCGTTCTGCCGGTCGGGCTGGGATTCGCCGGCGGGGCCATGATCTACCTGGTCATCTCCGAGCTGATCCCCGACGCCCTGGAAGACGGCAGCCACGCCATCACGGCATGGGGCGTCATGATCGGGCTCTCCTTCATGCTCCTTATCACCAATCTCCTCAATCTCATCCCCCTGCCCGAATAAGATCAGAAGCTGAAAACCAGGTGCGTGCCCAGGATCTGGTTGGACGACCAATCGTCCGAACCCTTTTTCTGCTGGATCATGTAAAAAACGGCCAGGTCCGTCTTATCGTCCAAACGGAAACTTAAACCCGCCGGGACCGAACGGTTTTCACTGAACTCGTGCTTCGCGTAATCATAAAAAAATTCGCTGTTCATATAAAAGGCCTTGAGCGAAGACGATTCCTTGATGGGAATGGTGAAGCCCACCCGGTGGCGTGATCGGGGATTATGGGACCCGTTGTCCTCGATCCAGCGGAATTCCATGCGGTTGCGCATCCCGAACTTTAACCAGTCGGTGATCTGAAAATGCGGATTGGCCTCGATTTCAACGCGGTGCTGGAATTTCCATTCGCTGCGGCTGGCGGCCGGGTTATTGGACTTGACCTGAATGTTGGTATAGCTCGTCTTGAGAGTCAAATTCTTCCAGAAATCATAGGTGACCTGCGGACTGAAGAGATAGAGTCCGAGATCTTCGGTGTCATTGAAAAAACGGGCATCCGCATAGATGCTGAAATCGATCTTTTCTGTATCCGCGATCTTGGCGGTGTACCAAGACCAGTACTGGAAATCGTCCTCGGCGAAGGCGATCCCGCAGAATAAAAAGAGGCTCAACCAGGCTGTCAGCACGAGACGTTTCATTTTACGGCTTCTCCTTTTGTTGTGGTTACGCTAACTTGTCAGTCCTAACAAATTCTCGGCAGCTGTTCGCCGCTCAGCATATCGAGTACGCGGGTGGCGCCGATCGCGCTCTTTAAGATCACCCTGCCGGGCTCATCGCGCGTGACCCGGCCGATAACGCGCGGATCGTTTCCTTGTCCAAAACGGCGCAGGAGCGAAAGAGCTCTTTCGGCCTGGTCCCCGGGGACGAAGGCAAGAAAGCGCCCCTCGCAGGCGACATAGAGCGGGTCGAACCCCAGCATCTCGCAGGCCGCGTGGACATCGCCCCTGACCGGGACCTGCCGCTCGTCGACAAGGATACCCGCCCCGGCCGCTTCGGCGATCTCGTTCAGCGTGCTGGCCACACCGCCGCGCGTCGCGTCGCGCAGGCAACGGATCTCAATGTGTTTATGAAGGAGACATTCTACCATGCCCCACAGGGGCATACAATCACTTTCGATCTCGCTCTCAAACTCAATGCCCTCCCGTTTGGCCATGACCGCCATGCCGTGCCGTCCGACATCGCCGTTGATAAGAACGGCGTCGCCTTCTTTGACGGAACGCGGCCCGATATCGCGGCCGGATTCCGCGACGCCAACGCCCGACGTATTAATGTAGATCCCGTCGCCCTTCCCCTTGTCCACGACCTTGGTGTCGCCGGTCACGATCCGGATGCCCGCGGACTGCGACGCCTCCTTCATCGAGAGGACGATCCGCCAGAGATCCTCCATCAACAGGCCCTCCTCGATGATGAAACCGGCCGTCAGATAAAGCGGACGGGCGCCCGCCATGCTCAGATCATTGACCGTCCCGTTAACCGCGAGCGACCCGATATCACCGCCCGGGAAAAAAAGCGGCTTGATGACATAGGAATCCGTGGTCAGGGCCAGCCTCCCGCCCGGCGGGGCAAAGACCGCGGCGTCGTGCCGCTGCTCCAACAGCGGATTCGCAAAGGCCGTCATGAACATCCTGTCGATCAGCTGGTGCATCAGACGGCCGCCTCCCCCGTGGGCCAGCATGACCCTGGGATATTCATGAATAGGAATTGGACAGGAAATATTCACCCTTTTTCCTTTAGTGGAGTTTACCCATTTTTTGCGTTAGCCGACTCGGACGGGAAACCCCGCCCGGCGAGTTCCGCAGCCGCCCGTCGACATCCCGGGAATAAAGAACAGACGGGCGCGCGAGGACTGTCCGAGCCGGGCGGGGTTTCCCGTCCGCGTCTATCTTCTTTGATTTCTCCATATTATTTTGGCCTCCAACGGCTTATTGCCTTTACAGCCTGAACATTAGGCAAACTCTGGTTATCCTTTGCTCTTCGACTTCACGCCCCGGTAACGGTAATAGGCCGCGCACGCCCCTTCCGAGGAGACCATGGTCGCGCCCAGCGGATGCTCCGGCGTGCACCGCGTCCCGAATGCCGGACACTCGTGAGGCTTCTTCACACCCTGCAGGATCAGACCGCTGATGCATTCCGTCGATTCCTCGGCATGATAGCCGCTTAAGGCGAAACGTCTTTCCGCGTCATGACCGGCGAACTCTTCGCGAAGCGCCAGCCCGCTGTCCGGGATCTCCCCCACGCCCCTCCATTTTCGCGGGACGACGGTAAAGACCTTCTGGATGATATCCTGCGCCGGGCGGTTGCCTTCCCGCCGCACGGCGCGGGCGTACTGGTTCTCGACTTCGTGGCGGCCCTCCTCGAGCTGTTTCACGCACATGGCAATACCCTGGAGGATGTCCAGCGGTTCAAAGCCCGTGACCACGATCGGCACCTGGTATCTTTCGGCGATCGGGGGGTATTCATGGTACCCCATCACCGCGCAGACATGGCCCGCGGCGAGAAAACCTTCGACGCGGTTGTTCGGTGAAGACAGGATGGCCTCCATGGCCGGGGGGACCAGGACGTGGGATACCAGGACGAAAAAGTTCTTGATCCCCTGTCGCTTGGCCTGATAGACGGCCATGGCGTTGGCGGGAGCGGTGGTCTCGAAACCGACCGCGAAAAAGACAACGTCTTTCCCGGGATTGTCTCCGGCGACCTTCAGGGCATCCAGCGGCGAATAGACGACGCGGACATCACCTCCCTCGGCCTTGACGGAAAAGAGATCCTTCCCGGAACCGGGGACCCTCAGCATATCGCCGAACGAACAGAAGATCACCTCCGGGCGGGACGCGATGGCGACGGCCTCGTCGATCAACTCCAGGGAGGTGACGCATACCGGACACCCCGGACCGTGCACGAGCTCGATCATGTCGGGCAGGAACTCGTCGATCCCGAACTTGACGATGGAATGCGTCTGCCCGCCGCAGACCTCCATGATCACGTGCGGCCGGGTGACGGCCCGCCGTATCTCCCCGGCGAACTGCCGGGCCAGTTTCGGATCACGGTATTCATCGATGAATTTCATTTCGGTTTGCCGTTTGCCAGTTGGCCAGTTGCATTCTTGTCTAGGAAACGCCTGACTCTGGGAAACTTGTTATCCGGGACACTTGTCTCCGGGACGCCTGTCTCTTGGGCACTTCTCTCCGGGACGCCTGCGGCTGCTTGCTAAGCCAGCCGGTTATCGTTTGTCATCCCTCGTCCCGTCATCCCCTTCATGCAATTCCTCCAGCTCCCCCATCTCTTTCAAATACTCAAATACCTTGGCGGCCTCGTCGGGGTCGACCCTGCTCAAGGCGAAACCGACATGCACGATCACATAATCGCCCACTTTCGCCTCGGGCACGTAGGCAAGCGACACCTCCTTGACGATCCCGCCGAAATTCACCTTGCCCAGGCGGCTCAACTCTTCTTCACCGGTGATGGAGGCAATCTTTCCTGGTATAGCCAGACACATATCTATCTTTTCCCGATCTCTCTAGACGCGGCAGCGGCCTGTCCCAGCGCGATGCCCCCGTCATTGGGAGGTATCCGCTGAGGCCAGTACGGCTGGAAGCCTTCCCTCTCTAACGCCCTGATTACTGTTTCACTTAGGGTCCTGTTCTGGAAGCACCCGCCCGTCAGGACAACCTTCTTGCGTCCCGCGATCCGGGCGACAGAAAGTATTGCTGCGGCCAGGGTATTATGGAACTTTTTGGATATGATTTCAAGGGCTTTTCCCGTCCTGAGCTCTTTAATCATGTTTAGAATCATCGGCTGCCAGTCGACGACGACAGGCCTGCTTTTTCCGCTGGCCTCCCGGCCTTCATCAAGGAGGCCGAAAGGATAGGCCTCATCTCCCGGCTGGTCGAGCGCGAGGTATTCCAGGGCCGCCGCCGCCTGAGCCTCAAACGAGGCCGTTTGGCAAAGCCCGGTCAGCGAGGCCGCCGCATCAAACAGCCGGCCGGCGCTGGAGGTCCTCGGGCAGTTGAGGCCGTTCTTCAGCATCCGTTTGAAAACCGAGACGTCTTTACTCTTTAGCGCCTTGAGGCACGGGAGGTCACTGTAATCGTCCATGCGCTCGCCGAACATCTCGAAAAGCACCCCCAAGGCGGAGCGCCGGGGTTCGCGGACCGCGGCATCTCCCCCGGGCAGAGAGAATGTCCGCAGATGAGCGAAACGTTCATAACCGTCAAAGTCCGCCAGGAGAAACTCCCCGCCCCAAACCGTCCCGTCGTCCCCGTAACCGGTGCCGTCCCAGGCCACGCCGAGGACTCTGTCCGAAATCCGGTTCTCGGCCAGACAGGCCAGGACATGGGCGTAGTGATGCTGAACCTTGAACACCCTGCCCTTTCTCCCCTGACTTTCGGCAAACCGGCTGGACAAATAATCCGGATGCTTGTCGCAGATGATCCTTCCGGGTTCACAGCGGAATAACGTCTTCAGGCTTTGGACCGTGGCCTCGAAGACCTTTAAGGTTTCCTGGTTCTCCAGATCGCCGATGTGCTGGCTGACTATAATCCTCCGGCCGGAGCCTACCGCTACGGTATTCTTAAGATGCGCCCCGACGGCCAGGGTTTCATCCATCTCCCGGTCAACCAGTACCGGCAGAGGCGCGTAGCCGCGGGCGCGCCTCATCACCGTCAAGCGTCCGTTCATTACGCGGACGATCGAATCATCCGCGTGGCGCACAATGGGCCGGTCGTGAACAAGAAAGGCGTCGGCGACGTCCTTCAAACGGATGAAGGCCTCGTCTTCATCGGTGCACATCGGTTCCTCGGAAAGGTTGCCGCTTGTCGCAACGACCGGACGCAACAGATCCCTGAGAAGCAGGTGATGAAGCGGCGTGTAAGGGAGCATGATCCCCCAGTACGGATTGGCCGGCGCCACGGCATCGCAGACTTCCGGTGCAGGGTCTTTTGTCTTTCTCACAAGGACGATCGGTGAGGCCGGCGATAACAGTGTCCCGGCGTCCAAAGGCGTCAGTCCCGCCGCCGCGCCGGCAGATTCCAGGTCGGGAAACATTAAAGCAAACGGCTTCTCGTCCCGCCGCTTCCTGTGCCTCAAACGCTCAACGGCCCTCCTGTTTGCCGCATCCACGACGAGATGAAAACCGCCCAGTCCTTTCACGGCCACGATCCGGCCACCTCTGATCAAGTCCACGGCCCCGCTTAAGGCCGCCTCCCTCTCCCCGAGCAGGCCTCCGCCTCCATCCCGCAGGACCAGACGCGGACCGCAGACGGGACAGGCGTTCGGCTGCGCGTGATAGCGTCGGTCGTCGGGGTCCTCGAACTCCCGCCGGCACTCGGGGCACATCGTGAATGTCTTCATGGACGTGTTCCGCCGGTCATACGGCAGGGACTCCATGATGGTGTAACGCGGACCGCAGTGCGTGCAGTTCGTAAACGGATACCGGAAACGCCGGTTGTCCGGATCGAAGATTTCTTCCAGGCATGAAGCACACGTGGCGATGTCGGGCAGAACGACGGCGGAGTGTTCTCCCGTCCGCCGGCTTTCTCTGATATGAAATCCGCTATAAGGTGCGGGATCCAGAAAATGGTGTTCCAGGGAATAGAAAAAGGCGTGCGGGGGTTTTTCTTTGTCCAGCCGGAGAAGGAAGGCTTCAAGGTCCTCAGGCGCGCCCTCGACTTCAACGGTCACCCCCTGAGGGGAATTCATGACCCATCCTTTCAGATCCATCGAACGCGCCAGCCGGTGGACAAACGGACGGAAGCCCACGCCCTGGACGGCCCCCTGGATGGAGACATGCATCCGCCGGACCATCAATCCACCTCGATGGACCGGATCAGGATCTCCTTCCCGCTGACAGCCTCGACGTCCTGCGACCCGCACTCCGGACAGATAAGCAGATGGTGGTCCTCGACAGCCCCGGTCTCACCGCAGACACGGCACTTAACGCGGACGGGCTCTTCTTCCAGAACCAGGGCCGCGCCCTCCAGGGGGGAACCTTTCGTCAAAAGATCGTAGTGCATCCGGACGGACTCCTTCTCCAGGTGGTAAATCTCTCCGACGACCACTTCCACCTTTTTCGGTGTTTTACCCGGATATTTTTTGAGTTCGTTGAGGATCGTCTCGACGATCTGCTCGGTGAACTGCCCCTCATGCATGACCCGCTTCTCCTTCTATCATCGCCTTCACCAAGAGGAAGGCCTCTTCGGCGCGTTCGTACGCGATGGGACTCATGGTGTCGCCGATGTCAAAATTCTCGCCGAGGATGGAACAGACATAAAGCTCCAGATCCTTATGATACAGTGTCCTGGCCAATCCTGCAAAGGTCTCGGGCGAAAGATAATGGGAAGAAGCGGAAACGGATCGGGCCAGGGAAGAAACCTTTTTAACCGATACCTCGATCCCTTCCTGCGCCGCGTCGATCAAAAATATCTTCCGGCAATGGATGGCCTCTTCGACGAGTTCCGGCTGCAGCTGCTGGACAATCAGGACGCGCACATGGGGGATATTGAGACCGGCCAGTAAACCGGCGACGTAAGGCCCGACCCCGTCGTCACAGCGGGTCGGGTTGCCGTAGCCGATCACCAGGATCATCAGACGTCCCGTTTTACTGTATTCAGGAGTTGTCCGTCATGGCGGCGGATCTCGATCAGGAGGGGCATCGACCCGATCGCGTGGGTTGAACAGGACAGGCAGGGATCGTAGCAGCGGATGGCCGCCTCGACGCGGTTCAGGGCGCCCTCCCGCACACGGCTTCCCTTGACATACTGCCTGGCGACCTCCAGAATAGAACGGTTCATGGCCGGGTTGTTCTGTCCCGTTGCGATAACAAGGTTGACAGAGGTTAGCAGGCCGTCCTCGTCGGTGGTGTAATGATGAAACAGCGTCCCGCGCGGCGCCTCGCTGCAGCCGATACCTTCGGCCTGGTTTCGCTTGGCGTAGGCATGGACATTCTCATCCAGGATACGGGTATCGTCCAGAAGCACAGCCAACTCTTCAATGGCGCCCAGGATCTCAATGAGGCGTGCATAATGGAAATAAAACGTTCCGTGGACCGGCCCCCCCTTCCCCATGTCCCGGAAATCCTCAAACTCCTTCTGGGCCTTGGGGGTCTTCATCTTTGAGGCCACATTCAGCCGCGCCAGCGGACCCACCCGGTAAAAGCCCTGCGGATAACCTGCCGGTTTATAATAGGGATATTTAAGGTACGACCAGGGGATCGGCCTCTCGGCGATATAATCAAGATAATCCGCCGGGTCAAGCTGGTCCGCCAGGACACCCCCGTCGACGCCGATAAAACGCAGCTTCCCCTCATAAAGTTCATGCGTCCCGTCCGGACCCACGGTCCCCAGATAAAGCGTCTCAAAATTGGCGAAGGACTCCGTCTCCTCTTTATGGGTATCATGATACGTCTTGATAAGGTCCAGCCCCGCGCGCACGGTCTCTTCGACTTCCGGCAGCCAGCCCCTGATGGCCTTATGGTGTTCTGCCTTTAAAGGATAGGACACCCCTCCGGGGACGATCCCCATGGCATGGATCTTTTTGCCGGTAATCCGTTCGCTGATCTCCTGGCCGAATTTTCTGAGCCTGATCCCCCGCCTGGCCAGCTCCGGATCCTTCTGGGCGACGCCGACGATATTGCGCAGAGCCGGGTCGGCGTCCCATCCGAGGAGGAAGTCCGGTGAGGAAAGATGAAAGAAGCTCAAGGCGTGGGACGATATGACCTGTCCCAGATGGATCATGCGCCTTAAAAGGTTCCCCGTATAGGCGGGCCTGACCTGCATGATCATCTCGCAGGCCTTGGCCGAGGCCACCGAATGGCTCACCGGACAGATGCCGCAGATGCGCGGGGTAATGGCGGGCATCTCGGTGAACGGACGCCCTTCGCAGAATTTCTCGAAACCCCTGAACTCATTCACATGGAAGAGCGCGTTCTCCACTTCGTCTTTATCGTCAAGCTGAATGGTGATCTTCGCGTGTCCTTCGATGCGCGTGACGGGACTGATCACTATCTTCTTCTTTTCTTCAGCCATACTTAATCCTTCCCTCTTCCAGGTTCGGCGCGCGGTCGTTCAGCAGTTCGTTCAACACGTAAAATATCAGATCCGCCGACGGCGGACACCCCGGGATGAAATGATCCACATGGACAACCTCATGCAGCGGCCGGACGCGGTCGATCAGCTTTTGCAGCTGGGGCGAGTCCGGGATAAGCCCCTCTTCGTTGCTCACGGCCTTTTGATAGGAATGTTCCAGGACCGTCTGTGTCGGGATAAAATTGCGCAGGGCCGAGACGTTCCCGGTCACCGCGCAGTCCCCGAAAGAGACCAGGACTTTCGACATCCGGCGTATGTGCCGGATCTCGCGGAGGTGCTCGTCACTGGCCACCGCCCCCTCGACAAGCGTGATATCCACCTCGGGAAGCTCCTTGCCGTCAACAACAGGGCTCTTGAGGATATCGGCCAGTTTCGCCACCTCAAGGATCCGTTCGTCGATATCCAGGAGTGACATGTGGCATCCCGAACACCCGGCGAGCCAGACAGTCGCGAGCTTCTTTTTGCTCATAGCGCCATCCTTCTTTTCTCGACCAGCTCCGTTATCGAAGCCGGGTCCTTCTCAAGTTCTCCCTGCACCGCGTCTTTTGTCCACAGCGCGCCGGTGGGGCACACCTGGACACACTTGCTGCACGACGTGCAGGTCAAAGAGTCCCCCCAGGGCAGGTTAAAATCGGCGATGATCCTGGCCTTGTAGCCCCGGTCCATAACATCCCAGGTGTGGGCGCCCTCGACTTCGGAACAAACCCTCACGCAGCGCGTGCACATGATGCAGCGGTTATGGTCCATCACGAATTTATCGTGGGAGGCGTCGACGCGGCAGTCGGGAAAAAGATAGGGTAAGCGCACGTGTGTCATGCCGACGTTGCGCGCCATGTCCTGCAGTTCACAGTTGTTGTTGGCGACACAAACGGAGCAGATATGGTTGCGTTCGGAAAAGAACAGTTCCACGGTCATCCGCCGGTATTTTTTCAGCTTTTCCGTCCGGGTCCTTATGACCTGATTGGCCGCCACGCGGGTAGTGCACGCCGGCAGAAGCTTTCGGGCGCCTTCAATCTCCACCAGGCAAAGACGGCAGGCGCCCACATCGCCCAGGCCGTCGAAATGGCACAAGACCGGGAGGTCGATGCCGTTATCGCGGCACGCCTCCAGAATCGTCTTGTTGGATTCAACTTCGCAGGTCTTATCGTCTATGGTTACGGTTATTTTGGAAATCATCCCCGGCCTCCCGGCGAATGGCGGACAGTTCTCTTAATAATTCCACGCCTCGTTTTCTTTGACAATATGCCTGATATATTCGTCACGGAAATACCTCAGGGTGCTGAGCAGAGGGTTCGGCGCCGACATCCCCAGGCCGCACAGGCTGGCCTCCTGGACATACTGGGCCAGCTCTTCCAGAAGATCGATGTCATGGATCACGGCCTTGCCCGAACGGATCTTGGTTAACAGGTCATACATCTGTTTCGTCCCGACCCGGCAGGGCACGCACTTGCCGCACGACTCATCCACGCAGAACTCCATAAAGAAACGCGCGACGTCCACCATGTCGGCCGTCTCGTCCATGACGATCAGTCCGCCCGAACCCATGATGGAGCCCAATGCGGTGAGCGACTCATAATCCACCGGCGTATCCAGATGCTCTTTGGGGATACAGCCGCCCGACGGGCCTCCGGTCTGCGCGGCCTTGAATTCCTTCCCGTCGGGAACGCCCCCGCCGATGTCAAAAACGATCTCCCTGAGGGACATCCCCATCGGGACCTCGATCAGTCCCGAATACTGGATCTTGCCGGCCAGGGCGAAGACCTTGGTCCCCGCGCTTTTGGCCGTGCCGATCTGGCTGTACCATTCGCCTCCCCGACGGATAATAGGGGCGATGTTCGCCAGCGTCTCCACGTTATTAATCAGGGTCGGCTTGCCCCACAGTCCGTATTCCGCCGGATAGGGCGGACGCGGACGCGGGGTCCCGCGCCTGCCTTCGATAGAGGCAATCAAAGCTGTCTCCTCTCCGCAGACGAAGGCCCCGGCCCCGATACGGATCTCGATCTCAAAGCTGAATTCCGATCCCAAAATATTCTTCCCCAGGAGTTTCATCCGGCGGGCCTGCTTGATGGCCTGGTCAAACCTCTTGATGGCGATAGGATACTCTCCGCGGATGTAGGCGTAGCCTTTTTGGGCGCCGATGGCGTAACCGGCGATAATCATCCCTTCGATGACCCGATGCGGGTCTCCCTCGAGGATGCTCCGGTCCATAAACGCGCCCGGATCGCCCTCATCCGCGTTACAGACCACGTATTTTTCGTCGGAGACATAGCGGTAAACCGTCTCCCACTTGAGCCCGGCGGGATAACCGGCGCCTCCCCGCCCGCGCAGGCGGCTCTGCTTGATCTCCGATATGACATCCTCCGGGGACATGTGCAGGAGGACCTTGTTCAGCGAGAGATAACCGTCGACGGCGATATAATCCTCGATTTCTTCGGGATTGATATTGCCGCAGTTCTGAAGGACGATCTTGCGCTGTTTCCTGTAAAAGGGATCCTGCTGGGAATTCACAAAGGGCTCTTCGCGTGAATCGGCAAACAAGAGCCAATCCCGGAGGGTCTCTCCCTTCTGAAGATGCGCCTCCACCACACGTTTGATCTGGGCCGGCTGAAGCTTCTGGTACATGGTCTCTTCGGGGTGAATCTTAACCAGAGGCCCCTGGTTGCACGGCCCCATGCAGCCCGAAGGAACAACCTGGATCTCCTGTTCCAGGCCTTTATCCTTCACGTTCTGCCTGAGCTCTTTGAGCACTGCCTCGCTTCCCGAAGAGAGACATCCCGCCCCGCAGCAAACGCAGATCTTATGCTTGTATCCCTGTTCCTTTTCCTTGACCTTCTGGGAAATGGTTTTAAGTTCGCTAAGGTTCATGTCTTCTCTTTGATCCTATTTTCAATCAGTTTCCGAATCTCTTCAGCCTTGACCTTGGCCACCACTTCATCGTCGATCACCACCGCCGGCGCAAGGCCGCAGGCGCCGAGACAGCGGGCGACCTGAACCCCGAGACGGTTGTCTTTGGTGGCCTCACCGGGTTTCAGGTGGTAGGCCTTTTCCAGTTCGTTCAGAATATCTTGAGCGCCCTTCACATAACAGGCCGTACCGGTGCAGACCAGACAGGTGTGATCGCCTTTGGGTTTCAGAGAGAAGAAATGGTAAAAGGTGACCACGCCGAACACACGGCTGGGCGGAAGTCGCAGCTGCTGCGCGATGTACCGGATAATGTGGCCCGGGAGATGCCCATAGAGGTTCTGCGCCGTATGCAGCACCTGGATAAGGGCGTCCGGACTGCCTTTGGATTTTTTGACCGCCGCCAGAAGGAATTTCGAACGCGGATCGTCCTTGGGCAATTCCACGGGGTTCTTATTTTTCTCTCTCGCCATACACTATTCCTTAAGAGTGTAATTGCATCTACGGGAAAAACGATCAGCGAAAACTTTTGAGTGTCTTGATGTAATTGGCGCGTTCAAAGGCCTGGGGATCTTCGCTGGATTTCTGGCTCATGCTGCCTTTCAACTGGCTGATCGAGGAGTACTCGTTGTCTTCCATCCATTCCTGGATGTCCTGCAGGATGCCCGCCACATGGGAGATCCCGTTTTTCAAAAGGCTGGAACACAGCATCGTGGCGTCGGCGCCGACCAGAAGCATCTTGATGACATCCTCTCCATAGTGGATGCCGCTGGTTGCCGCCAGGCTGAGCTTAAGGTGATCCCGCAGGATGGCGATCCAGCGCAAAGGCAGGCGCATGGCCTGGGGCGAGCTCAACAGAAGGTTCGGCGTCACTTCCAGGCTGGCCAGATCGATATCGGGCTGATAAAACCGGTTAAACAGAACGAGCCCGTCCGCGCCCGCCGTTTCCAGCCGTTTGGCCATGTTGGCCATCGCCGAGAAAAACGGGGCAAGTTTGACGGCGACGGGGATCTTCACCGTCTCTTTCACGGCATGGAGTATCTCCACATAAACATCCTCCACCTGCTGGCTCGTTATCCCGGGATCGGTGGACAAGAAATAGATGTTCAGCTCCAGGGCGTCGGCGCCGGCGCTTTCCATCTTTTTGGCGTATTCCGTCCAGCCGCCCAGCGAACGGCCGTTCAGGCTGGCGATGACCGGCACGGAAACGGCCTTTTTGGCCTTCTCGATATGGCGCAGGTACTCCTCGGGGCCGAGTTCAAAATGTTCCGGCTCGGGCATGTATGTCAAGGCCTCGGGAAAATGTTCCTTGCCCTGGTCGAGCCGTTCATTCATCTCGAATATGTCCCGCGTGATCTGCTCTTCAAAAAGGGAATAGTGCACGATGGCGGCGATCCCGGCATCCTCGAGCTTCCGGAAATTGTCCAGCTCTTCGGACAGCGGCGAAGCGGAGGCCACCAGGGGGTTTCGCAGTTTGAGCCCGAGATAAGTCGTGGTCAGATCCATGGATATCTTTCCCTTTCTGAATTTATCCTTGTTCGCTTTGGGAGTCCGGCCGGACACTCATGGTCTTGTACACCGTCCAGCGCTCGTCGACGTCCTTCTGGGCCAGTTCCATCAGATTCTTGGCCAGCTCCGGCTTGCTCTTGGTGAGTATCTTAAAACGGTTTTGACGGTAGGCGTATTCCTCAAACTTCACTTTGGGATCGCCGGAATCCAGCTGAAGGGGATTTTTCCCTTCCTTCGCCAGGTCCGGATTGAACCGGAAAAGCGGCCAGTACCCCGAGGCCACCGCCGCCTTCTGGTCCTGCATGGCCGTCGTCATATTGGTCCCGTGGGCGATACAATGACTGTAGGCGATGATGAGCGAGGGGCCGTCATAGCGCTCGGCCTCGATAAAGGCCCGGACCGTGTGTTCGTCCTTCGCGCCCATGGCGACATTGGCCACATAGACACTGCCGTAGGTCATCGCCATGCGCGCCAGATCTTTCTTGGGGACGGGTTTGCCCGCCGCGGCGTATTTGGCCACGGCGGAACGGGGCGTCGCTTTCGACATCTGCCCGCCGGTATTGGAGTACACCTCCGTGTCAAGGACCAGGATGTTCACGTTGCGTCCCGAGGCGATCACGTGGTCAAGCCCGCCGTAACCGATGTCGTACGCCCATCCGTCTCCGCCGACGATCCAGACGCTTTTCTTGACCAGCATGTCCGCCACGCTCATCAACTGCCGGGCGTCCGCCGAGGAATCACCTTTTAACTTCTCTTTGACGCGTTCCACTCTTTTTCTCTGTTCAAAGATCTCCGCCTCATCGGCCTGACCGCTTGCGAGAATTTCCCTCACCAGATCACCGCCAATCTTTGATTCCATCTTCTTCAGCAGTTCGGCGGCGTATTCCTTCTGCTTGTCGATAGCCAGACGGAATCCCAGCCCGAACTCAGCGTTGTCTTCAAAGAGGGAGTTCGACCATGTCGGTCCACGGCCGTCGCTGTTTGTCGTCCAGGGTGTGGTCGGCTGGTTGCCGCCGTAAATCGAAGAACAGCCCGTGGCGTTGGCCACGACGGCGCGATCGCCGAAAAGCTGCGACATCAGCTTGACGTACGGCGTTTCTCCGCAGCCGGCGCACGCGCCGGAAAATTCGAAAAGCGGCTGAAGGTACTGCGTTCCCCGCACGGTACTGTGCTTGACCTTCTGACGGTCAAGATCGGGAATCTTCAGGAAAAAATCCCAGTTGTTCATTTCCTGTTCGCGCAGGGGAAGCTGGGGACGCATGTTAATGGCCTTAAGCCGGGTTTCCTGCTTGTTTTTCGCCGGACATACATCAACGCATATCCCGCATCCCGTGCAGTCCTCGGGCGCGACCTGAATCGTGTACATCCGGTCCGAGAGATCGCGGTCTTTGGCCTTTGTCGATTTGAATGTCTCCGGCGCGTTCTCAAGCGATGCGCTTTCGTACACCTTCGCCCGGATGACCGAATGCGGGCAGACGAGCACGCACTTGCCGCACTGGATACAGACGTCCGGATCCCATTCCGGGATCTCAAGGGCGATGTTGCGCTTCTCCCAGCGGGTGGTCCCCGTGGGATACGTCCCGTCGACCGGCAGGGCGCTCACCGGGAGTCTGTCGCCCCGGCCGGCGATCATCTCGGCGGTCACACGCTGGACAAATTCCGGGGCCTCCCGCGGTACGGGCGGCCGCATCTCCAGCGTGCTCGTCACCTTGTCCGGCACCTTAACCTCGTGAAGGTTTTCCAGCGTCCGGTCAACAGCGTTATAATTCATCTGTACGATCTGGTCGCCCTTCTTGCCATAAGTCTTTTTGATGTAAGTCTTGATCTGTTCAATGGCCTCGTCTTTGGGGAGGATCCCGGAGATGGCAAAAAAGCAGGTCTGCATGATGGTATTGATGCGCTGCCCCATTCCGGTCTCTTTGGCCACCTTGTAGGCGTCGATAACAAAAAATTTCAGTTTTTTGTCGATAACCGACTGCTGGACATTGCGGGGGAGGTGGCCCCAGACTTCTTCAGGCCCATAGGGGCTGTTCAGCAGGAAGACGCCTTCTTTGTCGATGCTTTTCAGGACATCGGTCTTCTCCAGGAAATTGAACTGGTGGCACCCGAGGAAATTCGCCCGGCTGATCAGATAGGGCGCGTGGATGGCCTCCGGCCCGAAACGAAGATGAGAAACGGTCATCGACCCCGATTTCTTGGAATCGTAAACGAAATAGCCCTGGGCATAATGGGGCGTGTTCTCGCCGATGATCTTGATACTGCTCTTGTTGGCCGAGACGGTACCGTCGGCACCGAGACCGTAAAAAACCGCCCGCACCCCCGAGGCGCTTTCTGTGGAAAACTGTTCGTCATAATCAATGCTGGTATGGCTGACATCGTCCCTGATGCCGACGGTGAAATGCCTTTTCGGTTCTTTCCCGGCGATTTCGTCCAGGACGCCTTTGACCATGGCCGGAGTAAACTCCTTCGAGGAAAGACCGTAACGTCCGCCCGATACCCTGGGCATGCTTTCAAACTTTGTCCCCTGCGTCTCCACCAGCGCGTTGACCACATCCAGGTAAAGCGGCTCTCCCGCGCTGCCCGGTTCCTTGGTCCTGTCCAGAACGGCGATGGTCCTGGTCGTCGCAGGCAAAGACTCCATGAAATGGCCCACGGAAAACGGCCGGTAGAGATGGACTCTGACGACACCGACCTTCTCGCCATTCTTGACGAGATGTTCCACGGTTTCCTGGCACGTCTCGGCGCCGGAACCCATAATCACGATCACCCGCTCGGCATCCGGAGAACCGAAATAATCAAACAAGCGGTACTGACGTCCGGTCATCTTCGCAAACCTGTCCATGGTCTCCTGGACAATCTGCGGACATTTCTCGTAGTACAGGTTAACCGTTTCCCTTGCCTGAAAATAGGTGTCGGGATTCTGAGCCGTGCCCCGAAGGACCGGCCTGTCGGGAGACATGGCCCTGGACCGGTGCGCAAGGACAAGCGTGTCATCGATCAAGGCGCGGATGTCATCATCTGTCAGTTTTTCGATCTTGGATATCTCATGTGAGGTCCGGAAACCGTCAAAGAAATGGATAAAAGGCACGCGCGTCTGCAGGGTCGCCGCGTGGGCGATCAAGGCCATATCCATCACCTCCTGGATGCTGGACGAGGCCAGCAGGGCAAAACCCGTGGCCCGGGCGGCCATCACATCGGAATGATCACCAAAAATGGAAAGGGCCTGGGCCGCCAGTGACCGCGCCGCGACGTGAAAGACAGTTGGCGTCAACTCGCCCGCGATCTTGTACATGTTGGGGATCATCAAAAGGAGCCCCTGCGAGGCCGTAAAGGTGGTGGTCAGACCGCCCCTCTGAAGGGCCCCGTGAACCGCGCCCGCGGCGCCGCCTTCAGACTGCATCTCCTGCACCAGCGGCGTGGTGCCCCAGATATTTTTACCGCCGTTGGCCGTCCATTCGTCGGCCCATTCCCCCATGGGTGAAGAAGGCGTAATAGGATAAATGGCAATCACATCGGATACTTTAAAGGCAACATGGGCGGCCGCCTCATTGCCGTCCATCATCATAGGTATGCGTTCCATAAAAAACTCCTTCTCGTTAGTTTGCGGTATTGTAGTCGAAAGATTTGTAAATGTAAATATTTATTTAAATCATACCAAGAGAATCCGGGAAATGAATTCGAATTCCTACGCAGTTTTCTAGGTATTAATACGGTATTGTGTTTTTACCGAATCGGAGGATCGTTTGGCCGGCATAACATGCCCGCAGGGCATGCCTTATGCCACGTTGGCTTCGATGGTCTTGAGGAGGTCTTCCGGTTTAACGGGCTTTTCCAGCACCGCCTTAACGGGCAGCCAGTCCTTGTCCGGTTGAAACCCGTAAGCCACATCCGTTTCCTTGCGGATCCCGGTGACGATAATAACCGGGATATCCCTTGTCGAGGGCTCGTCGCGCAGGCCCCGGGCGACATCGAATCCTTCGGTCTGATGTGTCATCATCACATCCAGGAGGATCAGATCCGGCTTCCCGGATTTGGCCGCGGCAAGTCCCTCTTCCCCGCTCCCGGCGGTCAAAACCCCGTAGCCTTTGGCCTCCAGCAAGACACTCACGGCCTCCTGAAAGTCCGGATCATCATCGACAATAAGCACCGTCTTTTTTGCCATCCATGGCCTCCTTTAATTTTCCGCCTCTGTTTCGGCAACCGTGAAGACAAACGTGTTGCCGTCTCTTCCGGCCTCAACCCAAATACGCCCGCCGTGCTTCTCCACAATCTGTTTCGTGATGAAAAGCCCGAGCCCCGTCCCTTTGATCTTCTTCTTTTCGGGGGGCGCCGCCAATCGGGAAAATTTCCTGAACAATTGTCCCTGAGCCGAAGCGGGAATGGGCTCCCCGTCATTATGGAGCCCCACGGGCAAGCCCGTGGCCCCTCTCCCAATTACCCCTTGCATAAACACTTGAGCATTTCTCCGAAATTTTCTGCGTATGCTTCGGGGTTATCCGACTTCGTAAATCTTCAGGCGCAATCCGACGAAGCCCCACGGCTTTTAGTCCGCATTCATCCACGGCTAAAAGCCGTGGTATTCTGCGAAGTCGGATAAATCTCAAAACGGCAACAATCAAGGTCCTCGACGGCGCTGATGCGCACCTTCCCGCCGGCGCGGCCGTATTTCACGGCATTACGGATAAGATTGTTCGCCGCTCGTTCTCGCCACCCTACTCAAATCCCTCGACAGAACTTATCTCTTTGACTTTTCCATCCGGACCGAATGTTATAGTAAACTGCGTATGCCAAAAACCGGGACCTATGAACATTACTTTCAGTGTGATAATTTCTCTTTGACGATCCGGCATTGATGAAATTGCGGAAAAACATTCCGCATCATCTACTGAAAAATTGCTAACGTCATTATTGAAGTGGCAGGACAAATAGCGCGTGGGGTAGCCGCGCAAAAGGTCCCGGACCTCTTCCCCGGTCATCCCAATAGCAACACCGGCATGAGCATCCTTGGCCAGTTCAGGTTGCCGCCAATCTCGCGCGGTGAAATCCGCACATTGCTTAATGAAAAAGAGAGTAGCCGCCATCAGGCCGATGACGATCCACACGCTTAGCCTTTGCGTCATTTTCTTTCCGAATGGTTTCTTTCCCTGCAAAACATGGTCCGCCTGTCTCAACAAATACAAAGGAATGAAAATCCCAAACCCGAAAGGGATAAGAAAAACCGCCATCTGCCAAAACCAGGCCTCGCTTCCTCTTGACATTTCTGAAAGCAGACGGTTAATGTCGAAGATTAAGATAAGAAACAAACAAATCGCCAATAAGATCAGGACGAGAAAAGAAATTAGGGCTAAAGACGTGAATAATTCATTTTCAGCAAGTCCTCCCGGTAAATTCGGGACGTTGGCGAGCAATAGCACTAAAAACAAAAAGGCCGCGATGATTCCCCAGAACCATAGATAGTTCCGGAGCACCTTGTTTTTAACGTGTTCTAATGCTTCCACTATTGCCTTGCCTTCCGATAAGCGATAAGAAACAACCGGTTAGGCTCTTTCAATTCAGATGAAAAACCGGTGCTTAAATCTGAACATTACGTGTCCCTGTGAGTGACTTGGTCCGCTCTTCGTTCTTTGGGCCGTTCTTCAGGATGTCTTTTTTTGGCAACCGTGAAGACAAACGTGTTGCCGTCTCTTCCGGCCTCAACCCAAATACGCCCGCCGTGCTTCTCCACAATCTGTTTCGTGATGAAAAGCCCGAGCCCCGTCCCTTTGATCTTCTTCTTTTCGGGGGGCGCCGCCAATCGGGAAAATTTCCTGAACAATTGTCCCTGAGCCGAAGCGGGAATGGGCTCCCCGTCATTATAAATCTCAACACGGCAACAATCAAGGTCCTCGACGGCGCTGATGCGCACCTTCCCGCCGGCGCGGCCGTATTTAACGGCATTACGGATGAGATTGTTCGCCACGATCTTGAGAAGTTCACCGTCGGCGTTGACCGACACATGTTCGGGCACGGCATTCTCTATCTTCAGGCCCTTTTCGGCAATCTGCTCCTTGAACACCTCCAGGGATTCATCCACTATGTCCTTTTTTAGAAGGATATCCCTCCGGTCCAAATGCAGTTCGCCCTTTTCGAACCGGCTGAGGTCCAAAAAATTCCGTATCGTAAACGAAAGCTGTTCGAGATTGCGCCCGACCGAATCAAGGAGCGTCTTCTGCCGTTCATTAACGGCCCCCAAAAATCCCCCTTTCACGGAGTGGACATTGAGAATGGCCGAGGCGATCATACCCTTCAGTTCATGCGAGACAAATCCCACCAGGTCGAGATAATTCTTGTTCAGAGCGGCCAGCTTCTTGTTGGAATCGTCCAGGCTCTTCTCCCGGGCGGCCAGCTTTCCGCCCATCTCGTTAAAAGAAACCGCCAGTTCATTCAATTCCGTGACAGGGGTTCTCGCTTCGACTTTGCTCTCAAGTTGTCCCTCCGACATATGCCTCGTCTTTTGGAGGAGCTCCATCAGCGGCCTCGTCAAAAAGGTGGCCAGGACGCAGGACAGGGCGACGGCGATCAAAGATACGGCCGCCGTGATCCCCAAAAACGCCAGAAAGATATTGCGCCGCATGTCGTTGAACGGCTTCTCCAGAATGCCGACATAAAGGATCCCGATAACAGCGCCTTCGATGTTGCGGATCGGCTCGTAAGCGGTGATATACCAGTCGGTGACCACAAAGGCCCGGGCAAACCACTGGCGGCCGTTTTCCACGACCTGCTCGTAAACCTCTTCGGAGACCCTCGTTCCCACGGCGCGCTCCCCCTCACCGTCTACGACATTGGTCGCCACCCGGACGTCGTCCTGAAAGATCGTCACGGTACCCATGGGTTTGGAATCGTAAAACTTCCTCTCAAATACCGCGTCACGGATATTATCGACAATCTCATGGTTCCTGTTGAGGACCCTGCCGCCGAACAGGACCCGCTCCACATCCCCCTTCTCGCTGAATACCGGCCGTGCATATTCAATGCTCATGGCGCTTGTCAAGCGCGTCTTTTCGGTGGCACGGGCGCGGGGGGTATAGCGGACCGGGATAGCCGATTTCCTGTACACGTCCCGTCCGATCTTGACGAGCTCTGCCTCCTCGATGATGCGCGTGCCCGCCATGGGACGGCCCACGCGCACGGCCTCACGGACGATCAGGCTCTCCGCCGTCTCGGCCTCTTCTTTCCCGATCAGACGCAGATAGTCCAGCCCCAGCCTGTCCCGGATGCGAAAAAGGCTGGCCCCCTCCTCCCGGGGCTGGACAATCTCCAAGGCGAAACGGATGCGCGCGCCCTGTTCATCATAAGCCATCCGGGCGGTCTTGAGATTGTTGTTGACCTCTTCCTGGGCCCGGTCCAGGATGTAGCGCCTGATCACATAAAAATTCAAGACCGACAGCCCCAGCGCCAGAAAACAGATAACGCTCAGGAAGCATACGACCAGGACATCTCTCAGGTGAACGTGCCTTTTCATGGCGGTTGATCCGTTTTCATAAACGCTCTATTCGCAGTCGAAGGAGACCAGGCGCAGTTCCCGGTTGGGACTTTTCTCAATCTCGACAGCCGCCCCTTCCAACGGAGTTCCCTTGCCGTTCTCCTTAAAGAAAAAACGCAGTATTTCCTCGTTGATCTCGGTGAACTCCCCCATGCGCAGATAGACCGCGGTGATCTTTTTCGCCCCGTTATCTTCGGCTCTTTTGAGGAGGTCGTCAAAGACACTGCGGATAATGTGCATCTCGTGCATCTTGATCCCCTTTCAGCGTGGTTGAACTCCGTAAGATATCAGCGTATTGATGACCACATCGGCCGCGGCCTTGACGTCTTCGGAAAGCCCTTCGCCCAGCCCGACATTCCCGACCTGGATGCCGATAAAGGCAACCCCGGTTTTCACGCTGGCCCGCACAATCCCGGTCACGACGCTCAAAGGGATTGCGTGGGTGCTCAGGGATGTCTCCGGGATCTCCCCTTCGGGAATCAACCTGGCCTCCCCGCACAGGCCACCGAAATCCGCCGCATCAACGACCATGATGTAGGAAGGATCAAGCGCGATGAGATCATCGATGATATTTTCCGGCCACTGGCCGGCGTCCATGACCGAAAAACGCCCGCCGGATTTCAACCGCCTTGCGATGTAAGGCCCGACACCGTCGTCGCAACGAAAGGTGTTGCCCGCCGTCAACAGGACATTCATCCCCTGACGCAGTTCAAGGGCCCGTATGATGTCAGCGGTTAATAAATTTGACATTCAGAAAATGCGCGGAACAGGAGATGCACGGGTCATAGGCCCGGACAAGCATCTCGAGGCGGTGGGTGATATGATCGTCTTCGAGGTCGAGGATTTCGGGCACCATTTTTTTCATGTCCTGTTCGATGTTATTGACGTTCTGATTGGTCGGAATGATGCAGTTGGCGTTGACGATCTTGCCCTTGTCGTCGACCTCGTAATTATGGAACAGGATGCCTCGGGGCACTTCCACCGCCCCTACGCCTTTGCCGGCCTTCACCGGTATCGTCGACTGCTCGTTCAATCCGACGGTAACCTCCTCGTCATAATTGATGCCCTTGGCTTGAAGCCCTTCGATGATGCGGACCGCATCAAGCAGGCAGTGCACGCATTCGACCAGCTGCGCGGCCGTGTTCAGGTAGGGATTGGTCACCTTGGGTTTCAGCCCGATAGCCTGCGCCACGTCCCTGGCCTCGGGAAGGAGTTTTTCGTAATTGAGGTTGAAGCGCGCGAGGGCCCCGACCATGTAGGATTCACGGTTCCAGCGGGTGTGCTTGGCCGAGGAATGGGGGACGACAAATTCGTTGGTCACCCTGCGGCAATCTTGCTTTTTCATCCTTTTGCCGTCGGTCGAGCCCACGTCCCCTGCCAGCAGAGGATATTCATCCGGGTCGTTCACCAGCCCGACGAATTCCGTATCCCTCTCGAATTCGGGGAATTTCAGGGTCCTGGCCAGCTCCACCGTCGGGTCCATATCTTTCTTCAGCTGAAGAAGCAGATCATGCATGCGCTCCAGTTCCGGCGGCCTTGGCAGTTTGGTGAAACCTCCGACGATCGCCGAAATAGGATGGACGTGACGGCCGACAAGGACATCGCAGACATCGTTGCACAGCTTTTTCATCCGCAGGGCCCGGCGCACCACGTCGTTATGGGTGTTGATCAAAGGGACAAAGCTTTTGACACCCAAGAGATCGGGGGCCACCAGAAGATAGATGTGCAGGAGATGGCTGTCCAGCTCTTCCATGTGGAGGAGCAGTTTGCGCAGGGCGACGGTCTGCTCACTGGGCGTGAAACCGATGGCGTCTTCGGCGGCCTGGATGGAGGCCAGCGTGTGGCCGCACGAACAGATGCCGCAGATACGGCAGGTGATATGCTGGGCCTCGAAGATGGAGCGCCCGCGGATCATGCCTTCGAAGAAACGCGGCGCCTCGACGATCTCGAGCCGGCATTCCTCCAGCCTGCCCTCTTTCACGTTGACCACGATATTGCCGTGGCCTTCCACGCGCGTGAGGTATTCGACGTTCACCGAAACGTTGCGTGCCATCAGACCTTTTCCTCCAGTTCCCGCGCCTTGTTGTACATGTTCATCTTGTTCTCAACCCAGGCAAGCGGGATCTTGTATTTCTTCAGGATATCTTTGGCGCCGTTCTCCGCCGGATTGGATACCATGCCCCGGCAGCCGTAACAGATGTTGCCGTTATTGATGCACCAGGAATTACAGCCGGCGCGGGTCACCGGACCCAGGCAGGTCAGGCCGCGGTCGAACATGCAGACGTTTTCGTTAAGTTTGCATTCGTTGCACACGGCGCAGTCGGGGACGCGGTAGGGGATCCCGCGCAGGGCGCACTTCAACACCTCGACGAATTCCGGGATATACACCGGACAGCCGTGCACAAAATAGTCCACCTTGACGACCTGGTGGACCGCGCGCGTGGGGATGGTCTCGAAATGCCTGGCCTCTTTCTGATAAACATATCGGCGGATATCATCCAGCATAAAGTTGTTTTTCATTCCGTTGACGCCCCCGATGGTGGCGCAGGAACCGTAGGCGATAACCACCTTGGCCGTCTCGCGGATCTTCTTGATACGCTCTACCGCATGAGGCGTGGTAATACTGCCTTCAACGATGGCGACATCGTATGCGTCGGACTTCTCGGACATGACCTCGCGGAATTCAACGACCTCTATCGCGTCCAGCACATCCAGCAGGGTCTCGCCCATATTGGCGACCTGCAGCTGACATCCTTCACAGCAGGCGAAATCAAAAAAGGCGACTCTTGTCTTTGCCATAACTATAAGGCCTCTCGTTCGTGTCTGATCTGTTCGAAAGTAAAGACCGGACCGTCCTGACAGCAGTAGGATTCCCCTATCTGACAGTGGCCGCATTTGCCTACACCGCATTTCATATGCCGTTCCAGAGAAAGGATGATCTGGCCGGGCGGGATATTCTTCTTGAGCAGTTCCTGAATGACAAATTTGTACATGACCGGCGGGCCGACGACCGCCGCAAACGTGTTGTCCGGATCACATTGTATGCCGGGGATCAGCGTCGTTATAAGCCCGACATGGCCTTTCCACTTCTCATCACTTTCGTCAACGGTCTGCTTAAGGCTAACGTCCGGCCTTTTTCCCCAGTCCTCCACCTCTTCCACAAAAAGGCGCATCTGGGGGTTCTTGCACCCCAGAACGATATGGACCTCACCGAAATCTCTGCGGTGATCCAAAACGTAATTGATCAGCGAATGGAGCGGGATATTGCCGCAGCCTCCTCCCACGAAGATGATGTCCTTCCCCTTGAGATCGGCGACAGGAAAGCCGTTCCCGTAAGGACCGCGGATACCGACGACATCCCCGGAATCCATACGGTGCAAGGCCCCGGTCACCGCGCCCGCCCTGCGGACCACGAGTTCAAAGGAACCGGTCCGGGTGGGCGAAGAGGCAATAGAGATGGGGGCCTCCCCCACACCGTGGACCATGACCATCACGAATTGGCCCGGCAGATACTGCAGAGGGTCGTTATCCGGCAGCGCGATTTCGAAATACTTCTCGAATTCCGTCATCTGTTTCGTCCGCAGGATGGTGCCGGCCAGAGTTTTATAGGGTGATTCAACAAGGGCGGATTTGATCATCGCGCATCCTCAACTAAGGCGTTGATGGTTTCTTTGAGGTTGATCTCGGCCATGCAGGTCCGGGAGCAGCGCCCGCATCCCGTACAGGCAAACATCTCGTGCTGATGGACCGGATAAAGGAATTTTCGCATATAACGGTGTTTCTGCCGATGGGCCCGGGTCTCCCGGAAATTTTCCCCTCCGGCGACCTTGGCGAATTCCTCGTTCTGACAGGAATCCCACACACGATACCGCTCTCCGGTATTCAAGTCGAGATTCATCTTGTCCCGGATATCGAAACAATAACACGTCGGACATACGGCTGTGCAATTCCCGCAGGCGACACACCGGCTTCCCACGTCTTCCCAGACCTGGCTTTCAAAAGATTGGGCAAAAAGGCTGATCAGCCCTTCCTTGTCGACATTGACCTCCCGCTTAAATATTGTTTCCTTCCGGGCCCGCAGATCTTCCAGGGCCTTATGATGGGCGGGCGTCGCATCGATGAAGACGCCGCTCTCCTCAACTATCTTTTCGCCCTGCGCCGAATTCACATGAATCATAAAAAAATCGTCCAATTCGGTGAAGAAAAGGTCGTACCCGCCGTTAGGGAGATGGTTGTTCATGACACGGCAGCTTGCGTATTCATCACAATACTCATTGCACTCTATGCCGATGAGGGTGAGACGGGCCTTGCGGGCCAGGTAATTGGCATCCTGTGGATTGGAGGACATCACCTTGTTAAGATAGGCCACGCCCGCCAGATCGCAGGTATGCATCCCGAAAATAACGACCTCTTCGGATTCCACAACGGGTGTCCATTCTTTGCCGGCCTTGTTGTAACGAAGGATGGTTTCCTGCTGGGGCATGAAATATTTTTTGGGAGGCAGAATGGTCGGAATGTATTTTAGAGAGACAGCCTCTACGCCGGCAATCTCCTCGAACGCGAAATTGTCATGGCCCTTCGCGACCGGGGCGACAACTTTTTTGGTTTCGGCAAGTTTTTTTATTAAATCGCCGAAGCGACTTGCGGGTAAGACGACGAATCTGTCCACGATGCCTGCTTCTGGTAATTGTTCCCGGTAGGATTAACCCAACTCTAATAATGAAAAAGGTTAGTAAAATTGTAACGTGAAAAAACCAGAAAATATATCCGATGTACTACCTAAGAAAATACGTAGATTCACTGAGAAACATGCCTACTGGGGCAGTCCGAAAGCCCTGCTGATAATAAACTCAAATCCCAGCAAAACAATGATTAGCGAGACGAGAGAAATAAGCGCGCCGGCAATCAGCATGTCTCTGCCCCTGATCATATTGGTGGCGAAGGCAATGGCGTTGGGCGGCGTCGAGATGGGCAGGGCCATGGCAAAAGAACAGGAAAGCGCAACAGTAGTGGCGAGCATGATGTGACTCTCGCCGGAAATACTCATCACGATGGGGATAATCAAATTGGCGGTCGCCGTGTTGCTCATGAAAGTGGACAGGACCAAAGCGAGGACGCAAAAGACCGCGATCAAAAGGAAGCCGTGCTGATCGAAAAGGGGCAGGCCTACGATCCAGCTGGTTAAGCCGGAGATCTCCATACCCTTGCCTAAAGACAGACCGCCCCACATCAGCACCAAAACATCCCAGTCGATGGATTTGAAGTCATCCCTGTTCAAAAGACCCGTCGCGGCGAACAATCCTGCCGCCAGCAGGGCGGTCAGGGCTGAAGGGATCTTATGGATTTCCGAACTCAGCCATAAGATAACGGTCAGCGCGCCTATGAGCATGCATAAAAGCGTCTTGCGGTCGAATTGCCGCGATGTCACGATTTCAAGCGCGAGCTTCCTTTTCCTCGGTGGAAACATCAAATACATAATCGCGCTCGCCACAAAAATCAAAGAAACGGCCAAAGGAAAAGCCATCTTCATCCAGGAGAGGAATTTCAGATGAATGCCATAGTCGGCCAGGATCCCTATGGCGATAGCATTGGGCGGGGTCCCCACAGGAGTGCCGATCCCCCCGATATTGGCCGCGAAGGGGATGGACAAGATCAGACCGGTACGAAACGGCGAATCCGGATCCAGTTGCTTCAACAAAGGAACGAGCATGGCGATCATCAGGGCCGTTGTCGCGGTGTTCGACATCCACATAGAGAGGAATCCCGTCGTAAACATGAAACCCAGCATCACAAAGTACGGCCGTTGGCCGAACAAATGGAGAAGCCGTTTGGCCAGGATCCGGTCCACATGATACTTGTGGAGAGCCGTGGCAAGGACAAAACCTCCGAAAAACAACATAATAATAGGACTGCCGAAGGGAACCATAAAAATCTTATAGCCCCCTTCATCCATGCCCAAAACGCCGCCGGGCCTGGTCAAGAGAAAGGTTTCCCAAAGCACGACAAGCAGCGAGGTCGCATAAAGCGGAATAATCTCAAAGGCCCAAAATAGCGCCGAAAAGACGAAGACAAAGAGCATGCGCCGGGCGGCTTCCGACAAACCTGCGGGCGCGAAGAGATAAACCGCAAAGGCGACGGCCGTTGCACCCAGGGCCTTCCGAACATTCTTTTTTTCCCATAAACTTTTGAATATGTCGAGAGGGTGAAACATCTTGGTGATCCTTATCTATCCATGCCAAAGAAAAATCCCCTGCCGACTCCGTCAGAAGACACGGGACGGGCAGGGATCCTTTGAACGGCTATCGGTATAACTTAAATCTGGGGTCCAGACTTAACCAGGGCTTTGCCGTTGGGGGTATCGGTAAACTTTTCAAAATTCTTGACGAACATCCCGGCAAGTTTTCTCGCTGTCTGATCAAAATCCTCCTTGTCCGCCCAGGTGTTCCTGGGGTTCAACACCTCCGGGGGGACATTCTTCAGGGCCTTGGGTATCTGCAGATGGAAAACGGGCATCCTTTCAAACGGGGCCTTTTCCAGACTGCCCTCGAGGATGGCGTCAATAATGGACCGGGTATCTTCCAGGTTCATCCTGTGGCCTACACCGTACTTCCCGGCAATCCATCCGGTATTGACCAGATAAACATGCGAGCCGTGTTTTTCGATCTTTTTTCCAAGGATATCGGCGTAAACCGTTGGATGCAACGCCAAAAAGGCCTGGCCGAAGCACGCGGAAAAGGTCGCCTTGGGTTCGGTCACGCCGATCTCCGTCCCGGCCAGTTTGGCCGTATAACCGCTCAAGAAATGATACATGGCCTGCCCCTTGTCCAGTTTGGCCACCGGAGGCAGGACGCCATAGGCGTCGCAGGTCAGGAAGATGATCTTCGAGGGGTGGCCGCCCTTGGAGACAGGTTTCACGATATTCTCGATATGATAGATCGGATAAGACACCCGGGTATTTTCGGTCTTCAGCTTGGATGAAAAATCGATGCGGCCTTTTTCGTCGACAACGACATTCTCCAGGAGTGCATCGCGTTTAATCGCATGGAAGATCCCCGGCTCCTTTTCTTCGGAAAGGTTAATGACCTTGGCGTAACATCCTCCTTCGAAATTGAAGACGCCGTCATTGTCCCATCCATGTTCGTCGTCGCCGATCAGGGCCCGATGAGGATCGGTCGACAAAGTCGTCTTGCCCGTGCCGGACAGTCCGAAAAACAACGCTGTGTCGCCGTCCCTGCCCATATTCGCCGAGCAATGAAAGGACCCGATCCCCTGCATGGGGAGGAAATAGTTCATAATGGTAAAAATACCCTTTTTGATCTCGCCGCCGTACCAGGAGCCTCCGATCGCGGTCATCCGTTCTTTAATATTAAAGGCGGCAAAGACCTCCGAACGCATAGTGTGTTGTTCAAAATCCGGGCAGGTGGTCTTGCAGGCGTTCAGGATTGTCCAGTCCGGCTCGAAGTCTTTCAGTTCCTCTTTACCGGGACGGATGAACATATTCTTGAAAAAATGGGCCATCCAGGCGACCTCGGTTACCAGACGGACGGAAAGGCGGGTATCCTTGTTGGCGCCGCAGTAACCGTCAACGATATAAAGCCTTTTGCCGCTCAGTTGTTTCGCGGCTATGTCCCTGAGATGAGCCCAGGCCTCTTCACTCAAGGGCTTGTTGTCCGACGGTCCCGCCTCTTTGCCCGGCAGTCCCCACCATATTTTGTCCCGGGAGGTTTCTTCTTGGACAAAATATTTATCTTTGGCCGAACGGCCCGTGAAACGGCCTGTATCGACCGCGACAGCCCCCGTACTTGTCACCACACCTTTGTCAAAGCCCTCCAGAGACGAATCAGTCTCGTGCTTGAAAAGCTCGTCATAGGAAAGATTGTAATATATCTCCTCGGCATCACTGATACCATATGAAGATAAAGCCTTCTTTAAATCACCCATCACAGCCTCCCAGGCATAAGAGTCCTGTCGCGGGACAAATTTCCCGTGAACAAGCCCTGAGTTCTACAAAACATCTGTTAGATTATACATATTTGCGACGTGATTTCTAGTACTTTGTGAGATTTGTTGGGCTAAAAGAATGTGAGAAGCGCCCTTCCAGCGACCGGAGAAAGGCAGTTACTGCCCCGAGGGTTCGCCGTTGTGAGGTTTCAGCGCGACATATAACTCGTCTTCCTTGGTTTCAAGGTCCAGATATCCTTCCCGGACAAGCCATCCGACACTCATGAGCACCAGGGGGCCAGGCTGTTCCATCTTTTCGACAAGACTATCCACTTTCAGACAACAGTTACAGTTCTCCAGGAATGTGAGTATGTCACCGGCGATCACGCCTAATTTAATAATCATCCGTCAGCCTCCTTTCTCCTGCGCGCCCTCGCGCAGAATACGTGCGGCGAGTTTAAGGATATCAATCTGAGTCACAATGCCGCATAAAACACCCGCGCCATCGACGATCGGGATGCACCCGTATTTTCTTTCCGCCATAAGCACGACCGCCTCCGCGACAGGCGTTTCCGGCCCGAGAGTAGCCGGGTCCTTAATCATCACATGCTTGAGGATATAACCGTCCAGGGTCTCCTTGTCATAGACCCAGCTGCCGTCTATCATCCTCCGCGGGGACTGGAGTTTGAAAAGCTCTCTTTGCGTCATCAACCCGACAAGTTTCCGGCCCTCATCCGCAACGGGCAGGTGACGGATGCCCAGTGTCCGGAATTTCTCTTCAACACGGCTCAAGGCATCCTTCTCGTTCACACAGTGAATGTGAGACGTCATAACCTCCTTAAGCCGGACCTTGTTCAGGAGGACCCGGATATAATAATTTTCTGAATACTTCAGCGGCCTGTCTTCGTTCGGCATAGGGCAGATTATTTTTGACGGGCGACGGCTGTGCGATTGAATATCCGCTTTATGGCTGGCACAAGCTTTTCATAAAGTTCGCTTTTTCCGATATAGTAAATGACGTCATCGCTTTTAAACACTTTCTTGAACGCCTTGGTCTCGAACATGGTGAGAACGATAATATCGCATTTGGGGAGATATTGTTTGATCCGCGTGGCGGCATCAATCCCATTAAGACCGGGTAGACGGATATCCATCAGGATAATGTCCGGCTTTTCCCGAAGGGCTTTGACGACACCCAGTTCACCTGAAGGAGCCTCAAAAATATCGGATTCGAAATCCTGTTTCAAAAGATAGTCCCGGACGACCTGGCGGAATGCGTCATGGTCTTCAATTATAAGAATTTTTTTCCGCATTGGGTTTAAATTTCTCCCTGTAATGGCAAAAATCGTTACAATAGTAACGATTTTTATAATAATTCCCGTTAAAAGTATACGCCCAAAATTATTTTGACGATATGAGAACAATCACGGAACAAGCTAAGTAAAAGTACGTAATTATCTTTAAAAGCCACGCGGCATGAAGGGCCCCGCGATTAGATCAACCCTTTATGAATAGCGTATTTGACCAGATTGGCGGTATTCTTTATCCCCAGCTTGTTTGTGAGGTTGGCCCGATGGGTCTCAACGGTTCGGATGCTGATATTCAGCCTGACCGCGATGTTTTTGTTCGCCAAACCACCCGCAACCATTTTCAGGACATCCCGTTCCCGTTTGGTAAGGAGATCAAGAGACGGCCATTCGGACTCTTTGATGGACCGCACAAAACGGTCGGCGACAATGGAAGAGATTTTGGGGGAAACATAATGCTTGCCTTTCAAAACAAGCTTGATGGCAAGGGCAAGCTGTTCATAGGCATCCTCTTTGAGGACATAACCGGCGGCCCCGAACTGTATGGCATGTTTCAGATGCTCCTGATCTTTCTGCATCGTAAGCACAAGCACTTTGAGCTTCGGATGACGCTTTCTTATCCTTTTTAAAGCCTCGATACCGTCCATATCCGGCATGGAAATGTCCAGCACTATTAAATGGGCTTTGACCGAACCGAGAAGCTTCAATAATTCTTCTCCGCTGGCCGCCTCGGCGACAACCTTAAGCACAGGGTCTTTGTCGATCAAATTTCTCAGGCCCACCCTGAAGATTTCATGGTCGTCCACCAGGATTATGCGCCTTACCGCCAAATCACGCCTCCTTTAAGACCGGGATGTCGATTTCGAGGAGCGTCCCTTGTCCGGGACTGGAATGTATGCGCAGGGTGCCGTCCAGCAAACGGGCTCGCTCTTCCATAGTCGAAAGGCCAAGCCCTGAACGCGACATCCTGACTTCCGGAGATCTGCCCATCATTAAACCTATACCGTTATCCTTCACCGTAATCAACAGCCGTCCCCTCCTGCGGCGCATCACAATTTCCGCCTTGACAGCGCGGGCATGACGGACGATATTCGTCAGCGCCTCCTGAACAATGCGGTAGAGGTTGATGATCTCGCCCCGGAACTGAAGGTTCTCCAGGGACACCGGTTTATACATAATCTTCAGGCCGCCTCTTTCGCTGAAATGCTCAACCAGGGCCTCCAGGGCACTGGAAAGGCCCAGGACCTCCAGGGCCGATGGGCGCAGTCCCGCGGCCAGCGCACGGGTTTTCTCTATCACGCCGTCGACACAGGCGATGACCTTTTGGTACTCCTGCTGATTACGCCCCGGCCCGGATCCCCCTCGCGGTAAGCTCGATTGAATAAGCATTTTGAGTACGACGAGAGATTGCCCCAGATCATCATGAATTTCACGGGAAATGGATTCCCTTTCTTTTTCCTGCGCCTGGATGATCCTCTGGGGCAGCTTCTTCATGGCCTCTTCCATCATCTTGCGACGGGTGATCTCATAACGGATCGAGACATACTGGTAGGGCTTTCCTTTTTCATTCAGAAACGGGATGATGGTCGTATCGACCCAGTAAAGACGGCCGAATTTGGCATGGTTGCAGATCTCTCCTTTCCAGATCCTCCCCGAAGAAATCGTCTGCCAAAGATCACGGAAATGTTCTCTGGCATGAAGGCCCGAATTGATCAACCGGTGATCTTCTCCGATCAATTCCTCCCGCCGGTAGCCGGAAATCTCGCAAAACTTGTCGTTTACATAAATGATCCTTCCTTTGGCATCGGTGATCGCCACGATGGCCGAGGCGTCCAGGGCCCATTTGATATCCTTTAATTCCCTGAGCGTGTTCTGAAGCTCCTCATCCACCACTTTTCGCTCAATGAAGAGCCCCAGACGTTTAGCCACCGCAACGATAAAACCCCGCTCCTCTTTGGACAAGAGATCGTCCCTGCGAACCCTGCTGCTGTAAAAGATCTCAAGGTTTCCGGCTTTTTTGTTCTTAACGATAATGGGCACAGAAAAAAGGATTTTCGATCTCCTGAATTTTTCGGAACGGAAGACCCGGCCTTCGTAAACAATACGGCAGTGTGTTTGGCCCGGATTGCGAAAACTCGGTTTCAGAAGGCGGAGGACCTCTTCCATCTGCTTATCAAGAAAAGAGCTTTCTTTACGACGTATCTGTTCGATTCCGTAAAGACAACTCAGCTCCCTGAATCTCTGGTTCAGGCGTTCTAGGAGGGTCTCCCTTTCCCGCTCGGCTTTTTTCCTTTCCGTGATATCCAGGATTGTGCCCTGATATCCGAGGATGCGTCCGTTCTCGTCCCTGCGAACGGCGGCGGACACAATGCCCTGGATGGCCGCCCCGTTCTTCTTCCTCAGCTCCAGCTCATAATTTTTGACTGAATCCTGTTTTTCAATAATCTTCTTGAATTTTAAACGCTCAGCCGAATCGGCATAGATATTGATTACGGGAGTTTTTAAGAGCTGTCGTTTATTTCTATAGCCGAACAGTTTAACGCCCGCCTCGTTGATGTCGACCCATTGGCCCTCGCGCGTCGTGATGTAAATGCAATTTTGAGAGGTCTCGAAAAGGACGCGGTAGCGGTCGCGTTCAAACCGCGTCCTGGAGGTCACATCCCGGGTAATGCCCATAATCCCGATGACCTTGCCTCTTTTATTGACCCGCGGCAGTTTGGTCGTAGACACAAAATGGGAAGTGCCGTCGGGACGGGTGGTCTGTTCGAGGATATCCACCAGCGGCTTGCCGGTCCGCATAACCCGTCTGTCATCAGCGGTCATTTGCCGCGCTTGTTCATCGGGAAAATAATCAAAATCCGTATTCCCCACGACGTCCTCAGGGCGCAACCCAAGGCCTCGGGCATGGGCCTGGTTGACTAAGATCAACTGTCCCTGCCTGTCCTTAAAATAGATCGCGTCCGGGATACTGTCGAATATCTGACGAACAAGACTGCCGTCAATCATTTTCTTTTTGTCCGCGTTCATGAGGATGGAGCTATTATATCATAACTCCATAGATTGGATATCGTTAAAGAATAAAGAAGGCCTGTCTGTCTCTTAAAAAGCGGAAAACCAGCCGATCCCGGCCGGATGGAAAACCTTCCGAAATCAGGGCGCGTGGTCCCTGATTTTTTGTTCGCAGAACTGCACGAAGCGGATGACCTCAGGGGAGGATGTCTCGTATAATTCCACCCCGATCCAGTATTCTTCCATGACTAAAAGCTCTCTTTCCTTGGCCCAGACAACCGTGACCATTACCTGAACTGTTTCCCCGGGGATCAATTCGACTTTCAGGCGAAGAATCTGTCCGACAGGCAGTCTTTCGCGGGATATCAGGCATAATCCGCCGACGCTGATGTTCAAGGTCGTGGCCACGGACACGTTCTCTTCGGGGCCGATGACCTGAAAGGACGCTGGGAGCTCTATGGATATTCGGGGGTATCGTCTTTGTTCACTCATCCCGGGACCTCATGACGATGAAGCGTTCACCCGCAACATTAACACGCCTGCGGTTAAGGACGCAAGCCTTTTAATGATTTTGTAGAAATCTCCAGCGGCCAGTAACGGGATCTTACAGAGGCGTTTTCCGTTATCTTGATCTCCGTTTCGGGTGTCAAAGAGACAACCGCGTGCCAGATCTTTTTCTTTATGATTAAGGGTTTGTCCAATGAAAAACAGCGGACGCTCTTCATGTCTTTCTTCCGGCTGACAAAAATCAAGGCCTTTCCCCTTATAGGCTCAAAGGTTTCGTCCGATCGCGGATGCATCTCCATCCGGCCGGATGATCTGTCGCGCAAAACAAGGTAAGCAATACGCCAACCGGTCCTTGCGGATTCTGTATGGACAATCCGCCAGAGATTCCTTTTTCTGCCTTTTGAAGATTTATTTGGGTAGCTGATCAATTTTCCGAAAGGGCGAAAGTTATCACGGTTTGGTGAGATTATGGATTTCTGATAATCGTGCGTCATCGGATCTGTATATTCGCGCAAATTCCGTTAGTTATATGTGATATTGCCATGTTTTATCCATCCACCTTGATGCCGAAAATCAGGGTCTTTGTGGGTCCAGTGAACCACACCTCCTTTAGGATTCCATTCGTACTCTCCACGAAATTGAATTTTATCCCCAACTTTAAGGGTTTCTATACGCGGGGCAATGTCTATATTATGGCTGATCAATAAGGTCTGTCCGCTTTTCATTTGCACAATAAATTTCTGGTGCCGATCTCCTTCAAGATCGTCCGGCAGAAGCCGGATCACCGTCGCTTCGGCTTCCACCCAGAGATCCGACTGTCCCTGCCGGTAGGCCCGGTAAAGAGCTTCTTCGCCGGCGGCCCGGGCTGACAGCCGGGTAGGCGCGGTGGGAGAAAGCTGTTCACAGCCGGAAGCAATACAAAGGAACGGAATAAATATCCGGATAAAAAGCAGAAATCGCGTCTTATTCTTAAAGGATGGCATTGGATTCCGCATCAAATCAGGAAAACTTTTTTCTCAAATCTCTCATAAGTGCGCGGCTCTTATGATACAGCACAAAAACAATACCGAGATTAACAGCCGGCAAAAACATCAGCAGGACCCAAACGAAAGGGTAAAGGGTAACCCTTTCATGTTCCCGCAAGACCAGACTCAATTGCCAAACCGATACCAGAAAACATATGCCGAGGGTCCAGTAAATGATACGAATGACCATGAACACTCCGGGCTTGTGATAAGCCTGTATAAAAACCAGGAAGACGACCTGCGCGATAAAAAAAAGGATGAACAGGCCGAGGGTCCTATTGTAATTCTGATACGCGTTCCGAAGCTCGCTCCATTGCTGGCGAAGGATATCTGACTGACCCGGCTCCTGCATCCCGTTCATTTACCCTCCCTCTCTTAAAAAACGTATTGTCAAAAATATTTATTCAATGTTTGTTTAACTGTAACAGCTACAAAG
>CAYRXT010000015.1:0-49081 GCA_964428315.1 uncultured Planctomycetales bacterium
CTGATGGTTAATTAACCTTTGGACTTGAGGACACTATCGCTGAAAAAACGGGGTATAGCTTCTACCAGAAATTTGCTTTTGATTGTTTGAATGCGGACACAGTTATGACTATTGGATATTCTTGGGGGGATGAACATGTCAATAAGGCATTGGGGCTAACAAGGGTGAGGAGATTTATAGATATAACCATGTGTCCGATTGAAAAAGGATCTTCTTGTCGCCCCAGAGATCAAGGGAGTGTACCAAGAGATAGGTTAGATGAAATTAAGGATGAAATTTGGGGAATTAGTAAAGGTCGTTCTTGTATAAACGGGTCAGTTGATGGTTGTATTTCTGCGAACATGGGACAAAGCAGTTTAACAGTGTGTTTTAACGGACTTGAGATTTTTTTGGGCCGGCAACAACAAAATATTTTCTGATGATATTTCGGTCATTTTAGGGATGTCATTACTTAAAATAAAATGTTATGACCAGAAATTGCGATCCAGACTCCTATACTGTATCGCTTCCGCGATGTGTTCCGTGAGGATGTCTGTTTCTTCGTCGAGGTCGGCGATCGTCCGACCAACCTTGAGGATTTTATCGTAAGCTCTCGCCGAAAGACCCAATTCTTCAATAGCTGCTTTGAGCAGGCTTTTGCTTTCTTTGTTGAGTTTGCAGAAATGTTTGATCTGTTTGTGGTTCATGTGGGCATTGGCTTGAATACCTGATCCATTGAATCGTTCCTTTTGAATATTATGGGCATGGGTTGTCCGCTCTTTTATTGTCTTTGATGTTTCTGGCTGGGTTTGGGTAAAAAGTTCTTTTGACGGCAGGTCAGGAACGTCCAGATGCAGGTCGATCCTGTCCAGAAGCGGCCCTGAAAGCTTTGATAGATATCGTTGCATTTGATAGGCGTTGCAGTCATCGTAGCGGCCTGTTGGAGACGGATTCATGGCCGCAATTAAGATGAACCTGCAAGGGAATTTTAATGCTTTATTGGCTCTTGAGATGGTGACGACCTGATCTTCCAACGGCTGGCGCAGGGATTCGAGTACGCTTCTGTGGAATTCGGGTAACTCGTCAAGAAAAAGGACGCCGTTGTGGCTGAGTGTGACTTCTCCTGGGCGTGGGTTTGATCCTCCGCCGACGATGGCGGCCGCGCTTGTCGTATGATGAGGGGAACGGAATGGCCGTGTTGTTATGATGCCCTGTTGGTGATTAAGTTTTCCCATGGCAGAATAAATTTTTGTTGTTTCAAGAGATTCTTCCATGCTCATATCTGGAAGTATGCTGCAAAAACGTTTTGCGAGCATGGATTTTCCTGTTCCGGGGCTTCCGATCAATAGGGCATTATGTAATCCAGATGCTGCAATTTCAAGTCCCCGCTTAACCATAAACTGTCCCTTGACATCAGAGAAGTCGATCTCAAAATGGTTTTCCTGAATTACCAGTTTTGAGGAATCGATTTTGAGTGGCTGAACTCTTTGCGGGTCTTGCAAGAAGTGAATCAATTCGTTCAGTGTTTTTACAGGATAAACAGGGATGGTATTGGCGATAGCCGCTTCTGTGGCGTTAGCCCTTGGGACGATTAATCCTTTGAAATGACTGTTGACCATTGATAAGGAGATGGGCAGGATACCACTGACGGGTTTTATTTCTCCGTCTAAAGATAATTCTCCCAACATGGCATATTCATTTAGGTTAGCAGGAGAAATGCTTTCAGATGAGGCTAAAATCCCCAGTGCGATTGCCAGATCGAAAGAGGGGCCTTCCTTTTTCGTATCCGCTGGAGAAAGATTGATTGTGTTTCTCGAGATGGGGAATTTATGCCCGCTATTCTTGATGGCCGCGCGAACGCGTTCTTTACTTTCTTTAATCGCGTTATCCGGGAGGCCGACAATAATCGTTGCCGGTAATCCGCGGGAACAATCGACTTCAATAGTGACTAAGTATGAATCAATGCCGCTTAAGGCATAACTATAGGTTTTTGATAGCATTGTATTTCCCTTTTTTACTGGTTTAATTTTATGGGTGCCCCGATCCCCTGCGGGGACGGGATAAATTCGTCTTCATTACTTATGTTCGCAATACTCCATAAGTAATGGGCTCATTTAAAATCCGATTTTGCCTTTCGGCTTTTCAGGCGGATCGAGCAGCTTTTTGATAGCCTCAAAGACGATCCTAAACTGATGATCGTACTTTTTCTCCATGGTTTCTATTTTGCGCCTCAAGTCTTTGTGTGTTGCCATCAGCTCTCGCAGCTTAGTAAACGTCCGCATGATTTGGATATTAACCTGAATCGCCCGTTTACTGTTTAGGACGCTGGAAAGCATGAGAATCCCATGTTCTGTAAAGGCAAACGGCAACTTACGTGTGCCGCCCCAACTTGATGTGCCAAAATGGCACTTCAAGTCTGTAAATTCTTTCTGTGTAAGGGTTAATAAGAAATCATCAGGGAAACGGTCTTGATTGCGGCGGACTTGCCGAGTAAGATGTCGGGTTTCAACACCATATAAGTCTGCAAGGTCTCGATCAAGCATGACTTTATGCCCCCGTATGACCAGTATTTTGTTTTCAATATATTCCTGTGGAATTAGAATTTTTGTCGATTTTGTTTGTTTTTTATCCATTTTTTGTTTCTCCTAATTATTCTTAATTTTTTCCGTTATTTTATTTCTTAGTTTTTCTGTCGCTATATGTCTTCCGTTTTCCCAATCAAGGATTGTAGACTGATCAATTCCGAGTTTTGCTGCAATCGCCCTTGATGTTTCAAATGTGCTGAGTCTGTATGTTTTTATCGCTTTTCCGAAATTTCCTCCTTTTTCTAATTCATACAGAATCCTGTCCCTTTCAAATAACATGTTTTCTTCTTTCTCTGAAAGATTGAATTTTTTCGCAATGGCCGCTTTAAGCAGGTTCTTCGGGATTTCATATCTTTCATGTAACTTTTTGATAAGAGATAGGGCTGGGATGACTCTGTCTTTTTCCCAAAGGATAAGGATGCTGTCTGAGCATCCGATTTTGTCGGCGAGGTCTTTGAGTTGCAGCCCTTCATCAAGCCGGCATTTTCTGACGTATTGTCCAAATGTTTTCGGATTTTCTGTGTATCCGTAGTAAACCTCATTGAGGTTCTTTTCCACATGAATAATGATGACGCTTCTTGTCTGATTACGTCTGGTTTGCTTTGTGTTCCGCACGGGCAGGGGTTCATGGCCGCGATAAACATGAGCCGCGCGGGGAAACGCAGGGAGGCGCTGGCCCGGGCAATCACCACCTCCTGGTCTTCCAGGGGCTGGCGCAGGGACTCCAGGACATGCCTTCGGAATTCGGGCAGTTCATCGAGAAAGAGGACTCCGTTGTGGGCCAGGCTCACCTCGCCGGGCCTGGGATCGGAGCCGCCGCCGACAAGCGCCACGTCGGAAGACGTGTGATGGGGGCTCTGGAAAGGCCGCCGCAAAAGCGGTCCGTCTTTCGGGGAAAGAGTGCCGGCTACCGAATGGATGCGGGTCGTCTCCAGGGATTCTTCGAAAGGCATGTCCGGAAGGATTGTGGGGACCCGCCGGGCCATCATGGATTTACCGCTTCCCGGCGGACCGATCAAAAGACAGTTATGCCCGCCGGCGGCGGCCCTATGGGCACGGTAAACCGGGGCGCTCCCGGGATCGTTCAGGATCCAGGCGGCCTGCCGCAGTGTTTTGACCGGGTAGACACGGATCCCTTCGACCAGGCCCGCTTCCGCGGCGTTGTCTTCGGGGATGATCAGGCCTTCGCGTCCTTCGGCCCTGGCCTGAATCGCGCTGGAAAGAACCCCGCGGACCGGCAGTACCGCTCCGTCGAGAGACAGTTCGCCGAGTATGACCAGTCTCCGGACATATTCGATGTTCAGCTGCTGGGTGGCGCCAAGGATCCCCAGGGCCATGGCCAGGTCGAAAGACGGGCCTTCCTTTTTCATGTCCGCCGGGGCCAGGTTGATCGTGATGCGGCGGGCCGCGAAATCAAAACCGCTGTTCTTGATGGCCGGACGGATGCGCTCCTTGCTTTCCCTCACGGCGCTGTCCGGAAGACCGACGATAACGACGGCCGGCAGGCCGTTGGTGACGTCCACCTCGATGGTGACCGCGTGCGCGTCCAGCCCGCGCAGGGCATAGGTCAGGACTTTAGCCAGCATGTTCAGAGACAAGGCATGAAAAATACTCTTTAGGCTGGATTATTTCGCGGCGGAACCGAAAGGGGGATATTGGATTGAAAAGGGATTGTTTTTTTGAGGGTGCGCCTTATAATAATATGAGTCCTCGGGGAGCTTCAAGACAACCTTCTCCGACGAATCAATACCATAAAATAGCATACGATAAATAGTCAGTCAACGGGAAATTAGGGAGGGCTTTGCATGTCCGGACAGGAAGAAGACAAAAAAGATATACAGCCGCAGGAATCCGGGACAGAGGCGCGGGAAGGACTGGGCGCCTCTGGTTCGCGGGGGCCCGCGCCGAAGGAAGAAAAAGTCGGGAATAAGGACCCGGATCAGGAGAAGCCCGATGAGGCTGATGCCTTGAAGTCCCTGCTGAGAAAGACCGAGGAGGACGCCGGGAAGGGGGCGTCACAAGAAAAAGAGGAAGAGCCAGAGGACAAAGAGACTCCGCCGAAAGAAGAGACCCGGAGCCCGTCCGAAATCGCGGAACATTCTGAAAATAAAGAAGATAATGATAAAGGGGATGGCGCCTCTGCTCCCAGCGGGCAGGCCGCGCCTCAGCCCGAACAGGAAGAAGCACCTCCTGAGGAAGACCCGCCTGACTCAACGCATCAGCAGAAAGAACAGCCAGAACAGCCGGCAGTCCCCAAAGGAGGCGGGGAAGACAAGAAGATGTCTATTGACGATGTGCTCGATTCGGAGGCTGTCCGGAAACTGGACGCCCTGATCGAAGAATACCGAAGGAAAAAGGAATGACACCCGCCCGATGGTTTTCTTGACACTGTCTGGGGGTAAACATATAATAGGGGGCTGTCGTCCGCGCGTTCCATAGCGCAGTCGGGACTCCCCATAACAATCATGAAACATTTTTTTTCCGCCATAGCGCAAAACCGGGTCCTGGTCATCACCTTTCTGGCCTGGATTATCGCCCAGGGCGTCAAAGTCCTGCTCGGCGTGATCAGAGAAAAACGGTTTAATTTCCGCTGGCTCATCGGAACGGGCGGCATGCCCTCCAGCCACGCGGCCGGGGCGGCCGCCCTGGCCACGGCCTGCGGCCTGGAGACCGGGTTTGATTCAGTCGTTTTCGGGCTGGCCGCGGTGTTTGCCCTGGTGACCATGTTTGACGCCCAGGGGGTGAGGCGGGCGACGGGTCAGCAGGCCTCGATCCTGAACAGGATCCTGGACGATATCTACTGGCGGGGCAAGGTGGAGTCCCAGCGGCTTATGGAGCTGATCGGACACACGCCGGTCCAGGTCTTCATTGGGGCCGTATTGGGTATCATCATAGCTTTAAGTTTACATCCGAAATTCTCGGGATAACAGCAGGAGGTTCATTGATGATGAAAAACAGATTGATTATTGCCGGCGGAGTTTTTATCGCCCTTATCGTGGTCGCGGCTTTGTTGAGCAAAAAGGATCGTCCGGACCTGACTCAGGCAGGAGCGGTCCAGGAGGAGGACGCATCCTCTGCCGGGGAACTGGCCAAGGCCGCGGAGGTTTTTGAGGAACAAGGGGACCTCCTGAAGGCCCGGGATGCGTACCGCAGTATCATCACCGAACATCCGGATTACTCACAGATCGAGAACGTGCAGAGCCGGCTGGAAGAGGTTAACATGGAGATTATTTTTTCTCAGCGCCAGACACCCCGGACGGCGCTCCATGTCGTGGAAAGCGGGGACACGCTGGGCAAGATCGCCAAGAAGTATAATACAACCGTTGAGCTGATCAAAAAGAGCAACGGCTTGAAGAGTGACGTCATCCGCGTGGGGGACCGGCTGCGCATATGGCAGGGCGTCTTCAGCGTCCTGGTCGACAAGTCGCAGAACAAGCTCATCCTCAAGAGCGACGACGAGGTCGTGAAGGTCTACGACGTCTCAACCGGGAAGGAAAACAACACGCCGGTGGGCACTTTTACCATCGTTAATAAACTGGTTGACCCGGTCTGGTACAAAAGCGGCGCCATTGTCCCTCCCGAAAGCCCCAAAAACGCGCTGGGTTCCCGTTGGCTGGGTTTTGATATCCCGGGATACGGGATCCACGGTACGATCGAACCGGAGACTATCGGCAGTCAGGTGACCGAAGGGTGCGTCCGGATGTTCAACGCGGACGTCGAGGAACTGTACAGCCTGCTGCCGGCCGGAACACAGGTTGTCGTGGTCGATTGAGCGGCATCGGCCGGGGTCCTTATTCCGGAACAACACACCGTCCTTCCGCCGACACAAAGGATGAACCATGCATGTCCTGAGTTTTGAAAAGCCCATAGCCGAATTGGAAGCCAAGGTCAGGGAGCTTAAGTCGTTCAGTTCCGACAGGAAGATGAACCTCAGCTCCGAGATCAAAAAGCTGGAGACGAAACTCGGCAAGATGCGCCGCGAGATCTACGACAACCTTACGCCGTGGCAGAGAGTGCAGATCGCGCGCCACCCCCAGCGGCCCTACACCCAGGATTATATCCGTCTCATCATGACGGATTTTGTGGAACTGCACGGCGACCGTCTGTTTGCGGACGATCTCGCCCTGGTCGGCGGTCTGGCCACCATTGATTCCCTTAAGATTATGGTCATCGGCCACCAAAAGGGACGGGATACCAAAGAGAACGTTCTTCGCAACTTCGGCTGCGCCCATCCGGAAGGATACCGCAAGGCCATGCGTCTCATGTTTCTCGCCGATAAAATGCGTCTGCCGGTCCTCTGCTTGATCGACACCCCCGGGGCCTACCCGGGCATCGGCGCCGAAGAGCGGGGCCAGGCGCAGGCCATCGCCTGCAATCTGCGCGACATGATGCGCGTAGGCGTGCCTGTCGTGGCGGTCGTCATAGGTGAGGGCGGCAGCGGCGGCGCGATCGGCATCGGGGTCGCGGACAGGGTCTTCATGCTCCAGAACGCTTATTATTCCGTGATCTCTCCGGAGGGGTGCGCCTCGATCCTCTGGCGAAACAGCATGAAGGCCAAAGAGGCGGCCGAGGCGCTCCGCCTGACGGGAGAAGACCTCATGAAATTCCAAATCATCGACGATGTTATCCCCGAACCCATGGGCGGCGCCCACCGTGAACCCGGCAAGACCGCTGAGTGCCTTAAAAAAACGGTGGTCAAATCCATCAAACAGCTCCGGGAGATCCCGCGCGAAGACCTCCTTAAGGCCCGTTACGAGAAATTCCGCAAGATAGGGCGCTTTGAAGAGCAGAAGGCGTAAAGGGAGAAGCCGCAGGAGTCTTTCGTTCAACCCCCGTAAGCACATCCCCGCATTTGCGATCCATGAAAGATATCAGGAATTATGATTATGATGAAATCGTCCGGTTCATGGCTGAATCCGGCGAGAGACCCTTCAGGGCCGGGCAGATCTTTTCCTGGCTTTACCGCAGGGGTGCCCGGACGTTTGATGAGATGAAGGATCTTCCGCTGGATTTGCGGCGGCGTCTGCGCGAACATTTTGTGCTCTCGCCCCTTGCGGTCAGGGAGAAACAGGCCGCCCCTGACGGCACGACCAAATTCCTGTTTTCTCTCGAGGACGGGGAGAAGATCGAAACGGTGCTCATCCCGACGGCTTCGCGCGCGACCGTCTGTGTCTCCACCCAGGCCGGATGCAAATTCGGCTGCCGGTTCTGCGCCAGCGGGATAGGCGGGTGGCGGCGCGACCTCACCGCCGCCGAGATCCTGGCCCAGATCCTGCAGGTTAAGGAAGAGGCCCGGAGGCATCCAAGGCCCCTGACGCACATCGTGTTCATGGGCACGGGCGAGGGATTCGATAATTACGATAACCTCATGAAGGCCGTGCGCGTCGCGAATGACAAACGCGGCTTGAACATCGGCGCACGGAGGATCACGGTCTCGACGGTGGGATTGGTCCCCGGGATGGAACGCTTTGCCCGGGAAGGCCTGCAGGTCGAGCTGGCCGTTTCCCTGCACGGATACAACGACGCCTCCCGGAATAAGCTGATGCCCGTCAACCGCAGATATCCCTTCAACGATCTTATGCAGGCCTGCCGGGACTATGTCAAGAAGACCCGCCGCCAGATCACCTTTGAATATATCCTGATCAAGGATGTTACCTGCACCGCAAAAGCGGCCGAAGAGCTTGCCGGACACCTTAAAGGCATGATCTGCAAGCTGAACCTCATCCCCTATAACCCTGTTCAGGAATTTCCCCATAAGCCGCCTGGCCGCCGGGAGATCCGGCTGTTCCGGAAAAAACTCGAGACGCTGGGGCTGCACGCCACGGTCCGTTATCCGCGGGGCAGAGAGGTCTCCGCCGCCTGCGGCCAATTGCGCCATAATTCATAATTTATTATATTGAATAGACTTATGTTATTGGAAAATATGGCGCTTGACATGTTTTCATTTTATAGTATAATTTCAGCGTACGCTGAAAGAGGGTATAATAATGAAAATAAAAGAAGCTGAGATAGCAGATAAAATCGCGCAAAAGGCCGAAGTCTTATTTAGGGACAAAAGGTTTATTGAGGTTCTGTCCGCAAATGAGTTGAGAAAGGAAGCGGTCATTGATAATCGGCGGGCGGATTTAGAGATGAAGGTAAAACTCAAAAACGGGAAAAAGTTCCGCCTTGTTTTTGAAATCAGGTCGGTCGGCCAGCCGCGTTATGTGCGCACAGCGGTCAATCAACTCCAATCCTTTCTTAATGGTGATGAAAATGCCTATGGCATTGTGGGGGCCCCGTATCTGTCCGAAGAATCGATCAATATCTGCCGTGAAAATAATATGGGATGCCTTGATTTGGCCGGTAATTGCTATATTGAATTTGAAAATGCGTTCATTCAAGTTAAAGGTAATCCCAATCCTTTTATGACGACCCGCCAGCAGAAATCATTGTTTGCCGCCAAATCAAGCCGGATCTTAAGGGTTCTTTTCTGCCAGCCGAAAAAGAAATGGAAAATATCAGATCTGGCCAAAGAAGCTCAAGTCAGTCTGGGGCAGGCTTCAAATGTGAAAAAGAGACTTCTGGATGAAGAATATGCGCTAGCGGATGAATCCAAAAGAATTGTTCTGAAAAATCCCGAATCATTGATTAAGAAATGGTCGGAAAATTATTCTTACCGGAAAAACAATATTTATAATTTTTATTCTTTGGACTCTCTCCAGCAGATTGAAACGCGGATTACACAGCACTGCAGTATAAATAAAATCAATTTCGCGTTTACATTAACAACCGGGGCAAATGTGATTGAGCCCTATTTGCGCTATAAAAGAGTGTTTTTATATCTTAATAAGGAAACAATCCCGGAAATCACCCGCGACCTTCAGTGGAAGTCCGTGGACACAGGGCCCAATATTACCGTTCTTGAGCCCTATGATGAAGGTGTTTTTTACGGCACTCAGAAGATCCAGAACAAAAAAGTCGTCAGCGACGTCCAGCTTTATCTGGATTTGCAAGGCTATAAAGAACGCGGGGAAGAGGCGGCAGAGCGAATATACGAAAAGAGGATTAAAACCAAATGGTAACGCGGTCTGATTATCCGCAGGACACCGTCGAAATATGCTTATCCGTTCTTGTGGAGTTTATGACGATTGTCGGTGCTTATAAAGAGGATGTTGTTTTAATCGGAGGATGGGTGCCGTATTTCCTGTTTGACGAACACAAGCAAGAACACACAGGAAGCCTGGACATTGATGTGGCGCTGGACTTCAAGCACATTGATCCGGAAGGCTATAAATCCATTATCAACCTTCTTAAGGAAAGAGGGTATACGGAAGGCGGCCAGCCGTTTATTTATCATCGCACGGTGGAGACGACCGACGGAAGAAAAGTCGTTGTTGATTTGAATTTTCTGGCGGGCGAATACGGCGGCACGGGAAAATCAAGGCGGACGCAGAAAGTGCAGGGCGTCCGGGCCCGCAAAGCCAGAGGTTGTGATGTAGCTTTTGAGAATACGATCTCGATCAATTTAAAACAACCAATGCCGGATGGAGCCGTTAATGAGGTCAGTATTAAAGTTTCGGGAATAGTCCCATTTCTGGTGATGAAAGGCATGGCGCTGTGGGATCGTTACAAAGAAAAAGACGCTTATGACATTTACTTTACGATACAGCATTATCCTGAAGGGATTGAGGCATTAGCCAAAGTATTCAATCCGTATATGTCAAACGGCCTGATCGTGGAAGGTCTGGCAAAAATCAAAGATAAGTTTAAAACACTCGACGGCCCCGGCCCGGTCTGGGTGGTCAATTTCCTTGAAATTGACGATGCTGAAGAAAAGGAAAGAATCCAGCGGGACGTGTATGAACGGGTGAATGCTTTTCTTGGTCAGATAGGTGTTGAGCCGTATCAGGATTCGACATAGCAAAAGGGATGAAATATGGCTAAAGAACAGCGAAAAAGATGCATTTTTTCCGTCGTTGAAGAAGCGGTTAGAAACCCTGATTACAAAAACTTCAGAGCAGGAAGGATTGAGGTTTACGATAACCAGGATACAAGCGGATATGCCTGCTATGAGGCTAGATTCATGATCCCGATAGAATTTATGAACGTTTTCATGGAAACATGGGATGCAAAGGAGTCCGATGAAATGCCGTACATCCATTTCCACGTTGCGCGCCCCCAGAGGCCGGGATATTGCCGTCGCCTGCGGTCAGCTGCGGCGTAGTTCTTAAAGTGTCTTCAAAGGCTTAAAAGACTAGTAGTCGTGATAAATGACCTTGGGTCCGGAGGAAGGGGCTGAAGAAGGATTGCCCGGGTCGGGCCGAGTTTCCGGGGAAGGAGGGACGGCCACGCCGGTCTTTCGGCCGGCTTTTTCGACGACGTTTCTCAGTTTAGGGTGATCCATGAGTTTTTGGAACTTCGGGTGGCCCTGAAGGCGTTCGAGATCGAAGCTCATCAGGGCATCGGCGAGCTGCGGGTCACTCAGAAGCTCCATGAGCTCGGGATCCTGGGCCAGGCTCATGATATCGCCCATGATGTCCCGGTCGGAAAGGATCTGCTTCTGCATCGTGGCCATCTGGTTCTTCACCTCTCCGGAACGAGGGGAAAGGGCGTCCTTTCCTTCCGCGCTCATGCGGAGGATGTCCGTTTCCTGGATGTCAACGGTTCCAAGGTGCGTGGTGCGCACCGCGTAGGTCCCTTCGGAGAAGCCGACGACTTCTCCCCGCAGGATGGAACCGTCCTTCAGGGTGAAAGTCATCGTCGTGTCGGCGGGCGTCCGGGAGGCGCAGACCGCGACAAGGAAGGCGGAGCATACACACAAGGCGATGATCCTGTTCAACGTCGTCATAAGGCAAGTATAGCAGGAAAAGGACGGAAGTTTAAGGGGTCTCTTGAGGCTGTTCTTTTTCGAGGACGAATTCCGGTTTTACGAGCGGATCATAGTCATTCGGGACCTTAAAGGGGAAGGTCGCGATATCCCACGCGCCGGAGCCCATCCTGGCGAGGGTGGCCGCCAGCCCTTTGAAGAATCCGCTGAAGACGCCCAGCGCGGCGGGCTGTTCTTTTTTGGATTTCCACTCCTGGTCTATCTTTTTGGCGATCTCGATAGGGGCGCTGACCACGTTCACCACGCCCCGGGCCAGTTTTTCACCCGGATTGTCGGCGGCGCGTGATTCGCCGTTTCCCAGAGCGAGGACGAGGAAGAACAGGATGAGGAGAATGACAATTTTTTTCATCATGATGAAGGATTGATTAGAACGTGTTCATCCTATCATCTTCATAAAATGAAGTCAACGGAATAAGAGAAATGTTGGCGCAAGACAGCTGTTTTTCACAGAGCTGCATGCAGAAAGGCGGGCCGGATACCCTATCGGATGCTTTTCGCGCAAACTATTCGTTGCATGCGTGAGAATTGGGTTTATAATAGGAATTGTTTTTAGGGCACCCCGCGGCCGAAGGATCCGGACCGCGGTAAGTGAAGATCACCCGGCGGTACGCAATGAGCCGATTGGACAAAGGGGGGGGCGATGGGAACCATTGAATATCGCAAGTTATTCCGCGCGCGCGTCAATCTGGAAATGAGCTTTGAAACCCGGGAGGCCTCCCCCCGGAAGGGCGTGCTGTTGAGCAGCGATCTGAGTTCCAGCGGCGCAAGCGTGATCGGAAACGAAAAATTAGACATCGCGACGGAACTGGACCTGACCCTCCCCGTCAACGGCGGCCGGGATTGCGTCAAGACCATCGCCAAGATCATCTGGCAAAAACAATGTCAGTATGTCCCGAAGAGCAGGCAGACTTACCACGCCTTCGGCTTGCGTTTTCTGGACATGTCTCCGGAGGACGCCGTCCTCACCTCGGATTTCATCTACGAAATCGTCAAGACAAACCACGAACAGGAAGAAAAAGCCCTCATCCACAGATTCGAGGAATTGAATCGCGCCCAGAAGTGAACCCCGGAATGATTCTGGAAAGCGGCGCGCGGGATAAGGAAGGCCCGCGTTCCACGGAAGAATAGTGCCGAGAGAGGGAGTCGAACCCTCATGAGGTCGCCCTCACCGGTTTTTGAGACCGGCGCGTATACCAGTTCCGCCATCTCGGCAGTCTATTGAGGACACATCAAAAAAGGAACTCGCCGTCCGTCATGCGCCGGAACACGCCGGACAGGATGAGAATTTGCCGCATCCGCCGCCGGCCCTCAGGATGCGCTTCATTTCCTGAAATACGTCCCGGCCTCAGAACGGCTCAAATAGAGAATCACAAAACTATGATAGATCAAGGATAAAATATTTTTCCATTCGGCCGGCATAGAGGCCTCCAGCGTCCAGTCCAGGCGGATGATACCGGCGAAAATGAGGATCTTGCTGAGTATGATCACCGATGAGAAGTAAATCAATAATTGGCATGCCGCCTTCCGCCGGTTAAGCAGGCCCAGCCCCAGGGAAAGCGAAACGGTGGCGGCCGCGGTGACAAACAGGAAGACGTTCAGGGTCTTGATGTTTCCTCCAAGATACAGCGAAAGGATATTGGAAAAAAGCGAGACACAGCCGATAAGGATTTCGGTCAAGGCGATGGCAAGTATGACTTTGTCTTTCGTCATGTTGTGTGTATAGCCGTGCCGGCCCGCCGCACGCGGGCCCGGTGAAATCTTGTGGAGCTGATGGGGATCGAACCCACGACCTCTTGAATGCCATTCAAGCGCTCTCCCAGCTGAGCTACAGCCCCAAGCAAAGGTAATATTATTTCAATAGGGGCGGTCGCAATATACGCGAACTCCCAGTCCCGACATTTTCTTATAGGGAAAAGAGGAAGTCGGGACTCCGACCCCTGAACCCAAAAGGTTCAGATGTCGGAGCTGAGCTACAGCCCCAAACAATGGAAAAATTATTTCAATAGGGGAAGCCGCCACATACGCGATCTCCCAGCCCCTGCATTTTTTCATAAAGGGCGGACGGATGAGTCCAGCATCTGACGCGACAATATAACATTTCAGGTCATGTTTGTCAATCAGATGGTCGGCGGAGTTTGCCCGGTTTGCCCGGGCTGCGGGGGCTTCGTTCCCTGTGCGGCGTTCATCGCCTACGGGGACTTCGCCGTTCCCTCCGGTCGCCCGCGATGACAAGCATTTTGACAGCAAGGCTTAACAAATTAAGCAAAACCGGTGTTCTTTTTGCGGGTATGCTTTCATGTGTCCGTCCCCGCATTTCGCGCCTTTAATTGTAAACTTTTAAAATAAGAAAAGTTGACAATAAAAAATAAATTGTTTACCATGATGAATATCCAGCAACCGATCCGGTGAGGACCGAATCTTCTTATGGATAAGCGGATTTATCTCGATTACGCCGCCACCACGCCCATGGATCCGGCGGTTCTTGAGGCGATGCGGCCGTATTGGACCGAGCGTTTCGGCAATGCCTCGAGCCCGCACGCCTTCGGACAGGAGGCCGCGGCGGCCGTGGAAGAGGCCCGCAGCCGGATTGCCGGGCTCTTGGGAGCGGCGTCCGGGGAGATCGTTTTCACATCCGGCGGCACCGAATCCAATAACCTTGCCGTAATCGGGACGGCCCGCGCCCTGCGCTCGAAGGGCCGGCACGTCATCTGTTCATCCATCGAACATCATTCCGTCGAAGGACCTGTCCGATATTTAACGCGGGAAGGCTTTTCGGCAACCAGGATCCCTGTCGATAAGCAGGGGATTGTCGATCTTCAGGCGCTTCGGGATGCTATCCGCGGTGAGACCGTTCTGGTTTCCGTGATGCACGCCAGCAATGAGATCGGCACCGTCCAGCCGGTGGCCGAAATAGGCCGTATCGCGCGTGAGGCCTGCGTCCGCTTTCACTGTGACGCCGTTCAGACGGCGGGGCATATCCCGGTTAACGTGGGAGAGATGCGTGTTGACCTGCTGTCCCTGGCCGCCCATAAATTTTACGGACCCAAAGGAACCGGAGCGCTTTATATAAGGAAGGGGACGCCGGTTGAGCCTGTGTTGACGGGCGGGACCCAGGAAGGCGGCAGGAGGGCCTCCACACACAACACGGCCGGTATCGTCGGCATGGCCAGGGCCCTTGAACTCTGCCTGGCCTCGTTATCCGAAGAGATGCGGACGCAAGGCCGTCTGCGGAACACTCTCATGGAAAAGATCTTACACGCCCTTCCGGATGTCCGGATCAACGGCCACCGCGACCTCCGTCTGCCGAATAACGTTAATGTTTCGTTTCGGGGCATTGAAGGCGAATCCCTGGTCATGGCCCTGGATATGGAGGGGATCGCCGTTTCAACGGCTTCGGCATGCACGGCGGGGGCGACGGAGCCTTCCCATGTCCTGCGGGCGATCGGGCTTTCCGACGAGACGGCATTAAGCACCCTGAGGCTGACCCTGGGACGCTGGACGACGGACGAGGACATCGAATATTGCGCCGAGAGGCTGGCCGGAGCCGTGAAGCGTTTCCGGACGATGTCCGGTTTGGTAACATAGGAGACAGAGATGGTCGAAGATAAAATCATCGGACTTCTGAGAGAAAACGAGGGTTATCTCTCCGGGGAAGAAATCAGCAGGATGCTGGACCTGACCCGGGCCGCCGTTTGGAAGCATGTTCAGGAATTGCGCGCGAAAGGATTTGATATCGTGGCCGTGCCCCACCTGGGATATCAGCTGATGGCCTCTCCGGACAAACTTTTCCCTTCGGAGATCCGGTTCGGCCTTCCCGGCAAAATCATCGGGAAGGATATCCATTATTTTGAGACGACCACCTCGACCATGGATGAGGCCTTTACCCTGGGTCTGCAGGGCTGTCCGGAGGGTACGGTTGTCTGCGCGGAAGGCCAGTCCAGAGGACGCGGCCGCCTGGGGCGGACCTGGATGTCGCCGAAGTCCAAGGGGATTTACATGTCTATTGTATTGCGGCCGAAGTGGGGGCTCCTGGACGTGGCCAAGCTGACACTGCTCAGCGCCGTGGCCCTTGCCGAGGCGATTCGGGAACATACAGGTCTGGACGCCCGCATTAAATGGCCCAACGATGTGCAGATCGACGGGAAGAAGGCGGCGGGGATCCTCACGGAGTTGAGCGCCGAGGCCGACAGGGTGAAGTTCATCGTGGTCGGCATCGGCGTTAACGTGAATACCCCCCCGAGCCAGATTCCCGATGAAGCGACATCCTTGCGCGTTGCGCTGACCCGTACGGTCCCCCGCGTTGCGTTGACCAGGGATATCCTGAAAAAGATGGAAGAGTGGTATCTTTATCTGCAGGAAAACGGCTTTTCGCCCGTGGCCGAGCGGTGGCGCGAGCTTTCGGTCACCCTCCACCAACGCGTCCGGGTCGTCGAGGGCGGCAAGATATCGGAAGGCGAGGCCCTGGATATCGACGGGGACGGAGGCCTGCTGCTCCGGGACAAGACTGGAACAATCGTGAAGAAGATGGCCGGAGACGTTATAACGCTCCGTCGTCTTTGAACTCCTTATTCTCCCGCATGGAACGCTTTCTCCGAGAAGAAGTCCAGGCCCTGGAAGAGAAAGACCTGAAAAGGCGCCGGCGTCTTACCGGGTCCGCGCAGGGGCCGCGCATCAAGGTTGACGGCCGCAGCGTGATGAATTTATGTTCCAATGATTATCTCGGCCTGGCCGGCGAGGCGCGTCTTCAAGAGGCCTCCATCCGGGCCCTGAAAAAATACGGATCCGGTTCGGGCGCATCCCGTCTGGTGTGCGGCAATATGGCCGTCCATCAGGCCCTGGAAGAGGCATTGGCGGATTTCAAGGAGACAGAGTCTGCTCTGCTTTTTTCAACAGGCTATATGGCCAACGCGGGGATTATCTCCGCGCTGTTCGGCCGGGAAGACCTTATCCTCTGCGACCGTCTCAACCACGCCTCGATTATCGACGGGATTATCCTGAGCCGCGCGGCCTTCAGACGTTACAACCACCGGGATGCGGGGCATCTGAGAGATCTGCTGGGTCGGGCGCGTGGTTATAAAAAGGTCGGTATTATTACCGACAGCGTCTTCAGCATGGACGGGGATCTTGCCCCGCTTAAAGAAATCGTGGCGCTGGCCGAAGACTACGGCGCCTTGGTGATGGTCGACGAGGCGCATGCCTTCGGAGTGATGGGGGAGGGGGGCCGGGGATGCGTTGAACATTTCGGCCTCAAGGGCCGGGTTCCCATCCAGATGGGGACGCTCAGCAAGGCGGCGGGTTCTTTCGGGGCTTATTGCTGCGGATCCCGGTCTTTGATCGAATTCCTGGTCAACAAGGCCAGGAGTTTTATTTACACGACGGGCATGCCGCCGCCGGTCGCGGCGGCCTCCCTGGAGGCGGTGAATATCATCCGGGCAGAGGGCTCCCGGAGAAAGAGACTGTGGGAGAACGCCCGTCATGTCCTGCATGGCCTGAAGAGGCTGGGCTTTAATACCCTTGGAAGCGAGACGCCGATCATCCCGATTGTCGCCGGGACCTCATCCCGGGCGCTGGAATTTTCCCGCCGGCTGTTCGAGGCGGGACTGTTCGTGCAGGCGATCCGTCCGCCCGCTGTCCCGCGGGGAACGGCACGCTTGCGCCTGACCGTGACCGCGGCGCATACGGCCGAGGACTGCGAGGCCGCCTTGAAGCAGATCGCCCGCGTCGGAAAGGACCTATGCCTTATATAAAGACGCCGCAGGACATCGACTGGTTTTATGAACGCACAGGCACAGGGCCCCTGCTTGTCTTCTTGCACGGCTGGGCCTCGGACAGGCGCGTCTGGCGCCAGCAACAGGATTATTTTGCGGACGGCCATACCGTCATCTCCGTGGACTGGCCCGGACACGGCGGGAGCTCGTGGAAGGACATTTCGCTCAAGGATTTGGCCGAAGGCCTCCGCCTTGTCCTTGAGAGATTGGAAGGCAGGCCTTTCGACTGCGTGGCCAGCTCGATGGGAGGGCTGGTTGCCGTAAGATTCAACACGCTTTTCCCGGGGAAGATGAGGCGTCTTTCTCTGGTGGGGTCTTCCGGACGTTTTTCCCAAAGCGCGGACTATCCCTACGGCCTGCCCGCGCCCCGCATCCGGAAACTCAGGGCACAGGTGAGGGAGGAATACCCGGCCATACTGAAGGTGTTTTTCCGGTCGCTTTTTACCGTCGAGGAACGCAACAGCGCCCGATACCGCTGGCTCTCGATGTTCCGGACAAAGGACGACTGGCCCGGCCAGAAACCCTTGATGCACTATCTGCGGCTTCTGGAACAATGGGATCTGCGCGAGGAGTTCAACGGACTGCAGATCCCCGTCCAGTTGATCTTTGGACAAAAGGATCCGCTTTGTCCTTCAGAACTCGCCAGGCAGTTAAAGGACGATCTGAAGACCGCCAGGCTCGATTTTATTGAGGGCTGCGGGCATTTCCCCTTTATCACGCGGCCGGAGATATACAACCGTCTCGTGGCGGACTTTTTGCGATCCGGGACGTAAATGAATTCTGACGCCCCGTAATGACAGGACAATAGATGAAGACACCACAGCGCGCAAACGCCGTCCGGAAGGCCTTTTCTCGGGCGGCACAGAGATATGACTGGCACAGCGGCGTCCAGCGTTCCGTCTCCGAGTCGATCATCGGGAAACTTGGGGATTTCTCTCCTTCGGGACGGCTGCTTGATGTCGGCATGGGCACCGGTTACCTGACGGACCGGATTTGCCGGAGGTTCCCGGGAGCCAGCGTTACGGCTCTCGATTTCGCGTCCGGCATGGTCCGGTGGGCCCGCGGGCATTATGATACGTTTCATATCGTACAGGCGGATGCCCGGCGTCTGCCGTTCAAAGAACATTCATTTGACGCGGTGGTGTCGAATTCTGTTTATCAGTGGGTGGATGATCTCCCGGCCGCCTTTGTTGAGGTCTACCGCGTTCTTGCGCCGGGAGGCGCTTTTCATTTGAGCTGTTTCGCCGAAGGTTCCTTCCCGGAATTGACGCGGGCCCTGCGGCACGCGGCGGGGCCGGATCAAGGATGCGGTTTCATGACCGGGACACCCCTGGCGGGAAAGGCACAGATCAGGGCGGCCCTGGTTCGCAGCGGTTTCACGGCCGCCTCTTCGCGCGTCCAACGGATCGAAACGGTTTATCCGGACATGACGGCCCTTCTGGGCTGGTTAAAAAATATCGGGGCCGGAGGAGTCCGTCGGGAATGTTTTATCAGCCGGGGCCTTCTGAAAAAGGCGTCGGAATATTATGACGCGCATTTTCGTCTGGACGGGAACGTCCGGGCCTCTTTTCGGGTTGTGCATGCGGGAGGACGCAGAGAATGACAGACAGCAAGGACCGCGGTTGCCGGAGATTTTTTATCACCGGGACCGATACGGAGGTGGGGAAGACCTGCGTGACGGTGGTCTTGGGCGCCCTGCTCAAGAAGCACGGATACGATGTCGGTGTCATGAAGCCGGTCCAGTGCGGCGGACGGGACGCCGGACTTTTGAAAAAATATCTGGACAGCCCTGACGCCTTGTCCCTGATCAATCCGTATTTCGCGCCGGAACCTTTGTCTCCGAACCTGGCGTTTCAGCGCGCCGGACGGCGCGTCAAACCGAAAAAGATCATTAAAGCCTGCGCGGCCCTCAGCCAACGGCATGATATCCTGTTGATCGAAGGCGCCGGCGGACTTCTTGTGCCTTTGAAGGAAGATTACACTGTCCTGGATCTCGCCCGCGACTGCGAGGCGGAGCTGGTTATTGTCGCCCGACTGGGGCTGGGGACGATTAATCACACCCTGCTGACGATTGAACAGGCCAGACGGCACGGCTTGAAAGTCAAGGGCCTTGTTTTTAATCGCGGCCGTTCGCGGGCCAAGGGCGTACCGGAAAGAACCAATCCGGAGGTCATCGGCCGTATTTCACGCGTTCCGGTTCTGGGAACCATTCCTTTTTTGCGGAATCTGGGTGAGAAGGAAATCCTGAAAGGTGTAAGGGAGCTGGATGCCGCCTCGCTCCTGGACGACACATCCATCCGGAGGAGGCGGGGGAGGAGCCGGAGGCTGGCCGATGAAGACAGGCGTTGTCTCTGGCACCCTTTCACGCAGATGAAGGACTGGCTTGAGGAAGGGCCGCTGGTCATCGAAGAGGGACAGGGATGTTACGTGTGCGATGTCGAAGGGCGGCGATACATGGACGGCGTGTCCAGCCTTTGGGTCACGGTGCACGGGCACCGGCATCCGGACATCGACCGCGCCGTGCGCTCCCAGCTCGGGAAGATCGCCCATTCCACTCTCCTGGGATTAGCCAGTGTCCCCTCCATCGAACTGGCAAGGGAACTCGTGCGTGTCGCGCCGGAGGGATTGAGCCGGGTGTTCTATTCGGACAACGGGTCGACCGCCGTCGAGGCGGCCATCAAGATGGCCTATCAATACTGGCAGAACCGGGGCCGGACCGGGAAAAAGAAGATCGCCCATCTCGAACATTCTTACCACGGGGATACCCTGGGCAGCGTCAGCGTGGGGGGGATCGAGACGTTTCATAAAGCTTACGGGTCCCTGACCTTCCCGACGCTGAAGTTCCCCTCGCCTTTTTTTTACAGGTCGGGATATACGGACCGAAGGAGGTTCCGGAAGGATTACCGCGTTAAACTGGAATCGTTCTTAAGCAGGAAGGCCGGCGAGACGGCCGCCCTTGTCGTCGAGCCTCTCGTCCAGGCCGCCGCCGGCATGATCGTGTGGCCGGACGGGGTCCTGAAGGACATGGCCCGGTTATGCCGGAGATACGGCGTCCTGCTGATTGCCGACGAGGTGGCGACAGGTTTCGGCCGGACGGGCACAATGTTCGCCTGCGAACATGAGAAGGTCGTCCCGGACTTTCTGTGTCTGGCCAAGGGGCTTACGGGAGGCTATCTTCCCCTGGCGGCCACGCTGACCACGGAAGACATTTTCCGCGGGTTTCTTTTTCCCTACAAGGACATGAAGACCTTTTTCCACGGCCATACCTATACGGGCAATCCCTTGGCCTGCGCCGCCGCCCTGGCCAACTTAAGGGTTTTCAAAAAAGAGAAGACATTGTATAATCTAGCGCCTAAAATAGCATGTCTGAGCCGCTGTCTGGACGGGATGCTGGCCTTGCGGCATGTCGGCGACGTCAGGCAGAAAGGGATGATGGCGGGCATCGAACTGGTCCGGCATAAAGGAACGAAACGGCCTTTTTCCTGGGATGAGAAGGTTGGTGTCAGGGTGTGTCAGAGGGCCAGGGCTTACGGGTTGATTTTGAGGCCGCTGGGCAACGTCATCGTCTTCATGCCGCCCCTGGCCGTGACTGTGGGCCAGATCAAGACCTTATGCGGGATCACCCGCCGGTGTATCCGTGAAGTGACGGAAGGCGGAATCTGAAAGGATAAAACGGACGTCGGATGGACATAAAAAACAAAAAGGTTTTTGTCGCCATGTCGGGCGGTGTCGACTCCTCCGTGGCCGCCGGGCTTATGAAGGAGCGCGGCGCGGATGTCGCCGGCATTACGATGTGCTTCAACATTTCGTACCCGGACAGCAGACGCCCTTCGTGCTGCGGCGCCGACGGGATCGAAGACGCCAGGAGGGCCGCGCGCGTTTTGGGTATCCCGCATTATGTTTTGAATTTCGCCGCGGACATCGAAGAGGGGATCATCCGCAACTTCACCGAGGAATACCTCGGCGGCCGCACGCCCAACCCCTGCGTGCGCTGTAATCAGACGCTGAAGTTCGGCTCCCTTTTGGCCAGGTCCCTTTCCCTGGGGGCGGACTTTTTGGCGACGGGTCATTATGCGCGGATCCGGCGTGATCCGCAAACCGGCGACATGGCCCTGCTGAAGGGGAAGGATGAGAAGAAGGAGCAGTCCTATTTTCTCTACGGCATGAAGCGGGACGTGCTTTACCGCGTCCTTTTCCCGTTGGGGAATTTGACCAAACCGCAGGTCCGGGAGCTTGCCCGCCGTTACGGCCTCGCTAACGCCGAGAAACCGGGCAGCCAGGATATCTGTTTTGTGCCTTCCGACGGATACCAGGGGTTTCTGGAAAGACGGGCGGGGGCGAAGATGAGAAATCCGGGACTGATAAAGGACGCCGGCGGCCGGCGGATCGGTGAGCACAAGGGGATCGCCCATTACACCGTCGGACAGCGCGACGGGCTGGGGGTGGCCGCGGGGCATCCCGTGTATGTCTATAAAATCGAGAAGGACACCAATACGGTTTTTGTCGGAGAGGAACGCCTGCTCTATTCCGGGGGGCTTGCGGGATCGGGAGCGAATTATATCAGCATGGCAGCTCCCGCCTCGCGGTTCCGCGCGAGGGTTCATATACGATACAACCACCCCGGCTGTGAGGCGTGGGTCCACCCTCTCGAGGAAGGGCGCGTCCGTATCGAGTTCGACAGGCCCCAGAGATCTGTGACACCGGGCCAGTCAGCGGTTTTTTATGACGGTGAAACGGTTCTGGGCGGTGCGGTCATCGACGAGGCCCTGCCGTGTCCGAGGAAAGAGTATGAGGAGGCGGCCGTTCAAGGTTGAGCCCATGATCAACACATAGACAGACTGAGAGGGGACAATGGAAAGCACAATGGATATCAAGCTGAACAGGGACAACCTGAAAGGATTTATCAGCGAACAGGAATTCGAGGCCCTGATGCCCGACATAGAGAAGGCCCATGATGCGCTGGAGAAAAAAGAGGGCGAGGGCGGCGAGTTCACCGGGTGGGTTGACCTGCCTTCCCGAACCGAAGAAGGTTTGCTGAACCAGATCGGGGATTTTGCCCACAAGATCCGGGAACAGTCGGACTGCCTGGTCAGCATCGGGATCGGGGGCTCTTATCTGGGGATCCGCGCCGCCATCGAATTTACCGATCCTGAGAACCGGTTCCCGGTTTATTTCGCCGGGCACAACCTGAACGGGCATTATCTTTACAATCTCCTTCAGGTCCTGAAACACCGCCGGCCGAGCGTGGCCGTCATCTCCAAATCCGGGACCACGACCGAACCGGCCCTGGCCTTCCGCATCATAAAAAAATTCCTCCGGGAAAAATACCAGGCCGATCAGATCAGGGACCGCGTATTCTGCGTTACCGACGAGAATAAAGGGGCCCTTCTGTCCACGGCCCGTAAAGAAGGGTACCGGACGTTCGTTATCCCCGATGATATCGGGGGACGGTTTTCCGTCCTGTCGCCCGTGGGCCTGGTCCCTCTGGCGGTCGCCGGCGTGGATGTCAAGAAACTTGTCCAGGGCGCCCGGATCGCCCAGCGCAGGTTTTCGAACAGGCTTTTCACCAAGAATATCGCTTACCAGTATGCCGCGGCACGGTTTTATCTCTACACCAAGGGGAAAAACGTGGAGGTCCTCGCCCCCTTTTATGACAACTGCGGTTATCTGGCTGAGTGGTGGAAACAGCTCTTCGGGGAGAGCGAGGGAAAAGACGGGGAGGGGATATTTCCCGCCTCGACGATGCTGACCACGGATCTGCATTCGATGGGCCAGTTCATGCAGGACGGCATGCGTTCGGTCTTTGAGACCTTCCTGATGATTGAGGAACCGCGTCATCAGATGATCCTGCCCGAAGATGCGGACAACGCCGATAACTTCAATTGCGTGGCCGGCAAAGACATTGACTTTGTCAACAAGCAGGCTTACCTGGCGACGGCCGCGGCGCACTTCGAAGGCGGCGTGCCCAACATGACGGTCAGCATCCCCCGTTCGGACGAGTTTTGCCTCGGCCAGCTGTTTTATTTCTTTGAACGGGCCGTGGCGATCTCCGGCTATCTTCTGGGCGTGAACCCCTTTGATCAGCCCGGTGTCGAGGCCTACAAGAAAAAGATGTTCGCCCTCTTGGGGCGGGAATAATTATAAAAAAGATCCCCCGCCGTTTGATCTCATCGGCGGGGGAAGGCGATAAACCTCAGGTGCTTTCGCTATCCAGCACTCCTTTCGTTTCTCTGCTGTAAGTATGCCATATGAACCGGCGTTTGGCAACCTCCTGCGGGGCAGATCAGGCCTTAACAGGGACCCCTTGGAAATATTGAAAAAAATAAGGTAAACTATGTCACAGGCACCTAAATTTGTTACAATAATTCTGAATGAAAGCAAAAAATAAAATATTTCTTTATTCCGGCTTGCTCTTTGTCGCGCTGGCCTTTTTCTGCGCGCTGGCGGCGCTTTATTTCATCGGGGATACAAGCCTTAAAAAAGATGAAGAGATCGCGGTACTGGAAGTCCAGCTCGCCAACCTGATAGCGGACAAGGGGCAGGAGGCCCTGCCTGCGTCGGACGCCCGCCTTGTCAAAAGAGAGTCCCTGGTGGAATCCGAGTTTCTGGAAAAGGCCGAGACCATCTACGGTCCGCAGGAGCTCGAACGTGGCCAGGGAGTTTTGTGGATCGACCGCGAGGCCTCCCGGGCCATCATCACGCTGGGCCGGGTCAACGGCATCAAAGAAGGCAGCCGTCTGGGCGTCTTCAGCGAAGATCTGCGTATCGGCGAGGTGGAAGTGACATTGGCCCTGGATATTATCTCGTACGCCGATCCCGTGAACATGGACATCGGTGACTTCGGAAACAATTATTACAGGATCGTTAAAGAAGGACAGTGATTCGTACACGAAGCAATGTGTCCTGCCGGCGGTCATTATGCGACAGAAATCCCAACCCCCCCTTGGCCAGATGCTCGTGGCCAAGAAGATTATTACCCAGGAACAGCTCGACAAGGCCTTGGAGGAACAGCGCAAGACCGATGAGCTTTTGGGCGTGACGCTGATGCGTCTGGGGTTTGTGACAGAGGAGGCCGTTTACCTGCCGTCCCTGGCGCAGCAGCTCGGCGTGGACTTCGTGAACCTCAAGGCGGTCAAGATCAGCCCCGATGCCGTACGGCGTATCCCGGCGAAGTTCGCGTACCATTATAAGGTCATGCCGATAGACTTTGCGGACGGCGCGCTGACCATCGCCATGGCCAATCCCCTGGATATCCATGTCCTGGACGATATCGGACTTGTCGCCAAGACCAAGCTGCGTTCCATCCTGGCCGGAGAAAAGGATATCGAAGAGGCCATCAAGAAGTATTACGGGGTCGGGGCGGAGACGATCGAACAGATGATGGGCAGTGTCGACAAGGCGTCTGCGGGAGCTGAACCCACCATCGCCGATATCGAAGACATCGATTCGGAGGCCTCGATCGGGAAATTCATTAATCAGATCCTGCTCGAGGCGTACAAAGACCGGGCGACGGACATCCATATCGAACCTTATGAAGAGGAGCTGAAGATCCGCTACCGGATCGACGGCGTCCTCTATGACGCCAAGGTCCCGCCGGGCATAAAACATTTCAAGGATTCCATCAATTCGCGCATCAAGATTCTCTCCAATCTCAATATCGCCGAGAAACGCCTGCCCCAGGACGGTCGTTTCGCCGTGAAGGTCGGCGGCGTGGACCTGGATCTTCGCGTATCGTTCCTGCCCACGCCCTATGGCGAGAGCGTGGTCATCCGGATACTTAGCTCCAACACATTGTACGACCTGGGAGAACTGGGACTGGATGAAGGACAGCGCCGGAAGCTGGACGGCCTTATCCAGAAGCCCCACGGGATTGTTTTTGTTACGGGTCCGACGGGGAGCGGCAAGACGACGACCCTCTACGCCTGTCTTTCTCGGGTCAATCACGAGGACAGAAAGATCATTACCATCGAAGACCCTATCGAATACCAGCTCAAGGGTGTCACCCAGATCCAGATCAGCCCTTCCATCGGGCTGACGTTCGCGGCGGGCCTGCGGTCCATGCTCCGCCATGATCCCGATATCATGATGGTCGGTGAGGTCCGCGACCTGGAAACGGCCGAGATTACCGTCCAGGTGGCGCTGACCGGACACCTTGTCTTCTCTACCCTGCACACGAATGACGCGGCATCTGCGGTGGCCCGTCTGATCGATATGGGCGTCGAGCCGTATCTGATCGCAAGTTCCGTCCAGTGTTTTGTCGCCCAACGGCTCGTGCGTCTATTGTGCCCCCACTGCAAAAACGCGGTTGAACTCACGCCGGACGTCATGCGGGATTTCGATCTGAAGGAGGAGGACCTTAAGGGGGTAACCATCTACGAAGGGAAAGGGTGCGAGGCATGCAAGTTCACCGGTTACCAGGGCCGCGAGGGCATCTATGAGTTTCTCATGATGAGCGATCCGGTCCGGGATCTGGTCGTCGCGCGCGTTGCCGCCGGGCAGATCAAGGCGAAGGCCGTGGAAAAGGGCATGCGCACGCTGAGGCAGGACGGCTGGCAGAAGGTATTGAGCGGCATGACGACGCCCAGTGAGGTTATCCGCGTGACGCAGGAAGAGGGATGAGGCCCCCCCCGCGATCGATCCTTGATCCATCATCCTTGATGAGTGATCCGGGTCGCGTGGATCGAGATTCGTCAATATTCATCGGCTATCCGCCTTCGCGGAAGACCGCGGACTTGCCGCGGGGTTCCATCTTGACTTTTGACGAATCATGAACAATAAAACTCGCATCACGCATAATAGAGTTGATCGATGCCGAATTATTTCTATAAAGCCAAGAGAGGCCCCGGTGACGTGGTCAGCGGATCGGTTGACGCCGAAAATTTTGACCAGGCCGTCAACAAGATCATCGGTCTCGGATTTGTGCCGATTGATGTGAACGCCGGGCCTGTCAAGGGAACGGCGCGAAAGACTAGGGCGGGCGGGCCGTTTGTGCCTTTCGGCTCCCGTGTCGGAAAGGGTGAAATCGCGCTCTTCACCCGTCAGCTCAGCGATATGATCGACGCCGGGGTGCCCTTGATCAGGTCCCTCAACGTCGTGGCCGGGCAGATCCGCAATCCGGCGTTCGAAAAGATCATCCGCCGCGTCCATGACTTCGTCCAGAACGGCGGATCTCTGTCGGATGCCCTGACGGAGCATCCGCGTGTCTTTCCGAGGCTGTATGTGTCCATGGTGGGCGCCGGAGAAGTCAGCGGCCAGTTGAACGTGATCCTGAACAGGCTGGCGGATTTTATCGAAAAGGAACAGGAGATCCGTTCAAAGGTCATTTCCAGTCTCATCTATCCGGGGCTGATGCTGGGCGTGGGGATCCTGACGATTTTTGTCCTTTTGAGTTTTGTGATCCCGAGGCTTACGACCTTGTTTGAAGATCTTTCGGCCACCCTGCCCTTGCCGACGGTCCTCTTGATGGCGGCCAGCGACTTCCTTTCGCGGTTCTGGTACATCGTGCTGGGCGTTTTGGCGGCGGCCGTTTATGGGTTCAAAAGATTCACGGATTCGCCGGAGGGCCGCCTGTGGTTTGACCGCGTCAAACTAAAGACGCCTATTGCGGGGCGTTTTATCCTCGAGGTGGAGATCGGACGTTTCGCCCGGACTTTGGGAACGCTTCTGGAAAGCGGGGTCGTCATCGTCTCCGCCTTGGAATCGGTCTGGGGCGTCATGGACAACGCGGTGCTTCAGAACGAAGTCAGAAAAATCTCCCAGGAAGTCTCCGCCGGATCAAGCCTGACGGCCGCCATGCGTCACTGCCGGTATTTCCCGGAGATCACCGTCAACATGATCGCGGTGGGCGAAGAGGCCGGACGGCTGGAAGACGCCCTGTTTAAACTGGCCGCTTCTTATGAGAAACGTTCAGACAGGGCCATCAAGGCCTTCACGTCGATGCTGGAACCGCTCCTGATCGTCGTGATCGGGTCTGTCGTCGGCTACATCGTGATTGCCATGCTTTTGCCGATATTCAGGATGAATCTGATTATCCAGTAAGTCATCAAGAACAGGAGGAAGAGACATGACAGTAAAAAAAACAGCGGGTTTTTCGCTCATCGAGATCATGCTGGTCGTGATCATTATCGGGATTCTCATCGCCATGGTCCTGCCCAACCTGTCCGGCCGGAGTGAACAGGCCCGGGTGGCGGCGGCCACGGCGGATATCGAGGCGAACCTCTCGACGGCGCTCGAGCTTTACGATCTGGACAACGGCCGCTATCCGACGACCGAACAGGGACTGGAGGCCCTCATCCGGGAGCCCTCCACGGCTCCCGAACCCGTCAACTGGAACGGCCCCTATCTTAAGAAGAAACAGGTCCCCCGTGATCCCTGGCAGAGGGAATACGTTTACGTGAGTCCCGGCGAGCACAACCCGGAATCCTACGATCTTTATTCTTTAGGGTCCGACGGGGTTGAAGGAGGCGGGGATGATATCGTGAACTGGGTCAAGGATGAATCGCCGTAACCGGGCCGTGGGGGCAGGTCCCGGCAGGCCCGCCGCGCGCGGCTCACTGTTTTTCCGCCGTCGGGGGTTCTCGCTTGTCGAGATGGCCCTCCTGGTCGTCCTCCTCGGGGTTGTTGCCGGTCTTTCAGTTCCCAGTTTCAGCCGGAGTTTCGCGGACCTTCAGTTGAGAGAGAGCGCCGATCAGCTGGCGTATATGATGCGTTATGCCCAGAGCCGTTCCGTCCTGGCCGGAAAGACGATAGTCATGGCATTCGATGATGACGGCGCGGCCTACCGGCTCAAGGAGGTCCCTTTGCCGGGTAGCGAGGGGGGCGCCGTGGCTCTGCCGGGGAAGCTGGGACGGCGCGTCGCCCTGTCTCCCGGGATCGAATGGGACCCCCCGCAGGAGGCCGTGCGGTTTTATCCGGACGGCACGATGGACGAGGTGAGGATCGTCTTGAGGAATCAACAGGGCCGGGCCGTGACCGTCTCCACCGCCGAGCAGATCGGCTATGTCAATGTCTATAAATTCGAAGCGGACTGAGACCGGGAGCCGGAGATGCCGGCGGGCCGTGAAGGGACGGCGGGGGATCCTTTTGATCGAGGTCCTGGTCACGGTGGCCGTCCTTTCCGTCGGCCTCACTGTCATACTGCAGGCCTACACGGCGAGTTTCCGGGCGAGCGTTTACATGAGGGAGTACGCCACGGCCATCCTCCTGGCCGAGAACACAATGGCCCGTTTAACGCGCGGTCCTTTTTTGCCCGAGGGTGTCGACGAGGAAGGGGATTTCCCCGCGCCTAATGGCCACATGCATTTCAATATTGAGACCCGGCCCAGTGAAATGAGCGACGGCCTGACAGAGGTGCTCCTGACGGTTGAATGGACCAGGGGGGACAGGGACAACCGGATTCGTCTGAATACGGTCTTGATGAATGAATGATACCTTGCGACTCAGCCAGCATTTTGATTCGGTTGGAAACATGAAGCGGTGGTCCCGCCGGACCGGCCGCGCCGGTTTCACATTTATTGAACTTCTGCTGGCCCTGGGCATTTTTTCTGTCATCGCCCTTTGCCTGTACTCCACATTTGCCAGCGGCCTGCGGCTTAACGAGCGGGCCGGAGGCACGGACCGCGTCGGGAGAGAGATCCAGTGGACCATGGAACGGATGGCGCGTGATCTCGAAAACCTGCGTGATTACGATTTTTCCGCGTCTGATCCCGGGAAGAAGGCCTTTGTCGGGACGCCGGGGAGCGTCCTGTTCCTGGTTTCCAGGGACGACGCCCTCAAGGCCGTCACCTTGACCCTGCAGCCGCCCGATCCGGTACAGATTCACAAGATCCTGATCGGCCGGAGGACGGAGGCGCCGGACACAATTATGGCCGAATACGCGGAAGAGCGGCAGACCGAATTCCTTATCCGCAGACAGAGAGAATTCGTGGATTATCTCGTCGGGGATGAATCCGCCGGGAAGACCGACGTCCTCAGTCCGCATGTCAAGGCCGGAAGCCTGTTTTTTCAGTATGCGGATGTCTCCGGCGAGGAGGATAAAACCATCGAGTGGGAGGACATCTGGGAGAAGGATTATCTCCCTTACGGCGTGAGGATACGACTGACGTTCCTTCCGCCAGAAGAAGACGCCCGGGAGATGCCGGTCACGCGCGAGGTCTACATCCCGCTGAAATTTGAGGAGGCGGATACGTTATGAACGGCAGAGAGACCATTTTCCGGCGCGGGCTCAAAGGGCGGGGCCGTTCTGGTATAATACTCATTGTCGTGTTGTGGATCCTCGTGATCCTTTCTTTTCTCGCCGTTGGGCTGGGCAGGAGGACGGCCGTGGATGTGTCTTTGACGAAGTTCACTATGCAGAACTCTCGTTCGCATTATGCCGCCCGGGGCGGCGCCGTTTACGCCCTTGACCTGGTCCGGCGTGATACCGAATCGGAAAACGGGGCGGCTGTCGACACATTGTATGCCTGCGGGGCCGATATGACGGATCGTCTTCCCGAGGAGGTGTTCGCGAACCTTCCCGTGGGCGGCGACAAGGTGACGATTTATCACATGACGGAGAGCGGCGGCGTTCCCGGCGTCCCGTCTGAAGCGCGGCTCGGCATGATGGACGAGGAGCGCAAGTTCAACCTGAATGCCTTGACGCGCCAGAATATGGACATCCTGCGCGAGCTGATCCTCTTGCGGGGATTCGACGAGGAGACCGCCGGAACGGTGGCCGCTTCCGCCGTCGACTGGATCGATGCGGATGGCGCGGCGACTAACGCGCCCTTCGGCGCGGAAGAAGATCACTATCAGGGCCTGGACAAGCCCTACCATGCCAAGAACAGGCCCTTTGACAATGTGGAGGAATTGAGACTGGTCCGCGGCGTGAGCGATGACGTGTACGAGGCCATACGTCCTTATGTTACGGTATTTCCCCGGCTGGCCACCCGTCTAAGAATCAATGTCAACACGGCGGAATCCCTCGTGATCCAGGCCCTGGGGCGTTCCGTGGTCGGGCCGATGACCAATACCGAACCGCTCGACGCCGATACGATGACCGAGAAAGTGGTCGCGTACCGGCGCGGACCGGACGGCAGGGCCTGCACGGAGGACGACAGGCCCGTCGACCTCAACGAGCTGGGATTAACGGCCAAGGAGCGCGCCGTGTATCTCTCAATCAGGCGTTACCTGACGGACGTCTCGCAGTTTATTCGGTTTCTGGCCAAGGGGAACGCCGAACGTCTTGTGGAAGAGAAGGCCCTGGAGGCGGTCATCCGCCGCCAGGATCTCGGGTTTGTCTACTGGCAAAGGCATTGATGACTCATGAAGGGAAAGATTGTCACCGTCTTTGAATTGACCGAGATGCACGTGAAGGTCCTGCAGGCCCGCGTGGTTCGGGGGAGCGCGCGGGTTTACCACTGGGATATCCGGGAGATCACGGATGTGTCCGACGAGAAGATGGCTGCGGCCCTGAAGGAATGTTCCGGTGCAACGAGGGTCAAGATCGAAAACCTGACCGCGGTCATTCCGCGCAGCCTTACCATGCAGAGGACCGTCTCTTTGCCCTCGCATTCCGAAAGCGAGATCGCCAAGATGGTCCATCTCCAGGTCATCCGGCAGGGCCCGTATTCGCAGGAAGACGTCAGTTACGACTACTCCGTTGTCAGCAAGGATCCGACGGGCTATTCCCGCATCATGGTGGTTATCGTACATAAAGAGGTGGTGCACCGTTACCTGAATATCTTCACCAGGGCCGGCCTGACGGTCAACCAGCTGGCCCTGAGCTCCCTTGGGCCGGCCGGGTGGTACGGGTACCATCAAAGGAAGACACGGACAAAAAGCGACGAGGTGGCCGCCGTCCTGGATGTCGACAGCACATCGTCCGAAATCTGTTTCTGCCGGGGCGATCGGCTCCTGTTTTCCCGTTCGGTCGATTTCGGGGCGAGAGACATGACGCCGGACCAGTCGTCGCGCTTGGTGGAACAGTTCACCCTGACCCTTAACGCCTTCAACAAGGAAGATGTCGGCGAGGACGTGAACAAAATGTTCATCCTTTCTTCCTTGTCCGAGGCGGCTTATCTGAAAGAACGTTTAAGCGAGGGCTTCTCCGGGGATATCGAAATCCTCAACCCCTACGGTTATCTGGACGACGTGTTGCGCAAGCTCCGGGAGGTCCCCATGGCCGGACGGGGCGCGACCATGACCGTGCCCCAGGGTATCGCCATTCTGTCCGGGCGCCGCATGATCAACCTTATGCCTGAAGAGGTGACGGATACCCGGCGCGTCAGGCAGGAAAGAAAAGAGTGGATAAGATTCGGCCTGCTGGCTTTTCTGATTTTCGTCGTGGTGAGCGGCATCATGGCCTTCAAGGTCCACCGGCGTTCGGTTTACGCCGACAAACTGCGGGAACAACTGCGGGCCCTCGACCCGCGTATCAAAAGAATCGAGGAATACACCGAACGCCTGAAGATGATCGGTCAGAGGACCGGCAGCCGCGCTTTCGTCGTGGATATCATCCGTGAGATCATCCGCTTGACACCCGCGCGGATATCCTACAACCTTGTCGATATCGGCGAGGACGGCAGTCTGGACCTGAAGGGATTGTCCGAGGAGAGCGTGGCCGTCAATGACCTTCAAAGCAATCTGGCCGGCTCGTCGATGTTCAGCAATGTGACCCTGCAATATGCCACCAAGCGGCGCATCTTCCGCGGGGAGGTCATGGATTTTCGCATTACGTGCGAGGTCGCGGTCCCAAAAGAAAGCAATGAATAATCATCCATACCGAGGATAGGCCCATGCTGCCCAGACGCCTGACATCCCGGGAGCTCAATATTCTGGTCATGTGCATCTTCATGGTCGTCGTTTATGTCGGATATCATTTGGTCTACAAACCCTTGAATAACCGGCTGTTGTCCCTTGAAGGACGTATTGAGATTGCCAGGAAGAAGATACGTGAGAAGATGCGGATCCTTCAGCGCGAGGACGCGGTGAAGTCCGAATACCGGACTTTCGAAAGCCTGCTTAAGCAGAAGCAGTCCGACAGCCGGGAGATGGCCTCCATACTGGCGGAAATTGAGGCCGTGGCAAACCAGGTCGGTTTGCGGCTGGCCGACCTGAAACCGCGCAAGGTCCGCAGCGAAGGCTTCTTTAATCAATTTTCCGTAAGCCTATCCGTGGAAGGGGAGATGCCCCTTATCAACCGCTTTCTCTATTTACTGGAGAATGAACCTTACCTGTATGACATCGATGATGTCCAGCTGGAAAAGCGTTCTGTCCGGACTTCCCTGGTCCGCTGCGAGCTCCAGTTGAGCCGTTTTCTTATTCCTTGAAAAAATTAAAATATTCGAAAATGACCTTGACCCGAAGGACCGGCGGCTCTAATATGCTGATAGAATTACTCTCTACTCAGAGAGCTATACTTAACCATATGAAAAATATATACCTTCTAAAAGACCTGGCGAGCGTCACCGGTCATTCGACACACACGCTGAAATACTATCTCCGGATCGGGCTGTTAAGCGAAATCGGGCGAGGTCCGGAAACGAATTTCCGCTATTTCGACGATTCGTCCGTTGCGGTACTTCAGCGGATCAGGTCTTTGAGGAAAGAGGGATATTCGCTGGAATCGATCAGACAACTGCTCAACGGAAATATCCGCGGAAAAACCAGGCCATGAGTTATTATCGGATCCTCAACCTTCAGCGTGAACCGTTCTCCACGAGCCCCGACCCGAATTTTTTTTATCAGTCGGTCGGCCATGCCACGGCCTTGAAAAGGCTGGAGATCGCCATCCGCTTAAAACGCGGCATGAGCCTGATCCTGGGCGATGTGGGTACGGGGAAGACCACCATGTCGCGCGCCCTCTTCCATCTGTTTAACGGGGAAGAGGAAGAGTTCGTCTTCCACATGATCCTAGACCCCGACTTCAAGTCCGAGTACCAGTTCCTCGCGCATTTGACGAAATTATTCGGCGTGAGCCCCTTCTTCCGCTCCACCATCGATCACCGGGAGGCCATCGAGAAATACCTCTTCCAGAAAGGCGTGGAGGAAAACAAGACGATTATCCTCTTGATCGATGAGGGACAAAAGCTTTCCCAGCCGCTTCTGGAGATCCTCCGGACACTGTTGAACTATGAGACCAACGAGCAGAAACTGCTCCAGCTGATCATCATGTCCCAGATGGAGCTCCTGCCCCGCATTAAAAGGATCCAGAATTTCATGGACCGCGTGAGCATGAAATACATCATCAACCCGCTCGACGAAGAAGAGACAAGGGAGATGATCGAATTCCGGCTGAGGAAGGCGGGATACAACGGAGGCCGGCCCCTCTTTACGCACGAGGCCGTCCGGAAGATCTATGAATTTTCGCAGGGGTATCCCCGCAAGATTTCCTTTATGTGCCATAACGCCCTCGAACAGCTCGTCATGGACAGCCGGGAGTCCGTCAACGACGAACTGGTCGACCAGCTGATGGCAGAAGAAAGCGTCTGGCGGTAGCTATGGAGAAAGAATATTCACCCGAGGAGAACCTGCTGCGGCACATACGGCAGAGAAAGACTGGCCGGCCTGATCCCGGCGGTGACGCCAAGGGGCCTGACGAAAACGGCGGTGTAGAGCCGTCGAGGGAGGAGGCCGCGTCGCGCAACTGGTTCAGGATGATCAACCGCCTTCTGGCGGCGGTGATCCTTGCGCTCATGATATACGGCGCCGCGGAAATCCTCTTCGTCAAGGAGGGGCGGATCCCCCAGACGGACGATCTCGGCGAAGAAAGCCCTGCCGGACCGATCGTCGGTGATTCTCAACCCGGGGCGCGCGCCTATGATTATTATGCCGAGGTCATTCAAGGCAAGGACATCTTCCGCCCTTTAGTTGAGGAGGAGGAGGAGCGACCGGCCGTGCACGAAGAGCCGAGGGAAGACAGGAGGGCGGCGCCCCTTGACCCGGAGGCGTTGACGAGGGATCTCAAACTGGTGGGCGTTGTCCTGGACGAGACCTCGGAGGCCATCATAGAAGACAACAAGACCAGGGAAACCCATTTTTTAAAAGAAGGAGAGATGATCAACGGTGTCCGTGTTGAGAAGATCCTTGAAGGTCGCGTGATCCTGCGGACCGGCGGCGAAACGATTGAATTGACGCCGTAAACGCGAGTAAAGGCGGAACCGTTGAGCAGAGAGGTTGAGTGAATACATGTCCAGATGTGCCGTCATTGGTAACCCGCCGGATTGAAGCGATCTCGACCGTCGAAAAAGGGATTGATTCGTCCCCGCGATGACGGCACTTTGGACGCCAATGGATTGCTGGAATAATTGAACCGTCGGGGAATGTCAAGACAGCACCGCCCGATGGATCACAACCATTAAGGATGTTCCGATCAAGCGAGGTCAATGTGAGAAAAACAATTCTTTTTTGGACCTTTGTCCTGACGGCCGCGTCCCTGTTGCCGGTGGCGGGGGATGCCTCGGGTAGAGATCTCGAACGGATCGCCATTGAGGCGGCGCTGGACCGCTACGATGTCTATCTCAATGCCGGGACGCGGGAAAAGGACGACTTTTATTCTTCCATCGGGGTGGGGCAGGCGGGGAGTTTCACGGGCGTCAAAGACCCGATTATTATCGACAGCCTCGAACTGAAGGACATGGAAATCGCCGACGTCCTGAAGCTGATCTCGAAGAAGACGGATCTTAACATCGTGGCGGGACGCAACGTCCGCGGGCGCGTCACGATTTATCTCAAGGAGGTCGAGGCGCACGACGCCCTGAGGATTATCCTGGAGGCCCATGACATGGCCTACATCGAAGAAAACGGTATCATCAAGGTCATGACGGCGCGGGATTTCGAGGATACCTACGGCCGGAAATTCGGCGACAAGACGCAGACGGAGATCATCGAGCTGGAGTACGCCCTGGCCTCCAAGGTTATGCCGATGCTCGAACAGGTCAAAAGCGCCATCGGCAAGATTATCGCCGACGACAAGTCCAATACCCTGGTCCTGATCGACGTGCCCTCCAATATCCGGAAGATGATCCGCCTGGTCGACCAGGTCGACGTGGACATCGAGACCAAGATATTCGACCTCAGCTACGCCAAGGCCGAGGATATCTCCCGGAAGATCGAGCCGGTGCTGACGCCCAACGTCGGACAGATCAAGCACGACCAGAGGTCCAACGCGCTCGTCGTGACCGACACGCCCCAGAGGATCAAGGATATCGAGCATATGGTCCTGGCCTTCGATGAAAGGGACAAGGAGGTCCTCATAGAAGCCCAGATCGTCTCTGTGGTCCTGAGCGACCAGTTCAAGATGGGGATCGACTGGGAGGCCATCGTTTCGGATTTCCATGCCCTGGACATGGCCTCGGATTTCGACATCCTGAGCGCCGGAGAAAAACGCGGCAAGATCAGCATCGGGACCCTGGCGAGCGACGACTACTCCGTTCTCCTCGAGGCCCTGCAGACGGTGGGGAACACCAACACGCTTTCACGTCCGCGGATCACGGCCATGAACAACGAGGAGGCCAAGATACTCGTCGGGTCGACCCAGCCCTATGTTACGACGACGACGACAACACCGGCCAGCGGCGCCACGACCACCGCCGAGAGCGTGAATTTCATCGAGGTCGGCGTGAAACTATTTGTCACGCCGACTATCCATAACGACGATTTCATCTCCATGGAGATCAGGCCGGAGGTCAGTTCCGTGGCCCAGTTTCTCACGACGAGCAACAACAACACGATCCCGATCGTCGAGACCTCGGAGGCCGAGACGCGGGTCATGGTCAAGGACGGTGTGACGATCGTCATAGGCGGATTGATCAAGGACGAAAAGGTCGAATCCGTCAAAAAAGTGCCCGTCCTGGGCGATATCCCTGTACTGGGACACATGTTCAGGAATCAGGACACCCTGAAACGCAAGACCGAACTGGTCATATTCCTGACGCCGCACCTTATCTCGGGAGACGTGGGCGCCAGGAGTGATTTTTGACAGTGATGGGGGTATGCCGGAAAGGTGAGGGGATGATGCCGTTTTTCAAGGTTTTCGGATTTGGACCACGGATAAGAATCAGAGCGGTCATTTTAATTTTGGCGGCGGGGTCTCTTTGCGGCGGATGCGCGGCGCGCAAAACAGTCGTCAGGCCGCCCGAGGCGCGCCCCCTGTTCCTGTCGGATTTGTGCCGTGAGGAAGGTATCCAGCTTGACTGGGACAGTGTCAGCCAGGTCATCACGCTGACCAGGGCGGGACGGAAGGCGAAGATCCTCCCCGGAAGCCCGGCGGTCTATGTCGACGGCAGGAAGGCCGTTCTGGACGGCCCGGTCGTCCGTCAGGATGGGAGGATACGGCTGCCGCCGGATTTTCCGGGGAAGATCCTGCCTGTCTTCCGGGAAAAAGAAAAGCAGATCGCCACGCTTTATAAAAATATCCTTCTGGATCCCGGGCACGGCGGAAAAGACCCCGGTGCCGTCGGACGAAGCGGCCTGTTCGAAAAGGACGTCGTCCTGGACATATGTCGCCGGCTCAAAACGAATCTTGAGGCCATGGGCCTTAATGTCATGATGACACGAGAAGGCGACCGATTTGTCTCCCTAGACGAGCGCGCCGCCATGGCCGGACGGATTGGCGCCGATCTTTTTATCAGCGTGCACGCGAATTCCGAGCGAGGACATTCCGCCAAGGGATTCGAGGTGTTTTATTTGCGCCCCGTTCCGGAGGACATGGTACACTACACCTACCTGAACAGGGAAAACCGGGCGGCCTTAACGCGCTACGCGTTCGAACACGATAATCCCGTACTCGAGGACATCGTATTCGACCTGCTCTACGACCACAAACAGGCCGAATCACAGAAGCTGGCCGGTATCATCAGCCGACGGACCTCGGCCGAACTGCAGACCGGGAACCGGGGGATTGAGGGCGCGGGATTCCGCGTTTTGAAGAACACATTGATCCCGGCCGTCCTCGTCGAGGTGGGGTTCATATCGAACAGGGGAGAAGAGGATCTTTTGAAGACGGGGTCTTACAGACAGCGGATCGCCGACGGCCTGACGCAAAGCCTGGCGGATTATTTCCAAGAGCAGACACCATGAAAAAAGAGACAGGAAAAGCCGCGGACCGGCCCATCGGGGTCTTCGACTCCGGACTGGGAGGGCTGACCGTGGTCAAGGAGCTGATGCGCGGTTTGCCTTACGAGGACATCGTTTACTTCGGTGACACGGCCCGCGTTCCCTACGGGATCAAATCCAGGGATGCCGTGATCAGATTTTCGAAAGACAACGCCGCCCTGCTTTTGAAACGGCGCGTCAAGATGATCGTCGTCGCCTGCAACACGTCCTCCAGCGTGGCCCTGCCCGTTTTGAACAAGACCTGTCCTGTGCCCGTCAAGGGCGTGATCGAACCCGGCGCCCGCCGTGCCTGCACGGTTACACGAAACGGCAGGATCGGCGTTATCGCCACACAGGCCACGGTGCGCAGTTCGGCCTACGCGAAGGCAATCCTAAGAAAGGCCCCCGGCGTGACCGTGGTCAGCCAGGCCTGCCCGCTTTTTGTCCCCCTGGCCGAAGAGGGCTGGACCGACAGAGAAGAGACGCTGTCCATCATCCGCCACTACCTGCGGAAAATCATGCGGGCGAAGGCCGATACCCTGATCCTGGGTTGCACGCATTACCCTTTGCTCGCCGGGCCCATACAGAAAGTCGCCGGTCCGCGGGTGGTCTTGATCGATTCGGCCAAAGAAGTCGCGCTTGAGGTGAAGGCCCTCCTGGCCAAGGCCCGTATGGCGCGCCGCAAATCGAGAAAAGCGAAGTACACGTTTCTCGTCAGCGATGAGCCCGGGCACTTCCGCCGGCTGGCAAGGCGTTTTCTGGGTAACAGAATAAACAAAGTGACGAGAGTCAAGTGTTGAAGGCAGAAGATAGAGGATAGAGAAATGTACGAACTGACCATTAAAGCGGATTTCGCCGCTTCTCATCGCATTAACGGCCATGCCGGAAAATGCAAAAATCTCCACGGCCACACCTATAAGGTCGAGGTTGTCTTAAGGGCCGCGAAGCTTGACGGGCTTGGCATGGTCGTGGACTTCGCTGACGTCAAGCGGGGGTTGCGGAGAATCCTGGAAAGATTGGACCACGCGCACCTGAACGACATTCCGCCTTTCGATGACGTCAATCCGACGGCGGAGAATATCGCGCGCCATATTTACGAAGAATTCTCCAAGACCTTAAAGGAGGCTTCCCTCGTCAAGGTGACGGTGTGGGAATCCGATTCGGCGGGCGTGACTTATAAAGAGGCTGAGGGGGCATAAAGGAGAAGAGGCTTTAACCCCTTTTTTCAACATGTCAGATGCGATAGTTCTGTTATCCGGCGGGCTGGATTCCGCCACGGCGCTTTATTACGCGAAAAACCGGGGCTGGCGGGTCCGGGCCATGATCTTCGATTACCGTCAGCGGCACAAAAAGGAGATCCCCGCGGCAAAAAAGATCGCGGAACGGGCGGGATGTCCTTTCACGGTGATCAAGCTCCCGATCCCGCCGAAAGGCTCGTCCCTTGTGGATAAGGAAACGGCATTGCCCGCGCGCCGCCGCATCGATCCCCGGAGAATCCCCTCCACGTATGTTCCGGCGAGGAACATTGTCTTTTTAAGTTTCGGTGTCTCTTACGCCGAGGCGCGGGGGGCGGAGGCGGTTTTCATCGGCGCCAACGCGGTCGACTATTCGGGCTACCCAGACTGCCGGCCGGAATTTTTCCGGGCCTTCGGCAAGGCCGTGGAAAAGGGGACGAAATCGGGCGTCAGGGGCAAACCCGTGCGCATCCTCACGCCCCTCATCCGCAAGACCAAGGCGCAGATCATCCGGACGGGGACGCAGCTCGGGGTGCCTTATCACCTGACATGGTCCTGTTACCGCGGCGGCCGCAAGCCCTGCGGTGTCTGCGATTCCTGCCGGCTCCGGGCCAGGGGTTTTCGTGAGGCGGGGATAAGAGACCCTTTATGACGTGATTCGGATTTCCCGCCTGACGGCAGGTGTGATGCGTGGTTCGTCAGACATGACCCTTCTTGAAACAGGTGGCAGCGCAAAAAAAGGAAGCCGCTGTGTCAGGATACAGCGGGAATGAACCTGTCGCGATGACGGGCAATCTTAAACGAAGCACGAATCACGGATAACGAATCCCGACAATATGAAATCCAAGATCCTCGAAATTTTCCGTTCGGTCCAGGGCGAGGGCCGGTACGCCGGCTGCCCGCATGTCTTTGTGCGGTTCTTCGGCTGCAACATGGACTGCGCGTGGTGCGATACGCCTCTTTCCATTCCCCGGACGGGACCGGGTCGTTTCCGGGAGATGCGCACGGCGGACGTCGTTGACGAGGTGGCGTCTTTGTCGGCGGGCGCCCGGGCTGTGAGCCTCACCGGAGGAGAGCCCCTGCTCCAGAAGGGTTTTATCGAGGCCCTGCTTATACCCCTGCGCGAAACAGGGCTAAAGGTGCATCTGGACACCAACGGCGTCTGTCCGGATGCACTGGACGGCGTCATCGACGGCATCGACACCGTGGCCATGGACGTCAAACTTCCAAGCTCGACGGGCTGCCGCCCCTTCTGGGAAGAGCATGAACGTTTCCTTCGTATCGCCCGCCGCCGGGAGGTCTTTGTGAAGATGGTCATTGCGAGCGGGACAACCCGCCTTGACGTCGAGCATGCCGCCGGTCTGATCGCGGGGGTCGACCGCGGCATCGAGGTGTTCATCCAGCCCAATTATATGGACATGAAAGACGGTCTCATCCCGAAGTGCGTCGAATTTCAGAACACTTGCCTGAAACGCCTGGATCGTGTACGATTGTTACCCCAGGTGCACAAGTTTATGAAACTGCCGTAAAGAGGAAGCCATGAAAAGAAAAAAGCGGAGCGGGTACGAGGGCCTCCAGAAAGACATCAGGAACTTGAAGCTCCCGCCGCTGGAGGTCTGGACAAACGCCTACGCGGACCGGGAATATACTGTCCATTTGACGATCCCCGAATTCACCTGCATCTGCCCGAAGACGGGGCTCCCGGATTTCGCGACGATCAGGATCGCCTACGCCCCGGCCAGGACCTGCGTCGAGCTCAAGTCCCTGAAATACTACATGGTCGGATACCGCAACGCGGGCATCTTCCACGAGCACCTGGTGAACAAGATCCTCGATGACTTCGTGGCGGCCTGCCGGCCGCGCTGGGCGAAGGTGGATGGGGTCGTGAACTCCCGCGGCGGCATCCAGACCACCGTCGAGGCACAGTACAGGAAGAAGGCTTAATGCCGTGATCCGCCGTTCGTGATTCGTGGATCGTCTGAAATGCAAAGATAGTGGGAAGAAAGCTGTGACAATTTTGGACCAGGGATTAACGGTTTTTTTGATGCGCCCACGCCTTCATACTAGGGACGCAAGTCCATAAAACTTCATTATGTTTAATCTTTTGACGAATCACGGATCACGCCTGCCTGCCGTCAGGCAGGAAATCCGAATCACGTAAAGAAAGGATCCCCATGAAACGCAAAGACGGCCGCGCCCCCGACAGGATGCGGAAGATCAAGATCACCCGTCCCTTCAGCAAATTCGCCGAAGGCTCCTGCCTCGTCGAATGCGGTGAGACCCGCGTGATCTGCACGGCCACCATCGAGGAGAACGTCCCGCCTTTTCTGAAAGGACAGGGCAGGGGGTGGGTCACCGCGGAATACGGGATGCTCCCGCGCTCCTGCGGAACCCGCGTCCCGCGCAACAAATCGTCGGGAAGGACCTATGAGATTCAGCGCCTGATCGGACGTTCGCTGAGAAGTGTCGTCGATATGGACAAGTTCGGCGAGAGGACGATCAAGGTCGACTGCGACGTGATCCAGGCCGACGGCGGGACACGGACGACCTCGATCACCGGCGGATTCCTGGCCCTGGCCGACGCCTTCCAGGTTTTGAAGAACGAGACTCTCATGCTTGACCTGCCGCTGACCGCCTATGTCGCGGCCGTCAGCGTGGGGCAGGTCGACGGGGCGATGCTGCTGGACCTGGATTTTGAGGAGGATTCCCGGGCCGACGTGGACATGAACGTCGTGATGCTCTCTTCGGGAAAGCTGGTCGAAGTCCAGGGCACGGCGGAGAGGGAGCCTTTCTCCAAGAACCAGATGGACCACATGCTCAGACTCGCCCAGAAAGGCATCGAAGAGATTGTCGCGGCGCAGAAAAAAATCCTGGGACTGGACCTGCCATGCGGGAGCTGATCGTGGCCACGCGGAACACAAAGAAGCTCGCGGAAATCGAGGAACTCCTCGAAGATGTCGAGGTCCGGGTGACGTCGCTCGCCGATTATCCGGACGCCCCTGTCATTGAGGAAGACGCCCCGTCTTTTGCGGGCAACGCGCTGAAGAAGGCGGCCACGATCGCCCTGTACACGCGGGGGCTCGTGATGGGCGAGGACTCGGGCCTCCAGGTCCGGGCCCTGGGCAACAGGCCAGGCATCTATTCGGCAAGGTTTTCCGGTGAAGGCGCCACGGATTTGAAAAACAACCGCAAACTGCTGCGCGTGCTGCGGGACATCCCCGACGGCCGACGACAGGCGCGGTACCGGTGTTTCGTCGCCCTGGCCGACGCCGGGGGTATCGTGGATGTCGTCAGCGGAAGCTGCGGCGGTGTGATTGCCCGCCGGCAGAGGGGGAGCAACGGGTTCGGGTACGACCCGCTCTTCCTGGTCCCGCGCTACGGCAGGACATTCGGGGAACTCGATCCCTCGATAAAGGCGAGAATAAGCCACCGCGCCCGCGCGCTGAAGAAATTCAAGCGCATTCTCCGCCACTATCTTTCCTCTGGCAAAGAAACCCCTCCTTTGCGCAAAATTTGTTAAAAGTTGCTGGCGGGTGGCTTTCACTTAAAAGGCCGGGCCGCGTCCTGTTGTCCACAGGACGCGGCCCGGCCTTTTTTGTCCAACCGCTAAAGTTCAGCCGTATTCGATTAATCCGTGCATAAAAGAAAACGTTTTCCTAACTATCAGTACTACTACTTGTTAGGTGAAAATTGGATATGATATAATTAATTGTAAGCAAATTACTCAACAAAAAGTTCCTCCTAAACAAATCCGCGGAGTGTACGCGTTTTCAGTCTGTCCCGCTTAACAGCAAAATTATAAGAAAACATGAGAGCACTTAGCAGACAACCTTTTTTTGCACTATGCCGGAAAATCCTGCTGGTCTTTACGATTATTTCGTTTACCGGGACAACTCTGTGCCCGCCGGTGCTTGCGCAGAATTTGGTAAGCCTTCCTTCTCCCGGTCAGATGATATTGCCCACCGAACATCTCGCTCCTCCCGTTCTCAAAGGACTGCAGATCCACCAGGACAATCCCCTGCGGTTTGATTTTATTCTGGATTTGGAGGACTCCGTGCTTGAAGGGGAAGAGCTTAAAGCCGAATCGGAAAAACTCATCCGTTATTTCCTCGCCGCGCTCACTGTGCCGCAGACAGACCTGTGGGTCAACCTGTCGCCTTACGAAGAGGACCGGATTATTCCGGAACGATTCGGTTACACGGAGATGGGGCGCGACATGCTTGCCCAGGATTATATCCTGAAACAGTTGACCGCATCCCTGACCAATCCGGAAGATGCCCTGGGCCGCGAGTTCTGGGACAGGGTCTACAAGACGGCCTATGAGAAGTTCGGCACGACCCGGATACCCGTGAACACATTCAACAAAGTATGGATCATGCCCGCGAAAGCGGTGGTGTATGAAGACCGCGACAAGGTCTTCATCGGCGAAAGCCGTCTTAAAGTCATGCTGGAGACGGATTATCTGGCCCTGAAAGAGAACCTGGGTGAAGAGCGAAGCGGGACCCCCGCGGATGTGGAAGAGGCCAAGTCCGTCAGCGGGCCGTCGTCGCAGATTATGAAGGATATTATCCTTCCTGAAATCGAGAGAGAGATCAATACGGGGAAGAATTTTGCGCCTCTGCGGCAGATTTATCATTCGCTGATCCTGGCGACATGGTTCAAGAAAAACCTGAGGGAGACGTTTTTGGGCCGGGTTTACGCCGAAAAGAACAAGGTCGGCGGGATAGATATCGAGGACAAGACCGCGAAGGAGAAGATTTACAACCGGTACGTGGAGGCTTTTAAAAAAGGCGTTTACGATTTCATCAGGGAAGATTATGACCCTTATACCCGTCAGGTCCTCCCGAGAAAGTATTTTTCGGGAGGCGTGGCCTTTCAGAATTTCGGGGACGAGGTCGACAACACCCTTGAAACCCGTCCTATCCGCGAGGCGGACAACTATATGTCGGATGATAAGGATGACCGGACTCTGCTTGTCCGGACAGATCTGGCGGCACTCACGGAAGACGGGAAGATCGTTTCAACCCAAAAGACTGGTCCGCCGGATATGAGCCGGCGCAGGTTTCTCGGGCTTGGGGCCGCAGCCGCTACGGGGGCCGCGCTGGGGGTGAAGCCTTCCCGGGCGCAGGAGTCAGAAAGTCCGCCGGAGGGGGGGGCACCGGTGACGCAACAGCAGGCCACTTTCCCGGCCATGGGCGTCAAGCCCGCCGCGTCGTTCAACGAAGAGATCCGGCGGTTTTTCACGCCCAACGTGGTGGAGTTTATCGTCAATCGGGATCCCGAAAGCTTTCTTGTCTGGAGAGGGGACATTTTGAGTAATACACGCCTTGCAGCGGGACAAAATGAGGATTTCATGGAGCGGCTGAAACTGATATGGGCCGTCATGCAGACGAACAAACATTTGACGGGTTATGCCGGAACGCTGGGGGTGTCTTACGCCGAACAGGATGAAGGATACGTCTTTTCCACAAAGGATCCTTACGCGTATCCGGAGCTGTTCCGTTCCCTGCTGACGTGTCCGCTTGAAGACAAGGTGACGCAGAAAAAATGCCGGGGGGACTGCGACCTCCTGGCGGCGAACGCGGCTCTTGCCGCCGACCTGATGTTCAGGGCGCTGGGGCTGGATGAGCTAGTGAGTGTTACACTGGAAACCGAAAAAGACAGGCATGTCGGCGTCCAATATATTTTTGAAGATATGTCGGCCGGGTTCAGGGGCAGTGTCGGCACTTATTCTGTGTCGGACGGCAGGCTAGTGTCCGATATCGAATTCATACATCATGAACGGGGGACAAGACAGGAGTTTGGTCAGCGGCTGAAGACCGTAAATAAACATCCTTTTTTATATCCTCTGGTGATGGTATTGACCAGCCGTACACAGGAAGAATTTGACGCGTTCAGTCAATATGCATCTGAAGAAGAGCCGGACGTCAAACTGGCCTTCGCGCAGGAGCGTTGGGACATCCTTTCCGGCCTGCGCGCGGAAGCGGATAAGGGCTTGACCGGGCAGGAGCTGACCGACGCCCTTCTGGAAACACTGCAGGATGATGAGGTGCTGGCAACCCAGAAGATGGTTTTCCGGTACGGATTCGGCACGGAAGTGCCCATTGAAAACCAAGTGACTTATGATAAAGAGGGAAAAGTGCAATCCGGAAAGATGTCTCCCCGAACCTTGGATGCTTTGGGTTTGGGCTATGAAAGAAGGGGCCTCCCGGCCGAAGGTGTTTCGCGTTCTCATGAGGACGCGGTAAGATATCAGGAGGCGCTGCTCGCGGATATTGCCGCGGGAACTTTTTCCCGCGAGGGGCGGGAAGTGTCTGTTGATATCTCCAACGACGGGGGAAATCCAACGGAGCCCGCGGCAAGACCGCCCGGCGATGAATTTATGGCGGATAATGTGCAGGATATCGACGATAACGGATGGCAGACGCGACTAATGAGCATCCTAGAGAGAGGATCAGGCAATACCCCCGAAGTCCTTAAGAAGCTTGACGAGATATTGACGAGCTATGACAACATTGTCCTGGATGTGGGATGTGATAACGGGGCATTTCTGCAACAGTTTGCGGAAAAAACTAAAGGCACGGCTTTTATAGGGCTTGATTTGAAAGCTCCGGCGGATCAGACGGGCTTTCCCGATAACGCAGTTATCCTTCAGGGGGATTTTCTAACGGATATTATGAATTATTTCCCCGATCGTTTTTTTTCCAGCTTGTTGTTTATTAATCCCTCCCCGCAAATTGAGACACGTCTGTTTTCACAACTTAAGGGTGCGAACCAGTTATGGGGTAAAGTTAAATCCCGGGGAAAGATTGTTTATAAGCCTTACCGTCTTCAAGGGATGGAGTATTTGAGTTCACTTCCTGATAATATATTGCAAGAAGAGACAAATGAAGTTTTTTCCACTGATCTTTTATCAAGCGGGAGTTATGACCAGAAGATTCCAGTCATGGTCCTGAGCCGCGATGAACGCCTTGATTCGAAAAAGGGGCGATCAGCAGATTATACCGCCAACACCGGCGGTATCGACTTTAATCCCGACGCGGTGAACCTTGAGATCCGGGGAAGGGGGATCGAGGTGCCGCAGGTCGATATGCGGGAACTGGAGACCCTGCCCATAGACGGTTTCGTGCCGATGATTTTCAATATCGTGCCCGTCGGCAGTCTGCGGATATTCCTCGGGCTGGATGAGGGCGAACGCCCGCCGGACGCGAATAAAGTGACCCGCGGGTCGCTTCCCCCCGTGGACGAACCCAAAGAGGGCGGATATAATACATAGATTCTCGAAGGGTTTATAATGCCCGTCAGTTTTGTGGGAAAAGGCCGGGCCGCCTCCTACTCAAAAATATTATAAATCCCCTTCATCAGCATGTCGGTGGTGCGCCTGAGGAGGTCGACGGAGGCGGGGACGACGAGGTAGCGCGGCCGCTGGAGGGTCCCTGTCAGGCGGATGGTGAGGTAGTCGTCCGACGAGGTAACGATCGAGGTGAAGATCTTTTTCAATGAAGAGGAACGGGCGATCGCCTCCCGGCTGAAGCGCGAAAAGATCCCGAAGCTCAAACGGCCTTCGAAGTTTGCCCATCCCCGGCAGAGGAATACCACCGGGTCGCTCGTTAACACGAGGTCGTGGGTCACCACCCGCTGTTTGTCGACCCGGAAGGTGCCGGACGCTTCCTTAAAGACGATATCGCGGAATTCCGGTATAAAGAGGAACTGGCCCAGGCCCTTAAGGAGGTTCATTTCCCAGAGACGGCCTTCCTTGATGTCGATCCGGCCATTACCCTCGAGCTTCTTGAGGTCACGCAGGGGGGATGACCCCGTAAACTGCAGAGACAGCCGGCCGGCGATGTCCTTGCCTTTCGCGAAGGCGGTCTCTTTGAGTCCCTCCAGGTCGATGTCCGCCAGCCGGGCCTCTATGGAGGCGGGGAGAGAGGGATCTTTCCAGTCCGCCGAAAGGACCGTGTCTAGCGTCCCGCCGAGCCACCCGGCGGTTATCTCGAGGGCCTTCAGGCGCCGGCCCCCTTGTTCGATCTCAACATCGACGGACCTGAACCGTTGATCCTTCAGGGTCAGGTCGCCGCTTTGTCCCTTTGCCGAGATCAAGCAGCCCCGCCAGTCCGTTATGTTCCCTTCAAGCGATCCGTTAAAAATGACACGGCCTTCCGGACGGAGGGATTCTATCTGCCTGCGCCGGGCCGGCAGGAGAGCGGTCAGGTCTTTCATGTCCAGATCGCATTGACCGCTGATAACGAGGCGTGATTGCCGGTTGAGAGGCCGCCGGATCCTGCCCTTCAGTTCGAAACGGGAGTTCCGCCATCGTCCCGCCGCGGAATGGAACGCAAGGTCCTTGTCCGATACTTTGAACTCCGCCTTCCCCGACAGGATATCCGTGTTAACAGAGAGGGACACCAGAGGATCGCGGAGGCCGGACAGCGACCCGTTCGTCAGGAAGGCCTTATCGCGGAAGACGCCTTTCAGGTCTTTCCACGTTAAGATATCCTTCGCGAAATGGATATGCCCGTTAAGTCCGTGGACGGTGATATCCGCGGCGGGATCGGTGATCAAGGCGTTTTTCAGATCTGCCCGGAATGTCAGATTCTGCCTGACGGACCCGCCGAGCCCGCCGTCCCAGCGGATAACGGCATCCGCCCGTCCGGCCGCCGTGTACTGTATTTCCGGCCATAAGTGTCGGGCCAGTTCACTGAGAGTGCCCAGATCAAGATCATCCGCGGTGAGGGAAAAACCGGCACGGCGGGTGTCTTTGCCCTCGATCGTCCCGTTTGTCCTGAGGGGATTGTTGTCATAATCCGCGCTGATTTCCTCCCATGCGATCCGGCCTGGAGCGAGGCGCAGTTTTCCTGACACATTCGAAAGAGGGCGGGGCAGACGCGGCAGGCGGAGCTGCGCACCGTCGAGAGAAAGAAGGCATTGCCAGTTCGCGTTTTTGTAATCCCCCGGGCGGCCGCGGAATCCCACGCGCCAGGTTGAGGGGCCGGAGGCCGACACCTGCCACCGGTTTGCCAGTTCCGGATAACGCAGCAGGACGTTTTCCAGCGCCGTTGAACATTCGATCTTGACGGAGACGAAAGGATCAGGCAAAAAACGCCAGACGCCCCTGAGCGTAAAAGGTATGCCTTCGGCGGTCTGCGCGTCGATCCGGCTGCTTGTCATACGGCCTGTCTTAAAATCGACGGTCCCGCGTATATGTTTAACGGTATCGAAACGGGGGAGGCCGCTCAGCGAGGCATCCCGCAACACGGCGGATCCCTTGTAGAGAAGCTTTTTGTCGGCGGAAGGATCGAGGCGCAGGGCGAAATCGAGGCCCGGGTCCCCGCGGAATTCTCGGTCCCTGATCCGGAGGACCAGTCCCCGGACATCCGCTTCGCCGTTGAAATGCCAGACGCCGTTTTCATAGAGGATGTCGCAACGCGCCCGCGCAAGGACCCCCCGGTCGATGGACGGACCTCCCCGGGGAGAATAAGCCCTCCAGTATCCGCCGATCGGAAGGCCGCGCAGCCGCGCGTGTCCTTTAAAGGTTTGACCCGGAAAATGGAACTGTCCCGCGATCCATACGGGCACCGTTTTCTGGTCCCCCTCGAGCGCCCCTTCCAGGCGCAGGTGAAGGCCTTGACGGGCCGTGAGCCCGAAACGCGCGCGGACATCCCGCGCGTTTTGTGTCACGGAAGGCGAGGGCACATCGTCGGTGACCTCTGCCTCCCCGGCAATGATGCGTCCTCCGGCCAGACGCACCCGCCATGCCGGCCGGCCGCCGGAGGGACTGAGGTTTTCGAGCAGTTCCCGCACGTTCCACTCGCCGGCGCTGTCTCTGTGGAGGCGGATAAAGGGCCCGCGGATTAAGAGGCGGTACACAAGCAGTCTGGGCTGTCTGCCGAACCCAAGGGGGATGACGTGGGCCGAGAGTTCCCGCGCGCTGAAGACCGGCGGGGCCCCGGGGGCCTTGTCCCGGACGGTGAGATGTTTGAGGACAAAACCCTTGGAAGGGACAAAATAAACGGCCCCGACGGTGACGGGCCGTTTGAGTCTGGCCTCAAGATGTGTCGTAAGCCTGTCCCTGAACGGCCCCGGGAAATAGGTGTGATTGAGGTAGACCAGCAGGCCGGCCGCCAGAAAAAGTGCCGCAAAGAGGATAATCAGTATTTTCCGCCGCATCGATCAATTATATAGCAGGCAAAAAATAAAGGGAAGGGAAGATCTGTCCCTTTTGGGCGGCAGGCCAGGGGACAGGCCCCAGTCTTTGTTTGAAAAGAGAAAGGGCGCATGCTATGATACTGCCGGCCGGAAGGGATTAACCCTTTGCCCTCCGACTATTGATTCAGGGTGTGGGACAACTGAAAAGGCATCTCGCCCTGAAAGGGGCTCGATGCCGAATCGTTTAAAAAGCGAAACGATTCGGGGAGTAGCGTTAATGAGGCCCGCACTTACGGAATGGAATGAACGTAAGTGGGAAGGGCGAATTAATCCCGAGCCCTTCGAGGATTTATTCAGGGCGAGGGGCAAGAGAAAAGGCATCTCGCCCTGAAAGGGGCTCGATGCCGAATCGTTTAAAAAGCGAAA